>JAITVV010000011.1 GCA_031285625.1 Prevotella sp.
CTATATTGTTTCAAGTTAATAAGTAAGTAATCTCCATTACCAAAATTAACTAAAACTTATAGCTTATATTTTTGCTATCTATCCATCGCTTCCGATTTTAAACATAGGAACTTTTTATATTTAGGCTATTTAATAAAATTATTTACAAATATAGGAATCTCATTTGAATATCGGCTACATATATCGATTATACATTATAGAAATAACTATTTTTAGTACAATAAAAAATAGCTATCATATTTTCTTTAACATAATACATTGATTTAAAATATATTATTATATTTGCAAAAATCAAATGACACAGAATACCTAAGCCTTCAATAATTTCTTTTATAATTTATACCTGAATAACTTTATATACATTATATAATATACATAACCATGAAAAAGAAAGGTGTTAACAGAAGGGATTTTCTACGGCTTTCAGCTACAGTTGGTGCTGGAGCATTATTTATACCCGGAACTACGGCTTCCACACTAGACAAAAGTAATTTTACAAAAAGTAAATATCCGTTACGCACACTAGGAAAAACAGGTATACAACTACCGATCCTCAGTATGGGAGTGATGCGTGCTGATAATCCGAACCTATTAAGGGCTGCATATAATTCCGGTATATTTCATTTTGATACGGCACATGGCTATCAGAATGGAAGAAATGAAGAGATGGTTGGTACATTCTTTGAAGGAAAACCTCGTGATTCCTTTTTTATTGCAACAAAAGTAAAGATTGATCACCCATTCAAAGACAATTTTGAACAAGAATTGAATGAGAAATTAGATTTAAGTCTGAAGCGTCTTAAAATGGAGTATGTAGATATCTTTTATGCGCATGCATATCAAACTACTGATGAAGTAAAAGATGAAAGAATGATTGCTGAATTGAAAAAAATCAAGGAGAGTGGTAAAGCCCGCTTCATAGGATTTTCGACCCATGCCCATAAACCCGAACAGATCGATGCAGCTATAGAAGCCGGGATATACGATGTAATACTTCTAAGTTATAACTTCAAGTTACAAAATCTGAAAGAAACGCAGGAAGCTGTTGAAAGAGCAGCTAAAGCCGGAATTGGAATTGTAGCAATGAAAACAATGACAGGAGGCACAGAAGATGCCGAAGGAAAAAAGAAGATCAATGCACAAGCTTGCCTCAAATGGGCTTGGGAGAATGAATATATCACCACGGCAATCCCAGGATTTACAAATTACGATGAATTGGATGAGTGTCTGGCTGCTGCTGAGCATCCCGATATGACAAAGGAAGACAAAGAATATATAGCGATGTTGACTGAGAAAGAGTTGATGTTCTGTCAGCAATGTGAGCAATGTAAATCGCAGTGTACTGAAAACTTACCTATTCCTGATATAATGCGCGCTTATATGTATACTTATGGATATAAATATTCTCAACTATCTAAGGAAACACTTTTAGAGTTAAACTTATCACAGAATGCTTGCTCTTCCTGTGATAGTTGCAGAGTTATCTGCCCTTCAGGGTTTAACATTGCCGAAAAAATTGCCGCCATAACTCCTGTTATGCAAATACCAAATGAGTTCTTAACATAATATAGAATCATATGAAATTTATAATAAAAGGATTTATTCTTCTTTGTTTTTCTGTACAATGTGCACTTGCGCAAACGCCTCAGGAATTAAAATCATACTTACCGGCTATTCCTGATTGGACTATTTCGGAAAAGGTTGAAATATTTTCCCCTGACAATCTCTTTGACAGGATAAATGGTGCTGCGCCTCTATTTATCGAAAATAATTTCAGGGAGATGACTTCAATGGAGTATGCAAATGCTGACAACTATATTACAATACAAGCATATCGTCATGCAACACCCGAAGATGCATTTGGTATGTATGCATCCGAACGCTCTCCCGATCTTACATTCTTCCCTTTTGCAGGAGAGGCGCAAGGTGATGACAGCAGTGTGTTCTTTTTTGCCGGAAATATATATGTAAAGATGTGGTGTAGTTCATCTGAAAATATTAGTGATATATTGCAGTCTATAGCTAAAGGCCTTTCCGAAAAGATTGATCCGAAAGCAGGCTATCCTGATATTTTGAAGAAATTCCCTACAGAGGATAAGATAGTACATAGTGAAACATATATAACATCCAGTTACATAGGCCATGAATTCCTTAAATGTGTATATACTGCTAAATATAAAAAGGACGGTAAATCTTTTCAGGTTTTTATAGTAGATGGAAAAACAAAAGAAGGTGCAAAAGAAATTTTAGATAAATACTTCACTTTTACCAAGCAACCACTGGATTATAAGGAAGGAAAACTATTAATAACAGACAGGTATAATGGGGATATTCCTGTAATATGGAAAAACCAATATATAATAGGTATATTCTCTGAAGATGGCAATGTAATTACAGGTGATGATTTCCTAACAGGAATCTCCAGTAAATTATAATGAGTCCTTACACAGTATAGAAAGCTCAATGTCACTTATACATTGAGCTTTTGTCTTTATAATATTTCATCAAACACCATCTTAACTGTGAATAAACATTAAAAATTCAATAGCAGATTAAACCTTTATATTTATTTTATATCTGACATTTGGGTGTCATATATTTCCACCTCAATATAGATTAATTTCACCATGAACAAAAAGACAAAAATAGCTCTGATTATCATCATTGTGCTGCTTATTGCCGGAATGGCCTTTTATCCAAAAATTAAAGCTATCATTACAGCTAGTGACGACCCTGCTCCGGTAACGGATAGTAAAGGAAGTGGAGGCAGGACAATATTAAACGTAAATGCACAGGTACTGAAACACGAAAATCTGAATGATGTAATCAGAGTAAAAGGGCTTCTTATACCAGATGAAGAAGTGGACCTCTCTTTCGAAACTTCCGGTAAAATAACAGAAATACATTTTAAAGAAGGTTCTAATGTAAGAAAAGGCCAATTGTTGGCAAAAGTAAACGATAAACCATTACAAGCTGAATTACTCAAATTAGAAGCACAGATTCCCCTTGCTGAAGACCGGGTTTTCCGGCAAAAATCTTTATTAGCAAAGGATGCTGTCAGTCAGGAAGCATACGAATCTGTAAATACCGAACTTGAAAAACTGAAAGCCGATATAGAACTGGTTAAATCGAGAATATTGCAAACAGAACTACGGGCACCCTTTGATGGTGTTATAGGATTAAGGCAGGTTAGTGAAGGCACATACGCATCGCCTTCGATAATAATATCCCGGTTAACGCGAATCACTCCGTTAAAAATAGAATTTTCCGTAAACGAGTCGCAGGTAAATAATGTTAAGCCAGGTACTCCCCTGACCTTTACATTTGATAACGATTTGAACAAATATCAAGCTAGCGTATACGCGGTTGAGTCTAATCTGGACAGACAAACCCTCACATTAAAAGCCCGTGCACTATATCCAAATCCGGGAGGCAAACTTAAACCGGGTCTTTCTACAAACATTGAAATTAAATTACAGGAAATAAAAAATACAATAGTCATACCAAGTCTGTCAACTATTGCAGAAATGGGACGAGATATAGCCTATGTTTACAAAGAAGGCAAAGCACATCAGGTAGTTCTAAAAAAAGGTATGCGTACAGCATCTTCAGTACAAATATTGAACGGACTAAATATAGGAGATACACTACTTGTTACAGGAGTTATGCAATTGCGTGACGGACTACCTGTTACTATAGATAACTTTGTAGTAAATGAACCAGTAAACTAAATAGAGAAATCAGAACTAACAAATGACAATATCTGAATTAAGTATTAAGCGTCCGGTATTAGCTACAGTTTTTGTACTGATTATATTCTTATTGGGAATGATTGGTTACACCTATCTGGGCGTACGGGAGTATCCCAACATTGATAATCCTATTATTTCGGTAAATGTAACTTACCCTGGGGCAAATGCCGAGATCATTGAAAATCAGATAACAGAGCCTCTGGAACAAAACATAAACGGCATCCCCGGTATCAGATCTTTAACCAGTAGCAGTAGTCAGGGTTCTTGTAGAATTACTGTAGAATTTGAATTATCGGTGGATCTGGAAACTGCTGCAAATGACGTCAGGGATAAGGTATCACGTGCTCAGCGTTATCTACCCCGCGACTGTGACCCTCCTACTGTATCAAAGGCCGATGCCGATGCAAATCCAATTATACAGATCAGTATTCAGAGCGAAAAACGTTCTTTACTGGAACTCAGTGAAATTGCTGAGTTAACTGTAAAAGAGAGACTACAAACCATTCCAAATGTAAGTGCTGTTGAAATATGGGGACAAAACCGATACTCGATGCGCTTATGGCTTGACCCTGTAAAAATGGCATCGTATGGTATAACTCCTATGGATGTAAAAAATGCTGTAGACAGGGAAAATGTGGAACTTCCTTCGGGTAGTATCGAAGGTGATAATCTGGAACTCTCTATCCGTACCTTGGGATTGATGCAAACTCCTGAAGAATTTAACAACATGATTATCAAAGAAGATAATTACAATGTTGTAAGATTTATGGACGTAGGTACGGCTGAACTAGGTACAGAAAATCATAGAAGCATAATGCGGCGTAACGGAGTACCAGCAGTCAGCACAGTTATTATCCCACAGCCCGGAGCAAACCAGATAGAGATATCAGATGAAGCAATGATTCGTCTGGAGCAATTAAAAAAAGACTTACCGGAAGATGTTGAAATCGGTGTTGCGTTTGATAATACAAAATTTATTAGAGCATCTATAGCCGAAGTTGAAGAAACAGTCTATATAGCATTCATACTTGTTGTTATAATTATTTTCCTGTTTCTCCGTGATTGGCGTGTAACACTTGTCCCATGCGTCGTGATCCCGGTGTCTCTGGTTGGTGCATTCTTTGTTATGTATGTCGCCGGGTTTTCTATCAATGTATTGTCTATGCTTGCCGTAGTACTTGCTGTAGGCTTGGTGGTAGATGATGCTATTGTTGTCACGGAAAATATCTACCTGAAAATAGAAAGCGGTATGACCCCGAAAGAAGCGGGAATAGAGGGCTCTAAGGAAATCTTTTTTGCTGTAATTTCTACAACAATCACCTTAGTGGCCGTGTTCTTTCCTATCGTCTTTCTGGAAGGAATGACTGGACGGTTGTTCCGGGAATTCAGTATTGTGGTGGCCGGAGCTGTATTAATATCAGCTTTTGTAGCTCTGACTTTTACACCAATGTTATCAACAAAATTGCTAAAAAAGGTCGATCAGCCGAATTGGTTTTATCGCAAAACTGAACCATTTTTCCAATGGTTAACAAATGGCTATCATAACGGGTTACAACATTTCCTCAAATATAAAGTGATTATATGGCCCATAATAGCACTAACCTTAGCAGGTATTGGCTATTTAGTAAGTATAATTCCCTCTGAGATGGCTCCTTTGGAAGACCGTTCACAAATAACTATCAGAACGAGTGGTCCTGAGGGCTCTACATATGAATATAACAGAAATTACACTGAAAAAATTGCCGTAATTGCAGACTCTGTATCTCCCGAAAGACTTATAAATACAATGCGAGTATGGACTGGTGGAGGTATGGTTAGTTTAAATCTACCGGATATAAAAGATCGTAAACGAAGCCAGATGGAGATTGCGGGCGAATTAACCAAAGCTGTGAGAAAAGAAACTGCAGCCAGAACATTCGTACAACAACAATCCACATTTGGGGGAAGGCGTTCCAGTATGCCTATACAATATGTATTACAAGCTAATAATATTGCAAAACTGGAAGAATTCATCCCCGAATTTATGAAGAAAGTACAGGAAAGCCCGATGTTTCAGATGGCAGATGTGAACCTTAAGTTTACAAAGCCTGAAACACGAATCATAATAGACAGGGATAAAGCTGCACTGCTAGGTGTCAGTACACGTGACATAGGGCAAACGCTGCAATATGCACTTAGCGGGCAACGTATGGGATACTTCTATATGAATGGAAAGCAATACCAGATATTGGGTGAGATTAATCGTCAGCAACGAAATACCCCTCTGGATCTAAAGTCTATATATCTGAAAAATCTGACAGGAGGTATGATTCAGATGGATAATCTGGTCAGATTGGAAGAAAGTGTTGCACCTCCGCAATTATATCGCTACAATAGGTTTAACTCTGCAACAATTTCCGCAGGATTGTCACCAGGTGTTACTATCGGTGCAGGATTGGACGAAATGGATCGTATTGCAAAAGAAACTCTTGACGATACTTTCCGTACAGCACTTGCCGGAGATTCTAAAGATTTCAGGGAAAGCTCCTCCAGCCTTATGTTTGCATTTATATTGGCTATATTACTTATCTTCCTTATTCTGGCAGCACAGTTCGAGAGTTTTAAAGATCCGTTTGTTATCATGCTTACAGTACCTTTAGCTATCGCCGGAGCTCTATTATTTATGTACGTCAAAGATATAACAATGAATATATTCAGTCAGATTGGTATAATCATGCTAATAGGACTGGTTGCAAAAAACGGTATTCTGATTGTTGAATTTGCAAATCAGAGACAAGATGCGGGAATGAGTAAACTGGAAGCTATCCAGGGAGCAGCTGTTCAGCGTTTACGTCCTATCCTAATGACCAGTTTCTCTACAGTTTTGGGACTATTACCATTGGTATTTGCCAGTGCAGAAGGTGCCAACGGACGTATGGCTATGGGGGTTGCTGTAATCGGGGGTATGATGGTATCTACATTGTTAACGATCTTTATAGTACCTGCCATGTATTTATATATATCTACAAATAGAGAGAAGAAAATAGTTAAGTAATTTATCTATAATAAACAGATTTAGAATAAAGGTTACAAAAGGTAACATAAAATAACCATTAAAAGCTGTTACTTTTGTCACTTTTTAGAGAAAGTATAATTAAAATTATGAAAAAATATTTTTCAATCGTAGTACTGCTCATAGCTTTCCCATGCATATCTGATGCACAAGTTGTGTATAACTTGAAAAGATGTATCGAGACCGGATTAAGGCAAAACTATGATATCCGTATAATACGTAATAACCAAGAGATTTCAGATAATAATCTCACTATTGGAAATGCCGGGTATTTACCGACGATTGATCTAAATGGAGGATATTCGGGAACTCTGAATAATACTACCCAGAATTTATCCAATGGAGATAAAAACAAGGATAACGGTGTGCTCAACCAAACACTAAATGCAGGGGTAAATCTCAATTGGACTGTTTTTGATGGATTCAACATTCAGACAAACTACAAACGACTGAAAGAATTGCAGAAAATGGGCGAACTCAATACTCGATTGACAATCGAAAATTTTATTTCCAATCTGACTTCAGAATATTATAACTATATACAGCAAACTATACGTTTAAAGAATCTCAAATCAGCTGTAAAGCTATCAAAAGAACGTTTACGCATAGTTGAGGCGCGTTACGAAATCGGAGCAGGATCACGTTTGGATATGCAACAGGCGAAAGTAGACTTCAATAGCGATAGTTCAAGGTTGATTAAGCAATATGAAGTATTGCACACATCACGCACATTATTGAATCAATTGATGGCTGCTGATAATATCGACCAGATAATTATTACGTCCGATTCCGTTATAAAATTCAATGAATATCTGAATAAAGAGAATATCTGGCAAAACACACTGTCGTCAAATTCATTTCTATTATTAGCGGGAAAAAATAAAAACCTAAGCCTGCTTGACCTGAAGGCCGCTCAAAGCGAGAATTACCCATATCTCAGACTAAATGCAGGGTATGGTTATACAAAGAATATATATAATACAGGAACAATAGATAATCAGAATAATCTTGGATTGAGTTATGGACTAACAGTAGGATTTAATCTATTTAACGGCTTTAATAATAAAAGAAAACAAAAAAATGCCCGGATAGAGATTGAAAATAAAGAACTGGAATATCAGCAAACTATACTATCGTTGAAAGCCGATCTATCTAACATATGGATGGCTTACAAAAATAATATAGAACTAACGAATCTGGAGAAAGAAAATGTAGAGACTGCCCGGGAAAATCATGAGATTGCAATAGAACGTTACAAGCTGGGAGACCTATCGGGAATAGAATTACGTGAGGCTCAAAATAGTTTACTCGAAGCTGAAGAACGATTAGTGCAGGCAGAATATAATACTAAACTATGTGAGATATCATTGATGCAAATAAGTGGGCAAGTTCTTTCATATTCTGAGCAATAAAACAACGAACACATAATATTATTAAACAAAAATCATATATTCGCAACAAAATATACAGATCAGATACAGAAATCAATATATACTAATAAACAATTAATATGCAACACTATAAACAACGAGAATATCTGATAAAACGAATAAAATTACACCTATTCGCAACCAATAAAAATGAAGCGCATCATTTCCGTCCAAAGTCAGCAGGAATTTCTCCCCATTCGCTTGTTTTCCATTTGATAATGGGAGTACTATAAGTGTTTTCTCTCAACCATTTTTCGGCACGCTCTATCATATAAAACAAAGATTCATTTTCAGGAACTCTTTCCAATTTAGTCTTGCATTTCTTCTCTCTTACCCATTTTATAGCATTCACACTATCTGAATAAATAGGTATGGAAAGGTTCTTCTGCTTCAGTAATGCTAATCCATGTACTAAAGCCAAGAACTCACCAATATTATTTGTACCTTGTTCGAAAGGGCCTTGCTTGAATACTTCTTCTCCAGTCTTAATATAGACCCCTCTATATTCGAGTAAACCGGGATTACCACTACATGCAGCATCTACAGAAAGACTGTCTTTTATTATTTCGGGTATATTATTTATAGATACTTTCTTCTTTTCAGCCTGCTTTCCAACATAAAGCCAGGGACTATCATTATAAGCTTTTTCAGCAGCCTCCTTATTTGGAAACGATTTATAAATAGCCCCATCATAACCATCTACTTGTGCCTTACATTCAGGCCAAGATGAATATACTCCAGGCTTAATACCATTCCAAACTACATAAAAATTCTTTTTTGCCACAATATTATGTCATAAAACAAAAAATATCTGTAAGGATTCTTACAGATACCTTTTTTAATCTATAGTGCTATTTATTTTTCATCGAAAAAATCAGAGGCTTTCTTACGAGCCTTATCTGCAATATCATCAACTTTATCTACAAATTTATCTGTATAGCTTTGGGTTTGTTTCGATACATCTGAAAATAAATTTCTTGCTTTAGAGAGGAAATCTTCCGTTTTTCCTTTAAAGAATTTATCCCAATCGATATCAAGACCTTCCTTATCCATATAGTCTTTAACTATAGATACAGCTTTTACAGCTTGTTCTGTTGTCAGTCCGGCTTCGTCCTGTAGTTTCTTTATTAAATTTTCCATTGTAAAACCTTTTAATGCCTATTAGTAATCTATTTAGTTAGAAAACAATCAGACGATATATAAAGTTTGAAAATTCATATAAAATCAGAAACGGAAACCGATAGAGGCTGAAAAGTTGCGATTCTTTAACTCCGGATTGCTGCGTGAAATATTATAAAGCCCATACTCATATGATATAATGAAAGTATATATATCATATATCACTCCCACATGAGCATTTAAACCATAATCTAACCGCCTCCACATATCAGGGGTAAATGTGTCATATTCACCATCACTCTTATCAGTAACAGGATCAACTCCTTCCGGACCATTTCGATAAGTTACTTCTGTGGCAAAATCTCCTTTTCCTTTATAGCCATAGGCTAAATATGCTCCAGCATTAATATTAAAGGCCCATAGTTTGGTAACATATAATTCATAACCCAAATTGAATGGCACCTGTAAATAGTTACCTGTAGTAGTTCTACGCTCACTGTAATTCAGAACATATATATTGGGATCAGAAGCCCCAAAACCATCCGGAGCCTTTTTTATATGTTGTTTCAAACCTTTTTTAGTAACAAAGAATCCGGTTTGAAACTGAAAATTATCTATAAGTTTATAATTTACATTAATCCCCAGATTTAAACCAATTTTGGGTTGCTTAAATTTATTAACCCCTACTTCATTTACGGCATCCCACATATCCATTTCAGAAATGTTCACTCCTGCACGAATATCAACTGTAAGCCTTTTTTTAGGTATATATTGAGCATTAACAGCCGTAATGCTACAAAGAAAGAAACTAATAAGTAGTGATATTTTTATAACTATTTTCATAAAGTCAGCATATTACTGCAAAGTTAGAATAATTAATTATATATTAAAGAAAACAAGTTCTTTTCATCAAAAATTTCGTTAGCCACAGCCAGAATCTGATCACTTGTTATTGATTCTATTTTACTGAAAGTTTCCTCAAAAGAATCATAGTGATTAAAATGTAAGAAACTTTTACCTAAAGATAATGCCATATTTTCATGGTTATCGCTCATCACTCCTATTTGCCCAATCAATTGCTTCTTTGCCGCATACAATTGAGCTGTAGTTAACTTATTGTCTTTTAACTTATTCAACTCTTTATGAACAAGGCTGATACACTTATCCACATTTTGCTTATCACTACCAAAATAGATCGATGTGATTCCTGTATCCGAGTATGAGGTAACAGATGAATCGACACTATATACATAGCCCTTTTTTTCCCGCAGTGATATATTTAAACGGCTATTCATACCCGGTCCGCCTAATATATTGTTAAGTAAGTTTAGTATCCTTCTATTGGGATTATCTAAAGAATATGAACGTCCTCCTATCAAAACATGTGATTGTGAAGTTTCTTTCTGCTCTTTTTGGGTAGCAGATGATATTTGCATTGGAGATGACCTCTGCCCCACTCGCTTGCATACAGGCAAATCAGATAAATATTTTTCTGAAAAGTATATTATTTTCTTAAATTCGGTATTTCCCAATGAGAAAAAAACTGCATTGGAAGGTATATAATATCTGTTTACAAATACTTTTGCCTTTTCAGTATTGAAAGTTGATAGTGAGTCCGGATCGCCTAATATGTTATGTCCTATTTCCGATTCATAAAAAACGAGGTTTTCAAATTCATCAAATATGAGTTCCGACGGATTATCTTCATATGAATGTATCTCATCTACAATAACATCTATTTCTTTCTCTATTTCTGCTTGAGGAAAGACAGAATGAAAGGTAATATCTGATAATAATTCTATAGCACGGCTAAAGTGTTGTTCCAGAAAAATCGAATATATAACAGTTTCTTCTTTATTGGTATATGCATTCAGTTCACCACCTACATTTTCCATACGGTTTATGATGTGATGTGAACGTCGTTTGCTTGTCCCCTTAAACAACATATGTTCAACAAAATGAGCCATACCGTACTCATCTTGCTTTTCGTCCCGGGTACCTGCATTTACAATAAACCCACAATAAGAAACATTTCCCTCGATAGGTTTATGTACGATACGGAGACCGTTTTTTAATGTATATGTCTGATAATTTATCATTTCTCCATGTATAATGTACGTTCTTCAGGCGTAAGTTTTTCTATCGAATAACGTAACATTGTACGGGGCATTTCTTTAGAATGAAGATTCAGAAAGTTTATTAAAGCATTTTTATCTCTTTTGCCAACTTCACGCAGCATCCAACCAATGGCCTTATGCATCAGATCATGTTTATGAGGCAATAATTTCTCTGATAACAAGAGAATATCTTTATGGTCGTTTCGCCTGATAAAAGCAAATGTAGCAATAATTGCTATCCGCTGATCCCAAAGTAAAGAACTATCAGCCAATTTATACAGGTCAGAACGATCTTTATCAACCAAGTATTCACCTACTATATCTTTTGCACTGATATCCACCAAGTCCCAGTTGTTTATTTGTCTGGTTTGCGAGAGATAGAGATCATAAATCTGCTTCCGTCCCTCCATATTCTTAGTTTTCTTAAAACGTTCTACTAAGATCAATAAAGCGCATAAACGACACTCATGATATTCATTCCCTAGCAAGCTAATAACTGCATCAAATGGAATATCTCTATATTTTTTAGCTATCTTACGGATATCAGGAACGACTACTCCTAAGAATTTGTCACCTTCCCCGTACTGTCCTTTACCTGCTTTGAAAAAGGAAGGAAAGAATTCTTTCTTTTCAGGAATTGAATATGATTCTAATTCTAACTGGATATCTTTTACAATCATGCTTTTACAAAAAGTAACAAAGGTGACAAAAGTAACAAGTATAAGACTATATTTTATTGTTACTTTTCAACTAAAGATATAGTCTCTTTATAAGATAAATATTCTGATTATTGTTTATAGAGCTGCTTATTACTTAAGCTTCCATTCAGCACCATCTTTACCATCCTTGATTTCGAACCCGGCATTGCTAAGTTCATTTCTTATTTGGTCTGATGTTGCCCAATCCTTATTTTCTTTTGCCTTCTGGCGTATATCCAACAGAATATCTACGGCTTTGGCAAAGGCATCATTATTTCCACTGTTTACACCCATCGAATCATTACGAATACCTAGTATACCAAAGAAAAACACGTCAAACAGATCTTTCAACTCAGATATATCTTCTTTAGTCAGGGTAATATTACCTGCACAAGCGGAATTTATGATGGTACTTCCTTCGCATAAATGGGCGATGGCCATAGCTGAATTTAAGTCATCATTCAATGCTTCATAACATTTACCCCGCAGCCCTTTTATATCTACAGAAGATGTATCGGATTCCGGAATTCTGGATATTCTGTCATATGAATCCAATAAACGCTCTAATCCTTTCTCGGATGCTTGCAAAGCTTCGTTGCTGAAATCAACCGTACTACGATAATGGGCTTGTAAGATAAAGAAACGTATCGTCATAGGTGAATATGCCTGAGTAAGCATTTTATGAGAACCTGTAAAAAACTCATCTAATGTAATAAAATTACCTAATGATTTTCCCATTTTTTGTCCACCAACAGTAATCATGTTGTTGTGCATCCAATATCTCACAACCTGATGTTTTTCCATTGCCGTATTCTGGGCAATCTCACATTCATGATGCGGAAACATCAAATCCAATCCCCCACCATGTATATCAAATTCCTTTCCAAGGTATTTGATACTCATTGTTGAACACTCGATATGCCATCCCGGGAAACCTTCGCTCCAAGGAGAAGGCCAACGCATTATATGTTCGGGAGCTGCTTTTTTCCACAAAGCGAAATCCACTTTACTTCGTTTCTCATCCTGACCATCAAGTTCACGTGTGGTATTTAGCATCTCTTCAATATTACGATGAGAGAGGATACCATAGTCGTAATCTTTATTATATTTTTCTACGTCAAAGTAGACAGAACCATTGCTCTCATATGCATAACCACTATCCAGAATTTCTTTGATCGCTTCAATTTGCTCTATTATATGTCCGGATGCATGAGGTTCGATAGAAGGAGACAATACATTCAAAGCATCCATAGCTTTATGATAACGGTTCATGTAATATTGTACCACTTCCATTGGCTCGAGTTGCTCTAACCGGGCTTTTTTAGCTATTTTATCTTCTCCTGTATCAGCATCATTCTCCAAATGTCCTACATCAGTTATATTACGCACATAACGTACCTTATAACCTATATGTGTAAGATACCGAAATAGTAAATCGAACGTAATAGCAGGACGTGCATGCCCGAGATGACCATCACCATATACTGTAGGGCCACAAACATACATTCCCACATGGGGTGCATGAAGTGGTTCGAATAGTTCTTTCTTTCGTGTAAGTGTATTATAAATAGATAGTTCTTGTTCCATAAAACAGGTTGTAATTTTTAGAAATACAAAAATAAGAAAAAAAGTAATAAGTGATAAGTTATTAGCAAGTGAGTTGTAAGTTATAAAAGCTTTGCTACTTTATTGAAATCTTAAGATAAAAAAGAGATTAGATACCAAACAAAAATTAAAAATATAAAGCTTGCATAGAATGTAGGCCCTACACCAAATATCATTCCCAATACATAAAGCTTTTCATTTTTCTTATATGCTCTGACAGCACAAATAACAGCCAGGGTTATAAACAGTGGAATACTAAAGAATAGTACTGTAAAAAATACCTGATATATCACATCCCATTGTTTAAACATTATATCTGTTGTAAAATAAAATATACCGAAAGATACAACGGAAATAAAGCCTGCGGTAATACCAAAAACGGATGCTAAAGCTGTATATGAAATAAGATCTGCCAGTTTGTTCAACATAATCAATCTAATTGGAACTGATTAGGTATATTATCTATTATAGAAAAAAGTTCTTCAACAGATTCTGTGCGTAACATTGCAACCCTTATTTTTTTAAAATCGGGAATACCCTTAAATACAGAACTGGCAGCCAGATGACGGCGACTATGTATAATACCGCCCCGTTCACCCGAATAAGCAACATTTTTATTTATTAGGTCTTTGAGTACCTCCAGGTACCATGTAAATTCTTTTTTAGGTAATCTATTCCCTGTATTCAAAAAATGTTTAATCTCTTCAAATATCCAAGGACTACCAATACTTCCCCTTCCAACCATTACCGCATCAACTCCTGTTTCTTCAAACCGCTGTTTACATATTTCAGGAGAAGTTACATCACCATTCCCAATAATAGGAATATGCATACGTGGATTGTTCTTTACATCACCAATAAGCGACCAGTCCGCCTCTCCTGTATACATTTGGGAACGGGTACGCCCATGTATAGTCAAAGCTTGTATTCCAGTATCCTGTAAACGTTCTGCTAATTCAATTATTATTTTAGAGTCATTATCCCATCCCAAGCGTGTTTTGACTGTTACCGGTATTTTCACTGCTTTTACTACCGCCTGAGTTATCTCAACCATCAGATCAGGAGTTCTCATCATTCCGGAACCGGCACCTTTACCTGCTACTTTTTTCACAGGACAGCCAAAATTTATATCAAGTATATCGGGATTGGCTTCTTCACATATCCTTGCGGCTTCTACCATTGCATCCACTTCCCGCCCGTATATCTGAATTGCTACCGGACGTTCTTCTTCACTGATAGCAAGCTTTTCCTTTGTCTTATTCACATGACGAATGAGAGCATCACTCGATACAAATTCAGTATATACCATATCGGCGCCAAAGCGCTTACATTCAAGGCGGAATCCCATATCTGTCACATCCTCCATCGGCGCAAGAAAGACAGGGTTTTCCGGAAAGATTATATTACCAATCTTCATAGATAATCCATTATTAAGGTCTCAGACCCAGTTTACCACTTTAATAAGCAAACTAACAATTGCTTGTTGATTCGAAAATATTATTTAATACTTATTGTTGCTTATAAAGTGAGTACAAATATAGATAAGTTTTATCAGATAGAGAAAAATCAGATGAAGCCTTAACTTTTTCAAAGTAACTATCAGACAAGTTTTGTAGCTCTTAACATCTCACGTTTACCCGGAGGCCCCGGCAGGCGTTCTACTTTATAACCGGCCTGCTGCATCATCCGGCGAACAGCACCTTTAGCACAGTAAGTTACAAGAATTCCCTGATGATTAGTGATAGAATACAATCGATTAAAAATATCCTGAGTCCACATTTCTGATTGTTTATCAGGGGCGAAGGCATCAAAATAAATCAGATCAATTTGTTCTTTGATAAACGAAAAGTTAAACTGAGTAAGGTCAGCCTCTATTTTTGTTAAGTAGAAATTAGGCAATATCTCCACTTCTTTCTCCCACTCTGCACCATGTAGCTTATGATATAAATATTGCTCTTCGGTGGAATGCCCTTCGGTATAATTCAAGTTTTTAATTATTGAGGCTGGTAAAGGATAGGCTTCTATTCCTGTATAATGTACCTTCTTTTGTGTATCCTTTATATTCAACAAGGTTAGAAAAGCGTTTAACCCTGTACCAAATCCAATTTCGAAAATATTGATTTCATCACGACCGCAGGCATGTAGACCAGTGTTGATAAATACATGTGTAGATTCCTGTATTGCTCCGTTTACCGAATGATAGTGTTCGTTCAGTTCGGATACGAAAAGAGTGTGAGACCCATCGGCTGTAAGCTCAATTTTTGGTTTCACACTCATTTCTTCTTTGTGTCTAATTATCACTCCTTTTCAATTAAAGCAACAGCGTATGCGGCAAAACCTTCCTCACGCCCAACAAACCCCATTTTCTCAGAGGTTGTTGCTTTAATTGATATATCTTCAACAGAAATTTGAAGTATTTCTGCCATTACTTTTTGCATTTGGGGTATGTGCGGATTTATTTTAGGACGTTCGGCACAAATAGTTGCATCTATATTACCTATCCGATAGCCTTTTTCAGTAATTACTTCCAATGTTTTTTTGAGTAATATCTTACTGTCTACATCCTTATATTCATTGGCTGTATCCGGAAAATGAAAACCTATATCCCGCAAGTTAGCTGCGCCTAGTATAGCATCGCAAACAGCATGTATAAGTACATCAGCATCAGAATGTCCTAAAAGTCCCTGACTATGCTCTATTTTTATACCCCCCAGCCATAAATCTCTATTATCTGCAAGACGGTGTACATCATAGCCAAAACCTACCCTAACCTTCATTATATTATAACGTTCTTATTTAAATAAATTCTTCATTGCGTCAATGTCAAATCCAAGGGAGAAACGTAATGTTTGATCCAGTGGATTTTGTTGTGCTGTAGCCATCATGTACGCTACATCAAGCTGGAATGCACTTAATTTAAATCCGGCTCCGAATGACATATATTGACGGTTACCTTTCATTTTATTCTCATGGAAATAACCCGTACGCAAGCGGAACTTATTATCATAATCATATTCAGCACCTAAAGACCACATTATTTCTTTTAGTTCTTCTGAAAATCCACCAGGTGCATCTCCAAACGATTTGAAAATACCGGAAATCGGATTCATTTCACGATAATCAAGCATGCGGTCAGCAAATTCCGATGCGGTTTCTCCTTCTTTCTGAACCGGAGGAGTCGGTACAAGATACTTATTTATATCTAAACTAACAGATAATGTACTTACATCATTCATTGGATACATTAACGATGCACCCAGACGTAAATTTGTAGGTAGGAAGTCATGTCTTTCTCCTCCAGTTGTAGCTATCTTGGTACCAATATTTGATATATTGAAACCAAAGCTCAATAAACTTTCAGATTGTCCCAATGTAATATATGATTCATTATAACCTGCAATATCCGCAGCAAATGCACTACCTGCAGATGTACCTTCCGAAGCACCTGTATAGTCTGTACGAATATAACGAACTGTAACGGCTCCAGAGAACGTTTCTGTTAATTTACGGGAATAGCCTATATCGAATGCCATCTCATACGGGGATACACTATTAAGGAAGCCTCCATATCCGTCAGTAATACTAACATCTCCGATAGAGAAATAACGGATAGAAGCACTGATAGCCTGGTTATTTTCATTACCAAGTTTGTAATAACCAACACCATATACTAGAGCTACGTCGTTTATAATCTTTCTTAACCAAGGAGTATATGACAATCCAAATCCTGCCTTACTCGGATTAAACGCATATTTAGCCGGATTCCAATGTTGGGAATACACATCCGGAGCCGTTGCTACACCGGCATCTCCCATACCGCCACCTCGGGCGTCCGGAGCTATAACTAACGATGGTACACCCGTAGTTATCGGATTCACATCATCTTGCGCATATGCACCAAGTGCAATTAATGTAAAAATATTTACAAGCAAGACTACTTTCAAAAAACTCTTCATTTATTCTACTATTTTTTAAGTAATTAATTTAATTTGCTAAGGTTTAATTATAGTTTGTTAGTATCTTTCTTAAATCTTAATATATAGATAACACTTTTTTATACTATTTATTGTTTCCTCTTGTTTTTTTAACATTTTTCTCTCAATAAATATTTATATCCAATAATTCTTCGCCTTCAAGTTCCCCTATTAGCTTATTTCCAATTGATACTTTACCCACTCCGGCAGGAGTTCCTGTAAATATAAGATCACCTGTCTTTAATGTAAAGAAACGACTGGCATATGCTATTATTTTATCTACAGGGTGAATCATTTCTGATGTATTTGCCGACTGTACAATTATATCATCTATTTTCAGCGAAAAGTTTAGATTATCAATAGCCTTCCCAAATTTTTCTTTTGGTATAAATCTGCCTACAGCAGCAGAATTATCAAAAGCTTTGGCAATCTCCCAGGGAAGACTCTTTTTTTTCAATTCTGACTGAATATCTCTGGCTGTAAAATCTATTCCCAAACTTATTTCTTCATAATAGCGATGAGCAAAACGTTCAGCAATATTCTTCCCCATCTTATTTATCTTTACTACAACTTCGGTTTCATAATGTATCTCAGACGAAAAACCGGGAATATAAAAATCCTTTTTGTCTCCTGTTAAAAGCGAAGTCTCAGGCTTCATAAAAAGAACAGGATCATCATCTTTACTGGATAATGCCCTGTTCATTTCTTTATTATGCGATTGGTAGTTTTGACCTACACAAATTATTTTCATTCTCAAGCCGTTAAAAAACACAGCAAAGATACATAAGATTTTAATTCTTTTTATGTATTCCTCCAAACATTTGTCTCAAACGCATGGTAATAACCCCAAAAACACCTTCTGCAAATATTCCGGAATTCATCTTAGAAGTCCCCAGCATCCTGTTTACAAACACGATTGACACCTCTTTAATTTTAAATTTCAGACAATAGGCTGTATACTTCATTTCTACCTGAAAAGCGTAGCCTTTGAAACGGATATTATCAAGATCAATAGTTTCGAGCACAATACGCCTGTAACAAACAAACCCTGCAGTTGCATCATGCACCTTCATTCCGGTAATAATGCGAACATACCTAGAAGCAAAATAAGACATCAATACACGCCCCATAGGCCAGTTTACAACATTAACACCGCTATAGTAACGGGAACCTACTGCCAGATCGGCCCCATCATTGGTACAAGCATCATATAGACGTAGTAGATCATTGGGATTGTGAGAGAAATCAGCATCCATCTCGAATATATATCCATAGTCACGCTCCAGTGTCCATTTAAAACCGGCTATATAAGCTGTTCCCAATCCAAGTTTTCCTGCACGTTCTATAATATGTAATCTGTTTGAGAATTCATGCTGCAAATCTTTTACTATAGCAGCTGTGCCATCCGGCGAACCGTCATCAATAACCAGAATATCAAATTCCTTTGGTAAATCGAATACAGTTCTGATGATAGCCTCAATATTTTCCTTTTCGTTGTAAGTGGGTATGATGACTATTGAATCTGACATTTCCTAAATAAATATTAAGTTACAAATGTAATATATTAAGTATTGATAAATAAGTTTTTCGTTAACAAAAAAAGAAAAAATATCGACGTAAATATTTATAAAAGAGCTTTTATCTATCATATTAAAAAAAATTAATACCTATTTATGGAATTTTAAAGTCTTTCATATCTATTAAGTACAAAGAGAACAATTGTATAACATTTTAAAACTTACAGATATGAAAAACTCAGTAAACTTAAACTCGTCAGAATGGTGTGATATAATTTTTGAAGGAAAGAACAAATCATATGGAGCTTTTGAATTACGCCAGTCTTCATGGAAAAGATATATCATCGCTTTTGGAATAATGTTGTTAATAGTTTCATTCGTAGCCGCACTACCTGCTATCATCAGTACTGTGAAAGCGGCAACAGGCACACGAGCAGAAAATGTAAAAGATATATATACAGTAATGGATATAGATAATACACCATTAAACAAAGTAGAAGAAGTTGTTAAACCAACTGTTCCGGAACCTCCTAAGTATATGGCCATGACTAAGTTTGTGCCACCGACAATTACTAAAGATACAGAAGTACCAGATGATAATCCGGATATGGCAATCATGGATGACGTAGCAAAAGGAAATGATGCTATTGGAGCCTTCACTGTAGAAAATGGTTCAAAAGATGCTGATGCAATCCGTAAAGAAATAGAACGCGGTTTAGCCAGTGGAAACGGGACTAAAGAACCAGAAGATGCGCCTAAGACATTTGTAAGAGCCGAAGTTATGCCACAATTCCCCGGTGGAGACTCTGAAATGTATAAATTTATAGCAGATAATCTTAAATATCCTGTAGTAGACCAGGAAATGGGAGTACAAGGACGCGTTACAGTACGATTTGTAGTAAGCAAGACAGGAGAGATAACCAACATAGAATTGATAAAAGGAATTAGCCCTACTTGTGACAAAGAAGCTTTAAGAGTAATAAAGAGCATGCCTAAATGGGTTCCGGGTAAACAAAGCGGAAATCCGGTACAAGTATACTTCACTATGCCTATTGTTTTCAGATTGAAATCATAACAAGTACTATCAGATTAATAAATAAGGGAAGAGGCTGTTTCGATTGAATTCAGCCTCTTCTCTTATTTGATTATTTTTTGAAAAATTGTATTGACTAAGATAGTTATAGAAAGGGTGGACATTTTTTTTCTTATCTTTAGCGAGAAAAGTAAATTCTAACACAACTAACACAACCATTATGAATCAATATGTATTTCCATTTTTTGGAGCAGGAGTATTTAAAGAATTCCCATATAAAACTATTCAATATTTTATTTGTTTCGAACAAAAACCAACAAAGAAGCAGTCTGAACAGATAGCAGACCTTGTTCCAGCCATAATGTTTATTCATGAGATTCTTCGAGATCAGTTGAGACTTAAAGGAATAGAGGGCTCAATCTTAGTATTACTTAGACCTCAGGCTGATGAAGTCATAGAGGAATTTAGCCAAACAGAAAATAATCCCTATGAGTTTTTTAACAATGGAATGGAGCAAATTTTTCTAAAAATTCATGAAATATGCCCAATTATAGCAATAGTAAGAGAAAATGTTGAACTAAAAAATGGAATTTCACTTCCTCAAAGACAAAATAAGCTTTCGGATTGGCATAAATGGAGTTTATAGTTTGCAGATAATTTAATAAGAAGATGGAAAGAAAAACCAGATAAGGACATAAAGAAAATTCTTCCTTCATTGATTAAAAATATATATTTATACCTTGAAGATGAAAACATAAAGCCTACACATTGTCAAGAGAGATCTTTTAGTGAGTATGAAGAAGACAATGGAGGAGGAGAAGAAGATGATGATGAGAATAAATATGAAGAATTAAGTGAAGAATATTTCTCAACTGCGAATGGCGTCCTTGTACCTTTAATCACTGAAGGCATAAAGAAAGCAATAAAGAAGTTTCGAAGTATCAAAGAAAAAGAAGGATTGGGCTTCTGCTGTATCTATGTGGATATGAATTATAAAAAGAATACTATGGAATTCTCATATGAAGATGAAGATTGCAATAAGTCTGGACATTTATATAGCTTTTTGATTGGTAGTGTTTTGTCAGAATGTTATGAAATGTTGGAACAAATGGAAGAATTAGGAGGAGGATATTCATACGAGCAAGCATTAAGCAACTGGTTTGAAGATGCTACTGCTGGTATATCTGTAAAAAGCTTCAAAGGACTAAGTTTCTCTCTTAATGTTCCTGATGTTGGAGGTGATCCATATATTGAATGTTTCAATGAAGATAAAGCATAGATAAAAGGATAATTATCGTTTCACTTTTGTAGAACATATTCTGCAAAAGTGAAACTAAATTATTGTTTCTCAGTCAAATACTTCCAAAACCGTCTTGGCATATGCTGCCTTTGTAGTTTTAAATTTATACGTTCCTTGATAGTCATTGATTTAAAATAGCCTTTCCATAATTCCTGAAATAACTTTTCATCATCGGCCATTAGCTTTTCATCCAGCTTCCCACTCAACAAATGTTCATCATTATCAAGGGTCATTTCGACCATTGTATCCAGATCATAATAATACCCATACTTTCGTTTAATATCATAGATAACCCATTTCTGGTCAGAAAACCGGTCTTTAAAATGCTCGACAGCAAGAGGTAAGGCATTATATTGCGGAGATATAGGTGCAAAGAAAATATCATCAGCAGCTTTCTGGAAACGGACAAACTGTATTATGTAATGTTTTTCGTGAGACACTTTTTTTGCCAACTGATGAACTTCAAGAACATCTATATCTGCAAAGTTGGTTTCTATCGACACCTTACTGTCAAATGTCTTCTTTATATAGCGAAACAATAACTCATCACTACCTTCTGCTTCCGACAACCATGTATATGTGAGCATATTACGTGCAAGCTTACTCATCTTATTCTCTAACGACTTCCATACACGTGCAGATTTATCTTCTGCTGTAGTTACAGTATACTCTTCAGTCATAAACATAGGTGCAATTTCTCCAATACCCAAAAGCCTGTCAGGAAATGTTTTCCGGCTATAGGCATCAAAAACTGCAGTCAGCAAGCCTTCAAAGGTTTTATCATAAAAGAATACCAACATATTTAACTATCAGGAAAAATTATTGACAATTGGCTGTCATCTTTCTTCTTTTTCTTAGGTTCAGTCAGTATTTTACGTACATATTCGGGTGTAGCCTCATTTACTGTATACATAGGCAGTTCATTGCATGTCATAAAATACTGCGCTTTTTTCATCACTACACCTATTTTCTTCAGATGAGTAGCATTCAGTCGCCCATGCCTGCGAGACATTACAATAAATTTTGCTGACTTCACCCCAATACCGGGTATACGCAATATCATAGAATAATCCGCCTTATTTATATCCACCGGAAACATTTCAGGATGACGAAGTGCCCATGCAAGTTTCGGATCAATTTCAAGGTCGAGGTCAGGATACGAATCATCTACAATTTCATCCGCTCTGTATTCATAAAACCTCATGAGCCAATCTGCCTGATACAGACGATTTTCCCGTACCAACGGAGCCTGCTTCAAAGCCGGCAAACGACTATCGTAACTATTAACGGGAATAAAACCGGAATAATACACCCGCCGCATCTGAGTCTGCTGATAAAGTATGGAAGAAACCCGTAAAATATCTTTATCTTTTTCATTCGTAGCCCCTACTATCATTTGTGTACTTTGTCCGGCAGGAACAAAACGGGGTGCCTTCCTGAATTTTTTACGGTCTTCGATACTTTGTTGCATTCCCTGTTGAATATAGCGCATTGGTTTATACACGCTACGATGATCTTTTTCGGGAGCTAATAACTTCAAGTTCGCTTCGGTTGGTATTTCCAGATTTACGCTCATACGATCGGCATACAGTCCGGCTTCGTTTACCAGTTCCGGACTCGATCCGGGAATACTTTTCATATGAATATACCCGTTAAAACGATGAGTCTCACGAAGATTCTTTACCACACGTACCATCCGCTCCATAGTATAATCAGGATTATTGATCACTCCTGAACTAAGGAAAAGCCCCTCGATATAATTCCTCCTATAAAATTCAATTGTCAGATCGACCAGTTCGTTCACCGTGAAAGTAGCTCTTCTTATATCATTACTTCTGCGATTGATACAGTAAGCACAATCATAGATGCAGAAATTAGTAAGCATTATTTTCAGTAATGAGACACATCGCCCATCCTCTGTAAAGCTGTGGCATATACCCATTCCACCTACCGTATTGCCCAGTCCGCCCGCTTTATTATTGCGGACAGTGCCACTGGAAGAACAGGAAACATCATATTTTGCTGATTCTGCCAATACTTTCAGTTTTTCGAGTACATTATCGTTCATAAAATCGAAGACACTTTTTGATAAATGAGTAATAATAAGTGATTATGATTCAAAAATATATGATCAAGTACTTATTGCATTTTCTTCTTACAAAGAAAGAAATTTTGATCGAGAGGCAGCAACAAAAAACATTAAAAGATTACAGCCTGTTGAAAAGTTTATTTTCCATAAAAAGCAACAAATAAAATGATACTTCAATAAATATAACTTACTATAAATCAACTATAAAATATAAAAAAGTGACAAAAGTAACAGTTTTTAGTCCGTTTTCAATTGTTACATTATCATCTAAACAAAGAGCTCTTTATATAAGATAATAATTGGATTATAAGTTAAAAATCATATAATGAGGTTGTCTCGAAAGTATCTTCATTCTTTGTCATGTTGAACGGAGTGAATTGAAAATCGGCAGAGCGAAGCGGAGCCAAACTCTCGTGTCTGGAGGATCGAGATTCTTCACTACATTCAGAATGACAAAGATCGTATCACAGAATCTTAATATTTCATGCGAATCAGTATTTGAATAAAAGCAAAGTGTGCAGTATATTTTAAAGAATATATAAATTCATTATAGGATATTTTTAATTAGATACATATTTTCAATTATTTTAACCTAAAGTGAAAAAAAATAAGATTGAAAATATAGTTAAAAACACTAGTTTTACTTATATTTGTATTATCACATCGATAATATTTACAGCAAATCAACAATTATGAATAAACTATATATATTCTTCATTATAATATTGTGTTCTAACATATTATATGCACAAGACAAACCTGTATATAAACATTCCGAATTAGACATTATTGTCAACAATGTCAAAGAGCAATATATTCCCGATAAAAGAATAAAAGTTTTTGATGTAAAAGTCGATGATAGCAACAGAAGACCAACTCTACAAGGAGTAACTTCCGATGTAACTGCATATAATGAAGTGATCAGACAAGCCAAAGAAGCTTACGGATCGGACTTTGTAGATAAAATAAAATTATTACCTGAGAGTGACTTGGGAGATAAAACATATGGTGTAATCACTCTATCGGTTGCAGATATACGCGTCGAAGGCAAATTTTCGGCAGAGATGGCCACTCAGGCTACACTAGGAACCCCAATCAGAATACTGCAAAAAGACAGATGGAGCCGGATACAGACTCCCGACGGATATATAGCATGGACACAGGAGATAAACTACCAACCAATGACAAAACCGGAATATGAAAGCTGGAAAAAATCTGAAAAGGTAATATTCACAGACTATTTTGGTTTCTCATATAAAGAACCGGATACAAAAAGCCAAACTGTATCTGATCTGGTTAGTAATAATATCATGAAACTTGAAGGAGATAGTGGAGACTTTTACAAAGTTTCATATCCCGACGGCCGTATTGGTTATATCTTAAAAAATCAGAGCAAACCTTACAATGAATGGCTAGCTTCTGTTAACATTACAGGAGATAGTTTTGTACAAAAAGCTTATACACTGATGGGAATCCCATATGTATGGGGAGGAACATCTGTTAAAGGAATGGACTGTAGCGGGTTTACTAAAACAATAATGCTCATGCATGGCATCATACTCATGCGCGACGCCTCACAACAAGCATATACGGGGATTCCTGTAGATATAAGCAAAGGATATAAAAACCTACAAGTAGGAGATCTTATGTTCTTTGGTAAAAAAGCAGAAAAAGATAAAAAGGAACGTGTACGTCATGTTGCCTTTTATATAGGCAATAATAAATTTATTCATGCTTCGGGATATATCAGAATAAGCAGCCTAAACCCTGCAGACCCTGATTATGATGAAACAAACACTAAAGAATTTATCAGGGCATCACGTATTATCGGAGCTGTAGATAAGGAAGGATCAGGCATCTGGTCTATTTCAGGTAATTCTTTTTACAAATAAACCTAATACTATAAATCATGCCTCAATCAAGACGGAAATTTCTAAAAGCGGCTGCATTTACAGCCATTGGAACAGGAATTTTAGCAGGAAATCCTTTAGAAGCATTTTCCTTGAATAACAAGAAAACAGTTTCTCTGAATAAGAAAATGAAGCTAAGCTTCAAATCTTATGATTTACAGTTGCGTCATGTATTCACAATAGCCAATTCATCACGCACCACAACCCCTGTTGTGCTGACAGAAATCACATATGATGGCATAACCGGCTATGGGGAAGCATCCCTCCCACCCTATTTGGGAGAAACACAGGCCTCCGTAATCGAATTTCTAAAAAAAGTAAATCTGGAACAATTCTCGAGTCCATTCGAACTGGAAGATATACTTAACTATATAGACAAAATAACAGAAAACAATACTGCTGCAAAAGCATCAATCGACATTGCTTTGCACGATCTGGCAGGTAAAATAATGGGACAACCCTGGTATAAAATATGGGGACTTGATAAAGAAAAAACACCGTCTACAACCTTCACAATAGGAATTGATACAGATGAAGTTGTAAAACAAAAAACAAGAGAAGCTGCCCCATTGTATAATATACTGAAAGTAAAGCTGGGACGTGATAATGATAAGCAGATGATCGAGGCCATACGCAGTGTAACCGATAAACCGATTGCTGTAGATGCCAATCAGGGCTGGAAAGATAAACATTATGCTCTGGATATGATAAACTGGCTGAAAGAACGTGGTATAGTCATGGTAGAGCAACCGATGCCCAAGTATAACCTGGAAGATGCAGCCTGGGTTACAGAGCGGAGTCCATTACCTATATTTGCCGACGAATCATTCCAGCGCTTACACGATGTACTGCGGCTAAAAGGGGCATTTACAGGTGTAAATATAAAACTGATGAAATGTACCGGAATGCGCGAAGCCTGGAAAATCCTTACTGTTGCACGTGCCGCCAATATGCAGGTAATGGTAGGTTGTATGACCGAAACTTCGTGTGCTATATCAGCAGCAACACAGATTTCGCCAGCTGTAGACTGGGCAGACCTGGATGGTAATTTACTTATAAGTAACGACTGTTTCAAAGGTGCGACTGTGATAAAAGGCAAACTCCATCTGGATGATACTCCGGGTATTGGTGTTGAGAAGCTTTGATAATTTTATTTAGATATAAAGATAGATTCCTGTATTTTATTTTGTTCTATCTTTGCGCATATTTACCATAACTAATATAAAAATACGTGATATTATTAGCTGAAAGTGGCTCTACAAAAACCGAATGGTGCATGGTTGACAGAAGTGGAATTGCAGAACATTTCTTGTCGGACGGTGTTAATCCTTTTTTCCAAACAAGAAAAGAGATCAGCCGTTTGATCCGTTTGCAATTGCCACCTATATTCTTTAAGACAAAATTCAGTAACATTTATTTTTATGGTGCAGGTTGCTCCTCCATTGAAAAGAAAGGTCTTGTAAAGGCATCATTAGAGGCACAATTCAAAACACCATCTATTATCGAAAGTGATTTACTAGGCTCCGCCCGTTCATTGTTTCAGGATGAAGCAGGCATAGCATGCATTTTAGGCACAGGCTCAAATTCCTGTTTTTATGATGGAAATGAAATCGTTAAGAATGTCAAATCATTAGGATATATACTTGGTGATGAAGGAAGTGGAGCATCATTAGGCAAAGCCTTTTTATCCGATTGTTTAAAGGGATTGGCACCCAAGGAATTAATAGACCCATTCTATAAGAAATACAAGATCGAGCCAGATGAAATAATGGATTACATCTACTCTAAACCATTCCCCAACAAGCTTTTATCAGTCCTTTCTTTTTTCTTATACGAATATCTCGAACACCCTTATGTGAACAATCTCGTTCGCAAGAACTTAAGATCTTTTTTTGAAAGAAATATTCTACAATATGAATATACTGAATATCCGATACGCTTTGTTGGCTCGGTTGCCAAAATGTATTCATTCATACTGAGGGAAATAGCACAGGACATTGGCATCTATATAGATGTGATAATTGAGAACCCTATAAAGGGGCTGATTGAATACCACCGCGAAAACGGGCAATTATTATAAGATAAAAAAGGACACATTTACATGTGTCCTTTTCAGTTTAGATATCAACCATTTATTTAAATATGAATGAAAGAATATTTGACATAAGATCATATCGTTCTTTCTCATCTTTAATTACCTCAAAAGGGAATCCCAATACACATGTCTTATAACTTCCATTATAAGCAACACCCGCACTCAGATTATTTTCCGAGTACCTGAATATTGTATAGCTATTCTCGCCCACAGGCTCTATGGCATCAGGAGATTCTACAGCATAGCAATCGGCATTCAGCTTCGAATGGAACTCGTAGTTTCCTGATAATACAGGAAGTGGAGAGGCAATACATTTCACTTTACCTTCTACAGCAGCCCTGTCAACACGCCATTTATATTTCAATATATCAGCAGCAAACTGCTGATCTTCTTTCAATGGGTTTTCAGTATCCCACAAATCAGAGGCTACATAGGCCCCACTAATAAATATATTACCTCCCTGCTTACAATATTCAGTGATCTTATTTTGTAATTCTACAGGGAAAGTTTTAAACTCAGCAGGATAAACACCTCTTCCTATTTTTGTTTGTTTTTGCTTTCCTAATATAAGGTCAACCAGTTTATATGATTTCATATCCACTTTATCAGAAACAATGGCATCGCGGCTCGCTGATACAAAAGAATACCCGGCATAGGCAATAGCAGCACCATGAATAGAAGGAAAATCGAATGTATTTCCTGCAACTACCTTTGACTCAAAATTAGCATTACTGGCACCAAATCCGGGAGCATCATCATCCATCCAGGGAATAATCCTTCTGAATTCGTACTGGTTACCAATATAATTATACTCTACCTTATCAGGCACACCATGATCTATAAAGTCTAAGAATCCTGCAATACTATCTGTAGATGCGAAACTATATGGTGCTGATATACGATCAAAACCATTCACAATCAACACTTGTCCTTTTTCGTTTGATTTACGGCAAACCGAGAGTATCTCTGAAGGGAAACTCTCACCTCCGTCATTTACAGCAGCTATTTTATAACTATAAATCTTATCTTTTTCTATCGGCAAAATAGCATTGGATTTACTTACAATCTGTCCATTGTCAAAGTCACCATCACCAATACGGGTATAAATAATATATCTATCCGGCGTTGCTGTCGGTTCCGACACATCATTCACAGGAACCCAGTTTAGCTTTACTTGTGTATCACCTGAAAATTCTGCACTGAAAGATGTAACAGGTAATGGTTGTACGACAAAATCATTTCCATATTGATAAGCCACAAACTTAAGCATCCCCTTATAAATAGATCTGCTAACAGTAAACCTGAAACGTGGATCAAGACCATATTTCATATCAGCAAAATTCTGATGCGATAATAGCTCAAGAAGCATAGTAGGCACATTGGGTACACGGGCCTCACTGTATGACCTGTTCCACATATGCCTGCGTGTCCATTCCGGTTCGTATTTTAACCGTATATCTTTCACAATCTCATCCATAATAATATTAGTGAGATCGCGGGATGCCCAGCGAGACTTACCATTATCAAATATCTCTTCATTATGATGTGTCATATATATACCCAATGTCCCAATAATAGAATCATTAAATGTTGTTCCCGCATCGGTATGAAAGGCCATTGCCAGATCGACCGGAATATTCAACCCATCGCTCTTAGGTAAAACAGAAGAACCTCCTGCTATATAGTTCACCCAGAAGCCCCGGCTTTGATAGTCATCGGTATAATCATTCTTACTTTCACTCTTATTATAAACACTATCCGGTGCCCCAGCCCACTGTAGCCAATATCTGGCTCCTTCGGTATACCGCGGATAACCACTTATTTCCGGTTTATAGTCTATAACAGGAAGCTTCTTTATATTGTCAGCATCAATAGATTCAGAACTTTTTGCATTATCAGTAACTACACCACTTGAATGAGGTAAGCGGGCAATATTACCCATTCCCCCTCCTATCTTTACAGCATCTGCCGTAATTACGCGTCCGGCTTTATTACTTTTATTGCTAAGAACAATCTTTAGATTTTCATTTACTCCTTTGTCAAAAGAGAAAAAGCCCAGGAATATCCATGTTCCACCACCCATTTTCTGGTTAATACTAAATTCGGTTTTTCCCCCTAAGTGATAAACTGTATATTTGGCATCATCTGCACTGTTTTTTAAAGTTTTATATGAAATATACACCCCATATTGGCCTTTTTCCGGTATATCGGGAATCCACTCACAAAAGCTTTCATCACCTTTGCTTATTGTTTTCACCTGACGATAAGAGCCCGATCTGAATGGATTTTCTCCATCCAGATATGACTCTTTCAAATTTGCAAACCCTTCTAGTAAGCCAGCTGTCCAGCTGTCTTTTCCATTTTCTTCTCTATAAATGGAATTACTTTTAACCTTATCGTTGTCTACTATTATTTCATGTTTTTGAATATCTCTTTCGCGTGGCAATAATACATTTGCCCCTGCATTTTCCAGCATAGGTACTAAATATGGCAATACATAACTTTGCGTATACAAGTCTTCCACCGTTTGCAGTACACGAGCGCGTTGCCATTCCCATCGTGCCAGTTTTTGCTCATAATACCATCCATGACTCTGCCACAATGCCAAGTGATGGTTTTCTAATCCTTTCCCGGCTGTATATGGTTTTGATAAATTCCTAATCAGAGGTTTGTCTAATTTATTCGCGAATAAATCTTTTTTGTTTCGGGCAAATAAAACAAGATCTTCAATCTTTTGAGTATCAGTTATGAGTTCTAATTTATATTTTTTATATTCAGATGGGAGGATATCCCTTATTCGGGAATAGACATCCTCTACATCCTTTTGATTAACAGGTATATATGACAAATTAACTCCGGCAAATAAACTGATTGTTTTCTTTTTTATGTCAACCGAATCTATTTTCACCTTACCGACAGTTACATCTTTATTAGCAAACCCTGTAAGGTAGTTTCCTATCTCGGAACGAATATGTTCTGAAATATCCTGTGCTTTTATTTCATGGATTGAAAAACATGAGATAAATAAAATAGAAGTAAGTAAAGCTAAACTTTTTTTCATTGTATATTATTAAAAGAACAGAGGGACGAATCCCTCTGTAAATATTCTAAAATGAAAAATAACAAAATTTATCTTGGGTTTTGAGTAATGATACCATTATTTTTATCAATTTCATCTTGAGGTATAGGCAATATTTCATCTCGATTGGCTACAAATCCTTTAAATAATTGAGGGCCTTTACCAAAACGAACCACATCCCAGAAACGGAATCCTTCCATTGCAAGTTCCAGACGTCTTTCTTTCAGAATATCTTCAACTAACTGATCTCCTGATGATGTAATAGCCGGTAATCCAACCCTGTCGCGCAACAGTTTCAAATACTTCTTCGCCTCCCCTTCGTTCTTTGTTGCACCTCTGGTACAAGCCTCTGCATAATTTAAATATACCTCAGCCAAACGGATAAGCTGGATATTCAGTGGATTATTTCTAATTTCTTTAGAGCGTTCACTTGGAGGCAAATAATATTTTTGATTAAAATAACCAGTTCTGTTACGTTCCAGTTTCGCAAAATCTTCTGCAGACTCCCATGCTTTCAGGTCATCTTCGGTCAACAAAGTTGCATCTTTTCTCTCTGTATCACCAATTGCATCAAATGCATCTGCCAGAGCCTGATATGGCTGATTGATTCCGTAACCGTAAGTTACTCCGAACGGCATCATCATCAACACATGGAAATTACCGTTATTACTTGTTGCAGCCGATTGTGAAGGCGAATCGTAATGATTTATCTCCAGAATAGATTCAGTACTATGCTCTCCAGCCAAAGTAAACTGATAACCATAATCATCTACAAGTTTGTAATCACCGGATTCTATTACTTTCAATGCAGCCGTTTTAGCTTCATCAAACTTTTCTTCATACAGATATACTCTGGAAAGCATTGCATAAGCAGCACCTTGTGTAATACGACCTGCATAATCTGCATAGTTAACTTCAGAGCGACGTGGCAATGCTGCTGCAGCTGCATTCAGGTCAATTTCAATCTGAGCATATACTTCAGCTTTAGGTGTCCGGGGTTTCCCTTTATCCGCAACAGTAGGAGTTGCAGTCAATAAAGGTACATCACCAAAACATTTTACTAATTCGTGATAGAAATATCCTCTGAGAAAAAGAGCCTCGCCTAGTAATGCATTTTTCTTGTAAACAGAGAATAATGCATCATCCATCTTGTTAATGCCATCTATGGTTTGATTAGCCTTATTTATAGCCCTGTAGCATAACATATATCTATTTAATATACGTCCATTATCAGCAGGATAATCGTAAGCTTCCATACGTGCATACCCGGAAACGTCGGCATCGGAACCACTATAAGTAGCGTCATCGGATAATATATCACCAAATGCCCACAATGTCCATGTATACCGGTAGTCTTTCATATCTGAATAAGCTGCGGTCAAAGATTGGAAAGCTTCTTCTTCTGTTTTGAAAAAATTATCGGTAGTAAGGCTTCCTAACTTACTTTTATCTAGGGCATCATCACAGCTATTCATCAGGAACATACTGAGTCCGATAAATAAACATAATATTTTATTTGTTTTCATTGTCATATTCCTTTTTAATTAAAATGTTATACTCACGCCACCTGTTATAGTCATAGCCTGTGGATATGTACCGATATCAACACCTCTACTTAAATAGTTAGTTGAAGTAATCTGTCCAACTTCAGGGTCTGCTCCGCTATAGTCCGTAAATGTAAACAGGTTTTGTCCTGTTACATATATTCTCAACTTCTGCATATAAGCTTTCTTTGAAAAAGACACAGGGAATGTATAGCCTAATTGGATATTACGCAAACGCAAATATGATCCATCCTCTACATAGCGGTCAGAAATACGCATATTATCATTCACATCACTACCAGCCAGACGAGGTATATTTGTATTTGTATTGTCCGGTCTCCAATAGTTTAATACAGCCACATCTTTATTTGTCACAGAAGAAAGATCATATGTATAATAACGCATAGCATTAAATATATCATTACCATATGTACCTCCCCATTGCATATTCAGGTCAAATCCTTTATAACCGAATCCTAGATTGATACCATAAATAAAATCAGGAATAGGATTTCCTATTACAACCTTATCTTGGTCATTTAATGATTCATCTCCATTTGTATTTACAAAAACGACATCTCCTAGTTGTGCATTTGGTTGTAGTTTCCTTACTTCAGTAAGTTGTGCTTCAGTTTGTACCAGTCCATTTGTCTTATAACCGTAGAATGCTCCTATAGGATCTCCCACACGGGTTAATGTTGCATTACCATTTCTTAAAGCGCCCCCTGTTATTGGAGAACCACTACCAATACTTAACATTTTGTTTTTAATTGTAGAGATATTAAATCCGACATTGTAACTGAAATCTCCGATCTGATCGCGCCAATCTATATTGAATTCAAATCCTTTATTTTCAGCACTACCAATATTCGTCATCGGACCAGTTTCAAATCCTAAGTAATTAGGGATAGGTTCGGTAATTAACATGTCCTTTGTTTTCTTATAATAATATTCACCACTAAATGTCAAGCGACCACTTAAGAAGTTTGCATCAAGTCCGATATTGGTTGACTCTGTCGTTTCCCATTTTACATTTGCATTACCCATTTTTACGGCAACCAAGCCCTGATATAATTGTTGAGCCGAACCATTACCAAATAAATATGAATATTGAATATTAGAAGATAATAAGTTCTGATACATATAGTTATCTATATTCTGATTACCTATACGTCCCCAACCGGCTCTCAATTTTAAAGAAGACACCCATCCTGCATTCAGGTTTTTAAAGAAATCTTCATTCGAAACTTTCCATCCTAAAGCAAATGAAGGGAAGTTACCATATTGATGATCACTACCAAATCTGGAAGAACCATCGCGACGAATAGAAGCCGTAAACAGATAACGATCATCGAAATCATAGTTGATACGTCCCAGATAAGAAATCAAAGCAGACTCATATGCAGTACCTACAGCTGTTGCTGAAGATCCATCTTGTGCTGCATCCAGATATTGTAAATCAAAATCATTATTTGGTGTATTCTTTTTCGAGCCTTCTAGTGTTTCTGTGCGTCCCCATTCTCTGGTGTAACCGACAAGAGCGTTCACACTGTGTTTTTCAGCAAATGTCCTTGTATAATTTAATGTGTTTTCCCAAACAAAATAATCAGATTTAAGATAACCGCGAGTAACCATATTCACAGGATTTTTCTGATAACTGGAAACTTCGTAGGTAGGATTAAATATATAATCATCGGTTTTTCTCATATCCACACCGAAACTTGATTTGAACTTAAAGTATTTCAAAAAATTCAGGTCAGCATATATATTTCCAACGATACTGGTTGTTTTACTTTTATTATTTGTAAAGTCAATATCAGCTACAGGGTTATTATAGTCTACATATGGAGAAAATCCATAATTTCCATCCTCATCACGTACAGGAATTACAGGTTCTAGCTTGATTGCAGAGTTTACAATACCGACAGTATTACTTCCTTCCAGAATTTTATTCGTTCTGGATTGAGATATATTCAGATTTGTCCCTAATACCAGAGTCTTTTTAATAATCGTTTTCTCTATATTTTGTCTAAAAGAAAGACGTTGATAGTCTGTTTTTTTAATCGTACCTTCCTGATCAATATATCCTACCCCCAAATTGTATGTATATTCATCAACCATACCACCTGATATTCCCAGATTATAACTTTGAATAGCAGCAGTACGTGTAATTTCTTTCATCCAGTCTGTAGAAGTGTTGCGATCTACCTTAGAAAGATCGATAGGAGCACTTCCTCTTACTTTATTTATCTCTGTCTGTAGATCATACCATTGAGGTCCATCCAGTAAGTCGAGTTTATTAACAACCTTACTTGCCCCATAATATGCATCCAATGTTACAGTTGTTTTACCCGCTTTCCCTTGTTTAGTCGTGATCAACACCACACCATTTGCACCTCTGGCTCCATAAATAGCTGTAGCCGAGGCATCTTTTAAGATTTCCATCGACTGTATGTCTGACGTACTAAGGTAATCGATGTTACTTACAGGCATTCCATCGACTACATATAATGGGTCTGAATTATTAACAGTACCAATACCTCTGATACGTACATTTATAGAACCACCTGGAGCTCCTGAATTTGATGTAACGATAACACCCGGAACTTGTCCCTGCAAGGCCTGTGCTACATTGGCTACAGGTTGTCTTGATATCGCATCGGATTTTACTGAAGATATAGCTCCTGTAACATCACTCTTTTTCATCACTCCATATCCTACAACAATTACCTCATCCATCATCTGGGCATCTTCTTCCATTGTTATACTGATATTTGTCTGATTACCTACAGCAATCGATTGAGCTTTGTATCCTATATAAGTAAACACTAATGTAGCATCAGAAGTCGTTGCAATACTATATGCCCCATCTATATCAGTCATAGTTCCATTAGTAGTTCCCTTTATCGTTACACTAACTCCCACTAAGGGTTCTCCCTGTGAATCTATAACTTTCCCTTGAACTGTAACTCTTGCTTGTTGTTGTTCCACAACACCATCTGATTTCAGACTGTAAGCATATATATTTCCTACAGACGAGCAAATTAGCCCGATGGCCAACAAACAAAGAATTTTCATGTGTGTTTTTGAGTTATTCATAATACTTTGTTTATTAATTATTTTGATACTTTCCCTATTTACTGTGAATTAATAGCACTGAGCTATCATACATTTTATGAGCAGATTCCCGATTCAACAATAAGTACTAAAACATGAGAAGATTTAAAGACTAGACTAGACCAGATTCAAAGCTTTTTTTTCATAAGTTCGTTTTATAGAGGTTATACATATTTTGAGAAATGAGTCTTAAACTATTGGAATAATTAAGATCGCTATTCGATTTAGAGCTTTACAAATATAAAATGTTTTTATATATCTTTTTAGAGTCATTTAATTATTTTAATATTTATTATATTTAGTTTGTATATTTTTACATTAATAAAACTATGAATTATATATAAATATCTAATTAAAAGTATTTTAATATACAAATAATAAATACAATAAGAATTATATTTTTATATCATACATATATTTTCACATTTATTAAATACAATATGCATTAAAATTAGAACATAGAAGAACACAGAAGCCTGAAAAGAAATCTATATATAGAAATATTTAGCAATAATCAGATTCAATAAATATAAATAATTAAATATTTGTATATAAATACAAATTATTGTTAATTTAATGATTTTAACAAAGTAGAAATTATTCAATTTAAATATATCATCTTATATTTGCTCAATAATCCAACAAAATAAGAACCACATATCATTATAATCTCTAATCTTTTATCTTTGGCAATTAAAAACAAATTAAAGGATTAAACTATGAAAAGATTAATTAATATAACACTGCTATTCTTATGCACATTGGTTATTAATGCGCAAAATGGTCAAGTCATAACAGGAGCAGAATCTATAAATGAGTACTTCCCCTTAATAAAAGGGAAAAGAGTTGCTCTGGTTTCTAATCACACCGGTATGATAAAGGATCAGCATGTAGTAGATATATTAGTAAAAGAGAATATAAATGTAACAGCTATATTTTCTCCGGAACACGGATTCAGAGGAAATGCCGATGCAGGAGAACATGTTGCCAGTTCTGTTGACAAAAAAACAGGAATTCCAATTCGTTCACTGTATGATGGAAAAAGTAGAAAACCCAGCAAACAATCAATGGAACTTTTCGATGTTCTTTTATTTGATATTCAAGATGTAGGCCTAAGATTTTACACCTATTATATAACAATGTTCAGATTGATGGACGTGTGCGCAGAATATAACAAAGCGATGATCATACTTGACAGACCAAATCCAAACGGGCATTATGTAGATGGTCCCATAATGAATATGAAATACAAATCAGGTGTAGGATACCTGCCAATCCCCGTAGTACATGGTATGACTCTGGGAGAACTGGCTCTAATGATCAATGGAGAAGGTTGGCTGCCCGAGTCGAAAAAATGTGATATAACAATAGTGAAATGCAAAAACTATACGCATAAGACAATGTACCAACTACCGATAGCACCTTCGCCTAATCTGCCAAATATGAAATCAATATATCTGTATCCATCCACATGCTTATTTGAAGGCACACCTGTGAGCCTGGGTAGAGGGACATCTTATCCGTTCCAGGTATATGGACACCCTCAAATGAAAGGATATACATTTAGTTTTACACCCAAAAGCATCCCCGGAGCAAAGAATCCTCCTCTGCTAAATCAAAAATGTTTTGGAGTAGATTTAAGAAATATACCTGACGAAAATATATATACAAAAGGTATCGATCTTTCCTACATAATAGACGCTTATAAGAATCTGAAAATGGGAAATAAATTTTTCACCTCATTCTTTGAGAATCTGATTGGCGTTGATTATGTAAGGAAAATGATTGTACAAGGTAAATCAGCAGATGAAATTAAGGAAATGTGGAAAGATGATGTTGAAAAGTTCAAACAACAGCGTAAACCATATTTATTATATGAAGAATAATCACAATCTAAATAAATAACCAAAAATGAAAATCAATTGTTTTATACCTTTTCAAAGCACGGACCAAGTTAGAGCAACTATAGCTTCTTTAAAATCATCCAGTCTTGTTGGTAAAGTATTTTTACTAACAGATAACAACTGTAAAGATATGGTAGATGACTGTGAGATAATCAATATAGATTCATTACGGTCGACCGAAACAATAAAGAAAATAGCATCTAAAGCAAATACTGAATATACATTAATCTATACCAAACCGGCAGATCTTCGATTAGGCATGTTTGCTCTCGATCGCATGCTGCAAATAGCCAAAGACTCGGGTGCAGGATTAGTATATGCAGACCATTATCAGTCGGCAAACGACGAAAAGAAAAACAGCCCTGTTATTGCTTATCAGAAGGGTAGTCTGCGCGATGATTTCAATTTTGGTTCTGTACTGATATATAAATCAGAAAGCCTGAAAAAGGCTGTTTCTGAAATGGATACAGCGTATAAGTTTGCAGGATTATATGACCTGCGCTTAAAAGTATCACAAGGAGCTGAACTTGTACATATCAACGAATATTTGTATACAGAGGTGGAGAACGACACCCGTAAAAGTGGGGAGAAAATATTCGACTATGTAGACCCGAAAAACAGGGATATGCAAATAGAAATGGAGAAAGTCTGTACCGATCATCTGAAGAAAATAGGTGCATACCTTGTTCCTGAATTCAAGAAAGTAGAGTTCAACCAATCTGAATTTGAATATGAAGCTTCCGTTATTATCCCAGTAAGAGATCGTATACGAACAGTTGCTGATGCGATAAAATCAGTGTTAAATCAAAAGACCAATTTTAAGTTCAACCTTATTGTGGTAGACAATTATTCTACTGACGGAACAACAGAAGCGATAGATAAATTCGCTTCCGACGAGCGCTTAATCCACGTTATCCCTGAGAATAAAGAATTAGGAATCGGCGGGTGTTGGAATGCGGGTGTTCACCATCCTAAATGCGGTAAATTTGCTATACAATTAGATAGTGATGATGTATATTCCGATGAAAATACTTTACAAAAAATAGTGGATGCATTTTACGCACAAAATTGTGCTATGGTAGTTGGGACATATATGCTTACCGACTTCGATATGAATATGATACCTCCGGGAATTATCGACCATAAAGAATGGACACCCGAAAATGGAAGAAACAATGCTTTAAGAATCAACGGACTTGGAGCTCCCCGCGCTTTCTATACTCCGGTACTGAGAGATATAAAAGTACCAAATACCAGCTATGGTGAAGATTATGCATTGGGATTGTATTTCTCCAGAGAGTATCAGATAGGACGCATATATGATGTATTATATCTATGCCGCCGTTGGGATGATAACTCAGATGCCTCGCTGGATATCGTAAAAATGAATGCACACAATACATATAAAGACAGAATCCGTACATGGGAAGTAGAAGCTCGTATTGCTTTAAATAAGAGCAAGTGACAAATTGTAGTTAAACAAGTTTTGAAAAAGTGAGAGTCAGAAAAACTACTCATGATAAGGCTCTCACTTTTTGATCTAAACAAAAAAAAGTATGAACTTAACTTCAAAAATAGCGAAAGATTTACTCCGGGATCAACTTGATGAATGGCCTCTGGCTAAAACCAATTTTGATGCACTGAAAGGTGTAAAATCCAAAGAATTCCAATTCGATGATTTTATTATCAAAGTACAGTTTAATCCTGCCCGTATTCAATCATCAGCAGCTAAAGTGGATGCAAAGTCTATTCAGGAGAGAAAATGCTTTTTGTGTCCGGCTAACTTACCTAAGGAGCAAAAAGGAATTCCATTTGGTGATTATCAGCTACTCGTTAATCCGTTTCCTATATTTCCGGAGCATTTTACTATACCTGCTTATGAGCATACTGACCAATTGATCTTAAACAGATATGGCGATATGCTTGATCTGGCTAAAAGCCTGGATAAATATACTGTATTTTATAACGGACCAAAATGTGGAGCTTCGGCACCGGATCATGTGCATTTTCAAGCCGGAAGCAGAGGTTTTCTACCCTTAGAAATTGAAATAGAGAACATACCCAGAGAAATAATATACAGAACGAATGAACTCAATGTATTTATCATCCACAACTATCTGAGAAATAGTTTCTTTATAGAGACTAAAAATAGAGAGCAAGCCATACAGTTCTTTAAACAGCTATACTCTTTACTTGAAATAAAAGAAGGTGATAACGAGCCGATGATGAATATTCTGACATGGTACGAAAATGGAATATGGTACAGTTACATTATACCTCGCGAAAAACACCGTCCTGCCTGCTTCTTCGCAGAAGGAGATGATAATATACTGATCAGTCCTGCTGCTGTAGATCTGGGAGGTGTGTTCATTACTCCTTTAGAAAAGGATTTTAATAAAATCACCTCGGATGATATAAAAGGAATTCTAAAAGAAATATGCATCAGCAATCAAAAGATGCGCTCAATCATTGAAAAATTAAAACGATAATAAACATGGAACCAAAAGTAAGTGTCGGCATCTTATGGAATAACAGAATATCATTTATTCTGAGTTCTGGTTACTTATATCAGGGAAAACAAGTCTCTGACGTAAATACTGTTTCATACATAGATGGAAAAATATTATGGAATGGGAAAACGTATGATGAATTATATTTTGAACCAACAGCTAATAATGCCTCATTTATCATTAAGGATGTTGTTATTGGTATTAATTTTCATTGGGAACGCAAAGAAGACCAGGAATTTCAGGGAGCACTGAAATTGATAGTTGAAAACAATATGATAACAGCTATCAACATCATCAAAGTAGAAGACTACCTTACCAGTGTTATATCATCAGAAATGAGTGCGACGGCTTCGCTGGAGCTACTTAAAGCACATGCTGTAATATCGCGTAGCTGGCTTTTGGCACAGATAGAAAAGAATAAAGAAATTGTTGCAAGCAAAGAACAATACACAACATTTACCGAAACCGAAAATGAACGTATCCGCTGGTATGACAGGGAAGACCATACAAACTTTGATGTATGTGCCGATGACCATTGTCAGCGATACCAAGGAATAACACGTACTTTTGCCAATATAGAAGTGGTAAAGAAAGCCATAAACGAAACAAGAGGACAGGTATTAAAATCGGAAAATAAAATATGCGATGCCCGTTTTTCCAAATGCTGCGGAGGAATTGCAGAAGAGTTTCAAAACTGTTGGGAAGATATCAAATTCCCCTATCTGGTAAAACTCAGGGATGACGATAAAATTCAGGATATACCCGATCTTACACAGGAAAGCGAATCTGTAAAATGGATTCAAACCCGCCCTTCGGCTTTCTGTAATACCAAAGACAAAAAAATACTAGAACAGGTCTTAAATAATTACGATCAGGAAACGACTGATTTTTATCGTTGGCAAGTTGTTTATAGCCAAAAAGAATTATCTGAACTGGCTTATAAACGCTCAGGAATAGATTTTGGAACCATAGAAGAGTTGATTCCTGTTGAGAGGGGTACATCAGGACGCCTTATAAAGCTAAAGATAGTAGGTTCAAAAAAAACTATGACCATTGGTAAAGAACTGGAAATACGCCGTACATTATCTACCTCGCACTTATATAGCTCTGCATTTATTGTTGACAAAAAAGATGATAAATTCATCCTTACTGGTGGAGGTTGGGGGCATGGTGTAGGACTATGTCAGATAGGTGCAGCAGTTATGGGCGAAAAAGGATATTCATACGATAAGATTTTATTGCATTACTATATTGATGCAACCATTGAGAATTTATATTAAGAGTTGTTTAAAATATTTCCGTTTCTTTTGTCATGTTGAACGCAGTGAATTGAAAATCGGCAGAGCGAAGGGGAGCCAAACTCTCGTGTTAATTAGGATCGAGATTCTATGTTACACTCAGAATGACAAAGAAGATAAACTTTAAATAATGTGATATCACTTTTAAGAAAGCCAAAATACAACTAAACATAAAATCATGAAAGAAAATAAGAAATCGCCGTGGGCATGGATACCGTCACTTTATCTGGCAGAAGGGTTACCATATGTTGCAGTAATGACCATTTCGGTGATCATGTACAAGCGCATGGGTATATCCAATACCGATATAGCACTATATACCAGCTGGTTGTACCTACCTTGGGTTATTAAACCATTCTGGAGTCCCTTCGTTGATTTACTGAAAACAAAGCGCTGGTGGATTGTAACCATGCAAATACTCATTGGCGCAGGGTTTGCCGGTATAGCATTTACAATACCCCTACCCTTCTTCTTTCAGGCTACTTTAGCATTCTTTTGGCTATTAGCTTTTAGCTCGGCAACACACGATATTGCTGCCGACGGATTCTATATGTTGGGATTAAATACGAATCAGCAAGCCAAATATGTAGGTATAAGAAGTACATTTTACCGTGTTGCTACCATTATGGGACAAGGTGTACTTATTATTCTGGCTGGTTTTTTAGAAAGTACCTCAGGGTGTGAACCTGTAAAAATAAATATAGATGCCTCGCCACAATATACACAGTCGACACTAATCTTACCACAAACACCAGATATTGCAGCTCAGGATGTAGAAATTCATTTTATAGTAGACAAAGATATTGTGCAGATAGGTACACATGGTGTTGATAAAGACAGTCTGCAGTCTTTTTTAGATAAGGTAATAGCCTTAAACCAGGATAACGGATTTGTGGCAAAAGAACATACTTCCGATGCAAATATAACTGAAAAGAAAGAAAGCGTATGGACAAGGAATGTATCTAAACCCTTCGGTGACTGGATAAAAAGTAACTTTGGAGAGAAACGCTATGTTACAGAATCGGAACATACAGGGAATGTTGCTGTTGCTGCAGTAAGACTATCCAAACAGCCAGAAGATAATAAAGAAATGATACTAAACACAACCATGAACAGAGGTGATAATAGTATAGCCCTGTTACATGGTGAACGTCTGGCTTTCAACAATACAAACTGGAACAAACCAGCTTATCTTATTTTCCAGATCGATCCGAAACTAACTACTACCAGTACAGCCGAATATAAAGGACTGTCGGGAAATATACCATTTGCATGGTCTATCACATTCTTTGTATTGGCCGGATTGTTTATATTCTTTAGTTTCTATCACAGGGTAGTACTCCCTAAACCAGATTCAGACAAGGCTCATGCACATATAACAGCGAAATCTATTTTTACTGAGTTTGGTCAAACATTCAAAAGTTTCTTTAAGAAACCACAGGCTGCCGCCGCTATATTCTTTATGCTTACCTTCCGCTTTTCAGAAGCGCAATTGCTTAAACTCATCAATCCGTTCCTACTAGATTCGAGGGACATCGGAGGGTTAGGTTTAACGACAGGTGAAGTAGGACTTGTATATGGAACAATTGGTATTATAGGGCTTACATTAGGCGGTATTATCGGAGGTTTTGTTGCTGCCAAAGGCGGACTAAAAAGATGGGTATGGCCTATGACACTAAGCATGTTGCTGACTATCGCCACTTTCCTCTATTTGAGCTTCACACAAACAGATAGCCTGATCATCATCAATATTTGCGTATTTATTGAACAATTCGGGTATGGATTCGGATTTACAGCATATATGCTATACCTTATCTATTTCTCGGAAGGAACACATAAAACAGCTCATTATGCCTTCTGTACCGGATTTATGGCGTTGGGTATGATGGTTCCGGGTATGTTTGCCGGATGGCTGCAAGAACAATTAGGATATAACCACTTCTTTATTTGGGTAATGATATGCTCTATTGTTCCTATCATCGCTGTTTCGCTGTTGAAGATCGATCCTAATTATGGAAAGGCGAAAGAAGAAACTGGAAATGAACAATAAATATTTTGTCATGCTGAGGTAACGAAGCATCTCGTCTCCTTTCAGGCAAGAAATTTCACTCCGTTCAAAATGACAAAAAATAAAAAAGTTATGAAAAAAACATCAATTATATTATCTGTATTCTGCTTACTCTCATTCACCTGTTTTGCACAAAAGATAAAAATCAAAACAGGGATTGAGGTACTGAAAGAACAGAACTTTAAAGTACTGGAAGGCAAGCGTGTAGGACTTATCACCAATCCTACCGGGGTAGATAATAATATGAAATCTACAATTGACATCTTACACGAAGCCAGAAATGTGCAATTAGTAGCCCTTTTCGCTCCCGAACATGGAGTGAGAGGTGATGCCCATGCCGGAGACCATGTGGATAATGTAAAAGATCCAAACACCGGACTCCCGGTATACTCATTACATGGAAAAACTAAAATTCCCACTGCAGATATGCTCAAGGGAATTGATGCTTTGGTGTATGATATTCAGGATATAGGTTGCCGCTCATTTACCTATGTAAGCACAATGGGGCTTGGGATGCAGGCCGCTGCTGAAAACAATATCGAATTTATTGTCCTCGACAGGCCAAACCCTCTTGGAGGATTAAAGGTAGAAGGTGGCTTGGTTGACGAAAAATTTATTTCCTTTGTAAGCCAATTCAAAATACCTTATGTATACGGATTGACTTGTGGCGAACTGGCTCAGTTGCTTAACGGAGAAAATATGCTCAGTAAACAATGTAAGCTACAAGTAGTAAAAATGAAAAGTTGGAAACGCAAAATGACATATGAACAAACAGGACTGCAATGGATCCCATCGTCTCCGCATATCCCCCAGCCCATTTCTGCAGTGATGTATCCTGTATCGGGCATTTTGGGTGAACTAGGTTATATGTCTATTGGTGTTGGATATACAATCCCGTTTCAGATGTTTGCTACCGAATGGATAAAAGCGGACGAACTGGCAAACAGTCTCAACAGACTACGTTTACCCGGAATTCATTTCCGGCCTCTCTACATCAAACCATTCTACTCTGTGGGGCAAGGTAAACAACTGGAAGGGGTACAGGTACATATAATGGATTATGAAAAAGCCCGCTTATCTGAAATACAATTCTATGTTATGCAGGAAGTAGCACGGTTATACCCTGATAAAGCAGTATTTGATAATGCAAATGATAAACGCTACAGAATGTTTGATCAGGTGTGCGGCAGTGATTATGTCAGGCTTACTTTTGCAAAGAATAATAAATTCGAAGATATTAAAGATTTTTGGTACAAAGAAACCGAACCATTTAAAAAGATATCAAAGAAATACTATCTGTATAAATAACTGAACACAATTTTATCTATATAATGCAGATAACAAGTAGATTATCCGATAAAAAAGGTTACAATAAAAAGTAACTGAAATGTGTTACTTTTGTCACCTTTTAATATATAATAATATGATTATAAGCAATATAACAATTTAATAATTGTGTTACCTTTTATTAAAATACAGATCCTAACGAATAAAGAAATAGTATTATGACCCAGAAACCCAATAATAATAGATTATTATCTCTTGATATACTAAGGGGAATCACCATTGCCGGCATGATAATGGTAAACAATCCTGGATCATGGAATTATGTATATGAGCCGTTAAGGCATGCTGCATGGAACGGGCTTACCCCTACCGACTTGGTTTTTCCATTCTTCATGTTCATTATGGGGATATCTACCTTTATTTCTTTACGGAAATTCAATTTCGAGTTTAGTAAGCCTACCTTATTCAAAATAATAAAAAGAACGATTATTATATTCCTTATTGGTCTTGGTTTAGGTTGGCTATCTCTTTCATTCAGAACATTCGGTAACCTATCCGGTGAAGAATTAGGGTTCTTCGAAAGATTCTTCAAAGCCATTACCGATTTTGAACATATACGCATACTGGGTGTAATGCAACGCCTAGCCATTACATACGGAGCTACAGCCTTGATAGCTATTCTGGTTAAGCATAAATATATACCTTATATTATTGTGGTTACACTATTCGGCTATTTCTTGCTCCTGCTATTTGGAAACGGATTCGAATTTAGTGAAGATAATATTATTTCTGTTCTCGACAGAGCTATACTTGGAACGAATCATATGTACAAGGATAGTGGTCTGGCAATTGATCCGGAAGGATTATTAAGTACAATTCCGGCCATCTGTCATGTATTGATAGGATTCTGTTGCGGAGAACTGCTATTGTCAACAAAGGATAATCACGAACGGATACAACGACTATTTATAATTGGTGCTATAATGACATTTCTTGGTTTTCTACTTAGTTATGGTTGCCCGATCAATAAAAAGATATGGTCACCGACATTTGTTATAGCTACATGCGGACTGGCAGCTACACTATTAGCTTTATTAATATGGATAATAGACATCAAGGGATATAAAAAATGGAGTGTATTCTTTGAATCATTCGGTGTGAACCCTCTGTTTATATATGTAGCAGCAGGCGTATTCTCGGTATTATTAGCCAATATTCAATTCACATATTATGGAAACTTAATAAGTATTAAAGATTTCGCATATCAAAAATGTATACATCCACTTTTCGGAAATTATTTAGGATCATTGGTGTATGCATTATTATTTGTCGGATTCAACTGGGTGATAGGTAATATATTGTATAAAAAGAAAATCTATATAAAGATATGATATTACTAGCGGACGGAGGATCTACCAAAGTCGATTGGCGTTTGGTAGATGGTAGCAAAGAGATAAAACAGATTTCCACAAAAGGGTCTAATCCGTTTTTTCGTACGAGAGAAGATATTAGTGACGAAATAAAGGCTGTTATAAAACCGGCTGTGGAAAACTATGTAATCGATGCTGTATTCTTTTTTGGAGCAGGGTGTGCCACTCCTGAAAAAAGTATGGTAATAAAGAATGCAATAGCCGATAATATAAAAACTCCCTATATAGAAGTTGACAGTGATCTGCTTGCTGCGGCAAAAGGCCTCTGTGGTACAAATGAAGGCATAGCCTGTATCCTGGGTACAGGATCAAACTCGTGCTTCTATGACGGAATAGCCATAAAAGAAAATATCTCACCTTTGGGTTATATACTTGGGGATGAGGGAAGCGGTGCTGTCCTGGGCAGACTGTTTATAGGAGCATGTTTGAAAAACCAACTAACAAAAGGACTTAAAGAGAAGTTCCTCAAGGAGTTTGATCTTACACCGGCTACTATTCTGGATACTGTATATAAACAACCAATGGCTAACCGCTTTCTGGCAAGTCTCTCTCCTTTCCTGATAGAGAACATACAGGACGAAAGCGTCTATAATCTTGTCTATAATGCATTTAAAGATTTCTTTGTAAAGAACGTAATGCAATATGACTATAAAAATAATGATGTACATTTTACAGGATCTGTGGCATACCACTACAAAGACATATTACATAAAGTAGGTTCTGACATCGGCATCAAAATAGGTACTATTGCACAATCGCCAATGGAAGGCCTTATCAGATACTATGCAGGAGAATGTCAAACAATATATAACAGATAATAAAATGACTTTTGTAAAAATCACAGAACAACCTTCACTATATGATAATCTGGAAGATAAATCCGTTTTGGAGTTACTGACAGATATAAACAACGAAGATAAGAAAGTCGCACTTGCAGTAGAAAAAGCAATACCACAGATAGAAAAGTTGGTTTTACAAATAGTTCCACGGATACAGCAGGGAGGGCGTATTTTCTATATGGGAGCAGGAACCAGCGGTCGTCTCGGTGTGCTTGATGCATCAGAGATTCCACCTACATTTGGCATGCCCAATACGCTGGTTATAGGACTAATAGCCGGAGGCGATACTGCATTACGCAATCCGGTGGAAAAAGCTGAAGATAATATGGAAACCGGATGGAAAGAATTAGAAGCTCATAATATAAATGAGAAAGATACTGTGATAGGTATTGCGGCTTCAGGTACTACCCCGTATGTAGTAGGAGTTCTCCGTGAAGCCCGCAAACATGGGATACTCACAGCATCTATATCGAGTAATCCCGATTCCCCGATTGCACAGGAAGCAGAGATTCCTATCGAGATGATTGTCGGTCCGGAGTTTGTTACAGGTAGTTCTCGTATGAAGTCGGGTACAGGGCAGAAAATGATACTGAATATGATAACTACATCAACAATGATAAAACTCGGCCGTGTAAAGGGTAACCGCATGGTTAACATGCAATTATCCAATGCAAAATTGGTAGACAGAGGTACGCGTATGGTATCAGAAGAACTCGGTCTTGATTACGATCAGGCCAACAGGTTATTACTATTACACGGCTCAGTAAAAAAGGCTGTTGATGCATACAAAGCAGACAACAAGCAGTGAAAGGAAAAGGAATAGTCAGATATGGTTATTCCTTTTTAACTAAATAAAAGATCAGATAATCCTTTAATGTCCTCGACAATATAAGTAGCTCCTGCGAGATTCAATTCATCATAATCACCATATCCGTATAATACACCAACAGAGTCAATTCCTACATTTTTAGCTCCGATAATGTCATGTTTACGGTCTCCTATCATTATCGTTTGTGAGAGATCAGTTATATTATTTATTTGCAGGACATGCTCTATTACAGCCGTTTTTGTATTACGTGAATTGTCTAAGCTACTGCCACCTATAAATGTAAAGTAATTTATCAGATTAAAGTGGTCAAGTATTCTTTCGGCAAAAACCGTCGGTTTTGAGGTAGCCAGATAGAGTTTAAACCCAGATGAGTCCAGATACTCAAGAATGTCCTTCATTCCCTCATAAAGATAGTTCTCGTACAACCCTATTTCTGAGTATCTTTCGCGGTATTTTGCCAATGCAATTTCTATTTGGTCATCGGATAAGCTATAAAATTCCCTGAACGAATCTTTTAAGGGAGGTCCGATAAAAGGACACAGATCGGTCAGATCATTTACATCGATACCTAAATGGTTCAAAGCAAACTCTACAGATTTTGTGATTCCAATCATAGGATCGGTAATAGTACCATCCAGATCAAAGAGAATATGTTTATAATTTCCCATAAAGATTAAACTCTGCGAAATTAATATTTTACAATAACATAATATCGAATGAATGGCAAAATTCTTATATATATTTACAGTATCAGAACAGATTATCTCATTTGATAATGTATCAGGAACACACATTTTTATTATCTTTACCCTCTGTATTTTATTTATTAAACCTAAATCAATATGATGTTTACAGTAAAAAAAATGATGATGAAAAGCCTTTTGGTATGCTCTGTAGCTGCCTTATCTTTTACATCCTGCGATGGTGGAGGTCAGCCCAATACTCTCACCGAACAAGAAAAAGCAGACGGATGGCAACTTTTATTTGATGGAACCACGATGACCGGATGGCGGGACTATAACGGGACAAGCCTTACCGAGCCATGGCATGTAGTAGACGGATGCATACAAGCCAAGGGAGATGGAAGTGATGCCAGTGGTTATATTGTTACAGACAAACAATATGAAAACTTTGAACTTTCATGGGACTGGAAGCTATCAAAAGGTGGAAATAGCGGTATGCTATATCATGTTGTAGAAAGGCCTCAGTATAAAGTACCTTATGTAACAGGACCTGAGTACCAGCTTATCGATACTCCTAATTTTCCTGAAAAGCTGGAAGATTGGCAAGATATGGGTGCTGACTATGCAATGTATGTTCCGGATAAAGCCAAGATGAAAGTTAACCCTCAGGGAGAATGGAATAATTCTAAGATTGTGTTTGATAATGGCCATGTAGAACATTGGTTGAATGGAGTTAAGATAGTAGAATTTGAAGCATGGACAGAAGACTGGTTCGCCCGTAAAAATAGCGGAAAATGGAATGATGCTCCTGAATATGGTTTAGCAAGAAAAGGCGTATTGTGCTTACAAGATCATGGATATCCGGCATCTTTCCGCAATATTAAAATAAAAGAGCTTCCTCGTAAGAATAAAGAAGTAAATCTTTTTAATGGAAAAGATTTAGATGGATGGCAAGCATACGGAACAGAGAAATGGTATGTAAAAGATGACCTGCTAATATGCGAAAGTGGCCCGGATAAACAATATGGCTATCTTGCCACTCGTGAATACTATGATGATTTTGATCTGACAGTTGAGTTTAAGCAAGAAGCTGACGGTAACTCAGGTGTATTTATCCGTTCGTTTATTGAAGAAGGAGTTAAAGTAAACGGATGGCAGGTAGAAGTGGCTCCAAAAGGACATGGCACCGGTGGTATCTATGAATCTTATGGAAGAGGCTGGCTGATACAAATACCAAAAGAAAAAGAAGAGTTTCTTAAAGTAGGAGACTGGAACACCATGCGTATCCTTGTACAAGGCGATAAAGTAACCACTTGGCTGAACGGACAAGAGATGGTTAACTTCCAGGATGATAAAATAGGTGCGGGTCAAGGCCGCATTGCATTACAAATCCATGATGGAGGAGGTATAAAAGTATTATGGCGTAACTTGAAACTGAAAACACTGTAACTATATTCTCATAATAAAGAAGGTGTGTCAAAAGTAAAACAGCACAATCAAAGTGTTAGCCTCTTTGTCATCCTGAGTGTAACGAAGAATCTCGATCCTAATTAACACGAGAGTTTGGCTCCGCTTCGCTCTGCCGATTTTCAATTCACTGCGTTCAACATGACAAAAAGAAAGTGAAAATTACTTTTGACACAGCCTCTTATTTTCAACTCTTCCCTTTCAATTCTTTCGAAGTTTATAAAGTTCAATATTAATTATCTTATTATACAACTTCACTAATTTGTGAAAAGAAAAGTAACAAGTTCAAAATAATAAAATACCTGTTACTTTTGTCACCTTTTGTAATCGAGTTTAAGGTTTATTCACCGTCAATTAAAAGTTGTATGTATTACAAAAAACTGATACCTTTGAAGCCATAAAAATAACTGAATATATGAAATACAAATCAATTATGGTATTAATTTTTGGTGCGGCATTAGTATCCTGTAACTCAACTAAAAAAGAGAATACGGAACCGGAAGCACCTATTATTGGTAAATCAAACGTCAAGGTGGAGAATAGTATAATGACACCCGAGATCCTGTACAGTTTTGGACGAGTATCAGATCTTCAGGTATCTCCGGATAAATCTAAGATATTGTATGGAGTAACATATATTAGTATTGATCAGAATAAGACTAATCGTGAGTTATTTACGATGAACGTAGATGGTTCTGAGAAAAAACAGATAACTCAAACACCCAAAAGTGAGAATAATGCAATATGGGTAAAGGGCGGAGCTAAAATAGCATTTCTGTCAGGAGAAAGCGGCTCGTCCCAAATATGGGAAATGAATGCCGATGGTACTGAACGTATGCAAATCAGTAATATTGAAGGAGACATTAACGGCTTCTCATATTCGCCTGACGGAAACAAGATAATGTACATCAAAAACATAAAGTTCGGAGAACGTACCAGTGATCGTTATAGTGACTTGCCTAAAGCTTCAGGCCGTATTATAGATGACCTGATGTATAAGCACTGGTCTGAATGGGTAGAAGAAATACCTCATACCTTCATTGCAGACTTTGATGGCACTAAAATATCTGAGGGAATAGATATCCTTGGTGATGAGCCATACGAATGCCCAATGCTTCCTTTTGGAGGGGTTGAACAATTAGCTTGGAGCCCCGACAGTAAAACAGTTGCTTATACCTGCCGTAAGAAAAAAGGTTTAGAATACGCCCTATCTACTAACTCTGATATTTATCTATATAATATAGAGACCAAGCAAACATCTAACCTGACAGAAGGAATGATGGGCTATGATACCAATCCTGTCTTTTCACCTGATGGAAAATACATAGCATGGCAAAGTATGGAGCGTGATGGTTATGAGTCTGATAAGAACAGAATGTTTGTAATGAATCTTGCTACCAATGAAAAGATGTATGTAACTGAAAATTTTGATTACAACACTGACTACTTGGCTTGGAATGAAGATAATCAAAGTATCTACTTCGTTTCGTGCGTAGAAGCGAAAACTCATTTGTTTCAAGTATATATACATACTAAAGAAATTAAACAAATCACCAAAGGCGATTATGATTATGAATCATTTGGCATAGCAGGTGATAAGCTGTTAGCCCTTCGTCACTCGATGTCGAAACCAAATGAAATTTATTCTGTTAATATAGTATCCGGAGAAGCTACAGAGCTAAGTTTTGAAAATAAGGAAATTCTAGACCAGCTTACAATGGGTAAAGTTGAAGAGCGTTGGATCCCAACTACTGATGGTAAAAAGATGCTGACATGGGTTGTGTATCCACCAAACTTTGACCCGAATAAGAAATACCCTACCCTACTCTATTGCCAGGGTGGTCCACAAAGTACAGTGAGCCAGTTTTGGTCGTATCGTTGGAATCTACAGATGATGGCTGCGAACGGTTACATAATTGTTGCTCCTAACCGCAGAGGCTTACCGGGTTTTGGTCAAGAGTGGCTGGAACAGATCAGCAAAGATTATGGTGGTCAAAATATGAAGGATTACTTATCGGCCATCGATACTATGTCTAAAGAACCTTTTGTCAATACCGACAAATTAGGTTGTACAGGAGCTAGTTATGGTGGTTTTTCAGTGTATTGGCTAGCTGGTAATCATAACAAACGCTTCAAAGCATTTCTCGCCCATGCAGGTATATTCAATCTGGAAGCTCAATATCTGGAAACGGAAGAGATGTGGTTTGCAAACTGGGATTTAGGCGGATCGTTCTGGGACAGGAGTAACACTATAGCTCAACGTTCTTATGCTAACTCGCCTCACAAGTTTGTCGATAAATGGGATACTCCTATAATGATAACACATGGAGAACGGGATTACCGTATCCTCGCATCACAAGGGATGATGGCTTTCAATGCTGCCAAATTGAGAGGTATTCCAGCCCGTATGCTCATTTATCCGAACGAAAACCACTGGATAGCGCAACCTCAGAACGGAATACTATTCCAAAGAGAGTTCTTCCGCTGGTTTGATACATATTTAAAATAAGAAACTATCAGATACAAAAAGGATTGTCTATTGGACAATCCTTTTTCATTTTTATATAGACAGAGAGGTCGCCCTGAAACAAGGCGACCTCAAAAATAATACTAATAATAACCAGAATCCCTAGCGCTTATTTCTTAGGTACAAACACCCAGAAGTAACAGTCGCCCCATGCTTTTGTACCTGCCGGAGAGTAAGCTAAAATAAGTTCATCTTCTGTAAGTTTGATAATATCATATGTGCTTACCATTTCTATAGGATCTGAGTTTAAGAAATATGGACAAAGAACTGTTGTCCCTATCGTATTCAGTTCCCCTTTAGCCCATACTGTCTTCTCATCTTCCATTAGCTTAATTTTGGTCATATCTAAAGTAAAACGTCCGGTTTCCTCTGTTCCATTATTCCTTAGTTTAGTTAAGGCAGCCTTCTTTATAGAAAACACCAAGCTAGCTCCTATCGTTTCTCCTGGAGCGTCTTGCTCCCCTCTTTCGGATCCCGGTTGCCACCACCAACCAGGTTCTACAGTACCCAGATAGCCGGCCAGTCCCCAACTTAGGTCAGATTTCCAAGTCCATTCTTTTTCACCTTCACCAAAAAGCATAGCATATTCCGGAGGAACGGAAAAAGACATTTCTTCAACATCAACAGTTAGAGTTTTAGTGATTTTAGTACCATCTGCATTAAGTCCAGTAAATTCTATTTCATTAAGTCCTTGTTTGAAAAGTAACACTGTATCGGTTTGTTTACTGCTAGATAAAACACCACACTCCCAATTAGATAAGACAGGGCTGTGATTAACAACTATCACTTTATTGGCTCTTTTTCCATCTACTGTTACTAATGTTGCAGAAACATCCAATTGGTCTACAGTTATTGCCCCACTAATAGTCTCTCTATCTACAACCGGATCACATGCCATAAATGTCATGACAGCTAACAGTATGAAATATATAATTGATTTATTCATAATCTTATAATTAAGTATTAACATTATTAAATATTACCATCCCGTAAATTCAGCCTCAGGTATTCCCCATCCTTTATTCTGAAGTAACACACCCTCAGATAAAGATATTTGAGTTTCGGGAATTGGCCAGAATCCGCCAGTCGCTTCATATCGAGCTTTATAACCGCCACCAAATGCTTTATTAACAGCATCAACATTTTTATTCTTGAATGATACACCTTCTTGTTTTGCTAGTAATGCCGGAGCATCTCCCCAACGCATAATATCAAACCAGCGCAAACCCTCAAAAGCTAATTCAAACCGACGTTCTCTCTTTATAGCATCAAGAGAATATGCGACAGCAGGTAAACCGACACGTGCACGTACCAAGTTCAAGTTTGCAGCATCTTGTTTTAATTCTGAATGCATTAATAATACATCAGCAAAGCGGATTAGTACTAAATCCTGAGTATTTGCTAACTGATAATCTCCACCCTGATAATTATCTTTCTGGACTGAATATGATATATCAAGTTTTCCCGTCTGCTTATTATAGGCCTTTATTGGCATATACTTTTTTTGCCAAAAGCCTGTTTCCTCCATCTGATTATCAGCACCCCATGAATAATCTGCTAATTCAGTAGTAATATCCAGAATAGAAGCTACGCGCCTTATATCATTAGGCTCAGCACTTCTCCAGTCGTTCCATAAGGTTGTATTTACAGTTCCAGCCCCCCATCCTACACCATAAGGGAATGTGTTTACTTCTCCGTTAGGACCGCGAAGGCCAAAATGTAATGCAAGCTGATTAGACTGACCTATCGAATTTTCATTTCCCCAAGCTCCTTTGATTGAAAACTTTATAGCAAATACTGTCTCTTTATTACCGTCTCCTGCCCATAGCAAATTGTTATCTTTAGCATATTTGTAATCAGAATTAGTAAATTCATTGCCATAAGGCCATAGATTCCGAAAATCTGAGATCAAACCATGTCCACTATTAGATATACAATCCTCGAGCCAACTTATTACTTGTGTTTTTGTAACGCTTCCACCACTTTCACCGGCAACAGAGATAGCCTCTTTATTATAATAACCGGTATAGAATAAAAATACTCGTGCCATTAATGCTTCCGCAGCCCATTTTGTGGCATGTCCAGATTCCGCAGCAGTAGAAGGCCTGTTATACATCAGGTCAATAGCTTGAATCAAATCATAAGCAATTTGGGCATAGATTTCATCAGCAGATGCCTTTGGTAAATTTACAGGTTCTGTAGTGATTACTAAAGGCACTTCTCCAAACATCTGAGCCAATTCGAAATAGAACAATGCTCTCAAAAAATATGCTTCACCCAAAAATTGTTTTTTCTGGTCATCAGTACACTCTATACACTTATCCATTCCTGTAATGGCCAAATTCGCGCGATAGATTCCCTGATAGCGAGCAGACCAGAAATTAGCAAAACGATCCGGTTTTGTATTCATTAAACGGTCAAGCCCCTGCATATCTTTATCATTTTCACCTCCGCCTCCAAATCGTTCATCTGAAGCTAGCTCTGCCATATAGAAATGGGTCTCTACCGGAAATTCAACAGCTTTTTGTAAAGTAGAATAAATACCTGTAAGCATTTGCTCTGCATCCTTTACTGTGGTAGGAACGTTTCCACTATCTTTTTTTGTATAATTCTGAGAATCCAAAAAACTCTCACAACCCCAAAAAGATAATGTGGTGAATATAACCAATCCTGTATATATTATTTTTTTCATAATCATAATTAATTAAAATTTAAGATTAACACCTATAAGATAAGTTCTTGGAGTCGAATAAAATCCCAGATCTATACCTCTGGCCCAAGAAGCTGAATTACCATCAATCTCAGAACTATAGCCGACTTCCGGATCCTGTCCTTTATAACCGGTTATTGTAAACAGGTTTTGAGCAGTTAGGTATACCCTAGCTTGTCCCAATGGCATACGAGGAAATAGTCTTTTAAAATCATAGCCAAGAGTCAGATTCTGTAATTTTATATAGTCAGCATCTTCTACATATAAATCTGATATATATTGTGTATTAGGATGGCTACCACTGATCAAACGAGGTATTCTATTTGATGTACCTTCACCATGCCATCTATCAAATATTTCTGTAGTATAATTATTATAAGGGCTATCTGCAAATGAACGGTAAGATCTGGCAATCTGATGGCCAAATGCACCATTTGCTGTGATCGATAAATCAAATCCTTTATAACCAAAATTCAAATTGATACCTAATATTACATCCGGATTTGGATCACCAATCATTGTTTTATCCTTATCTGTAATAAATCCATCACCATCGTTATCCACAAAAATAACGTCTCCAGCTTGTGCACCAGATAGCTTAGCTTTTGTAGATGCTACTTGTTCTGCATTCTGGAATATACCAGCTGTTTTATATCCATAGAAATAGCCTATAGGAAAACCTTCTTCGAAGCGGGATATAAAATTTGTGGACTGACTCAATACATCAGTTGGGCCATTTATGTATCCAGCACCGTTATTTACAGTTGTAACCTTATTTTTATTATAACTAAAGTTAATACCTGCACCATATGTGAAGTCTCCAATATTATCATTCCAAGTTAAGCCTAACTCCACTCCCTTATTTTCAACATCACCTGCATTTCTCCAAGGTGCATCTGCACCCCATGACGCCAATATTTGAGGAACAAATAATAAATCCTTATTTTTCTTTACATAATAATCAAAAACAACTCCGAATCTGCCATTAAGGAATCTGGAATCAAAGCCTAAGTCGAGCTGCTCAGATGTTTCCCACTTCAAATCTGGATTTGGTATTAAAGTCGGGAATAATCCGATATTAGGATTCGATTTATCGTCACCGAAGAAATACTGGCTCTTATTATTAGATGAATAAGTAGCTAAATATTGTAAATTTGGTGTATTTGATATATTTGCATTCTGTCCCCAACTGCCCCTTAGTTTGAAAAAATCTAACCAACTACGAGTACCTTCCATAAAGGATTCGTTGGTCAATACCCAACCCAAAGATACTGAAGGATAATAACCCCATCTGTTACCTCTGGCAAACTTAGAAGAACCATCAGCACGGAAAATTACTGTTGCCAGATATGTTTCTTTAAAGTTATAGTTTATACGCCCAAAGAATGAAGCTAACATTCCATCTTCCCATGGAGCGCCATTAATAGTTGATGATGCAGAAACTGGTTGAGTATTGTCTATCCATGCATGATCCCAAGAACCTGGAAAGTTTGAATTTAAGTTACCAATGGATAAACCTTCTCCAAGCCCCCATTTTTCAGCTGATTGCCCAACAACAACATCGAAGTTATGCTCATTAGTTTTAAATGCATATGAAATAGTATTATCTAATGTCCAGCTACGCCCTGAACTTTGATTCTGATTTACGACGTCATTTGTATTAACAGTACTGGAAGAAAGATTATATGCAGGAACATAAGAACGATAACTGTTAGCTTCCATCTTATAACCATAACTACTCCTGAATTTTAAATTCTTGATAGGTTGTATTTCCAAATAAACGTTTGCAAATAGATTATGATTCTTACTTATATTCTGTCCACGTCTGTAAACCATGTCTGCAACAGGATTTACGGCTGTATTATCAAATGTCCATTTATCACCGGTCTTACTTGGTTGGTCGTAATACCCGCCATTACTATTATATACCGGCATTAACGGATTTGCGATTAAAGCATTATGAATATCATTCCAGTATATATCGCCAATACCGATACCTGATTTCTCAGAATATGTATATGTAATGTTTTCTCCAATCTTTATTGCATCAAAATCTTTTATCTTTAGGACAACATGCTCTGAATTAACACGTAATGTATATCGTTCAAATTTAGGCTCAACTGGCTTACCATATATACCATCTTGTCTGGAATATGAAAAACCACCTGAGAATCTGGACATCTCATTTCCTCCGGTCAAACCAATAGCATGATTGTGAGTTATAGCATTCTTATTACGTATTTCTTCTAACCAGTTCGTACCGTTCCATGTACCATCCATTATTGATTGATATTGATTTGGAATAAGGGTAGCAAAGTCATATGGCGCTTTTCCTTCATTAAACATTCTCTCATTTTGCATTTGCATATATTCTTTAGCATTCAGCAAAGAGGGTTCTCTATATGGATTCTGCCAACCAAAATATCCGTCATAAGTTAATTGCATTTTTCCGGCTTTCCCTTGCTTGGTAGTAATTAAGATCACACCATTAGCAGCACGGGCACCATATATTGCAGCTGAAGCAGCATCTTTTAAGACGTCAATAGATTCAATATCCGAAGGATTTATATTATTTATATTACCTCCAGCAACACCATCAATTACATAAAGGGGTTGATATCCACCATTTGTACCAAGACCACGTATTACAACACGAAAATCTTCGCCCGGCATACCCGAGCTCTGTGTGATATTCATTCCAGGAGCCATCGTTTTCAATGCATCTAAAGCATTAGTCGTACTCATTTTAGACAAATCATCACCTTTAACTTGCACTGTTGCACCTGTTATCAATTTTTTCTTTTGCACCCCATAACCAACCACCACCACTTCTTCGAGAAAAGCATCCTTACTTTTCATTACTATTGAGATATCAGTTTTATTATTAACTGCAATCTCCTGTGTATCAAAACCAACATAAGTAAAAACAAGAACAGTGTTATTGTTAGGAATAGATAGTGAATACCGACCGTCCATGTCAGTCATTGTACCGGTAGTAGTACCTTTTATACTTACACTTACTCCAATTAGTGGATCTCCAAGATCATCAGTAACTGTACCAGAAATAGTCCTTTCTTGCTTTACACCATTATTTTCATAATTTTCGGCAAAAGCACAAGGTACACTTATCAATAAAAATAAGATCATCAATGTTGTAAATCGACTAATCTTTTTCTTCGATTTTTCATGTAAAACTTGTATGTTCTTCATATAACTATTATTTGTTTGTGAAACTTCGCATTTCCATTAGGTATTAGAAAATACTTTAAATAATTTACTTAGGGATCTGTGATAAAAACAATCAAGTTATCTAATTTACAAAAGAATACACTCAATAATTAATACAAAAAGCCTATCTCCAATAACTATATATTATTAGGAATAAGCAATAGAAAATTGAGACAAAATATATTTTGATATTTGCCTTTTATACTTGTTTGTGAATGTATTACTCTCTCTCTCTCTCTCTCTCTCTCTCTCTCTCTCTCTCTCTCTCTCTCTCTCTCTCTCTCTCTCTAATAAAATACACTTAACCACCAAATTATCAAGCGAAAAAATGGCAGACATATATGTTATATTTTGCTGTTTATTTGACATATTAATATGATCTTATCATCAATTTAATAATTTAGTTTCTGTAGTAAATGTGATTTGCGATCTTTTGTATTAGACTTACTGAATTTACGTTGTATTATTTGTACTATTCATTCATAAGCTCTCAGAATTTTGGTTAAACAATATTACTATTTGGTAGTATTAATATTAAAAATGTATCATTAAGCTAACACTTCTTTTTCCAGAATCAATGATTTTGCTTATAACACATATAAACAAATCTATTCTTTCAAAATGACAGAAAAGAAGTAAAATAATTGCATATATATTGATCAGTCATAGCTTCAATCACAAGTTAAACATAGTTTGATCCAAAATAGTTCACATTTTTTAATAAATCGATTAAAAAATGTTTATACAAACATACACTTTTATTTTAAATGCAAACAGTATTTTAATATAAAAAAGAGCAGATATGCTAAAAAAGCATCATTTTTAACATTAAGTTTGTATCAGTTATTAAAATAGAAATTACAGCATATGGAATAATTACCTAAAAATAAGAAAATTATCACATATAAGATAAAATTAACAAAATCCACACATATGTTAAATAACATATGATCAGTAAATTTCTTACATTAAAAAAAATAATCTTTATCTCATCCAAGATTCGTATTAACAGAATTTTAAGAGTAACTTTGCGATTATAGAAATTTGCAAACAATGAAACATACCAGAACATATTGTATTACAATTATATCTATTATATGCCTGGCCTGCAATACAAAACACAATACTGCAGATCAATATCTAAAAGAAGCGGAGCAAATAGTAGAGATAAATCCTGATAGCACTTTATCTTTATTGGATTCTATTCTCATACCAGAAAATCTAAAAGGCAAAAGATATTATGACTTTTTGCTTCTGCAGGTGAAGGCAAAAGATAAATCAAACAAAAACATATCTGAAGATACTACCATCTTTGATGTAAAAAACTATTATATAAAAAATAATGACTTGGATAAAGCTACAATGGCTAGCTTTTACTCCGGCCGAGTATTAGAAGTTCAGAAAAAACATAAAGAAGCAATGGCTGCTTATATAGAGGCCGAATCATACGCAGACAAAACAACTGAGAATTACAACTTAAAAGGTTTGATTCAATCTTATATTGGATATTTATATTATGACCAATTATTACAGGATGAAGCTCTTGTGAGATTTAAAAAAGCTGCTGATTATTTTCAACAAGCCGAAAACTATAGAAATGAAGCCTATACATTCAGAGACATAGGGAGCAGTTTTTTACTCAAAAAGGAAACAGATAGTGCATATTATTACTACCAGAAAGGAATAGAGATAGCTAATACAGCCAATGACTCTGTATGCCAATCTAGTATAAGACAAAATATAGGGCTAATATTCAGGAAACAAGGAAATTATAAGAAATCGAAGGAATATCTTGCACAAGCGATTCCTTTTGCAACTAATAATATAACCAGAGCAAAGATATATTCAAATATAGCTCAAGTTCTCTACACAGAAAATAAAACTGACTCGGCTGTATTATATTTTCAAAAATCGCTAGTATTATTAGACAATAGTGACGATTCTTTTTTAAAAGCTAAAATATACGAATTCCTATCAAATATAGAAGCTGCGAGAGGAAACCATAAAATATCATTAGATCATAATAAAAATCGCATTGAAAATTTAAAAAATATCTTTGATAAAAACGAAAGTCAAACAATTCTAAATATACAAAAGAAGTATAATTACGAATTAGTAAAAAACACAAATAATAAACTATTAATTCAACGGCAATTTTTATTCATTGTATTATTGGCTTTGGGGCTGGCCATAGTTGTAATTATATTTTTATATCGTCAAAAAAGCCTAAAGAAAGAGCGAGATTTATTTGAAGCAGAGCAAAAAATAAGCCAACTAAGCCAAATGGCAAAGAGTTATGATAAAAAAGAAGATTCTTTCAGGAGTAAGTTACTACATCATTTTGATATATTAAAAAAATCCGCTTTACTGGAAGGATTCCTTAGAGAGGATGAAAAAAAACATGGACAAAAATTATTAAAGAAATTCAACGAGATTGTATATAATCAGGCATCTTTAGATTGGAATCTCCTATATCAAACAATGAATGAATTGCATAATGGATTTTTCGATTCTCTTCGGGAAACTTTTCCACAATTAGATGAATCTGAATTCAAGATATGTTGTCTCATCTATTCTGATTTTACAAATGCAGAGATTGCTATAATTATAGGACAAAGTATTAATACAATTACAGCAAAACGATCTTCAATCAGGAAGAAAATAGGAGTAAAAGACTATGGAAATATTGTCGATTATCTCAATAATAATGTAAAAAAGAAAAAATAAAAGTCATATTTTGAGCTCACAACAAACATAGTAAATACTTAATAAATAAATATTTACATAAAATTTAAAGTAAAAAAAAGTCATATCACCTCTTCTGACATCAACAACCATCATATATCCTGTTTAATTTTATAGTGTGGAACACTAAAATTAAACAAGGGCATATTATGAAAAAGTCAATTTATTTTTTTACAGCTATTCTTTTAATGGTTTCTTTATCAATCAGTGCTGGTATAAAGAACGACGATCACAAAATAGATATAATGGGAGATATATCTAGTGAGGACAGAACAAAATCTTACATTGAAAATCCGATAGAAATATTTAAAACATCTTCATCGATAGATGTATATTTCTATGTTAACACGAATTTCAAAATAGATGTATACACTAACACCGGAGCATTACTTTATACCAAAACTGTAAACAGGTATGGAGGGCAAATATTAAATATAAACACGAAAGGCTGGAGTGCAGGTAAATATAAAATAGTTATAACTAATATAACTGATAATAAAACAGCCTACGGACAATTTAATATATAGAATATAAAGTAGTTTTTCTGATTTTCATACCGTAGTGCTGGTACTTACTTTGCTTTTCAACACTTCTTATTTACAACCATGCACTACGGTTATTTTTGAGGAAGGAAATAAAGAATATTGTATTCAGTCTGGCATATCAATGCCAGACTTTTTATTTTAAACTGTTTCTATTTTAAAACCTGCATTTTGTACAATTTTCATAATCTCGCCTTCTGGTATCCCATCTGATACAACCGTTAATATTTTATCTTTATTTGCTGTATCTACTTTCCAACTGGATATTCCTTTAGCAGAATCAAGAAATGGAGTAACTTTAGCTATACATCCACCACAATTGATATTGGTCTTAAACGTAAAAATCTTGTTCTTTTCCATAATTTCATTATTTAATTTGTAATTTATTTTTTCCATTTTAGTCTCAAACTATTACTGACAACACTTACACTACTCAAAGCCATTGCAGCCCCGGCAATCATCGGATTTAGAAGAAATCCGGTAAAAGGATAAAGGATCCCTGCTGCGACCGGAATTCCTATAAGATTATATATAAAAGCCCAAAATAGATTCTGTTTTATAGTATTTACTGTCTGTTTCGAAAGTTTTATGGCTTCGGGTATCTTGTTTAAATCTGATGATATTATAGTCATTTTAGCTACATCCATTGCTATATCACTCCCCTTTCCCATTGCAATACTCAGATCTGCCTGAGCTAATGCCGTACTATCGTTAATTCCATCACCTACCATGGCAACCATTTTCCCCTCAGCCTGCAATTGCTTGATAAATTCAGACTTCTCATGTGGCAAAACCTCTGCTTTATAATGCTTAATTCCTGTAGCTTTAGCGATCTCCTGTGCAGTAGATTCATTATCACCGGTCAACATATACACCTCTATCTTAGAAGATTGAAGCTGTTGTATAGCTGCTTTCGATGTTGATTTCACTTTATCTGCAATAGCAATAGAAGCAAGGGCATGGTCACTATTTGCAAACCAAATAATAGTCTTTGATTGATCACTTGATTTTTGAACTTTATCCTTTAACTGATTATCAATAGAAATGTTATTCTCAAGCAACAATTTATAATTTCCTACAAAATAAGTTTGTCCATCAATAACACCTTTTGCTCCTTTGCCTGTAATACTTTCAAAATCTGTCATAGGGACAGGCAGTATATCATTAAAATAGAGACTAACAGCATCAGCCAATGGATGCTCCGATTGCTTTTCCAGACTAAGTAAAAATACACTCTTACTATCATCTCCATTCAACCACGAAATGTCTGTAACAACAGGTCTTCCTTCTGTTATTGTTCCGGTTTTATCTAGCACTATTGCATTTACTTTTTTTGCCAATTCCAAGCTTTCTGCATCTTTTATCAGAATTCCATTTTCTGCGCCCTTACCTACTCCAACCATTATTGCTGTTGGCGTAGCCAATCCCAGAGCACAAGGACAAGCTATAATCAACACAGTTACTAAAGCCAATAACCCTTGAGTAAATCCATTTGTGCCTCCCAATATTAACCAGAAAACAAAGGAAAGGATAGCAATACTAATAACAACAGGAACAAATATCCCAGCTATTTTATCAACTAGTTTCTGCACTGGAGCTTTGCTTCCCTGTGCCTCCTGTACCATTTTGATAATGTGAGCCAACATTGTATCAGAACCTACTTTTTCTGCCTTAAACTGAAAACTTCCTTTCTGATTGATCGTTCCTGCAAAAACTCTGTCATTCTCTTGTTTCAAGACGGGTATTGGTTCCCCACTTAACATACTTTCATCAACATATGATGTACCCTCAGTAACAAGTCCGTCAACTGCAATCTTTTCACCGGGTTTCACAAGTAAAATATCATCAATACCTATCCTTTCTACAGGCAATTGCACATGAGTACCATCTTGAATAAGTGTCACTGTCTTAGGCTGCAATCCCATTAATCTTTTTATTGCAGAAGATGTATTTCCCTTTGCTTTTTCTTCTAATAACCGACCTAGTAATATAAATGCAATAATAACACTTGCTGCCTCAAAGTATACATGAGGCTGAATTCCTCTTTGTAACCAAAAAACAGGAAACAATGTATTGAATACACTAAACAGATAGGCTACACTGGTACTTAATGCGACAAGAGTATCCATATTGGCAGAACGATGTTTAGCCTGTTTCCATGCATTCACAAAGAAATCTTTACCAAGCCAGAATATAACAGGAGTAGAAAGTATCCACATTATTTCGTTCGCATATGGGATATCCATAAAGAACATACCTATAATAACAACTGGTAATGACAGTATTATAGCCCAGATAGTGCGACGTTTTAAACTATCAAACTTCTTTGTATGAATCTCATCTAAAATATCTGTTTTATCACCTTCATCATTCTCAATGAGTAAGTCATATCCCCCATCCTGTACAGCCTTACGTATTTCCTTCGGAGAAATAACATCAGGAGCATATTCTACAGCAACACTTTCTGTTGCAAAATTAACAGAAGCAGCAGTAACTCCCTCAAGTCCCTTTATTATACTTTCGGCACTGATAGCACATGAAGCACAAGACATCTGAAGTACCGGAAATGTTTTCTTTATTGTGGTAGTGTTCATAATCAATCTATTATAATTATGATACAAAGATCGTAACAAACTCATCCGAATCTGTTATATTATTATTTGAAAAAGTTATGAGATTTACACCTTATCCAAAGGCTTGCGTTTATTGGTCTTTATTTGCTTAAAATGTGTTGGGGTTAGCCCTGTCACTTTTTTAAACTGAGTACTTAGATGCGCCACACTTGAATAATTCAGTTTAAATGTTATCTCATTCAATGTAAGTTCATCATAAACAAGCAGTTCCTTTACTTTTTCCACTTTCTGGGCAATGAAATATTTCTCAATAGTGGTACCCTCTACCTCCGAGAATAAATTACTCACATAATTATAATCATGGTGAACCTTCTCACTAATATAATCCGATAAATTAATTTTCAGATCATTATTATTATAATGAACCAACTCAACAATAAGAGTTTTTACCTGTTCTATTAATCGGGCTTTCTTATCATCTATAAGTGCAAAACCTAGAGATTCCAACACTCCATTTAATTCCTCTTTCTGCGAGCTATCCAAAGCTTTGGATAAAGTAACCTCTCCAAGTTCAATAGATATAGGTTCTATTCCCAATTTTTCCAGTTCAGACCTGACAACCATTATACAACGGTTGCAAACCATATTCTTTATATATATCTTTTCCTCTGACATAATAAATTACAACTGAGAATAAGGAACGGAGAAAGTATCTCCATCAGCAATATTGCCAGTTTGAAGTCCTTTTTTGAGCCAACGGCTACGCTGAGCAGAAGTACCATGATTGAAGGAATCGGGAACGGTATATCCTTGTGATTGCATTTGCAACCTGTCATCCCCTATTTGTGATGCAGCATTCAGTCCTTCCTCAATATCACCGTCTTCTATCGAATTAAAATTTTTGTTATCATAAAAAGCCCAAATACCAGCATAGAAATCAGCCTGTAATTCTAATCTTACATTCAGTTGGTTGCTTTCTTTTTCACTCATTCGTTGTTGCTGTTCATGCACCTTATCCAATGTTCCCAATAGATTTTGTACATGATGACCGACTTCATGAGCAATAACATAAGCATAAGCAAAATCTCCACCTGCATTTAACTGTTTATCCATTTCGTCAAAAAAAGATAAATCTATATATACGGTTTTATCGGCCGGACAATAGAACGGCCCGGTTGAAGATGACGCATTCCCACATCCCGATTGGGTAGCACCACTAAACAATACCATCTTGGGAGGAACATATGTCATATTGTTTTGCTGAAATACAGCTGTCCAAACATCTTCGGTTCCGGCAAGAATTGTTTTTGCAAATGTAGCAGCTTTTTCTTCCTCAGCAGTAGGTGTATAATTACCATTTGTTGTTGTAATACCATCTACAGCCTGTTGAGTTAAAAAACTCACAGGGTTTCCACCCATAAACCAGATAATCAATCCGACAACAATGGTACCTCCAATACCCAATGAGATCTTGCCGGAAGGTCTTTTCCCCCGACGGTCATCTACATTATCACTCGTTCTGCGTCCATCAAGTCTCATAGCTATTCAGTTTATAAAGTATACAAAGATGCAAAAAACAATTTTAGATTTAAACAGTTATCTTTTTCTTTTGTTCGAAACCATCTTTTTACGATTATCATATGGACCGTGATAGTTTTCTAAATTTTAAATTATCAACCTCTAATCATGGTCAATAACATCTTAAATCTTTCCACTGCAAACAATGCATGTGAAATATTGGCAGGCATAATAATGGTTTCCCCTTGTTTTAATAATACCGGATTGCCTGCTATTTTAATTTCCACCTCTCCGTCTAACACCTGCACCATAGCATCGAATGGTGCTGTATGTTCACTCAAGCCCTGTCCTTTGTCGAAAGAGAATAAGGTAATATTTCCTGCATTGCTTTTTAGTATCTGTTTGCTGACAACTCCTCCATCAGAATAATCAACAAGTTGTGATAAACTTAGAATCTTCCCTTTTTCGAATATATCATTCATAATTTTATTAATTAAGAGTTTTATAATGTGAAGATATTAAGATAAGACTGAAAAATTTGTCGCATTTGTTACAATCTGCATGTTGAGCCGAAATACTAATTTTTTCTACTTTTATAATCTTCTGTTTTTCTGTACAATACGAATAAAAAGTGACAAAGGTGACAGTTTTTACGCATTTCTGTATTGTAACTTTTTCGTCACCTAATATTACATAGAACTATTTATATACAGACAATTAAATATACTATTTGTAACATGAGTACGATATAAAAAGTTCTGAAATATTACATATATAAAATGATATCAATGTCATTTTTTTAAATATATATATCAAAAACAGTAATTGCTTATTACTTAGAGATATTAAATTTGTATGATATAATACTAGCAAAAATCAATTAATACCAAATCTATCAGAAAAAAACAATATAATAATCAACAATTTACAATGAAACATTTTCTTGTTTACTTATTTATGTTGTTCTCAATAACAACATTAGTGGCACAACCTATCAACCTGCGTTGTGAACATCTTAACAATCCCCTAGGTATCGACGAAAAAGAGCCACGGCTTACATGGATGATTGAAGACACACGTTCCGGAGCCATGCAAACTGCTTTTCGGGTAATAGTTGACACAGACTCTTCAGCCATTGTTAACGGACAAGGTAGTATGTGGGATACGGGTAAATTAGATTCAAATAATATTCTTATTACATATGCAGGTAAGAAGCTAGTTCCTTTCACCAAATATTATTGGAAAGTTATCAGCTGGGATCAGGATTCAAAGCAAAGTTCTTCGCAGATCAATACCTTTGAGACAGGGATGATGGATATGAGAAACTGGCAAGGGTCATGGATTGGAGATGGAAAAGATATTGATTACAAGCCTGCCCCCTATTTCCGGAAGAAATTTGCAACAAAGAAAACTGTAAAATCTGCCAGGGCATATATTGCTGTAGCCGGACTTTACGAACTATATATCAATGGAGAAAAGATAGGAAATCATCGTCTTGATCCGATGTATACACGCTTCGACAGAAGAAATTTATATGTAACATATGATGTTACCGACCAACTTCAAAACGGGGATAATGCTATCGGAGTACTTCTGGGAAATGGTTGGTACAATCATCAATCGATGGGAGTATGGGATTTTCACCGCGCACCTTGGCGCAATCGTCCAACCTTCTGCCTCGACCTGCGGGTTACATATACTGACGGAACCGTAGAAACAATAACAACCGGCAGAGACTGGAAAACAGCGTCCGGTCCTCTGGTACTGAATAGTATATATACGGCTGAGCATTACGATGCACGGCTGGAACAGAAAGGGTGGAATACAGTATCTTTCGACGACTCGAAATGGCATGGTGTAGGATACAGGGCTGCACCATCCGAAAATGTAAGAGCACAACAAGTACAACCAATACGTAATGTATTGACCTTTCCTGCAAAATCAGTAAAAAAACTAAATGAAAATACTTATTTATTTGATTTTGGACAAAATATGTCAGGTGTAACAAAGCTTAAAATATCAGGAGAGGAAGGTACAATACTTAAACTCAAGCATGGAGAACGTCTATCAGAAAACGGACATATTGATATGTCAAATATAGATGTATATTATCGGGGAGATAATGAGAAAGAGCCTTTCCAGACCGACATTGTAACTCTGAGTGGTGGCGAAGATGAATTTATGGCCAAGTTTAACTATAAAGGATTTCGCTATGTGGAAGTAACCAGTAGTAAGTCTATCGAACTCAACACAAATAATCTCACAGCCTATTTTATGCATAGTGATGTATCATCTGTTGGAAGTATAAAAACATCTAGCGACCTTGTAAATAGGATATGGTGGGCTACCAATAATGCTTATTTATCAAATCTGATGGGCTTCCCTACCGATTGCCCTCAGCGTGAAAAGAATGGCTGGACAGGTGACGGACATTTTGCTATAGAAACGGCACTCTACAACTTCGATGGAGTTACTGTATATGAAAAATGGCTTGCCGACCATAGGGATGAGCAACAGCCCAACGGTGTACTTCCTGATATAATTCCTACTGGAGGATGGGGCTACGGAACAGATAACGGATTGGATTGGACCAGTACAATAGCTATTATCCCATGGAATATATATCTTTTCTATGGAGATAGTAAGCTCTTAAAAGATTGCTATGATAATATTAAAAGTTATGTAGACTATGTAGATCGTATAAGTCCAAACGGATTAACATCATGGGGGCGCGGCGACTGGGTTCCTGTTAAATCCCAGTCAAACAAGGAGCTAACCTCTTCTGTTTACTTCTATGTGGATGCAAAGATATTAGTCAATGCGGCCAGATTATTCAATAAACAGGACGATTACCAGTATTATACAGCATTAGCTGAAAAAATTAAAAATGCAATCAATACTAAATTTCTGGATAGAGAGAAAGGTATCTACGCAAGCGGAACCCAAACAGAGTTAAGTGTACCATTGCAGTGGAAAGTTGTTCCTGAAGATATGATACCTGTAGTTGCACAGAATCTGGCTAATAAGGTAAAAGATACGGGATTTCACCTTGATGTCGGTGTACTGGGAGCTAAAGCAATATTGAATGCATTGAGCGAAAACGGTTATGCAGAAACTGCCTATAAAGTAGCATCACAAGATACATATCCATCCTGGGGATGGTGGATTGTTAACGGAGCCACTACATTACTGGAAAACTGGGATTTGAAGGCAGAACGGGATATCTCTGATAATCATATGATGTTTGGTGAAGTTGGCGGTTGGTTTTATAAGGGATTAGGAGGTATTTTTCCTGATCCGGAGCAACCCGGCTTCAAGCATACTATTCTTCGTCCTAATTTCGTAGACGGCTTAACCAACTTCGAAGCCAAGTTTAAATCTCCATATGGTGAAATTTCATCTAAATGGGAAATAAAAAAGAAGAACGTAACCTATGAGGTAGTAATACCAGCCAATAGTAATGCAACCCTTTATTTACCGGATAATATCAGTGGAGAGAAAATAAGACAGCTGGATGCAGGTAAGCATGTTTTGATGTTAATCAAAACCAAATAATTCGAGGGTAGTAAAGGATCTCACTTGTCAAGAAGTGAGATCCTTTATTATATCAGAATCTTAAGCATTCTTTGAAGTTTTCAGTTGAATGAAAACGTTTAAGGTATAGCAAAGATAATACAAGTAAAACAATTACATATAGCTGCTCAGCTGTCCAATATACAGCAAGTGGAATATTTGATGAGCATGACAGTATATACAGATAAAGTAAGTAGATAGTTATATTTATCATTTGGAATAGAAATGCTATTCTTGTATTACCTGTACCAATGACAGTATTACAATAGATATAAGCCGGAACGGAAATAATAAATGTTGATAACATCACACAAAATGGATAAAATGCAGTCTGAACAACTGCTATATCATTAGTAAACAACCCCAAAAGACTTTCTGAAAAAAGAAAAGATAGCATTATAAAAGGGATACCAGTTGCATAATTCAATATAATAACACGGCGACAGACCGGCATCACTTTTATAGCTTGCCCTGCTCCAATGAGATTACTTACCAATGAAATAGTCGTTGTAGCAAAGGAATTTACAATAATAAAGAAAAGCATAGAGATACTTCTTACAACATTAGCGGCAGCAAGTTCACATTCCCCTAAATGTTCAATCGCAACAAAGAAAAGAAACCAGGGCGCTATGCAAAAGAATGACCGGATCATAGTCCAAACGGATATACTAAGAAGATGGAGTGATAATTTTAAGTTGAATGCAAATTGTATTCCATACCGATTCTTATCTACATGCCGCCACATGTAATAAACAAGAAACAACAATCCAATCAGCCCCGCTAAAGATGAACCGATGGCAGCCCCGCTAATTCCAAGCCGGGGGAACCCAGCCTTTCCAAAAATCAATAGGTAGTTAAACAGGGTGTTACATATCACCATTAAAATGGAGCTGACTGTTAAAATCTTAGTATTGGTAGTTCCAATAAAAAAAGCACGAATGGCTAATAAAGGAAAGGCGAAAAGATAACTATAATCCCTCCACTCCATATATTGTATTGTTGCCTGATACACGTTATCCGAAGAAATTACTAAACGAAGTAATACTGGAGAGAATAACTTGGACAAAATAAAAATGATAATGGCAAAAACGGATAAAAAGATCAGAGCCTGATAGAAAACTTTGCCAACTTCCGTATATCGTTCTTCTCCGTTTCGTCTAGCAATAACAACTTGCGCCCCAAGACTAAAGCCAAAGCCTAACATATAAATAGCGGTGTAATACATTGTAGCCAAGGCTGATGCGCCAAGGTCTATTTGACTGACATGGCCCAGAAAAATAGAATCTGTCAAATTAATTAACTGTTCCATTAGTAAGCTCACCATAATGGGCAGGTTGATGAGCCAGATTTGTTTATATGTATAATTCATTTTGTTTTTATGAAAAAGACATGCTTATGCAACACATCGAAAATGCTGCAAAAACATTAATAATTTTATTGATTAAACTCTGTAAAAGATATGGGCATAGTAGTTTAATGCTGAAGAGATATTCCCCAACATGCCCAATGCTGAATAGCTATATACAGAGTTGCCACTTCATAAGTCAATAAATTGAATTATAGATACAAAGATAATTTAATTTTTAAATATGGTATTACTTTATTCAGGTTCGTCGGTATCGAGACAGAAAGGATGTCCTGCCGGATCGATCATAGTTCTTGAAGTCCTGAAATATTGTTCGTCTGCAAGCTTAGCTCCTAATTCGATGGCATAAGTCACTGCTTCGTCCAAATTGTCAACATAAAAATCCAGATGTAGCATTTGACCTTGCTCTTCTTTTCTCCATGGCCATACAGGTGGTTGATAATCCTCAATTTCTTGAAAAGCCATTACCATACCTGTAGGAGAAGTTATCGCCGCCCATCCGTTTGCTTGAGGATGTGTCCAATCCCAACCTAATAGTTTACTATAGAATTCAGCTAATACACCGGCATCTTTACAATCTATTACAACATTGATTTTTCTGATATTTATTTTTGATTTTTGGTCCATAGTTATATACATCTTTTTAAAGAGGAACTACTCTCCTACTGGCAGAAGAGTAGTTCTTAATTATTTTATAAATTACCTGTCGGATTCGTCATCTCTCCAGTGCTCAGGTTTGTTCAAGGCATCACAACACCTTATTTTACCTTTTTCTATGCCAAACCCCTCCTCACCTATTGGTAATACCATCCAGTAATCATCATTTTCGTCAGGAATCGGATATGGGGCCGGATAACCCAGACGTGTAGCCTGAGGTATAAATCCATATTTAGGGTAATACTCTTTATGACCCAATACAAAGATAAAACTTGAGCCTCTTTCTTTTAATATCTGAATGCCTTTCTTTATAAGCTGCCCGCCAATACCCTGCCGTTGATATTCCGGCTTTACAGCCAATGGAGCAAGAATATGCATCATAGGTTGCTCACCCTGCCGATCAAAACAAACTCTGGTGAATAGAATATGTCCAACAGCTTCATGTCCATTAAAGGCCAAAAGTGATAACATCGGCTCCCCTGTCTTATCCTCTAATAAATCAGCTACGAGTTTTGCTTCCTTATCATACCCGAAGGCTAATCTTTCAACCTCCATGATGTCGTTGAAATCATGCTGCACTGTTTCTCTAATTAAAATATTGTTTATATTCATTTCTTTTTTGCTTTTATGTAATAACCTCGACTTCAGAATTATTCTAAAATTCTGAATCAGTTATTGTTAATAATTAATATGAAATTGACTGACAATATTAAATGTCAGAAATGAATAAGGGATAATTTGTAATGGTATATTTACAAATTATTTACTTCACCAATATCTTCTTAGATTTAGACATATTCCGTTATTTAATGCAAATATAATTTTTTTACTTTAATCAAACAATATGATTCCTCATATAAAGGAAACTTTATATCTTTGCAGAGAAAGAATATGATCAAAACTTATCCGGCAAACTCCCCACTGCCTGCCTTAAATAAAATAGACTCCCTGATATGGGACTGGAATGGTACACTTCTTGATGATGTGGATGTAAACCTTAAAGTTATAAATAAAATTCTCTCCATAAGAGAACTAAAGCCCTTATATTTAGACAAGTATAAAGATTCATTTTGCTTTCCGGTACAATTATTTCACCGTTCGATAGGATTAGATTTTGAAAAAGAATCCATTGAAGATATCTCCGCTGAATATCACATAACATATAAATTGTATGAAAACAGCATCAAACTAAATGCCAACACCACTTTTGTATTGGATGCAATTCAGAATATGGGAATCAGACAATATATTCTATCTGCATCGATGAAAGATGATTTAATGAAAATGCTTCATTATTATAATCTAACAGATAAATTCACCGGAATATATGGAGCAGGCGATATTTGTGCAACAGGCAAAGTTGATATTGGAAAACAAATGATGCTGGATCACTCTTTAAATCCTAATAACACACTAATCATAGGTGATACACTACATGATGCAGAAGTAGCCAGGTCTTTAGGTGTACATCATTTATTATATTCAGGAGGTCATAACAGTTACGATCTATTAATAAAAAAGTCAAGGGTAATTACAAGTTTGAAAGAAATATTATCACTTAGCTAAGATCGGAGTTATAATAAAAATGACTATTTTGGACAACAATATCCAAAATAGTCATTATATATTTGTACATCATGGATAATACAATAAATAGTCAATATTGCCAAAGTTGTGGAATGCCCCTGCGTTTTGATGTGGAAGAGTATCTCGGAACTAATACAGACCATTCTCAAAGTGATGAATTTTGCTATTACTGTCTGAAGGATGGAGAATACACTGTTGACATCCCTATGGAAGAGATGATAGATATCTGGATAAAATATACTGATAAATATAACGAATACTCTTCTACGAATTATACTTCTCAGGAATTAAGAACTCTTCTGAACAAACGTCTTCCAACCCTGAAACGTTGGAGAAACAAGACCGCAACCCATGATATCCACTACGAAACAATAAATAGAATAAAAGAGTACATTGATAAAAATCTATATAAAGAAATAAATGTCACTGAATTGTCTCAGATAGCTAACCTCTCTGTTTTTCATTTCAGACGAATTTTCAAGGAGATTACAGGAGAGAATGTGGGAGCCTACACACAGCGAATTCGCCTCCAGGAAATTGCCCATATATTGATCTCTACAAATTATCCTATCAGTGATATATTACAAAAAACAGCTTATCAAACAAAATTTAGTTTAGCCAAAGCATTTAAGAAGCACTATGGCATACCTATGTCGTTGTACAGAGAACGTTATAAGTATATTTCTGATAAAGAAATAGCCATGAAAACAATGTGGTGTCCGGAAATAAAAAAACTAAAACCACAAAAAGTTATTTGCTCACCATTAGATAATATTCAAGGAAATAAAGAGAAATATATAGCATCTTGGCGAGAAATAATTCATTATAAAAAGAAACACATTAAAGAAGAAGAAAATAACAGGTTTATCAGTATCAGCATGGACAATCCGTTGGTTGCCCCCAATAATCAACGCCGCTTTTACATAGGCATAACCACAACTAAAGATATATGTCCAAAAGGGAAATTCTTCTTGCAGGAAATTCATGGAGGGCTCTATGCTATTTTCAGGTACAAAGGTAATTATGCATTATTGCCTGAGCTATACCGCTTTATTTCGGAAAAGTGGCTTCCTGAAAACAATTATTTCCAAAAACAACCTATGAGTTTTGAGGTATACCTAAATTCTCCCAGAGATACTGAGATTTCAGAGCTATTAACCGAAGTATATATCCCAATCGAAAAACAATAAAAAAGAATTATTATGTTGGAATTACCCGAAGTCGTAACACTCGCAAAACAAGCAAATGAAACATTAAAGGGCAAAAAAATAGCCCAGGTATTTAATGCTACAAAAGTTCATAAGTTTACATTCTATAATAGTGATCCGTTGGAATATGGTAAACTGTTGACCGGAAAAGTAATAAAATCTGCCAAGGGCTATGGCATGTTTGTAGATTTATTCCTCGATGATAATACCATTATAAGTATTGGTGACGGGGTTAGCCCACATTACTATAATGCAGGAGAGAAAATCCCTGACAATTACCAATTGCTGATTGCTTTTGAAGATGAATCTTTTCTTGTTTTTACTGTTGCAATGTATGGTTTCATTAATGTTTATTCTGATGGTATTATTGAAAATGAATACCATATATTAAGTGAGAATAGTATATCACCCTTAGATGACAGGTATACGAAAGAGCAGTTTTTCAAACTATTTTCAGAGACAAAAAAGAATCTGACTGCCAAAGCTATATTGGCAACCGGGCAACGTATTCCCGGTGTTGGAAACGGAGTATTACAGGATATATTATTCAATGCTAAAATTCACCCGAAACGGAAAATATCTACTCTATCGGATAATGAGAAACTGAATTTATACCATTCGTTGAAGAATACATTACAGGAAATAGCTTCAAAAAAAGGACGGGACACACAAAAAGATCTTTATGGCGATGCCGGAGATTACAAAACAATTCTCTCTGCTAAAACGTGGAAACAACCTTGTCCGATTTGTAATGGAGTAATTATCAAAGAATCCTTTATGGGTGGAACTATTTATTTTTGCCCGACTTGTCAAAAATAATATTGAATTATTATAAAAATATTTGTTATGGCTAGAATTACAGAAATAATGCTGTTGGAACAAGCAGAACATACCGCCTTGGTTATAGAAAGACAAGGTAGTATGAGCACATTCAGTCAGTTGATAGGAGAAGGTTTCCTGAAAATAGGTACCTATCTGAATGAATTAAACAAAGCACCCTGCGATATTCCTTTTGTCGAATATCCTGCTTATAATGAAATGACTGAAGAAAATATACGGATGGTCATTGGCTTTAATACCACAAAATCACTCCCTGCAAAAAATGATATTCAAAGTATCATCATTCCGGAAAGAAGGATAGTTGTTTGTCTCCATAAAGGTTCGTATGATGAACTTGCCAACCTCTATAACGAAATGGCTGAATGGATAAAAGAACAAGGTTATACACCAAGTGGAACTAGTATAGAACATTATTATACAGGCCCTGAGGTTCCTGAATCAGAACAGATCACCAGAATTGTTATGCCCTTAGAATAATATTTCTATATAAGAAGTCTGTTAGATATAATAGAAAACGCGGCTATAATAACCGCGTTTTTGAATATTAATATAATTATATCTTACGCAGTGGTTGCCACTCAAGATAAGTACCTGATCTCCACAGCCATTCGAGTGGGCCATACCGAAAATATTTCAGCCAATATTTACTTATTATAATTTGTATAATATATATTATCAGCCCTAATACAAAGACTTCTGTTGTACCCCAACCTCCAAAGATTGAGCCGAATCCCCACATTGAAAATATAATAGACCCTACTACTCCTTGCATTTCGTAATTTGTTAAACCCATACGCCCATAAGGTGTTAATACATCCAGATATTTTCCAACAGATCTGATTTGATAAAGTACAATAAAGCCCATAGCCAAAACTCCCGAAAACACGATGATCTGAATATCATTTAAAGCTGTGACGGCCAGCATAGCAAATGATATATCAAAGTCCGGCATCATAAGCATTCTGAAATTAAGTGGCTCTTGCGGAATCACATTAAGTATAAGACTAATCACTAAAGCCAGAAGTGCAAAACCAATAAAAAGAATAACATTTCTTTTCTGTGTGGTCTGGACACCTTCAAAAAAACGTAAGCGACCAACAACCAGGCCCATTATAAAAAGCGCCATTGTAATATATCCACGCCCGTACATTCCAAACTGATATCTTAGTTTCCCTTGCAATCCGGTAGTTAAGTTGGCTTTAGCCGATTCAAAATATGAAGGCTTTTCCATATTCGGATTTGGAGGCATATTTCTATTTGGTCGTTCAGGTGTATTTTGTTGCTGTGCATCTGTTTGTTCTGTTTTCACAACCTTATCGTAGCATGCCATTATAACACGGGGAGTTCCCAATATTAAAAGACTGGCAATAATGATCAGTATCCAGTTTTTCAATGGAAAAAGAAAAACCATCAATACTCCAAATACAGCATATATACACAAAATATCAGCTGTAAAAAAACTATTACCTATTATACCAATGACAAAGAGTATAGTCATACGCCACAAAAAACGTTTACGAAAATCAATTCCTTTTCTTGCGGCTCTATCCATTTGTATAAAAAAACTCAGTCCAAATAAGAAAGCAAAAATATTGATAAACCGCCCCATTATCACATTCTGGGAAAGCCATTGGATAGCTTCATCCAAAACCGGGAATTGTGCTTCAGGCCTCATACCTGAGTATATACCAAAATGTTGTAGCGCATGCATAAGTATTACTCCCAATAGAGCAAAGCCTCTTAAAGCATCTATTACTGTTATTCTTCTACTTGTAGTTTCTTCGTTAGTTAAATTCACTGTTTGCATAATGAGTGTATATTATTTTCAATTTAATTATTCGACCTGAATATTAACTCTACTACAAAGATTGAATAAATACAAATTACTTATATTGCATTATAGATCAACACGAAAAGATCAATTCTTAAAGCGAATAAGAATAAATAAATCCTTTCATCTGATGACAAAAGGATTCCCGTTTATATAATAAATTGATAACTTATTTACTCACCCATGCTTTAAAATCTGCCGCCTTATTCTTGCTGATATAAATACGCTCAGGCACATCTATATCAAGTGTAATAAGCAAACGATTATCAAACCAAATAGTTATATTCTTAACACTGTCTCTGGCAATAATATATTGTTTGTTTGCACGGTAAAAATTTGCGGGATCTAAAGATGAAAAAATCTGTTCTAATGTTTTAGAATAAGGATAGGATTTGCCATCCCTTAAATAAACCTGTGTACTTTTATCCGTTGTATAAAAATAAGAAACATCACGCAAATCAATTGGAAGTAGTTTATCTTTCACCGGCAGTAATAATTTGTTATTATAACGAGGTTGTGGTGCCAGTTGTGGTAATCGAGAAAGATATTCAAGAATATCTTTTCGCGTCCATCTACTAAATTTATGTAATGCCCGCTCCAATTCCTCTGATTTAATGGGTTTTAGTAAATAATCTACACTATTCAGTTTAAATGCATCAATTGCATACTCATCATAAGCCGTGGTAAAAATAATAGGGGTTTCTACCTCTATACTTTCAAATATAAGGAAAGAGGAACCATCGGAAAGATGAATATCCATAAATATAATATCAGGTTCCGGATTATTATGTAACCAATGAATAGTTTGACTGACACTCTCTGTATTTCCAACAACCTGTATAGCCGGATCAATATCTTTTAGGATATCAACTAAGCTTTCATATGCTGCTGTTTCATCTTCAACAATTAATACCTTCATAGTAAGCTATTTTAACGGTAAATAAACAAAGAATGTAACCCCATCGTTCTCAGTTCTAATCTGCTTATTCATCAATAGAGAAAAACGGTTCTCCAAATTTCTTAAACCTGTTCCATTGGTCACCGGTGTAGATAATTTAGGATATATAGGATTGGTAACAACCAATTCTTCTTTCTCATTCATATAGATAGATATAATCATCTTATGATCGCTGTCAATCATATTATGGACAACAATATTATCAAGAAGTGGAAGAACAGACAAAACAGGTAATTTATATGATAGTGCATTCTTATCTACTTTTATATGATATTCAAGTTTATTAGCAAAACGAACTTCCATCATATAGCGGAATGCATCTACAAATTCTAATTCCTCTTCTAATGTTACAAGTCCCTTTTTATCACTCTGCAAAATATAACGGAATACATCTGATAAATTATTAACATAGATAAGCGTAACATTATCATCTTTTTTTCTGATCAATGATGTCAGACCATTTAAAGAATTGAAAAAGAAATGTGGATTAATCTGATTTGTTAATGCATCATAACGGCTCTGCAGATTTTCAACTTTAAGCTGTTCTATCTCTCGTTCTTTCGCCTTCTGCTCTTTATATAAAAGAAAAATATATCCTATAAGAGTGGAAAGAATGCATATAATAACAAATTGAAATAAAATTAAACTACCCAGATGGCGTACCTTTGAGTGTAAGAAAAAAGAGATTCCACCATAAATAATAAAAGCAGCAGTACTGATCAGTATATTATACCATAAACGTTTTTTAAAAGAAAAAGTCTTTATTTTTTGTAAATTGACTTTTACTAGTAGGAAAATGAGGGCTGTATAAAAGATACAACGAAAAATAAAGAACATTATAAAACATGTTCGCTGAGGTCCTTCATGAAAATCGAGTTCCCAAGGCAACCATGTTATTTCAGGATATATGACAAATAAAGCACATATCAGGCTTATAAAAGGTAATCTATTAGAGCTATATATTCCCAGTATATTTTTCATTCTTTATTTATCTTTCGCTACAATATACGAAAATAGATATTTCCGCCATTAGATTATGAAAGAATTTAATCAAAACGAAAAAAAGGATATTAAGACGAAAAAAGTTGATGATTCATTCAAAAGAGACGAATTCACTCAGTTTACCGTAATAAGTAAGACTTAATCCATGTAATGCTCTTGTTACAGCTACATATAGCATGCTTTTATCTATTTCTGAATGATAGTTTTTGTTATTAACCTGTGGTACAATCACTTCATCAAACTCCAGTCCCTTTGCCATATGTGCAGATGTAATAATAATGCCTTGTATAAAGGCTGAACTTTGGCTTGATAGGAAATACACTTCATTAATATATGTTTTCAGCCTTTCCGATAATTCCTTTGCCTGTAACTCGCTTTTACATATAATACCTAGTGATTTGTATGGGGATTTTTTGAATTTAGAAATCAAGTCAACTATACAGGAGACTTCCTCATCTTCGTTTTTAAATTTCAGTATCTGTGGCTGTTCCCCATGCCTTGCAATGGGTTCTAATTCATTATTTTTTCTTATTTTTTGTGCAAAATCAGTTATCTCAAACGTTGAGCGATAACTTTTGCACATTTTCATCACATCCCCTGTTATAAATGTTTTCTGAATCATATCAGCTGTAGATGATCCGTAAGGATTGACAGATTGGTTGGCATCCCCCAAAATCGTTTTCCGGCAAGAATAAAGTTTTTGAATTACCTTATACTGAACAGGAGAATAATCCTGCATCTCATCAATAAGCAAGTGCTTCACACTATTCGTATTATTCCCCTCCAGAGCTATATGAAGATACGTTATTGGAGCTAAATCAGCGTATTCCAGCATTCGGTTCTTCCGCATTTTAAACATATCAGGTTTGCCCAACCATTCATAGAAGTCTTTATAAAGCTGAATATCATTATTTCCCGCAAACATTTTCTTTATCTCCTTTTTGAGGCTATTTCGCTCAGCAGTAGTAACCGTTATTTTATATTGAATTTCAGCCATATTCAAAATATAATCAGTCATTACTTCAAACCGCCGACGCATAGGATAGCGATTAAATCTACGGAATTGTTCATCAATAAAATCTCCGGGAATAGTAAAGAACCTTGTTAATTTAACATCTGTGGCTTTAAAATATGTGTTTTCTACATGAAGGATAAAACGGTCAAGCTGTGCAATAAAATCAAAAGTTGCTTTATATTCAATCCGCTTGATAAAAGCCGATGAGGGTTTGTCCAGCAATTCATTCACCTGTTCGAAAAAAGTTTGAAATTTGTTTTTATTATCGAGTATTCCCGATAGTATCAGCTCCATACTTGTTTCAGGAACAGTATCTTCCCCTAGTTCGGGCAATACATTGGAGATATAATCAGCAAAAACTTTGTTAGGTGAAATAATAAGTATGTCCTCAGATGAAATACTCCCCTTCATAGCATATAATAGATAGGCAATACGATGTAAGGCTATAGAAGTTTTTCCTGAACCTGCTACTCCCTGTATAATGAGCACCTGCGCCTCGTCGTTACGAATAATCCGGTTTTGTTCTCTCTGGATGGTTGCCACTATATTCCTCATTCTATCATCAGCACTGGTACTAAGCTCTTTTTGTAAAATATCATCATGTACGGTTATAGAGCTTTCAATCATAAATTCCATTCTACCCTTACGAATACGATACTGACGCTTCAATGAAATGTCTCCCCTGATTTCATCAGTAGGGGAATTATAGGAAGCTTCACCAAGTTCATAGTCATAGAACATGCCTGAGATTGGAGCTCGCCAGTCATATATGAGATTCATCTTATTGATAGCATCATAGAATGTATGTATACCAATATAAATGGGAATTGCTTTGAATTTTCCATTCTTCTCTTTAAAATCAATTCTTCCGAAATAGGGAATATCCAATATTTTCCCTAACCGTTTACGTTTATTTATAACATTCTCTCCAACTGCAAAATGGTTAAGAATACTCTCTCTCATCGAACGTATTTCATGTGGATCGATATCTTTACTTGACCACAGGTAATCTTTATATTCCTGCAATGTATCTACATGCTCTTTCACTGATACATCTGTTTGATTAATTGTACTCTTAATAAGGTCTATAATCTTTTGTAAATATCCTCTTTCCTGTTCTTCGGTTTTATTAAATATCATAAAGCATTAAAAATTTGAGAAAAGACAAAAGTAGAATTCCAACTCAAAAAAGGATTGTAAAATTAGGACATTATTTGTGTGTCATAAATAGCTAATTATAGCTATTAAGTATGTATTTTTACGTTCAATAAAAGCATAAGAATATGACTGATATCACTATATTGCAAGCTAATCTGGAAGATTTGACTGAAATACTTCAACTCCAGAAACAGGCATTCAAAACTGAAGCTGAATTGCATGGAAATTATGATATAGAACCTCTAAAACAAACCTATGATTCGATCTTGTCAGATTTCAGCACGCATTCATTTCTAAAAGGGATATATGAAAATAAGATTATCGGATCGATAAAGTACAGATCGGTAAACGATGCAACATGGGTGGGAAAACTCATAGTAAGCCCCGACTTCAGGAGGCAAGGGCTTGGAAAAAGGTTGCTCCTGGAAGTTGAGAAAATCAATCCGGAAGCAAACAAGTTCCAGCTATTCACTGCCGCTTCAAGTATTCAGAATATAAGGTTATATGAGTCTATTGGATATAAGGTTTGTAATAAATACAAAGACGAAGCCCAGGCAGGCTTGGAGATGGTAGAAATGATCAAAATCATTAAATGAATATTTCAACCAATAAGCCCCAGATTCTTGGCAAGATTAAGAGCTTCGATAGCATTATTCACTTTTAACTTAGATAATATATTCTTACGATGATTATTTACCGTATATATACTAAGATTAAGCCTACCAGCAATCTCCTTACTCAAATAACCACGATGTATTAGTAATAGGATTTCCTTTTCCCGGTTAGTTAACTGTACATCCTGATATATAAAAGGAGAAGAGATAATCTCCCCTGTTTTTTTATTTATAACAGTACATTTCACTCTTTCAAGAGGCATTTGGTCAGGGGATATATCCATTACACCCATAATGATCCATGCTTTATTATTTCTATCTTTTTGTATAACCTGCTGACGACTGATAACATTTACATATTGTTGTTTTTCATTGAAAATTCGAATTTGAAATATCTGCTGATAGTCATTTCTGCATTCAGGTGGAAGAGAATATATAAAATTTCCATGGTCGATCTGATATTCTACTAATTGGTCCCTATCATCGGGATGGATTCTTTCTTCCAGTACATCACCTTGTTTTCTAATCGTTTTTATCCAACTGGATTTATAACCCAAAAGCCTGGAAAAATTATCAGAAGCAAAATCATACCTTTCTTTGAATACATCAACAGTAAAAATACAACTGGAACTCATCTGAGAAAATTCCCGGATAGAATTTCTCTTCTCATTCCAAAGATCATAGTCTACATCGGAACTGCTAATTTGCTGTTTCGACCAAAGTTCTCTGGGTGTAATTTTATTGGAAATCATATACAATAATACGTATTTATTGGGGATTCTACTATTAAATATAATTGAAAATACTTAATAGGCTTTCTATACGAGGAAATAAAAATAACATTTTATCACTATATCTTGGTATAAGATAGCATATATATAATAATATATAGCGATTGTCTACTATTGTCCATTCATGTAGGTTTGCATTATTTTTCACAAATACTAAAAACAATGAAAACATCTCGATTTTTACTCACCTTTATATTATTAATCACCAGTGCGTTTATGCATGCACAAAATAACCGTTCAACGGTATCAGGAACAATTGTTTCTCCTGAAAAGACCCCATTAGAGAATATATCTGTATCAATAGAAGGCACTCATTATGGGGCTTCGAGTGACGAAGAAGGTAAGTTTCGTTTTAGCGGGCCAATAGGTCAGTATACACTTGTGGTATCATCACTGGATCATAATCCTTATAAATCGACCATACACCTCAAACGTGGAGAGAATACCTTCAATATTATACTGGCAGAAAAAACGCATGAGCTAACCGAAGTCATCATTGAAGCAGGCATAAATAAATTTTCTAACAAAGAATCTGAATATATAGCCAGACTACCTATCAAGAATTTGGAAAATCCACAGGCATATTCAATAATTGGAAAAGACCTGATAAAAGAACAAATTATTGTAAATTTTGACGATGCTCTAAAAAACAGTTCAGGTATTGATAAACTCTGGTCATCAACCGGACGAGGTGGAGATGGAGCTGCCTACTTCTCATTAAGGGGATTTGCTACTCAGCCAACAATGGTAAATGGTATGGGAGGACAAACCAACGGGGGACTTGATCCGGCAAACATAGAACGGATAGAAGTATTAAAAGGTCCTTCCGGAACTCTATTCGGGAGTAGCCTTGTGTCGTTCGGTGGATTGATCAATGTAGTTACTAAAAAACCATTTGAATATTTAGCTGGCGATATATCTTATACAATGGGAAGTTATGGACTAAATCGTATTGCTGCCGATATAAATACACCTTTGGATAAAGAAAAGAAAATATTGCTTAGGACAAATGCAGCCTATCAATATGAAAATAGTTTTCAGGATGCTGGATTTAAGAAATCTATATTCTTTGCTCCATCGCTACTTTACAGAGCAAACGATAAATTGTCGTTTACACTGAATACTGAATTTTATACATCAGAGAGTACAAATCCACTAATGGTCTTCCTCAACAGGACCCGGGAACTAGAATTTAAAACGCCTGACGAACTGGGGATGGATTATAAACGGTCATTTACAAGCAATGAGATAACAATAAAAACACCTACCACCAAACTGTTTGGTATGATGGAATATAAATTATCTAATGAATGGACATCTCAGACTTCCGTTGCATACAGCAACCGCCAATCGAAAGGTCTATACTCTTATGTTATGTTTCTCGAGCCACTCAGGGATGATACATTAAGCCGGTATGTCGGATCACAGAATACAACAGGAACGACGATGGATATCCAACAAAATTTTATTGGCGATTTTAAAATAGGGAATATGCGTAACCGTCTGGTAGTAGGAGTAGATTACTTTAATAATAAGTCGAATGGAAGCAGCAATTATATATTATTTGATAAAATCAGCAGCACAGGAGCCGACAAAAATTATGCAAATTTGAGTGAAGCAGCCGTAAATGCCAAATTAGCAGGGAATACTCCTTCCAGATCAAACTCCAATTCAAATACTTATAGTGCATATTTTTCTGATATACTGAATATTACAGACAAACTACTATTAATGGCTAGCTTGCGACTCGATTATTTCGATGATAAGGGCTACTATAATGTAAACAAAGATGAAACAACCGGAGACTATAATCAAACAGCATTATCTCCCAAATTTGGAGCTGTGTATCAAATAATACCGGAGAAACTTTCTGTTTTTGCAAATTATATGAATGGATTTAAAAATGTAGGTTCCTCTACCCAGCCGGATGGCTCTGTACGTACATTCAAGCCACAGCAGGCAAATCAGATGGAAGGAGGTATCAAAGCTTCATTGTTTGAGGGGAAATTAGTAGGTACAGTCAGCTACTATGATATATACGTAACAAAGGTCACTCGTCCCGATCCTGATCAAGCCGGTTTTACTGTGCAGGACGGGGATGTCTATAGCCGTGGTTTCGAGCTTGATATTACAGCCAATCCCATTGCAGGACTCAGTTTAATTGCCGGATATAGTTACAATGACAGTGAAAATAAAAAGACAAGCGTGTCCATCGAAGGGCGCAGACCAATAAATGCAGGTCCTAAAAATTTAGTAAACGGATGGATAAGTTACACTATACAGAACGGGATGGCTAAAGGATTTGGTTTTGGATTTGGAGGTAATTATGCCAGTGAAAATGTAATAACTAATAGTGCAGAAACAGGTAAGTTTACAGTTCCATCATATACAATATTGAATGCTACGGCTTTCTATACCACAGGTTCATTTCATTTCGGACTGAAAGTAGATAATCTGATCAATAAAAAATATTGGAAAGGATGGAGTACCGTTGAACCTCAAAAACTAAGACAGATAATAGGAAATATTTCATTTCACTTTTAATGAATTAATATCTCTGAAAGGGTGAGTCGCTCTGGCTCACCTTTTATAATTTGATACATAATATTCATAATCAAAGATCTTATCTTAGCATATACTAAAATAAACTTCCAACAAAAAAGCAGAAATAAGCAGAGTATAGCGAATTAGCTGACAGAGCGTTCGTTACGCTCTGTTTTGCTTTATATGGCTATCTATGAAAAGCCGTATTTCGGCAAAGCAAAGCAAGAGATAAGTTACTATCCCGTTACTTGGGGTAGAGCGAAAAAACTTTGCTACATGGTTATTATTCAGTGTATTGCGTAAATTTGCATACCGTCTTATAACTCAATGATAACTAATTTTGTAACCAGAAAAAACATTGAGTTATGAGGTCAACATTCAAGGTCTTATTTTATGTAAAGAAAGGCAGCGAGAAACCTAACGGCAACCTGCCTTTGATGTGCCGCGTCACCGTGGACGGCGAAGTCAAACAGTTCAGTTGCAAGACAGATGTTCCGCTCCGCCTGTGGGATGTGAAGAACAACCGGGCATCAGGGAAAAGTACGGAAGCACAGAAAATCAATCTCGCCATCGACCGTATCCGTGTGGATGTAAACCGCCGTTATCAGGAACTGATGCAGACAGACGGCTATGTTACCGCCGAAAAACTGAAAAACGCCTATCTCGGTATTGGTATCAAGCAGGAAACGTTGTTAAAACTGTTCGAGCAACACAACGCCGAATTTGAAAAGAAGGTGGGGTACAGCAGGGCAAAGGGTACTTTCTCCCGTTACCGCACTGTCTGCAAACACATCCGGGAGTTCATGCCCTTGACATACCACAGGGAGGATATACCGCTAAAGGAACTTAGCCTTAGCTTCATCAACGACTTCGAGTATTTCCTGCGGACAGAGAAAGGATGCCGTACCAA
>JAITVV010000043.1 GCA_031285625.1 Prevotella sp.
CCTTCATTTAAAACCAGCAGAACCGCTCGTTCGCGATCTGCAATACTAAATTTGTTACGTTTCTTTTTATACATAAAATAAACCCTAAAAGTTTGTCTAACTTTTAGGGTTCACTTCATCGCGGATAGCCTTTTCAAGATGATTTGTATTTTATCTTTGAGTAATAAAATTATTATTTTTATTATCTATTTCCACTCTTTCAATAGCCAATAGCTCATCATCTTTATCATATATATAAATGAGGCATCCAGATTTATCAGCCCATGCATTAGCTCGTTTATTCCATTTCGTATAGGTTATATGAGTTACTTTATCAGTATCCCCATAAACATATACATGTTTATTTACATTTCTCCATCCACCTGTCTTCGACCATTCATCTACTGATCTCTCAAGGATGCGCCCATCACTGGCATATACATAATTCTTTTTAGTTACAGGCTCCAAAGTTTCATCATCAACCGTTACATATTCCTTTTTCACTCCTAATTCAGAATTTACCACATTGCTGTATACCTTTACATTTCTTGCATTAAGATTTACTGCAAAAACTAATAATTGCTTTCATAATGTATATTTTTAAAGTTATAATTTAATAAATTAGTGTATTAGATTACTAGTACACTGCAAATATAGATTAACTTTTTGAAATAACAAATACTTCCATCACTTTTCTTGCTAAAAATCTATTTATTTCTTTATAATACTACCCCAATTCGAAATCCAGACTAGATTTTCTAAAATCACGAAGAGCAAATTTTTCATCACATAATTGCTTCTCAGCTATACTGTTGATATCTATTTGAGGTACAACGTTTATATGATCATGCAACCCATAGTTCTTCACAAAGAGCACCAGATTAACATTGGGAGTATACCACTCGCCATCACCTCGTTCTTCACGCCTGCACAAAAAACATAACGTTTGCCCGACTCTTATTTCCAAAGTGATATTAGTGCGGGGGAAATCTGTTATTATATCACCTGTTTCCTGATTCACATCTAAAAGATTAAATCCATATGGAGCAATGCTCTTGAAGTTTACATAAGGCAGTTGTCCCTTATTGCCTTGTATCCCGGTCTTATTACTCGATAACCTCTCATATCCCTTCTGCCAAACATTATTTTTATCAGGATGCTCGCCAGTGACAGAACAGACAACATTTGTATTTTCTTTAAAGATTTTAGCGCATAACTCATCTGGTATACTCTCCGATAAAAAAGGCTTTCCTGAATCATAAGCAATGTATGGAGCAAAATGTCCTTTTGCTTTAGATGGCCCCGTATAAAAAAAAGCATCATGAGGTAAGGTAGTTCGTACAGCACCCTTTCCATAAAAACGATATTCACGGACAAAAAACTCTATAAATAAAACTTTACGAGGAAATATTAAAGGTTGTTTCATTGCAATGTAGTTTGCACAAAATTAGTGATAAATTGAAACAGCCTCCAATATTTAGGGTAATTATTCAAGTAACTCGTAATATAAGTCTCTCAATCGTTCTCGCAGGTGCAAGACTGCATAACGTTTCCGCGAAATAAGGGTATTTACAGTAATACCAGTTTCTTCCGAAATTTCTTTAAAAGAAAATCCCTCCAACTCCGTAAGTTCAAAAATCTCACGTTGTTCTATTGGTATTTCAGACAGAGCGTTTTCCAGTTCAATCCAGACTAACGATCTCAAATATTCAGTTTCCGGAGAGGAATCATCATCCATGAGCAAGCTTGTGATCTCGGCCATAAACAATTCATCATTATCTTCCGTCTTCACATAAGGCATTTCCACCTCTCTATGTTTGCGGCTACGATCGATAATCTGATTATTAGCTACAGAATACAACCACGCTGAAATCTGCTCTATAGGTCTTTCAATCAGATCGATCTTAGAAAGCTGGTAAAAGACATTTTGCAGTATATCCTCCCCATCTTCTTTCGATAAGACACGCTTATTGATATAACCTTTTAGCTGATTCCGATATTTGTTGAAGATATCCGAAACACTCTGTCCTTTCGGCTCTGTCGTCATTCTTCAGTTGTATTGCGATCCTCTTTTGATTCTTTTCTATCATTGCAAAATGCCGCACCGAATCCATTAAATTCGCGCATGTGACTACGCATATATTCCCGTTTTTCATCGCGTGACATATCTTTCATCTTATCCCGCATCATATGCCACTGACGAAAATCTTCTTTCTTTTGATTACCAAAACGTCTATGACCTCCAAACTTTCCAAAGCCTCCAAAGCCTCCTAATAATAAACGGCTAAGTAGCATCAGTCCGGCAGCCTGCCAGTAATTGATAGTTGTCCATCCTATGATAGACGGAATCAAAGCGTTCCAAAGCAACATAACAACAGCAATTGCAGCCGCAAAAACAGCAAGGAAAACCAAACCGCCCAAAAATCTCTTACCTCTAAAATTTTTCATATTTATATTTCTTTTATTATCATTATGTGATTTATAATATGACCCTAAAGTACAAATGTAATATACTTACAGCAGCCATTATTACAGATGCTATTATTGTAATTACCGGAATAGCAACCTTACTTATATCTCTCTTTTCCATCATGATTAATTTATTACACTGTTATCAACTCAATGGCGTCTGTAGGACATTCCCATGTACAACCACCACATCCCTTACATCTATCCCGATATTCAACAGTCGCATAGCTACGATTATCTTTATAGACCATACCTAATACTTTATGGTGGCATCTATCAACACATCTTTCGCACCCAATACACTTACGTTCGAATATTTGTAAAGATATGACTTCCACTTGTCTTCTTTTGAACTTAAACATTCTTCCATATATTATTCTTTTAACACTCTATTAATTAAGATATATCTTCTACTATTGATGACGAACGAAGGGAAAATATATTTTAATTTTTTCTCTTTTTTACAGAAAAAACTTTTTACCACACTAATTATCAACCCATAAACAATACATTAAGATAAATTGTTAAATAATCAGTTTACATATCATCCATAATATGTACTTTTGATGTCCTAAAAAAATTAAAATGATGAAGAAATTTTATTCAATATTAATTATATGTTTGTTTGCCAGTAATGGTTTTGCACAGAAAAATAACAAGCAGGAGATAACTATTCCTTATGATAGCACAACTAACTTTCTTGGTAAAAATGTCCAGCAATACACAGGGCAGCAGCTCTATCTGAAAGGTTTGGAAAAATCATCCCGACAATATGGATACACAGGATTTATTCTCAAATATAAAAAAGACGATGACCTATTGAATGAGGAAAAAAATATATATAAACCAAATGATAATTACAGTTCGCGCTATGAAGATTTAGCAGGAAAATATTTTCAGGTATTAGAAGTCATCAAACATCCCAAAGCAAAGAAAAGTACTGAAGATTATCAGGACGATTACTATCTAAAATTGCAAGAGAAATCAAGTGGAGACATTCTGTATTATAAATATAACACTGATTCGGAGTATACATTTCCGTTTATCACTACAGGGTTCTTTATCAAAGAAAAACAACTGCTAAATGGGAAGGAATATGTGATATCTGACGATATTCTGAAAATGTCCCGCAACCTGGCAACAGGAAAAGCCCTTACATTCACTACCGGACAAACATGGAAATGTGTTGACCTTACAATAGACAATACGAATAGTGAATTGTCACTTATTCTGCAAAATAAAGGAGGAGTAAAAACAGCTATCCCCTACTCTCTTCTGATCAACGATGGAGGTATAAAGAAAGTTTATACAGCAGCAGAAGCTTCAACACTTACTAAAAAATATAATTCAAATAACTTCCGCCGTATTCTGCAAAACAAGATAAGAGTGGGTATGACAAAAGAAATGACCCGCTTGGCCTGGGGTGAACCAGCAGAAATAAAAGAAGGAAAAACCGAACAATGGATATATCCTGCCGGAATACTTAATTTTAGGGGAGATAAGATTATAAGCACGAAATAAAATCGTGCTTATAATTCTAATTGAAGATACTTTTATAATATACCAAATACCATTTATTATTAATATTCTGATATTTGGATACAATATCTACTCCAGAATCAGGAATATAAATCCGATGGAACACATCTTTGGGGTCTTCCTTAATCTCTACGCGATATTCAGTCGTATCAACGTCATATATCGAACCTATTAATAATTCCCAGTCCTCTTTTTCGATCTTATCAGAGATCATTCTCCCATCCTCAGATATATCTCCATCTAAGGGAAACTGGATGCGGGATAGCTGAAATGCTCCGTCCTTAAGGAATTTAGTATAAAAAGTTTGAAAATCCTCTGTTTGCTGTCCATTATACTGGTCTGATACCTTTGCAGCCGTTTCATTACTCTTTTGCTTACAACCAACAAGACCATAAGCAATTACAATACACAGTAAAACAATGACATTCTTCATATCTCTTTTTTAACAAAGATATCATTTTATAATTTAATCATCCTATAATCAAAGACGTCATACTCAAGGAACCTGCAATTACCTTATCGTTAAAAAATCGGACTGACTCATCTTTCCCTTGTAAACCTAATGTATACAACAAAGGAATATAGTGTTCCGGAGTCGGTATTGCCATCAATGATGCCGGAATATGCATGTAATCGATCAATGAATAATGATCCCGGCTCAGTATCTTCTCTTTCAGGAAGTTATTTAGCTCAAAAGCCCAGTCATAACCAAATTCGGCATTGAAATCCTCCCCGGCAACTTTCACCATTCTCAAATTATGAATCATATTGCCACTCCCTACAATTAACACACCTTTACGGCGCAGAAACATCAATTCATTTCCCAAGCCATAATGGTACCTCGAATCTTTAAAATGATCAATACTCATCTGTACCACAGGAATATCAGCTTTAGGATAAATATGTTTCAGCACGCTCCAACTACCATGATCCAACCCCCATTCATAGTCATCGCGGATATTTACTTTTCTTATTTCCTGCTGCACCATCTTGGCTAACAGGGAAGAACCCGGAGCCGGATATTGCTGAGCATACAATTCTCCCGGGAATCCATAAAAGTCATGTATAGTCTTAGGTCGATCCATTGCTGTAACAAAAGTACCTTTTGTTTCCCAATGGGCAGAAATGCAAAGTATGGCCTGAGGTTGCGGAATATCAGTACCCAGCTTTTGCCAGGTTCTAACAAATTCATTATCCTCAATAGAATTCATAGGAGTGCCATGCCCTACAAAAACGACAGGCATCAAGGGTGTATCAACAAAAGACATAACCTCTTTATGTAAATCTCTAAGTGTCATACATCTATATTAAAATCGGCTTTGGAATACCAAAGCCGATCCTGTAATTTACCGTTATCTGTTAAATTATTTTGTTACTTTAGCGACTATTGTTATTTGCAACTCAATATTATCATTCACAATATTTTCTTTCAGATCATCGAACAGTGTTTTAGATCCATATTTTACATTCCACTGTGTACGATCTATAGTAAATGGAACTGTTACAGCCTTATATACATCACCTTCCTTAGTTACTTTAGCCCCAAATGTGATATTCTTTTCTACATCCTTCATTTTCAGGTTTCCGCTTACATTATAATTAATGCTATCTGTAGCATTAGCAGCTTTTTCCACTTTAGTGATAGTAAAAGTACTTTCGGGATATGTAGCCACATCAAAGAAATCTCCACTTTTCAGGTGATCTGTTAACTGATCTTTCAATACCTGTGTAGGAAGATCTTTATCAACTATACTATTCATATCAATTATAAAAGAACCCGATGCGACTTCCTCACCATTAATAGCCAGACTACCACTTTTAAGAGCTATAGTACCTACATGCTCTCCGCCTACCTTAGAACCTTTCCATTGTATAGAAGATGATGGGACAATCACGGCAAGCTGTTCCCCGGTACCTGAAGCTGCCGCTTGGGCATCAGTTCCTTCTACTTTATTTTTTGTTGTTGTATTGCATGACACTGCAAATAATACGATGGCGATCGCCAATAAATAAGTTTTCATTTTATCTTTTATTTTAATTAATTTCTGTTATTAAATACGATACAAAGTTAAGTGACAGTACTTCACCCACAAAATAGTTATTTTTATAAATAATCATTAAAAATTTCATAGATTTGTACCCACAACACACTATAATAGAATTTTATTACACTAATTACTAGAACAAAAACTATGGTAAACCTGGAATGGTACAGAACATTTAAAGCCATCTATCAATTTGGAACATTGACTAGAGCCTCACAAGAACTGATGATATCCCAACCCAACATGAGTATTCAGCTAGCCTCACTCGAAACCTATATCGGACAACCTCTCTTTGTAAGGATGCCTCGAAAAATGATGCCTACTGAATATGGTAAACAATTATACACCCAAATAGTTGAGTCTATAGATAATTTGGAACGCGTAGAAGCTGAATTTAAACGAACTGTATTAAATAAAGCGCCAAGTATACGTTTTGGAACACCATCGGAACTATTCAACAATTATCTGGCAGAACATATTGGAGAAGAGGATAATTTACATTTAACCGTAGAATATGGCTTAGCAGACAAACTTACAGAAAAGTTGATCAGCAACGATCTTGACATTGCAATCATTACCCGCCAAAGTAAATCGGACGATTCATTAACGTATGAAACATTATTTACCGAATCGTTCATGATAGTCTGCAATCCAGATACAGATACCAATGAATTTGACGGCCATATCAAAGAAAATAATTTATCCGGAGCGGAGAAATGGCTAAAAGGGAAGAAATGGTATGCATATGACAATAATCTACCTTTGATCAGAAGATTCTGGAGAGAGAATTTCAAAAAACGCCCGATATTGAAACTACATGCAGTTATTCCTGACAATGATGCCATTCTAAAAGCTGTAAAAAACAGTAATGGCCTGTCTGTATCATCAGACCTTATTGCAGGCAAAGCCCTTAAAGAAGGTAATGTAAAAGTGCTATGGAAAGGATCAGACACTGCAAATAACACGCTATATCTGGCCTATAATAAAAATAAGATACAACCTCAATATCTCGAAAAAGTTAAAGGATTTATATTGAAATATGTTGATTTTCACAAATAATTACAAAATCTGCTTATCCGTACAATTTTCCTTCTGATTTACAGAAGTGTCATCGTAAAGATTCAGTTTTTTATGTATATTTGTTGTTATATATTACATATAAAGTGAATTATGGAAAATGGAAAATTTCTTTCTCTGATAAAAGACGGTATCTGCGACAACTGGGACCGTCCTGCGTTGACAGACTATAATGGAGAAACATATCTATATAAGGATTTTGCAAAGAAAATAGCTCAACTTCATATCCTTTTTGACGATATGGGGGTGCAAAAAGGAGATAAAATTGCTATATGTGGACGCAATTCGTCAAATTGGACAGTTGCGTTCTTTGCTTCTCTGACTTATGGTGCTGTTATCACAACAATATTACACGATTTTAGTGGCGAAAGTATACACACATTAGTAAATCATTCTGAGGCAAAAGTTTTATTTGCTGATGAGTATGTATGGTCTAAAATAGATCCTGTAAAGATACCTACAGTGGAGACAATAATGCTGATTGATGATTTTTCGGTACAAAAATCACGTTCAGCTAAATTACTAGAGTCTTGTTCGAATCTCGATCATGCATTAAACAAAAAGTTCCCTGATGGATTTACCAAAGAGAATGTAACAGTGCATGACGAATCTCCTGAAGAACTGGCTGTATTAAACTACACATCAGGTACGACGAGCAATCCTAAAGGGGTGATGATCCCTTATCGCAGTTTGTGGTCTAATACACGTTTTGCAATAGATAATATTGAATTTGTAAAGGCTGGAGATGGCATCGTATGTATGCTGCCAATGGCACACATGTACGGACTGGCTTTTGAAGTATTATTATCAATATGCAAAGGGTGTCATATTCATTATCTGACACGTGTACCTTCGCCTCAAATAATTATGGATGCATTTGCAAAAGTAAATCCTACATTAGTGCTGGCAGTACCTCTCATTATCGAGAAAATTATACAGATGCGCGTATTCCCCGAATTTAAGAAACAGCCGGCGAAAACATTATTAAAAATACCTTTCTTCAAAAAGAAAATTTACAAGAAAGTAGCCGATAAACTTATACCAATGTTTGGAAATAAACTGGTTGAAGTTGTGATTGGCGGTGCAGCACTAAATAAAGAGGTCGGTCAATTTTTATCAGACATCAAATTTCCATATACAGTAGGCTATGGAATGACAGAATGCGGACCACTTATCTCTTATGAATACTGGGAAACATACAAACCAGGTTCTTGTGGACGTGCAGTAGACAGGATGAGTATTCGTATAGAATCGGCAAATCCGGAAACTGAAACCGGAGAAATTATAGTAAAAGGGCAAAACGTAATGTCGGGCTACTATAAGAATGAAGAGGCTACAAAGCATGTTCTTGACGAGGCTGGCTGGTTACGAACTGGCGATTTGGGAATAATAGACCGTGATGGATTCCTGTATATCAAAGGTCGGAGCAAAACAATGATTCTTAGTGGTTCAGGACAAAACATATATCCGGAAGAAATTGAAGATTTTTACAACAATTCTCCATATGTCAGTGAAGCATTAATAATAGAAGAGAATGGTAAGTTGATCGCTTTGATATATCCGGATAAAGATTACATGAGGAAAAACAATATCAAAGACAGTGAATACTCTGAAATCTTTATCGCAGAAAAAAAAGCTATAAACAAACGTCTTCCGGGATATAGCCAAGTAGCTAATTTCAGGATACAGGAACAGGAGTTTGAAAAAACACCCAAACGAAGTATTAAACGATTCTTATATCAGAAATAAGCCCAATAGTTATAAGTTATTCTTCTTTGTCATGTTGACTAAGGAAGTATTCCGTATTTGTTAATAAAAAGTGTAATGATCCTTCATTCTTCAGAATGAAAAATTTCTTCACAACTTAAAATAGGAAACAAAATATAAATATTAATTCACAGTAAAAATATGTCAGACGATAAGAAGATCATTTTCTCAATGATGGGTGTAGGTAAGATTTACCCACCACAAAAACAAGTATTAAAAAACATCTACCTATCTTTTTTCTATGGTGCCAAAATAGGTATTATCGGTCTTAATGGTTCCGGTAAATCTACCTTATTAAAGATGATTGCCGGAATAGATAAAGAATATCAGGGAGAGATTATATCAGATAAAGAATACTCGGTTGGGTATCTTGAACAAGATCCAAAACTAGATCCAACCAAAACGGTTAAAGAGATTGTTCAGGAAGGAGTGCAACCAATTATAGACCTACTGAAAGAATATGAAGGCATCAACGAGAAATTCGGATTACCTGAATATTATGAAGATCAGGACAAAATGGATGGGCTTTTTGCCCGTCAGGCAGAATTGCAGGATAAGATAGATGCTACCGATGCATGGAATATAGATAATAAACTGGAACGTGCAATGGATGCACTCCGTTGTCCACCCGAAGATCAGCTGACAGAAAATTTATCGGGAGGTGAAGCTCGCCGCGTGGCTCTCTGCCGTCTGTTACTACAAGAACCGGATGTATTATTATTAGATGAGCCTACCAATCACCTGGATGCAGAATCCATCGATTGGCTGGAGCAGCATCTGCAACAATACAAAGGAACAGTTATCTGTATTACCCACGACCGTTATTTCCTAGATCACGTAGCAGGATGGATTCTTGAACTCGACCGAGGCGAAGGTATTCCTTGGAAAGGCAACTATACATCTTGGCTCGAACAAAAGACCAAACGTATGGAGCAGGAAGAAAAACAAGCCAGCAAACGCCGTAAAACACTCGAACGAGAATTGGAATGGGTGAGAATGGCTCCTAAAGCACGTCATGCAAAAGGAAAAGCCCGTTTGAATGATTACGAAAAGTTACTGAATGCCGACCAGAAAGAACGTGAAGAAAAACTAGAGATTTTTATTCCGAATGGGCCACGCTTGGGTAATAAGGTTATTGAAGCACATGGAGTAAGTAAAGCATTTGGTGACAAACTATTGTTTGACAACCTTGAATTCATGTTGCCACCATCTGGTATTGTTGGCATCATTGGACCCAATGGAGCCGGTAAAACCACCTTGTTCCGTTTAATTCAAGGCTTGGAAAAAGCAGATAAGGGAACATTCGAAGTAGGAGAAACAGTAAAAATAGGTTATGTAGACCAATCGCATACCGACATAGACCCTAACAAATCTGTTTATCAGGTTATTTCGGGTGGAAACGAATCTGTTCGTGTTGGAGGTAAAGATATTAATGCCCGTGCATATCTTTCCCGCTTCAACTTCTCAGGAGGTGACCAGGAAAAGCTTACCGGAGTGTTATCCGGAGGAGAACGTAACCGTTTGCATTTGGCCCTTACTCTTAAATCGGAAGCAAATGTACTCTTGCTCGATGAACCAACGAACGATATAGACGTTAATACTTTACGTGCGCTGGAGGAAGGATTGGAAAATTTTGCAGGATGTGCAGTTGTAATTTCCCACGACCGATGGTTCTTAGACCGTATTTGTACACATATCCTCGCCTTTGAGGGGAACTCAGAAGTGTTCTTCTTTGAAGGTAGCTACAGCGAGTATGAGGAAAACAAAAAGGTACGGTTAGGAAATGTAGAGCCTAAACGAATCCGCTATCGTAAACTTATTAACTAAAAAAAACATAAATTTGTGCAACTAAACAGTAGTTGCATAGTCTTATAAATATAGGAACTGAGAGTAAATACAACAATTATTTACTCTCTGTTTTCCGATATAGCGAGACTAAGGATTTCAAGGAAAAAAGAATGGGTGACGCACCACAATATATTATCCAAAGAAGAGTTATATTACTTTCTTTGTTATGCATCCTTTGTGGTATTGCATACGCCCAATCACTCACGGTTGTACGTGGTAATGTGAGAGATGCTTCCACACGCGAAAAACTCCCTTTTGCAAGTATTACATTCGACAAAACCTCTTCCGGTACATTTTCGGACGAAGAAGGTGATTTCCGGCTGACTAATAAAGGTCCGCAAACCTCTGTTACGGTCTCTCTCTTAGGATATAAATCACAAACATTTACGGTACATCCGGGGGTAATGACGACCAAAGAAGTATACCTGGAACCGGAAGATAAAGAACTGAAAGAAGTCATTGTTCGTCCAAAAAAAGAAAAATATTCCAAGAAAAATAATCCTGCTGTAGAACTTATAAAGAAAGTAATTGCGCACAAGAACGACAATAATATAACCAGTCTGAATTATTATCAATATGAAGAGTATGAACGTACTGTTCTTGCTCTGAACGAATTTAAACCGGAACAGGCACAATTTAAACGTTACAAGTTTCTACCCAATTACATTGATACATCCCTTATAGATCAGAAACAGATATTGCCTGTATCCGTTCGTGAGAAGCTGACAGATGTCTTTTACCGAAAAGATCCCAAGGATAGTAAAAGAGTAGTAAAAGGCTATCATATAGAAGGCCTCGACCAGGTTATAGAAACAGAAGGATTGGATGCTATCATAAAAGAAGTCTTTAAAGACATAAACATTACTGATAATTCTATTACATTATTATTTCAGCAGTTTGTAAGTCCTTTGAGCGACCATAGTTCTGTTAATTTCTATCGTTGGTATATATCCGATACGGTGAATATTGATAAGGACAGGTATGTAAAACTCGATTTTGCCCCTTTTAATTCACGGGATATCGGATTTACCGGTAATCTGTATATCTCACTGGATAGCATGTTTGCTGTAAAAAAAGCTGTGCTAAGGACTCCCAAGAAAATGAATATCAATTTTGTAGACGAATTAGTTATACAACTCGATTTTCAAAAAACGGCAGAAAATAAATGGATACCTTCCCAGGAACGGATGGCCATTGATTTATCGATGCTGGATATGGTAAAATTTTATGTAGATAAAACTAAATCGTACGAAAAATTTGAAATAAACAAACCGATGGATCCCATCTTTGTACTGACGGCTCCTGAGGTATTTGAAAAAGATTACCTGAAGAGGGATAAGAACTACTGGGCAATGAACCGCCCTACTGATTATAAGAAAGATTACAGAATGGATCAGATGATGCAGGATGTAAATAAGGTTGCTTTCTTAAAAGTCTTGTTGCAAGCCGGAAGCATAGTATCTACAGGTGGTTATATACCTACATCTACCAATCCTGAAAAGAACAAGCTGGATCTGGGTACATTCCCTACATTTTATAGTTATAATCCGATAGAAGGCAACCGTATACGCCTGACAATGGCTACAACTAAGAATTTACATCCACATCTGTATTTTTATGGATATGCCGCTTATGGCACACGTGACGAACAGTTTAAATATTATGGAGAAGCAACATGGGCTTTTAATAAGATAAAGAACCATAAAGATGAGTACCCCAAAAACAATCTGACCATTGCCTACAAATATGATATGAATACATTGGGACAAAGGTATACCCAGGCAGAAAGAGATAATATATTTATGTCGCTTCGCCGTTCCAGTAATGTAAAAATGACTTACAACAGGCAAACACAGGTTTCATATATCAAAGAATTTTACGGAGGATTCTCAACAACTTTATCAGGGCAAACATTTGAAGAAAAGCCTGCAGGGAAACTGGTCTTTGAGAAAATGGATGAGAATGGGAATAAATACAGTATCAACAAAATAGGTACTACCGAAGCTACATTAGCTTTACGTTACGCCCCTAATGAAAAGTTCTATCAACAACGCCGTCAGAGAAGTTCAATAACATCTCCCCGCACTATATACAGTCTATCGCACACTATTGCTTTCAACAATTTTCTTGGAGGAGATTATAATTATAATAAAACCTCAGCCTCTTTTTTCAAACAAATGTGGATTGCACCTTATGGAAAGCTGACCATATCATTACAAGGCGAAAAAATATGGGGACAGGCTCCATTTCCTTTACTGATCACTCCTAGTGCAAATAACTCCTATACCATCCAAAGAGGTAGCTTCTATTTAATAGAACCCCTTGAATTTGTGCACGATGCACAGGCATCATGGGAGATAAACTATCATATGGGGGGATGGTTATTTAACAGAATACCACTACTCAAAATGCTTAAATGGCGTGAAATATTCGGCTTCCGTGGTTTGATCGGCGATCTAAGCAAAAGAAATAATCCCCAGTATAATCATGACCTGTTGCTTATGCCTCAGGAAACATATACAACAGGGGATGCTCCATATATGGAGTACAATATAGGAATAGAAAATATTTTTAAATTTTTCCGTATCGATTATGTGAGGAGACTAAATTATCTGGATCACCCCAATATTGATAAAGACGGATTCAGGATTTCATTTGATCTTACTTTCTGATCAAATGGATCCCAGTACTCTCAATAATAGTTCTTGAGGATCTAAAGGATGTTTTTTGGGAGGATCTTTAGGAATAAGCACCTTCAATCCCTGCGGTATTATTTTCACATGAATCTCCTTGCCCATTTCTACGGGATCACCATCAATATGCATAACTCCTGCTTCTTGCCGCTTGATTGTTACTTCATTTGTTATAAGTTCAAGCATTTTACTGTTCTCATCTATCTTTTTTGTAAACAACTGTAAAGACGTCTGCGGAACATCTAATATAGAGAGAGGCTTTAATATGGCAACATTCATCATCCCATCCTGAATATCAGCATGGGGGGCTATATGAGCATTATAACCATATTGGGAAGCATTGGCACATGTAACCACAAAGGCTTTATCCTTTATAGTTCCTTCGGGGCAAATAACTTCATATTCCTGTGGTTTCTGCTCGAAGAATGTCTCCAACATATTTTTTATATACATCAATGATCCCCGTTTTTTCTGTCCGGATACTTTTGCGGCTACTTCAGCATCAAAACCGACACCACAGGTGCAAAAGAAAATCCGGTCATTTACAGTTCCATAATCAATAGATATAACATTCTCTTCCAATATAGTTTCAATGGCTTTTTTAGAGTCGGTAGGAATATTCAAATCTCTCCCCAATCCATTACCTGATCCCATAGGTATAATTCCTAAGGCAGTATCAGAGCCGACCAAGGCCCCTCCTACTTCATTTACAGTACCATCTCCGCCAACGGCAATAACATACTCTGCCCTGTCTTTTATAGCCAGCCGGGCAATTTCCGATCCATGACCGGCATAACCCGTAATGAAAATATGCACATCAAACTTATGTGCATCAAAAGCTTTAGCAATCTTATGTGGCAGGTTTTGCTTGGCTGAAGTTCCCGACACAGGATTAATTATAACATATACTTTTTTCTTTTGAGCCATATAAAGAAATAGTTTGTTTTACAAAAATAGTCTTTTAACACTCATAGACCAAAAATAAGTATTGAATTATTGGAGTGGATATATTATGGTATAAATTGTCTTATAATAAGTTCTTTGATTTAATGGTACATGCAAGGAAAAAGTTACATAAAAAAACATACAAAATTGTGTTACTTTTGTCACCTTTTTACAATAAGAAACTATATATTAACCCTTTACAAAAGAACCACATATCTGTATTTTCTCTCTTTGTTATGTTGAATGAAGTGAAACATCCCGACCTATTTTATCAGGAATAGAATATTTATAGATTAGAGAAAAAGTTACAATTAAAAGTACTATAAAACCTGTTACTTTTGTCACCTTTTTGAAATAAATAAACTATATACCAAATATATTCTAAATACAATTATTATTTAAGATGACAAAATGATCAATAAACATCTAAAAGTAGCTATTTTAAAGCGTCTTTAACTATAAATTGAAAGAAGAACTCATATATTTGTACATATTATACGAAATACCTAAAAGACCATGCTGAGCGAATCTGAATGTAAACAAATTGTCTGCCTAATAAAAAAAGAAGTAGTACCAGCCATCGGTTGCACAGAACCCATAGCTGTTTCATTATGTGTAGCAAAAGCAACTGAAATACTTGGTGAATTTCCAGATAAAATAAAAGTACTGCTGAGCGCTAACATTCTGAAAAATGCAATGGGAGTAGGCATACCGGGGACAAAGATGGTAGGGTTGCCCATCGCAATAGCATTAGGCGCGCTGATAGGTAAAAGTGAATATGGGCTACAAGTACTGAAAGATTTGAAACCTGCAGATGTAGAAGATGGCAAAAAATACATTGCGGAAAAACGTATTGAAATAGGACTAAAAGAAAACATAGAAGATAATCTGTATATAGAAGTACTTTGCCAGAAGGACAATGAAGAATCCATCGCAGTAATAAAAGGGACACATACAAATTTTTCATATCTGGCTAAAAATGGAAATATCCTAAGTAGTGAAGGAAATAATAGTATAAAAAAAGATGAGAATGATGATATCATCTTATCTTTTTCGAAAGTATACGACTTTGCTATCACAGCACCGATAGAAAATATTCATTTTATTCTACAAGCTGCGGAAGTAAATCGCACAGCATCCAAATTATCAGCACAAGGCAGCTATGGACATAATGTAGCCAAAACAATGACCGGAACTCTGGGCAAACAGATATTCGGAGACTCGATGCTCTCGCATATGATGGCATACACGGCTGCAGCATGTGACGCACGTATGGATGGAGCTATGATACCAGTAATGAGCAACTCTGGCAGTGGTAACCAGGGTATTACAGCCACATTACCAGTACTCACATATGCTGAAGACACAGACTGCTCTGAAGAAAACTTAATAAGGGCCCTTATACTCAGCCATTTGACAGTAGTTTACATAAAGCAGAAGTTAGGGCGTTTGTCAGCCTTATGTGGCTGTGTAGCTGCGGCAACAGGGGCCAGTTGCGGAATTACTTATCTTATGGGTGGGGATTATAATCAAATCACATTTGCTGTAAAAAATATGGTTGGAAATATTACAGGTATGATTTGTGATGGTGCAAAACCCAGCTGTGCCCTTAAAATATCCAGTGGGGTATCCACTGCCGTACTATCTGCAATAATGGCAATCGAACACAAGGTGGTATCCTCTCTCGAAGGTATTGTAGATGATGATGTGGATAAGACAATCGAAAACCTCACGAGTATTGGAGCGGTAGGTATGCAGGAAACAGACAAGTTAGTTTTAAAAATAATGACAAGTAAATAATAATTAGAATGAATAAGAAAATACTATTTTATGCTATAATCATATGCGGACTATTCAGTGGATTTTCGGCATGCAACTCTACTAAGAAAGAAGTAAAAAGCGGTGATGAACAGGCTATTGATACAATGAAACTACAGTTTAATATCGCAAACGTAGATACTATGTCGGTTATCTTTCCGGAGAGTAATGATGTATTCGTAATTAATGAAAAAGACAAGGCAGAGCTTGGGAAGCTAATAGCTTTGTCAATAAACGATACATTATGGAATAATAGCGGAATCATGGTAAAGATGGTTGCTCCTGATTATACTATTGTTTCCCATTATAAGGGTCAAAGTGCTGATAATAACAGCTGGCTAATGATCTGGAAAGAAAACGGAAGAGTAAAATTTGAGAATAAATGGTATTTTCTGGACGAAGCTAAGAAGTCCAGTATATACCAAATACTTGATGCATATAAATAAAACAAAAGGCCGTTCAATAGAACGGCCTTAACCTTCGATAACCAAACTGTATTACTTGCCTAATATATTACAGTTTCTTCAAACCTTTAATTTGATCTTTATTTGCTTCTACTACACTAATCGCATAGCCACCTGCAGGTGCACATAGCTGGGATAGCTTAGATTTATTAGTTACCACAACCTTGCGGATATTATATACCTGAGGATTAGTCTTATAATGTGCATCCTTAGCATCACTGTATATTGTAGCAATATATTTTTTTGCCGGATCCAGATAGTCAAATGAAATAGTCGATATACGTCCGTTCTCATCACATACACTTCCGATAAACCAGTTATTAGAACCTTTTGCTTTGCGCGCTATTGTTATATACTCTCCCGGCTCTGCTTCCAGTATTTTACTTTCGTCCCAATCAATAGCTACATCTTTAATGAACTGGAAAGCATCCAAATGTTCATTATAATGCTCAATCATATCTCCAGCCATTTGTAACGGACTATACATTGTCACATATAGTGCCAACTGGTTTGCTAATGTACTGTTTACATGCGAATTATTATCGGGATTGATTTTACTTATGTCCATCTGGAATATACCTGGTGTATAATCCATCGGGCCACCAATCAAACGAGTAAACGGTAATATAGTCACATGGTTAGGTTTACTGCCGCCAAATGCCTGATATTCTGTCCCTCGAGCCGATTCATTTCCAATAAGATTAGGATATGTACGGCATACACCTGTGGGGCGTACAGCTTCGTGAGCATTTACCATAATTTTATAATCTGCTGCTTTCTCTACAGCATATTGGTAGTGATTTACCATCCATTGTCCATAGTGGTATTCTCCACGAGGAATAATATCTCCTACGTATCCGCTTTTTACAGAATTATATCCATTATCAGCCATGAATTTATATGCCTGATCCATATGACGTTCATAGTTGCGTACCGATGCCGATGTTTCATGATGCATCATCATTTTCACACCTTTACTCTTAGCGTAATTATGTAATTCCTTTACATCAAAATCAGGATATGGAGTAACAAAGTCAAATACATAATCTTTAGATTTTCCGAACCAGTCTTCCCAACCGACATTCCATCCTTCTACCAATACTGCATCAAAGCCATGCTTTGCAGCGAAATCGATGTACTCTTTTACATGAGCTGTATTAGCCCCATGTTTACCATTCGGTTTTGTTTTAGAATAATCGGTTACTCCCAGTTGTACGCTATATACATCATCTGTATAAGCCCAAGAACTTTTACCTGTAATCATTTCCCACCATACACCAATATATTTAACAGGCTTGATCCATGAAGTATCTTCAATTTTACACGGATCATTTAAGTTTAATGTAATATGAGAGGCTAGTACATCACGAGCATCATCACTCACAATAACAGTACGCCATGGTGTATTACAAGGAGCTTGCATATACCCCTTATCACCCTGAGCATCCGGAGTAAGCCATGACTCAAATACAAAGTTCTTATCATCCAGATTAAGGTGCATACAGGCGTAATTAATAAGAGCCGCCTCATGCAAATTTATATACAATCCATCATCTGTCTTCATCATCAGAGCCGTTTGCACACCTGTAGGAGAAAAAGGAGTTTGAGATGAATTTGGAGTAATGGCCTTGCTCATCAGACCTCTGATCTCTGATAATTTGGAGGTGGTATAATCATATTCTTGTGTATCATAATCACCTGGTATCCAAAATGCTTTATGATCACCGGCCATAGCAAATTGAGTCTTTTCTTCTTTTATTACAAAATATACAAGATTCTTCTGATCCGGAAATTCATAGCGGAATCCTAAACCATCATCAAACAAGCGGAAGCGGATAAGAATATGTCTATCTGTAGACTTCTGATTAAGTGTTACAGCCAGTTCATTATAATGATTCCTTATTGACGATACCTCACCCCATACAGGTTTCCATGTTTCATCAAAAGTAGCTATTTTTGAGTCAGCTAATTCAAATCCGTTTAGCAAAGAGACTTTATCTTCTTTTTGAGTATCTGTATTACCTTTGATCGAAAAGTCATTAAAGTCAGTGTGTGCATCACTGTTATCTTTTAGTTCAAGACCTAGTTTACTTGGCTTGATCACATCTTTACCTTTGTATGTAAGAGAATAAATTGGTACACCATTATTCTGTAAAGAGAATTTCAGAATTAGATTTCCGTTTGGTGATTTTAGTTCCTGTGCTTTCATTGTGCTAAATATTAAACAAAAGCCAATAAAAATAGAAATACTGATTATTTTTTTCATTATTCTTTAATAAATGTTTTCCGTAATACAAAGAAACCATTTTTCTTGCCCAACACTGGGATGGAAAATTAGTAAACATCATAAAAAAGTTTGCAAACGTTTGCAGATAAAAAAGAAGAAGCGGAATAAATTCCGCTTCTTCTGATATGTATTTAATTTCTAATTAAGGCATTTTCTCCTTACGAATAATAACATAATGCCCAGTTAAGTCATTAAGAGCTAGGAAATATTTTCCATCCCTCTCTATTTTCAGATTATCACCACCCTGTGTGCCTATACCAAATGGTATGTCTACAGAGCTGCCGCCCCAATTAATATCCCAACCATCATTAGCCCGGAATTTAATTTCACCACCGACTAATTCGATATCAGTAATAACCCATATATGAGGTGAAACCTGCTCCATCGCAGTATCACTATCCCAACCTGTTGGTGTAGCGCTACCAATCACTCCAATTCTGCTATATGAATTTGCAGTTTCTGTATAAGGAATAAAAGAATGAGTAAGAGCATCCAGATCAACAGTTAGTGTATATAATCCACTTGCAGATGGGCCTGGAATATTATCACCATCATTATTAGGACTTAGTTTTCCATCTTTATATGCGAAAGATGTATCCCAATTACCAGCCTTGGTTATTAATTTAAAGCCACCGGAGGCAAATGAACCTGTATAAGTATATTTTTTATTATCAACTTTACTGTTATCTGCAAATAGTACTTGTAAACCTTTTCCTAAAGCAGCGGCATCATTACTCCATGTATCGACACCAGAGATAACATCACCAGTAAGATATATTGCATCTTTTACTGGAATCTCCGGAACATAAGCCAATACCATCAAAGAGATAATATTAGAATAGAGAGTATCCGGACTATTTATAACACTACTACTTTCTAACCTTAGAGTAGCAGCTATACGCATATTCAGGAATACCTCTTTTGCTTCATTGGTTTCTTCATCAAAGCCTCCAAATTTTATAGCCCAATTGCTTAGGTCCGTACCCGAAAGAGCTTTAGAATAGACACTATTACCTAGAGAAATTTGATATGGTTCTTTAAATGTTTCAGTAGTATCCATCTCCAATAGGTATTCAACTACAATATCTTTACCAAAATTAGCCCTTGACCAGTTTAATACACTAGGAAAGGTAGATACAGTTTCTTCTGTCACAATAATATTAGTAGTTCCTTCTACCGTTACAGTAGGAGCTGTTGCATTCCCGGATTGAAGAGGATACATTTTATCTTCATCTTTTTCACATGCCGAGAAAAGGAATAATGGTAATAGAATGAGCAGAAATATATTAATCTTCTTCATAATGTTATGTTTTTCAGTTTGATTAATAATTCGGATTTTGTTTTAAGTTTGGATTTGCCATAATATCAGTAGAAGGGATTGGATATATGTTATAGTGGCTGCTCACAGAACGTCCATCTTTAGAACCACCTTTCCATGGCCAAACATATTTGGCTGTTGTGAACATTCCAAAACGGATCAAATCGGTGCGACGATGACATTCCCAATATAATTCTCTTGATCTTTCATTTAAAATTTCGTCCAAGGAAACATTAGCAAAACTTGAATAATTTTCAGATGAATTTCCAAAGGCTCTTTCTCTAAGTTTATTCATATAAAGAAGTGCATTAGCATCTGAGCCACCCGTTCCACCTCTCTTTACAGCTTCTGCATATACCAGATACATTTCAGCTAAACGAAATAGAGGAAAATCATTATCTGCATATCTTGCATGTGAACCACTAGCCCCTGCAACAGATATATTGCGATATTTGTAAGTAGCCAATCCCTGACGAAAATTAGTTAAATCATCCATATCCGGAGTGTCTCCAACAAACAGGAAGCGTTTGTCCTTATCTTGGTTAAACCGATCAGTCAAACCTGTCGTTGCACGATTTCCACTCCAGGCCGCATTATCAGTAAGCCCATAGTTTAATCCATATTCACTTTCTACAGCTGCATTATAACTAGAGTTTATCAAAAATGTTGTTCCTGCATAATTCTGAGTATTCACACCATCGTAATTGATAGATAGGATTATTTCATTATTATTCTTGTTATTATCTGCAAGGAAAAGATGCTCATAATTATCCATTAATGAGAAACCAGCACCGATTACTTTTCCACTATATGTTATAGCATCGGCATATCTTGCTTGTCCAGTATATACTTCTGCATTCAGATAAATGCGTGCCAGTAGTGCCCAAGCAGCAGCTTTATCCGCCCGTCCATATTCATTACTACGAGGATCTACTAATAAACTCTCTATTTCAAGAAGCTCCTTTTCTACATAGTTAAACAGATCTTTACGACTTATTTGTTCCGGTAAAGAACCAAATTCAACATTTTCGTCAACAAAAGGAGGATTGCCATATACATCCATCATCACCCAATATTCAAAAGCCCTTAGAAAACGGGCCTCTGCCCGAAAATGTTTTATTTCGGTCACTTCGTCAGAAGTAAATCCTTTACTATCTATGCTCGCATCTGTAGCATTTCTCAAAAATGCATTTGCATACATAATATGAAGCATACAGCGATTATAAAATCCTCTTGCAAAAGGATTTTCTGATGAAAGATTAATATAATTTAATCCTGGGATTCCTTCATCCTGAAGCCAAATACACTTCACTTCATCTGTTGGAACTTCCTGAACATTAAAAAAACCACGTAAAAAATCAGCATAAGTGCCTTCATCTAATCCTGATATATCAGGACTTCCCGCAGGACCTTGATTCCCAGTCAAAGTATATCCACCATATACTTTGGCCAATGCACCCTTATACCCGTCAAATGTACTATACACTTCAGTATCTGTACTATCATTTTCAGGGAATCTGTTCAAGTCATCTGTGCACGAAGCCAGCATCACAAGAGAGAAGGATGCACAAATAAACTTTTTCAATATATTATTTCTTTTCATAATTATTCGGATTTATCAAAATTAGAAATTAAGATTTAAACCTATAAGGAATGTTCGAGGATTAGGATAGAAATTGTTATCGATACCTCCAGCTATTTCAGGATCTACACCATCATATTTAGTAATTGTAAATACATTTTGAACGGTAAAGTTTGCTTGAAGATTCATATTCTTAAGTATCCGTCCAAAGTCATAAGTCAATGATATATAATCCATTTTAAGGAATGATGCATTCTGAACATAATAATCGGAACGCAAATTCTGATTAACGAAATTAGTATTATTGATATCATTCACTGTATTCGCCAAAAAGTTATTTGGGTTTAAGACTTGCGAATAATTACCTGCATCGGAGTATATATTATTATACATATAGTTACCTAAACTTGAACGCAAAGAAGTATTCATAGTCCATTGTTTATACCTGAATGAAGTATTGAATCCCATAAATACATCTGGCTCTCCTTTTTTATAATGATAACGGTCTTCTTCGTTAATTACACCGTCTCCATTTAAGTCAGCATAAGCACCTTCTATTGGCTTTCCTGTCTCTTGATCATATAGTTGTTTATAAACATAAAATGCGTTTGGAGCATAACCTACCGAGTGAATTTGGATCGTACCACCTGTTCCTCCTGATATACCTCCGGTCACAACACCCTTATAAGAGGAATTAGCTCCATCATTAAGTGATAATTTTTCAATCTTAGTCTTATTATATGTTACATTGAATCCCAGATCCCAAGAAATATCCTTTTTATCAATAGCTGTAATATTAATACTGGCTTCCAGCCCCCGGTTATTAAGATCACCAATATTCTTTACAATCTGGTTTGTATAATTTGTTCCACTAGGCAATGGAATTTCATTCAATAAATCTTTGGTTTTCTTATAGTAAAAATCAATTCCTCCAGAAAGTCTATTATTAAAGAAACCATAATCAAGACCAACATTATATGTCTGAGTCTGCTCCCATTTACGGTCTTTGTCATATCCATTAGGTCGCCACATATGATAGTATTTATCCCCAAACTGAACTTGTGCTGTACCTTGACTATATCCATAAGTAGGTATATATCCATAGTTACCTATTTCCTGTTGTCCTGTAACCCCATAACCTAAACGTAATTTTAGAGCAGAAAGCTGTTCAAAACCTTTCATAAAACTTTCTTCACTCATTCTCCAGGCTAAAGCTACAGAAGGGAAAGTACCCCACCGGTTATCTTCACTAAAACGGGAAGATCCATCACGGCGAACGGTCGCAGTTAGCAAATAACGTCCCATTAAGGTATAATTAAGACGTCCGAAATAAGAGATTAGTGTGTTTTGATCTGTTGCTGATGCGAATGTAGGCTCTTCAGTTACTGTTCCTGAATATGTTTCTTTAGGATAGTTATAACTTGTCGTTTTCCAATCTTGATATGTATATCCAGCCATCACATCAATACGGCTTTGTATTTCTTCTAAATCTTTGGCATAATTCAAATAAAACTCCATTAACAGATTTGTTTTATTTTGCTTAAATTTAGTACGCTCACCACCTTCACCTTCACCACCATTTGTAAATGATTGAGGTGCCCATTTTTCAACGACAACCCCACCTTTACCCTGAGCTACGTCGTAGCCTAAATTCAGATTAGCTCTCAATTCAGGTAAAAAATGCAGCTTATAATCAAGTTGCATATTTCCTATACTACGATAAACATCAGATTTATCATTTCTGCTTTCTAACAATGCCACAGGATTCATTGTAGCCAATGAGTTAGGATTTGTATTTCCTCCTGGAGGATACCATGTCCAATAACCATTAAACTGATCAAACCCATCGGCCTTTACCGGCTGAGTTGGATCCATACGTAATGCAGCTCCAATAGCAGCTCCATTACCAAATCGTTGATTAGAATAAGTTCCCTTCACATTGAAATTTACACTAAGGTGATCCTGGAAGAATTTGGGAGATAAGCTAATAGCAGCTGTTGTACGTTGCATATTATCAGTCTTAAGAATACCATCCTGACTAAGGAAAGATACTGATACACGATAAGGTAAATTCTTCATTGAACCACTTATACTCAAATTATTGTCTGAAGTAAAAGCTGTACGAAAAATTTCGTCTTGCCAGTCAGTGTTTGCCGTACCTAACAAATCAATATGTCCTTGATTAGCTCTCGGATTATTCATTATTGCCTCACGAAACTGATCGCCAGACATAACATCAACTTTTTTGGCTACCGTGGAAATAGAATTTTGGGTAGAGAAGTTAATATTTAACTTCTGTCCTGCTTTCCCCTTCTTAGTTGTGATAATAATAACACCATTAGATGCACGTGAACCATAAATTGCTGTTGCAGAAGCATCTTTCAATACATTCATTGATTCTATATCATTAGGATTAATAAGTGATAAAGGATCTGTTGATCCTGACAAGCTACCATTATCCATAGGCACCCCATCTACCACTAAAAGAGGATCATTACTAGCATTCAGTGATGCTCCGCCTCTAATTCTAATACGTGCTCCCGAACCTGCTCGTCCACCATTAGAAACAATCTGTACACCAGCGACCTTACCTGTAATCAATTCACTTGGAGAAGTCACAACCCCTTTTTGAAAATCCTTATCAGTTATGGCTGTAATAGCACCTGTTAAATCATCTTTCTTTACACTACCATAACCAATAACTACAATTTCCTGAAGCATTTCAGTATCTTCCTGTAGGGTTACATTAATAGAAGTTTTTCCGGCAACCGGAATTTCCTGAGATTTAAATCCCACATACGTAAATACCAATGTTCCATTTGCAGGAGCACTAATTTCATAATTTCCATCAACATCAGTTACAGTTCCAACGGTCGTACCTTTTACAACAACGCTACCACTAATAATAGCTTCACCATTGTTATCTATTACATTACCTTTCACTGTTATATTTCCGCTTTGGGCAAAAATATTGGATGTTGAAACCAGTATTCCCAACATAAAGAGTAGAAATACATTTAGACATCTGTTCTTAATCTTTCTTTTCATGCGAAATAATATTAAGATTAACATTAATATTGATTAATTTAATTATTGATTACTATATAATTCTCATATCGATATTCTGGATATTACACAAAAAGTCTTGCCCCAAATAGATTAATTACTATTTGAGGTAAGTTTTTTTGTAATAATGTATATTAGCTCTCTCTCTCTCTCTCTCTCTCTCTCTCTCTCTCTCTCTCTCTCTCTCTCTCTCTCTCTCTCTCTCTCTCTCTAGCAAAACACAGTTAACTCCCAAATTTTCAAGAGAAAAAATGGAAGAAACAAATGTTATATATTGTAAATTTTTCAACATAAATCTTAGTTCAGATTTAATTTCAGGGATATTCGTATTTTCATGACATCTATGGATTGCTATACAAAGATGATAAGTCCTATCTTGTTTTATGTTATAAGATTTTATAAAAATCAAGTTTTTGTTATGCAAACGATTGCAAATAAATTTTAAGATATCTTTTATTATCATCCCTTTTATAATCTTTTATACAAGCATTTAGGTTATTTATTAAATGAATGTGCAAATTTTGGTTGTAATTCTTTAATTTTGTAACAAAATAAAGATCGTTGATAAATAAAACATTGCCCAAAAAGATATTTTTTAACGCCTAGAAAGCCTATAACTGCATTTCAATAATTACGTGACGCAGATATTATATTGTTATCAAAACAAAAAAAACAGGTTGTTTGTTTATTAAAATCATACCTCAATTAATCATATATGAACAATATTAAATGTACTTTAGCTACAACTTTACTATGTGTGCTCCTATTAGGCGCATGTAAAAAAGTGCAAACAGACTCCCCAATTGTCGAAGTAGAACCGGCAACTACCGACAACATTGAGATTTATGGAGAATATGTAGGATTAATAAGAGCTTCCCGAAATGTAGAGATACATGCCCGTGTTGAAGGCTTCTTAGAAAAAATGACATTCAGCGAAGGTAAGGAAGTAAAAGCCGGAGAACCCCTCTTTTATATAAATAATAAGCCATATAAAGCCAGAGTTGAAAAAGCAAAAGCTCAACTAAAAAGGGATGAAGCAAAAGAACTAAAGGCTGAGAGTGACCTGAAACGAATAGAACCATTATACAACCAGAATGCTGCAAGTAGATTAGATCTTGACAATGCTGTAGCAGCATTGAATATGTCTAAAGCGGATGTAGCCATGAGTAAGGCTGATTTGGAGCAAGCCGAATTAGAACTTAGCTATACAGTGGTTCGCTCCCCTCTATCAGGTTATATCAGTGAACGCTATGTCGATATTGGTACTCTGGTAGGAAATTCAAAATCATTGCTGGCTGCAGTTGTTAAACGCGATACTGTATTAGTAGACTTTAAACTTACATCCTTAGACTATCTGCGCAGCCAACGCAGGAATGTACATCTTGGAGAATTAGATACTACCCGTTCGTGGCAACCATCTGTTATAGTCACCCTTGCCGATAACTCTGTATATAATGAAAAAGGAATCGTGGATTTTGCATCGCCTCAGGTAGATCCAAAAACCGGAACATTCGGAGTCCGGGCAGAACTACCAAATCCGAACCAAGTATTGTTACCCGGTCAGTTTACGCGTGTAAAACTATTACTCGATGTAATGGAAAATGTTGTAGTAGTTCCCCGCAAAGCCATTTCTATAGAAAAAGGAGGGGCATTCATTTTTGTAATTCGTCCTGACAGTATTACTGAAAAGCGCTATATAGAAACAGGACCGGAACAAGACAATAAAATAGTTGTTACCCGTGGACTGAATGTGAACGAAAACATTGTAGTGGAAGGATATCAGAAATTAACTCATGGACAAAAAGTGATTCCAAGAACCAGGGAAGAGGAATTGAAAATAGAAGCCGAAACAAAAGCAAAAGAAATAAAGAAGGAGGATAAAAAATGAAGCCCGGATTTTTTATAGACAGGCCTGTATTATCCACTGTATTATCTTTATTGATAGTTATTATCGGTATAATCGGACTGATATTACTCCCAATCGAGCAATATCCCCAGATCACCCCCCCGGTAGTAAAGATCAGTGCATCCTATTCGGGAGCAAATGCCACCACAGTATCTCAGGCTGTAGCTACGCCAATAGAACAGGAACTGAATGGTACTCCGGGTATGATTTATATGGAGTCCAGTAGTTCCAATTCCGGAGGGTTATCTATTACCGTTACATTTGATGTAAATACCAATGCTGATCTTGCTGCCGTAGAAATACAAAACAGGGTAAAACTTGCTGAAAACCGCCTTCCGGCTGAAGTTCTACAGAACGGTATCACTGTGGAAAAGCAGGCTCCGGGACAATTAATGACCATAGCCTTAACTTCTGACGATCCCAAATATGATGAAATATATCTGAGTAATTATGCAACAATAAATATATTAGATGTGATCAGACGTATCCCCGGTGTTGGACGCGTATCGAATGCCGGTAGCCGCTATTATGGGATGCAAATATGGGTATATCCTGATAGACTCGCCAGTTTCGGGCTAACCATCAAAGACCTACAAGATGCCCTAAAAGATCAGAACCGTGAGTCTGCCGCCGGAGAATTAGGAAAGCAACCGATAGTTAATGTGGATGTATCTATGCCAATAACAGCCCAAGGCCGGTTGTCTACAGTTAACGAATTTGAAGACATTGTTGTAAAAGCCAATAATGATGGGTCTTTTATCCGGATGAGAGACGTAGCACGCGTTTCATTGGAGGCATCATCATACAGTACTGAGAGTGGATTGAATGGTAAATATGCCACAATGCTAAGTATCTATCTGCTCCCGGGAGCAAATGCTATGGAAGTAGCAGAAGAGGTAAAATCAGCAATGGTGCAAATCAAACAAGATTTTCCCGAAGGATTAGATTATCTTGTTCCATTCGATATGACTGAATACATTGGAGAATCAATACATGAAGTATATAAAACATTATTCGAAGCTCTAGCTTTAGTAATTATAGTTGTATTCCTTTCTTTACAGAACTGGCGTGCAGCAATGATACCAATCGTGGCAGTACCGATTTCACTCATAGGAACTTTCGGGTTCATGTTAATGATGGGATTTTCACTCAATATGCTTACATTGCTAGGATTAGTACTAGCTATTGGTATTGTAGTAGATGATGCCATTGTTGTCGTCGAGAACGTTGAGCGTATTATGGAACAGAAAGGAGTGAATGCCAGAGAAGCAACACACAGAGCAATGAATGAACTTGCTGGGGCTCTGATTGCAACATCATTAGTGCTCGCCGCCGTATTTGTTCCGGTTAGTTTCCTGGATGGTATCACAGGAGCTCTATACAGACAATTTTCAGTGACGATAGTAGTATCTGTACTAATATCAGCTGTAGTTGCTTTAACCCTAAGTCCTGCCATGTGCGCCCTTATTCTCCGGCCATCAAAGAAGAAAAAGCATTTTATATTCCGGAAAATAAATATATGGCTTGGAAAAGGGAATAAAAAGTATGCCAGCATCTTACTGAAAGTAATAAATAATCCTCGCCGCACTATGGCAGCATTCGGCATGGTATTGGTATTTATATTTGTATTAAATAAAATTGTACCCACAAGCTTCATTCCGCAGGAAGATCAAGGCTATTTCACTGTAGAATTGGAAATGCCGGAAGGTACAACGCTGGAACGTATGCGTACTGTTACAGACAGAGCCATTACGTATTTAGATACACATGATGCTGTTGAATATGTGCAAAATGTGACAGGATCAAGTCCTCGTGTAGGGACTAATCAGGGACGAACAACACTTACTGTCATACTAAAATCGTGGAAAGAAAGAAGTGTGGGTGTGGACGAAGTGATGCGTGAAGCACAGAAAGAGTTTTATAATTATCCGGAAATCAGGGCATTTGTCAGTCGACCACCCGCTATCCCCGGATTAGGTTCGGCTGGAGGAGTAGAGATGAAGCTACAAGCACGATCTGATGCAAAATGGGAAGATCTAGTGGCTGCTACAGATACATTTATGTATTATGCCAATAAATCCAAATCTATGTCGAATGTATCATCATCCCTACAATCTGAAATACCCCAACTATATTTTGACGTAGATAGAGATCAAGCGATGCTATTGGGAGTACCGATGTCAGATATATTTTCTACAATGAAAGCTTATCTGGGTTCTGTATATGTAAATGACTTCAATATGTTTAACCGTATATATAAAGTATACATACAAGCCGACCAGTCATACAGGGCAACAGCCAATGATATAAATCTGTTTTTTGTGAAGACTAAGAATGGAGAAATGGTACCATTAACAGCTTTGGGTAAAACCAGCTACACAACCGGTCCCGGTAATATTACCCGCTTCAATATGTATACTTCTTCCTCGATGCAGGTTACTCCGGCTGCAGGGCATAGTTCCGGACAAGTAATGAATGATATAGTAAGTATTGCTAATGAACACTTACCATCCAATATTGGGATAGCATGGAGCGGATTATCTTTCCAGGAACAAAAAGCCAGTGGACAAACAGGTGTTGTACTAGCACTGGTCTTTATATTTGTATTCCTCTTTCTTGCAGCATTATATGAAAGCTGGACAGTACCCATTTCGGTTATCTTATCCTTACCAATAGCTGCATTAGGAGCATTCGTGGGAATATGGATACTAGGCTTGGATAACGATGTGTATTTTCAGATTGGGTTAGTAACCCTGATCGGGCTCGCAGCTAAAAATGCTATTCTGATTGTAGAATTCGCCAAGATACAGGTAGATGCAGGTATGCAACCTATTTTTGCAGCGATGCAGGCTGCAAAATTACGTTTCCGCCCTATTTTGATGACCTCACTGGCCTTCGTTCTCGGTATGCTACCAATGGTTATTGCATCTGGTCCGGGTTCAGCCAGCAGACACTCTATAGGTACAGGAGTATTTTTCGGTATGATTGTAGCCATTACTTTAGGAATTATACTAGTACCATTCTTTTTTGTAATGGTGTACAAAGTGAAAAATAAGCTCAAAATACCGGAACTAAGTTTTCCTAAATTCCTGAAGATTAAAAAACTTATAAAAAGAGATGAGAAGTAAACTTATATATATAGCAACCATTTTACTGGTCTTATTTTCATCATGTAAAATAGGGCAAAAATATAAGCAACCCGAAATGGATATTCCTCAGACATTTGAATCGAGAGGAATGGTAGAGGGAAATGCTTCTGATATAGGATGGAGTACGCTCTATCAGGATACTGTCTTGCAAGGCCTGATTACAAATGCTCTCGATCACAACAAGGATATGCTCGTTGCTGCCGCCCGTATAAAAGAAATGGCGGCAAACAAACGAATCTCCTTCGCAGGTTTATTTCCAGAGATCGGAGGAGAAGTAACCGGACAAAAAGAATATCTAAACTATGGCGGAGATAATAAAACTTATGATCCGGAGTTCAGGGCAAACCTGAATATAGGATGGGAACTCGATATTTGGGGGAAACTGCGATGGGCTAATGAAGCAGGTATTGCCGCATATATGCAAACAGTGGAAGCACAGAGAGCAATGCATCTTACTATTGTGGCACAAGTAGCTCAAGTCTACTTCGAGCTGAAAGCACTGGACAGGGAGCTCGAGATCGTAAAACAAACCCTGGAAGCCAGACGCGAAGGTGTAAGGTTTGCAAAGCTTCGCTATGAAGGTGGATTGACCTCTGAAATTCCTTATCGCCAAAGTCTTGTAGAATTGGCACGTACTGAAACAATGATCCCAAACCTGGAAAATGAAATAAAGCTGAAAGAAAATGATTTGTTTGTACTGGTAGGGGAATTTCCGGTTGGAACAATACAAAGATCCGGAGGAGAAGACATAAGTCATCAACAGATACCGCAAAACCTCCCGGTAGACTTACCTTCGTCACTATTAAAACGCCGTCCTGATATGATACAGGCAGAGCAAAAGCTAATAGAAGCAAATGCAGAGGTAGGTATCGCACATACAGAGATGTTTCCTTCGCTCAGGCTGACTGGCAGGTTAGGTCTCGAAAACGATGAACTAACAGATTTTATCAAAAGTCCTACGTGGTTTATTTCCGGCATATTAACCGGTCCGATATTCAATATGGGAAAGAATAAAGCCAAGCATAACGCAGCGAAGGCAGCCTATGAACAAGAAGTTTATACATACGAAAAATCTGTATTGAATGCATTTAAAGAGGTGAATAACTCAATCAATACTTTCAATAAGATGAAAGAAGTATACCGTTCGCAGGAGGCTCTATATAACTCTGCAAAATCATACCACGAACTAGCTAAATTACAGTATGTAAACGGAATCGTAAGCTACATTGATGTATTAGATGCTCAGCGTCAGTTATTTGATGCAGAAATAGCCTTAAATACTGCAATACTGAACGAGTTGACATCTGTAGTATCTTTATACAAAGCTTTGGGCGGTGGTATCATAAAATAAGATCTTCTAAGAATAAGAAAGAGGGTGTGTCAAAAGTAAAACAGCGCTATCAAAGTGTTAGCCTCTTTGTCATCCTGAGTGTAACGAAGGATCTCGACTCTCCATACACGAGATGTTTCACTCCGTTCAACATGACAAAAAGAAAGTGAAAATTACTTTTGACACAGCCTCTTTTTCCTATCACAAAATAATCTATTGATTATCAGCTTCTAATTTCTTTATTTGCTCTTCTGCTTTATCTCTTAAATTTTGTCCCTGCTTTTTAGATTCATCTACTATCTTCTTACCAGCCGCCTCAGCAGCTTTCTTAGCAATAGGATTACTTCCTGCCTTTTCAACTAAAGCCTTGGACTGCTTTTCAGCTTCGGCCTCCAATTTCTTTGCAGCCGCATCCGCTTCTGTTCTCAGTTTCTCGATCTGCTTTGTTTTTTCTTCTGATAGTTTAGCTGATACATCCCCTCTTTTTTCACCACCTAACAGTTCATTTACAACTGATGAAGCAGCACCGGATACCAGCGATTTTGTATCCACTCCGATCTTAGGACTCGTAAATGTACCGCCAATAGTGATAGGCACAGCATTCACATAGTTATTTGCCATAGATTTAGGTAGAGTAACAGTACCCTTATAGTCGATGCTCTGATCCAGTCCTGTAGAACCTTCAAGCTTCATAACACCGCCATCTCCAAAATTCACATTAAATGGTTTTGTATTTAGTTTTCCATTGTCAATAGAGAAAGGTAGGTTCAGATCTTTAGTAGAAAATGATTTTAAAGCATCTGTCTTCAATGCTGAAGATAGTGCGGTCAGAGCCTCAACACCTTCAATTTTAAGATCATTTGTTTGTATAGCGCCACTACCTGTCAAAGCAGCCAGGGTTTGCATGATACTTTCTCCCAATGAAGTATTGAATTTCAAATTCATAGAATATGTGCCTGCTAGCTTCTCAAATATAGGGGCAAATTTCTGTACAGATTCAACAGACTTGAATGTCTCCGCAAAAGAAACTTTTGACAAAGCCAGGTCAAAGTCCACTTTAGGATTCTGTGGGTCAGAGGTATTGTATGTACCACTCACTTTACACGAGCCACCTAATGCATTAGCACCTACATTATTCAAAGTAAGGATTCCATTCTTAACAGTCATATTCCCGGCCATATTTGTGATGTTCATCTTACCGTACACTATCTGGCTTAGAGCTGCGCTCAGCGTAAAATCTATATTCTTAGGTATTATTATATCCTCGGATGTTGTGGTCTCTGTTTCTTCCGTTCCGGCAGTCTCACTACTTATAAAATCATTTGCATTCAGATAAGTTGATTTAATATTCAATTGTCCCTTCAGCGTCTGATCTTTCAATGCATAAGCAATAAAGTTCTCTAAACGCCCTGTTGCCGAGATATCGTTTTTGCCGATCTTTACATCCAGAGCCGGTAAGTTCACATAACGTGGAGTAAATTCCAAAGAAGCATTATTAATCAATACTTCGGGCATATCTGTAGCCTTATATACCATACTACTCAACTTAAGGTTACCCGAAGCGGATACATTCTCGTATTGTTCTTTTTCTATCGCAGACATTCTGGTTGCGATATTTATATCGGCACTAATTTTACCATTCAACTCTGTACCCTTCTCCAGTGGATAAACTTCCTTGATCATACCCAGATCGATAGTACCGTTTGCATGTGCTTTCAGGTTAGGATCACTCATCGGAGTAGTGATATTCAGATTTCCACTAAACGGATTTCCAGCCAGATTAAACCCGAATTTGTTAATGTCAACTATCATATTATCAAGGGAACCACCTTTGCTGGCTATAGCCATATTAACATTGATATTATTAACCGATTTAGGCAAAGAGGGATATTGAAACATTGCATCGTTTACAATTATTTTCACATCAAATGCAGGATAATTATCTCCTTGCATCAGCCCTTTAATATATGCATCCAAAGAAGCCGTCCCGGATGTTTTTACATCTTTAAAATCAGAAGTATACATTGCAGGAACGAGTGACAATATATCTTTAAATTCGGTATTCGGAGCATTTAATTTCAAATCGAAATCCATGTCTTCATAATCTTTCCCGACCATTGCAAAAGTTCCGTCTATGGACGCCTTCAAATCATTCAACTGTAATTTGCTTTCCTTAAAAGTAAATTTCATGTTATCCAGATTTGCACTGATTGACGCATCTGCAATACCCTGAATTTTATTCAGATATGGAATTCCATCCATAATGAAGGTAACTTCGCCAATAGTGGAACTTGTATTCAATGTAGTTTCACTTGCTGAAAAATCTCCGGATATTTCACCATTCCATTTACTCAGCATCATCTTCATCTTCGTCGAATCATTCTGATAAATAACATTACAGTCATTTAATGATATCTTTTTCAGACTCATCTTAAATGGTGAAGATGCTTCAGTATCTGTTGTAGTTGTCGAATCGGCTTTCATTATATCCCAGTTAGTACGGCCGTCGGCCAAGACCTTAGCCAAAACGGATGCCTTATCCAGGTTTATTTTAGAAATGTTGTATTCACTACCAAACAAGCTCATCAGATCAATTGTTACACTAGCTGATTTAGCCTGTAACAATGTGTCTTTCTCAAAATCTCCAATCCCGACAACTGTTGTATTATCTAAAGAAAGTGTTGCATTAGGGAAGTTTGAGAATAAATTCAGCCCGAAATCCTGAATATTTACCGTTGCATTTAATTGTTCATTTGCTGCATTCACTACAGCCGTTTTAATTTTGTCCTTAAAAATAAAAGGAACGGCAATCATTGCTACTATCACAATAACAATAATAACACCAATAATGGTAAGTAGTTTTTTCATAATTTTGTTTGTTTATGTAATTTGTCATTTGTCCTTACATTGTAAACGAATTGTTCACAACTTTCTTATGTATGTGTTAAGAATAAGATGGAAAATATTATAAAAAGTTTAATCACGATCTTATAAACCGGGCATATACACTTAGTGGCAGGTGCTTCCCCGACCTGTCCGGTACGATCAATTCGCCATACTGGCAATTATTGACATCCGGAAAATAATCTTTTATAAGATTTTCAGCAATTACAGCAGAGAAGCCCATCGAATATAAATTTAAAATAAGGAATGAGTGGGCTTTTTCCAGAAGTTCACCACAAAGGGACATCAACTCTGCTATATTCTCTTCCAAAATCCATTTTTCACCATCAGGACCTCGTCCATATGCAGGCGGATCAAGAATAATTCCGTTATACTTTTTACCTCTCTTCACCTCACGGCGGCAAAATTTCAATGCATCCTCTACAATCCAGCGTATATTATCTAAGCCGGATGTTTCCATGTTTTCACGTGACCATGTAATCACCTGCTTCACAGAATCGACATGAGTTACATCCGCACCTCCGCTTTTAGCTGCAATAGAAGCGCCACCTGTATATGCAAAGAGATTTAATACTTTCGGCTCCGGTGTATTCAGGTTTTGTATTGTATCATATATAAAATCCCAGTTTTCAGACTGCTCCGGGAAAATACCGACGTGTTTGAAAGAAGTTAATCCCAGACGAAATTTAAGCTTCATTGCCTTGTAGTGGTAATCAATAAACCACTGGTCGGGCATTCCTTTCTTCTGTATCCATACCCCTTTGTCGTTTCCGTCTTGTGATACCTTTCCTTTCTCTTTCTTGAAAGCAGCATCCGCCCTCTCCCATTCTGCCTCGGACAATGACTTGCGCCATACAGCCTGAGGCTCCGGACGACGGATAACGTATTTACCAAAACGTTCCAGTTTTTCGTAATCACCCGAATCTATCAGTTCATAATCCTTCCAATGTTGCGGCTTGAGTAGTTGCATTTGATCTTGTATTTTATTCGACTGCAAATTTAAGATGATTATACTGAATAATCAAAAAGGTGACAAAAGTGACACTTTCCAGTACATTATTAAATGTTACTTTTTCATTTCTTTTTAAGAAAAGCGCTAAGCAATTGTTTAGCAATAGGTGCTAAAACCGTTGTAGCCATTCTGCTCCAAAAACGTTTATTCTCAGTTGCATTTTTCTGATCTATCTTTGCCTGCGCTTTTTGCGCCCTTTCAGCTTCTTTTTGAGCTTTAGCCTGCTCCTTAGCTTGTGCTGCCTGCTCTTTTTCGCTCAAAACACCTTGTAAACGCTCCGTGAGAATTTCGTATGCCGATTCCCTGTCGATAGCCTGAGCATAATGCCTGTACAGAATTGAACTTTCTGTCATCTTTGTTCGCTCCGATGCATCAAGCGGTCCTATCTGCCCTTCAGGAGGCAAAATATACGCTCTTTCAACCATATTCGGACGTCCTTTTTCATCTAAGAAAGAAACCAACGCTTCACCTGTTCCAAGATCAGAAATAGCCTGCTCAGTATCAAACTTAGGATTAGCCCGGAAAGTTTGTGCTGCAACTTTCACAGCTTTCTGATCCTTTGGTGTATAAGCACGTAATGCATGTTGTACACGATTACCCAACTGCCCTAATACAGAATCAGGAATATCAGCCGGAGTCTGAGATATAAAATAAATTCCAATCCCCTTTGAACGGATAAGGCGAACAACCTGCTCAATCTTTTCCAATAAAGCTTTTGGAGCATCTGTAAATAATAGATGAGCCTCATCAAAGAAGAATACCAGCTTAGGTTTATCCGGATCTCCCACTTCAGGCATTACTTCAAATAGTTTGGTCATCAGCCACATCAAGAATGTAGTGTATACCCTCGGGGAATTCATTAACTTATCTGATGCCAGTATATTTATTACCCCTTTCTCGCCTACAGTCTGTATAAGGTCATCTATATTCAAGTTAGGTTCTCCAAAGAAATTATCTGCACCATCATGTTCCAAAGCGATCAAGCCACGCTGAATAGCTCCGATACTAGCTGTAGAAATATTTCCATAACTTGTAGTAAACCGACTGGCATTATTCCCCACATATTCGAGTAGTTTTTGTAAATCTTTAAGGTCAATAATCTCTAGTAATTCATCTTTCGCTATTTTGAATATAATAGTTAATACAGCCGACTGGGTATCATTCAACGACAAAAGGCGGCTTAACAGAAGTGGCCCCATATCGGCTACTGTAGCCCTGATAGGTGCCCCTTGCTCTCCAAATACATCCCAGAACTGAACGGGAAAAGCCTGAAATTTAAACCCTTTATCACTTAACTTATACGATTCAACACGCTGTGTCACACTTTCTTTATTGCCTCCTATTGCGGCCACACCTGACAAATCACCTTTAACATCAGAAGCAAATACAGGCACTCCCATCTCGCTAAAGGTCTCAGCCAGCGTTTGCAATGTCACAGTTTTACCTGTTCCGGTTGCCCCTGTTATAAGTCCATGGCGATTAGCCATTTTAGGGACTAAACAGACTTCCTCTTCTGCCGAGATAGCTACAAAAGCCCTTTTTTCATTATCAAACATTGGATTGTATTTTTAAGTTTGTTTTTATATAAATTATAACAGTAAATAAGCAAAAAGGTTACAACTTTATCTTTATTCACCCAACAAAATAAGATTCTAATTTTAAGCAACATACAATTAATAAAAGATAAAAAGGTGACAAAGGTGACACTTATAATATACTTTTATACTGTTACCTTTTATTGATATCTTATATCTTTATATAAGACAATTATAATAAATATTCGCGATAGAACATCTACGAAATCAGCAACAAAAATAATGATTTATTGTAATTGTATTGAATAGAATCTGATAAAGCTTAACTTTGACAAAAAATAATCTGTTGATTACAAAAAATAATATATGGGCGTGGGCTATAGACAACCCTGTGAAAACAATAATTATCGCAGGGGTAATTATCCGTTTAGTTCTGGCAATGGTGTATCAACATATAACTTTATATCCTGATTCCGAAGATTATTTTGTATTAGCTAAGAGGTTATTGGCTTCTGATCTGTCGGGTTATGAAGGCCAGCGTTCACCGGGATACCCTGTCTTACTCGCTATAAGCAATCTTTCACCAACCATTATTATTCTATTGCAGGGATACTTTGGTATCCTCACTCTTATTCTTTTCTATAAAACTTGTCTGACTTTAGATATAAGTAAAAAAATATCACTGATCGTTACATTGATACTAGCATTTTATCTCCCGACTATATTTTTCGAATTTTCGTTGTTATCTGAAACCTTAACGCTACTGTTTACCATATTGGTTTTCTATCTTTTCATCAACATATGGAAAAATAAATCGACCCATTATTTGCTACTCGGATTATCCTGCGGATACCTTGTATTAATTAAGCCTTTCTATATTTTTTTACCCACTATATTATTCATCCTTTTTTTCTTAAAAAACCTCTCGAACAGAAAACACTTACTTAGAGCAATATATATATTAATAATTCCGGCTATTGTGTTTCTAGGCTGGTCTTATGTAAACAAAACAAATACAGGATATTTCACATCGACCACCTTCTATGGATTTAACCTTGCTCAGAACTGTGTTAGCTTTGCCGAGAAGACTACTCCCGAATATACCGAAATAGGAGAAATATATGCTAAATACCGGGATAACAGGATATCGGATAAAGAGATCGCAATGACAATATGGCAAGCCTATCCCGAACTGGAAGAAAAAACAGGATTATCATTTCCTGACCTATCAAAAAAATTATATGATTATAGTATTACCACTATTAAAGAAAATCCAAGAGAATATATAAAGCAGGTATTTATCTCATGGCGCGATTTCTGGAAGACTTCTTTATATTGGGAATATGATAGCGTTGCTCTACCCTACGCAAATGATATCATACTCTATATTTGTTATGCTGAAAGGATTTTGCTTCAATTTGTGAAAATAATGTTTGTGCTGCTTATCCCATATAATATTATACGAAGTATCAGGAAGTGCAAATTAACAACTGCAACAATTATCTCACTGATTGTACTCATAGCTTCTGTTTTACAGGCACTTGCCACCTATGGCACAAATTCCAGGTTCAGCTTTCCTTTTGAAGTAGTGATTGTATTATCCGTTTTACTAAATATTATCGAATACAGAAAAAAATTGGCCATACATAATTGATTATTCAGCCTTTAAATCTTCCACAGGATTCAACCCTACCTTCTCCATATATTTGAGTTGCTCGGCCAACATTTCATTTGAAATATCTATTGACTTATTATAAATCTGCGCTGCTACGTGTATTATAGAATCTTTCTTTTCCAGACGATCCAGATTTTGGTAATTAATAAATAAATCGGAAGCCTCCCCGCCTATAAGTGTAAAGTATTCATTTGCCTTTCTGTGAAATTCCTTTGCGGCATCACTCACTTCAAGACTATTCATATTTCCCATAACACGGGCTGTATTTTCTTTCAGGTTTTGAGGGCTTTGATCAATCATATTACCCTTCAGCATACTTTCATATACTTTTTCATATTGCCTATTTATATCAAAAAAGTTTGCAGCGACTCTTTCATTATATGCATACTCTGGATTACCCGAACAAGCAGTTAGAATAACAACACTTAGAATAATGAACAAAGATTTGATTCTCATTTTGTGATTTATAATAACAATATGCGACAAATATAGGAAAAAGATAACTCAATCGACACTAATATGAAACATTTAGAATTTGCACTAGGTAAAGATAACCAGTTCTGGAAATACATCGTTGTCCTGATTACGACTCTTCTTGCATCTAATTTTATCGGTATCCTGCCATTTGTTATTACAGCATTTATTATAGGCACATCGAATGGACTGAGTATAATGGAAATCTCAGAAAATATAATGAATGCCGAATATTTGGGAATGTCTTCCAATCTTAGCCTTTTCCTTATGCTAATAGCTTTTGTTATTGCATTTTTAACCCTTGTCATTTTAGTTAAGTTGCTGCATCGTCAATCGATATCCGAAATAATAAACGGAACAAAGAAAATACGCTGGAAGCGCATCTTCTGGGGAGCCAGTATATGGATCACAATATCAGCTATTTCGCTGGCAATTAGCTATATTTCAGATCCGGACAATTTTGTTCTGCAATTCGATATTGCTTCATTTATACCCTTATTTTTCATTGCTGTGATATTGATTCCCATCCAGACTTCATACGAAGAATTTTCTTTCAGGGGATATCTTGCACAGGGGATTGGCCGTATAACTAAAAACCGCTGGATAGTAATTATTATACCATCAGTATTATTTGCACTTATGCATTTGACAAATCCGGAAGTGAAAGAATACGGAGTTCTGGTAATGATGCCTAATTATCTTATTGTTGGATTATTATTCGGCTTGGTCAGTGTTTTGGATGATGGTATAGAATTGGCTTTAGGAATGCATGCAGCTAACAATGTATTTCTCGGACTTACAGCAACACATGCTTCATCAGCCATACAAACTCCTGCCATATTCAGTCTCAAAGAAGCCGATCCTATCTACGGTATAATAGAAATAACGATTTTCAGTCTTATTGTTATTGCTTTTTTCTACAAAAAATACAACTGGAACTTCTCTGTATTGAATAAAAAAATAGAATTAGATAAAACCGAACAGGATACAATATCTATGTAATGTAAACCTCTAATGATCGAAATTACAGGATAAATACAAATAAATGCAGTTAAATTAACTACTTTTGCATGTATAAAAAATAATTGATTGTGATTTCAGTAGAAGGACTGACAGTAGAATTTGGAGGTTTCACCCTCTTTGATGATATTTCATTTGTTGTAAACAAAAAGGAAAGGATTGCCCTTGTAGGAAAAAACGGAGCAGGGAAATCGACCATGCTTAAAATATTTGCAGGACTACAACCTCCTACCCGTGGAAATGTTGCAGCCCCCAAAGATACAACTATAGGCTATCTGCCACAGCATATGACTCTTAAAGAGGGAAATACAGTTTTTGAAGAAGCATCATTGGCTTTTGCTCATATTCAGAAGCTGGAAGCAGAACTTGATTATGTGAATAAACAACTGGCAGAAAGAACTGACTATGAATCTGAAGCCTACCATGACCTGATAGAAAAATCAAGTTATCTGAACGAACAATTCATGATGTCTGGAGGGAATAACTTTCAGGCAGAAATAGAAAAAACATTAACCGGATTGGGTTTCAAGCGTACCGATTTTACTCGTCCGACAAGTGAATTCAGTGGTGGATGGCGAATGCGTATTGAGCTGGCAAAGCTTTTACTACAACGTCCGGATGTACTGCTTCTTGATGAACCGACCAACCATCTGGATATAGAATCTATACAGTGGCTCGAAACATTCCTTGCTACCAGAGCCAACGCTGTAGTATTGGTCTCTCACGACCGGGCATTTCTTGATGCGGTTACACAACATACTATAGAAATCTCGCTTGGGCGTATCTACGATTATAAAGTACCATATACTAAATATGTGGAACTACGAAAGGAGCACCGCGAACAACAAATGCGTGCTTTCGAGAACCAGCAGAAGCAAATACAGAAAACAGAAGAATTTATTGAACGCTTTCGTTACAAAGCGACCAAAGCAGTGCAGGTACAATCCCGTATAAAGCAGCTTGATAAACTGGAACGGCTGGAAGTAGACGATGAAGATAATGCTATGCTTAATCTTAAATTTCCACCAGCACCCCGTTCAGGATCCTATCCTGTAATTGCAGAAAATGTAGAAAAAAGCTATGGAGATCATCTGATATTTAAAAATGTAACCCTTACAATTCACAGGGGTGACAAAGTAGCTTTTGTAGGGAAGAACGGAGAAGGTAAATCAACTCTGGTGAAATGTATAATGAATGAAATAGACTTCAAAGGAAAGTTGGAGTTAGGGCATAATGTCAAAATAGGATACTTTGCACAAAATCAGGCTCAGCTATTAGATGAAAATCTTACTGTTTTTGACACAATAGATTATGTAGCTGTAGGCGACATTCGTACTAAGATAAGGGATATTCTCGGAGCATTTATGTTCGGCGGTGAAGCTTCTGACAAAAAAGTAAAAGTACTTTCCGGAGGAGAACGCAGCCGCCTGGCAATGATACGTTTATTGCTTGAACCTGTAAACCTGCTTATTCTCGATGAGCCCACAAATCATCTGGATATGAGATCTAAAGATGTGCTAAAAAAAGCCATAAAAGAATTCGATGGAACTGTAATTGTGGTATCGCACGACCGTGATTTTCTCAATGGATTAGTAGACAAAGTATATGAATTTGGGAATCAACAGGTAATAGAACACCTCGGCGGTATCTATGAGTTTCTGGAAAGAAAAAAGATGGATAGTCTGAAAGAACTGGAAGTCCCGGTAAATACTGCGAGTAAAGATATAGATAAGACGCCGGAAGAACCATTAAATAAACTCACCTACGAAGAGCGTAAAGAACTTAGTAGACAAATCAAACGAGTAGAGAAACAAATTTCTGAAATTGAGCAGGCCATAGAAAATAAAGAATCTGAAATAGCCGATATTGAAGTAAAATTAGCCACTCCGGAAGGGTCAGCAGATACGTCTCTATTTGAAAAGCATGGGATAATGACCAAAGAGTTACAAGAGGACATGAATCGTTGGGAAGAGTTGACATTAGAACTGGAAAATCTATCGAACTCCTAAATAAGACATATACCTTATGAGAACTATATTATTAATATTTTTGTTATTTATCTCAATGTGTTTGACCGCTCAGGAAATAGATGAAAATATACTTGAGAATAAGACCTATATAGAAAGAATGGCTTATTTCAAAACCAATCCTCTAAAAAAAGGACAGATTGTCTTTTTAGGCAACAGTCTGACTCAAGGAGGTAAATGGGACAAATTCTTTCCAACACAAAGTCCGGCAAACAGAGGAATTGCCGGAGACAATACATTGGGGATGTTGTACCGCCTACCTGAGATTATCATTGCACAGCCACGCAAATTATTCCTCTTGGCTGGTATAAACGATATATCGCTGAACAGGTCGAACGAAAAGATAATGACAGGGATCAGATCTATTGTTTATCAGATAAAAGCCGGTTCACCTTCTACCAGAATATATGTGCAAAGCTTATTCCCTATCAATAATGAGCCAAACAGATATAAACGAATGTTGGATAAAGAAAAGCAGATTGAAGAGTTAAATAAACAACTTCAAAAATTCTGTGCACAGGAAGGAATCATATTCATAAATATCTATCCAGCCTTTCTGGGAGGAAGCCTGAAAATGGATGCTAAATACACTACAGACGGTCTGCATCTGAATGATTCAGGATATAGTGTATGGGTAGATCAGATAAGGCAGTATGTTGAAGAATAACTTAATATTTATATAATGTATGAACAAGATCTTTTTTTATTTACCGATTGCCGCTCTGGCTATTACGCATATGAGTTGCAAACAGAAGGCAACCGCACAGGATTCGAAAGCTGATATGGAAAATGCTACAGCAAAATTTGATATTGCCAATATGGATACAACAGCCATAGCTGGCAACGATTTCTATCAGTACGCAACAGGAGGATGGGCTAAAGCTAATCCGATCAAAGATGAGTATGCACGCTATGGTTCTTTCGACCAGTTGGCAGAAAGGAATCAGGAACAGGTAAAAGGACTTATTGAGGAACTGGGAAAAACAGAACACAAACAAGGTTCTATTGCACAAAAAATTGGTGACCTTTTTGCTCTGGGTATGGATAGTACCAAACTTAATACAGATGGGGTAAAACCGTTACAGGCACAATTGGATAAAATAAAAAATGCTTCAACAATTACCGATATCGTAAAACTGACCGGGGAACTCAGGAGGTATGCAAGATCGCCTTTCTTCGGACTATATGTAGGTGCTGATGATAAAAACAGTTCTATGAATATAGTTCAACTTTATCAGGGAGGCCTTGGTCTTGGCGAGCGTGATTATTACATTGCTAAAGATTCTACATCTGTAGCTCTTCGTAACGGTTACCTTAATCTTATAAAAACTCAATTTGTAAATGCCGGTTATACAGAAGCCGATGCACAGAAATCTGCTGATGCTATCTTGAAAATAGAAACAGCTCTGGCTACTGATCACTTCAAAAAAGAAGATACCAGAAAGCCCGAGTTGAATTATCATAAGATGAAGGTTAAAGACCTGAACAAATCGGTAGCAGGCTTCGAATGGGATGTATTCTTCGATGCAGCCGGAGCTAAAGGCTTTACAGACATAAATGTAGCACAGGTAAAACCAGTTGCCACAGCCATAAATCTCATACATTCTCTTCCTATCGATGAAAGCAAAGCATATCTTTCATGGTGCCTGATCAATTCTGCAGCATCTTATCTGAGCGACAGCTTTGTGAATGCCAACTTTAATTTTTATGGTAAGCAGCTAAGTGGACGTAAAGTATTGCAACCTCGTTGGAAACGTACCGTAAGCACTGTTGACGGAGCATTAAGCGAAGCAGTAGGACAAATGTATGTTGAAAAATATTTTCCTGCTGAAGCCAAAGAAAGAATGTTGGATCTGGTAAAGAATCTACAGGTAACATTAGGGGAACGCATCAATAATCTTTCATGGATGAGTGATGTTACAAAAGCTAAAGCTCAGGAAAAATTGAATTCATTTACTGTAAAAATAGGTTATCCGGACAAATGGAAAGACTATACCAGCCTGGAAGTAAAAAAAGATTCTTATTGGGAAAATATCGTTCGTGCAAATGAATTCGACTATAATGAAATGATCAATAAGATCAATAAACCTGTAGATAAGAGTGAATGGCATATGCCTCCACAAATGGTAAATGCATATTACAACCCTACAACGAATGAGATATGCTTCCCTGCAGGTATTTTACAGCCACCATTCTTCTATCTTAATGAAGACGATGCTGTGAATTATGGAGCCATAGGTGTTGTTATCGGTCATGAAATGTCTCACGGATTTGACGATCAAGGTTCTCAATACGATAAAGAAGGAAACCTGTCTAACTGGTGGACTAAAGACGACTCTAAGAAATTCAACGAAAGAGCACAAGTGTTGGTTCAACATTTTAATAAGATTGAAGTTCTTCCGGGAGTATTCGGAAATGGAGAATTTACTTTAGGTGAAAATATCGGTGACTTTGGTGGTTTGCAGATCTCATATAATGCATTTGAGAAAACCGAAGAAGCTAAGAAAGGTGAGAAGATAGACGGCTACACTCCTGAACAACGATTCTTCCTTTCTTATGCCGGAGTATGGGCAGGCAACATACGTGATGCAGAAATACTTCGCCGTACGAAGACTGATCCTCACTCATTAGGCAAATGGCGTGTAAATGGTGCATTACCTCATATCGACGGATGGTACAAAGCCTTTAACATTACAGAAGACAATTCTCTTTATATACCAAAAGAAAAAAGAGCTGATATCTGGTAATAGAAAATCATAGATAATAATAAGAGGCCCATTTTATTGGGCCTCTTATTTTTTATAATACCATATCATTTATTTACACCCACTTATATTATCTCTAACCCCTTAGCGACAAAAGAAATGGAGTTTTACATATTGTATTTATAGCCCATTCATCAATGTAAGGCACTGTTACTGTGTTGATTTATTGATTATATTTGGCTATCCTGAATCAATTATAAATACTTATGAAAGCTTCTAACATTTTATTATCCGCCTCAATCCTATTATCCATCTTTCTATCCTGTACCAATAGAACTGAGAAAACATACTATCTCGATGGAGAAGGAATATCCAAAGAGGCGTTAAGCAACTATCTGGACAGATCGATCACCATGGTATACTTCCTGATGCCGGACAAACCTGAAGGAAGAAGAACCTATCCATATCACGAAGATGATATACGAATGGTGAAAGACCTTAAAGCTAAGTTTATCGGACGATCTATTTACCGTTGGGGAGGAGAATCTTTACTCAATACCCAAGCCTTCTGGAAAAAAGCCAAGACGCTGATAAACGAAATGCATTCATTCGATTCCGATATGATCTTCCAGGCATGTATATTCGAAGTTATTACACAGGATGTAGATAGTGTGAAAATTCCAGATTGGGTATTCCATGATTTCAACCTTCCTATAGAAAACCGTCATTTTTCTTATATGGATATGCTCAATGATGAAGGAAAACTGGTCGACCACTGGCGCAAAGGCAGCAGTGTACCCGATGTAAGTAAGCTGGAAACCCAACTTTGGTTTTATTATCTGGCAGGCTCCTATATCAGCCTGGGATGTGAGGCCATACATATAGGGCAGGTCGGACTAATCGGAATGAATGACCCGGAACTTGAGTCATGGGACAAAACACTGAAAAAGATCCGCAAATATGCACAAAAAAATGCAAGACGAAACTGGGTACTTATCGATGCTCATGTACCTACGGGAGGCATGGTAAAGGATGGTATCAGTTTACTTGACTTTAACTCATTTCCTTTGAGGATAAAAGAGATACCTGAAAAACCATATGAAGGCATATTAGAAGTTGGATATCAGGATGCCATATACACTAAAAGCAAAGGTTGCATATCACCCAGCGGATGGGAATGTGAGCACCTCCCCTATCTGGTTGAGTTTGATAACTATGGAAGAGGAAAAGATGCAAACATAGCAGATCATGAGAGTCACTACGTATGGGGATGGGACGAAATATCATGGCTATCGCTACAACCCGAGGAATACCGCAATGAATGGATAAAATATGCTTATAACTGGCTGAAAGATACCGACTCTGCCGGACACCTTGAAATGCCAGGATTCAGAATGATTACCTGCCCCAACGAAACAGAGAACAGCTATAGAGCAAATACTAAAAGCGAAGATTGTCCTTTCGGATATTCCCAGGAGGAAACTATAAAAAAATTATGGACTAGTGATTAAATCCTTTTCTCCCTATTGCTAATAAATAACTTCTTTACAATAAGATAATTTTCAAAAAAAAAGATAAAGACCAATTATACTTCTTTCTGTATTAATTTATCAAATTCTTCCCGACTTCCAACAAAGGCGTTAAGATCAACAACAGTACTAATACCATCAATCCGTCCTCTGTTAGTATATTGCCAGAATAACCAATTACGACCATCAGGCAATTTGGGCTTTGATAATATATCCCGTATCCATATGGGATTATCCGGAAACTGACCGATAAGATAATTCTTATAGAACTCGTTTGTAGTATATATAAGTACCTTTCGTTGATAGTGGTTTTCTGTAATTTCCATATATTTAGCTATCTCGGCAATAATATCTTCTTTTCTGTTTGCTTCTTGACAATTACCACCATACTCCAGATCTATAATCGGGGGTAGATCTATACTATCTTTAGGAACATAATGAATATAATTACGTGCCTGAACATCACCATCTTTGCAGAACGTAAAAAAGTGATATGCTCCCACTGGGATATTATTGCGTATAGCTTCCCGCCAATTATCCTGAAAAAGTGAATCTTTGTGATTACCTCCCTCTGTAGCCTTAATAAAAGCAAACTGTACAGCATTCCGATCCAGCCTGTCCCAGTCTATTTTCTGCTGATGATGAGATACATCTATACCCTGCACCGGATACTCTTCATAAGAAGGATAGTTCATACGAATATAACCTTTATTATATGCATAATACAGGTAGCCACCAACCCCGATGACCAGTGCAGCTGCAATAAAAGAAAATAAAACTAACCTCTTTTTCATACGGAGATTAAAGTTAATAGATAATATCATTTTAATTGAGATAATAGTCACAATTTTCTTTCAGAATGTGGAAATTATCTTTATTTTTGATAAAAATTATTAATCAAAAAAGGAATAGCTATGTCAGAATTTAATCAAGAGAATCAGAATTATCAATCTCAAGGTTATCAGTCTACCCCTTATCAGGCAAATAATCTGGACGATTTTTCAAAACCGCTCAAGCGGCTAATAATCTAGCTTTATCAATTGTAGCAACTGTACTGAGTCTTATCACATGTTGCGGATGGGTAAGTTGTCTTGGTGTCATATTAGGTATTATTGCAATTGTGTTCTCTACACAAGTAGATTCAAAATATGCACTAGGCGATTATGCTGGTGCTGAAAATGCTGCAAAATATGCTAAAATATTATCATTAGTAGCTATCGGAACAATTGTTCTTTCTATAGTTCTTATCATTGTTTCTGTAATAGTTGGAGGAGGAATAGATGCCTTCATGAACAGTTATAAAGAAGCGTTGGAGCAATACAGTTAATCAACTCTATTCACATTATATAGAAAGGTAATTTTGCGGAATTACCTTTCATTTTTTATGAAAAAATATATCCTCATTATATTAGCAATCCTGCTTCCCATTGTTATCTTTTTAGTATATTATTTCATTTATAATATATCCGAAAACAATGGTTTATGCTCATTCAAAGAAATTACAGGACTCGAGTGTCCGGGATGTGGCGGACAGCGTAGCATATACTACTTATTACATGGAGATATATTGCAGGCATTACATTATAATGCCTTCTTTATACTAGCTGCACCATTCCTCCTGTATTTCTACTATCTTGGAGTAAGAGTATATATACTGAAGCAAGAGAGATATTTAAAAAGCTTCGTATTTTCATCATATTTTGCATATTCCCTGCTAATTTCTGTGGTTGTATTCTTTATCCTAAGGAATATACCTATATCTCCTTTCACTTATCTGGCTCCCCCTCAATAAGAGGCAAAAGTCGAAATAGCCTATTAAATTATTACTTTGTCATGTAATGAAGAATCCCGACCCTCCGGACACGAGATGTTTCACTCCGTTCAACATGACAAAGAGATAGTAAAAATTACTTTTGGGACAACCTCATAGTACTTTTTTAAATCTCTCCAAAAATATTTTGGATTCCTCAATAGTCAGGCATAATGGTGGTAACAAACGGAAAACGTGTGTCCCTGTGGCTCCTGTAAATACTTTCTCTTCAAAAAGCAATTTAGATCTCTTCTCTTTAATCGGCTCGTCAAATTCCATTCCGATCATCAGGCCTCGTCCTCTGACCTCTTTTATCTGAGGGAATTTCTTCAATTCATTCATAAGAAACTCACCTACATTATACGCATTCTCTACCAGTTTTTCCTCTTTCATTATATCCAGTACTGCAATAGCAGCTGCACATGCCAAATGATTACCTCCAAAAGTAGTACCTAATTGTCCATAAACAGCCTTAAACATTGGATTTATCAATACTCCTGCCATAGGAAAACCATTTCCTATACCTTTTGCCACAGTTATCAGATCAGCCTTAATATCAGCATATTGGTGGGCAAAGAATTTACCGCTACGACCATATCCCGATTGTATTTCATCAAGAATCAGTATTGTACCGGTTTGGGTACAAATTTCACGAAGTTCCTTCAGGAAGCTATCATAAGGGATCTGTATTCCGGCAACCCCCTGAATACCTTCGATTATTACAGAGCAGTATTCTTTAGTTTCCAGTTCCTTCTTTACAAACTCTATATCATTGAACGGAGCAAATACATAATTAGGATTATGATTTACAGGAGCAGAATAGCTGGGGATATCTGTCGCCGCTACTGTTGCCGATGTACGACCATGAAAAGCCTTATTAAATGCTAAAACTTTCTTGCGTCCATTATGGAAAGAGGCAAGCTTTATTGCGTTCTCGTTTGCTTCAGCACCCGAGTTAATAAGGAAAAGGAAGTAATCAGGATAGCCACATTGCTCTCCGAGCTTCTGAGCCACCTCGATCTGTAATTTATTAATCACAGAATTTGAATAAAATCCAAGCTTATTTAGCTGGTCTGTCAGTTTTTCTACATAATAAGGGTGCGTATGCCCAACAGATATTACAGCATGTCCCCCATAAAGGTCAAGATATTCGTTACCTTTTTCATCATATACATAGCATCCCTTCCCTTTTACGACATTTATATCGAATAATGGAAATACGTCAAATAATTTCATTTCAAGTTTATATTAGTTATTAATTTCTTTTATTACTTCTATCAATCTTTCTTGTTCCAATATATATGTTCCAAGCCTGTCTTCCGAAATTCCATCTTTTAACTTATAAGTATATTCGGGAAATCCATTCTGTTTTATAATCTCTAGATACTTAAACTGAATATTAGATATACTCACAAGCTGCGACGTAATCTCAATAATATGGGTTGATACGGCAAAACAAGAGTTACGAACTTCCGAAAAAGCCGATATAACAGCCAAAGACCCGTCATAAGCATCTTTGACATTAGTACCTCTGAATAGCTCATCAAATATGACTAACAAATTATTAACCTTAAGTCTTTCTGCTATATATTTTATTCTTAATACTTCTGAGTAAAAGTGACTATATCCTGAATTTAAGCTATCAGATAGATTTATAGTAGTATACAATCCTGAAAACAGACTAAAGCACATACTTTTTGCCGGAACAGGGAAACCGGCATGAGCAAGGAAAACAGCTATACCTAAAGACTTTAGAAACGTTGATTTCCCAGCCATATTTGGTCCTGAAACGAAAAGAAGATTCTTATCGGGATTAAAATCAATATTATTCTTTACAGGGTCCTTCAGGAACGGATGGAACAAGCCCTCAATCCTTATCATATTTTTCTCCGGCGAAACCTCAGGAAATGACAAACTATATTTTTCTGCAGCTTTAGACAACGACATAAAGACATCATATTCATACATCAAGTCTAGAAGAAAGTTTATCTGAGCTTTATGCGTATAACGAAATAAATAATCGTATTGTGCAGTTTTATATGCACTTATTTTCTCTAAACTTTTTATTTCCGATATTGCAGCATATTCATCCTGAGAAAACAATTTAGATATTTTTTCATTGTTTTTTTCAATTAAATCCGGACATCCTTTTTCCTGCAAATCTAAAGACAGCTTGTATAAAGAATTTATTAAATCAAGCGTATAATCTACCCCCCTTTCGATAATATAATAATCATTATTAGGACTCAGTTTGTTCAAAAATCCTTTTTCAATAGCAGCAAACCTTGAAGGGGGCTGTGTAGGGTAATTACCCAAAGTCAGGTAATGCTCTATAAAATCAAGAGAATTTTTATCTATATCTACTGTTATTTTTGAATTCTTAAAAAAGGCTATTGCATCTACTCTTTGACGGATATCATCGAAATTATCCAATGGTGAGTTTAAAAAGTCATACAGTTTATTTTTTCCACCAAGACTACGCGTAAAATTAAACAGATCAAAAATAGACTTACTATTCTTAACCGTTTTAAAAATTTCTATGTCTTTCAATGTCTGACTATCAAACTCAAAACTCATTTACACTGACTTTTACAATGAGATATTATTTATCAATTCTATCAATCCTTCTTTCTTTATAATATACATGCCCAGCCGGATATCGGTAACTCCTTCTTTCAGCTTATATGTATATACCGGATGACCGTCTTCTTCTTTGATATCGAAATAGCAAAATTTTATATTTTCATTGGATTGCAACTCTCTGGCAACCTCTACAATATGCGAAGAAATAACAAAAAATGAAGTCTTAATCTTTGCAAAAGCAGATACAACAGATAGCGTACCATCATAAGCATCTTTCACATTAGTCCCCCGGAATAATTCATCAAAGAGAACCATCATATTATTATTTTGCTGCAATTTATTGGCAACATCTTTGATCCTCATCACCTCAGCATAAAAGTGGCTGTATCCCGAATTCAGATTATCAGAGATATTAATCGTAGTCGATAACCCGGACAGTATACTAAGTTTCAGCTTGCTGGCAGGAACAGGAAAACCGGCATGAGCCAGATAGACAGAAACTCCCAAAGCTTTCAGAAATGTAGATTTTCCCGCCATATTAGGACCTGATACAAATAACAAATTAGATGAGGCTCCAAAACTCACATCATTTGCTACCGCATTCTCTACAAAAGGATGAAACAGACCTTCTATCTCAAGACAATTTTCATTATCTGACACCATTTCAGGATATGAGAAATCATACATCTCGGCAGCTTTAGCTATCGACCTGAAAGCATCGTATTCATAGATAACATCCAGAAAGAACCTAAGATAATTTTTATCCGCATACCGAAATAAATAATCGTAGGTAGTAGTTTCTGTTGTTTTCACTTTCTTATGCTTTATAATATCAGCATAATCAGGTTCGGAAAGTATCCTGATCACCTCATTACTATTCCTTAAAAGTAATTTCGGTATATATTCATTTTTCGATCTGTCAATTAAAGTTTGAGAAAATAGATGAAGTGTTTTTAATAGATCTATTGCTGCACCAACTCCGTTTTTAATCAAATAATAATCATTATTCGTGCTCAGTTTATCCAGCAAAAATTTCTCAAAGGCCATGTACCGGGAGGGAGATTTCGTCGGATAATTAGCATGTCTGAGATAATACTCTGTAAAGTCAAGAGAATTTTTATCCACACTCATACCTGCTGGACAATGTTTCTGAAAAAAGGCAATAGCTTCTTTTCGCTCTGTAATCTCATCCAGATCAGTTGAAGGAGAAGCCAGAAAACTATGTATTTTCTTTTTTCCCCCAAAACATTTGGTATGATCGAACAAATCAAATACAGATGTTCCGTTACTGACTGTATTAAATATCTCGAGATCTTTCTTTGTTTGACTATCAACTTCAAATTTCATATTTTCCATATTATAAGATTCCACCTATTCTTTTATAATATAGATGAAATATGAGATTATATTCCATAAGAAAAAGTGACAAAAGTGACAAAAGTAACAGGTATTGTGTATTTTCTAATGTAACTTTTTCATCTTATCCAAAACTCGATACCTCTTATTATAAGATAATATTAGCCTATAATTCTCTCATATAACCTACAATTGTCTTCATCGCAGTACCCCAGTTTAACCGCGTCTCAAAATCGTTATATGCAGATAAGGCAAGTTCATTGTAGTATTCCTTATTATTAAATATCTTATAAATCTGTTCTGCATAATCCTTTGGCGCCACATCCGGACTAAGGATTATTCCGTTTGTATCGTTCACAATAGATGGAATTCCCCCTGTAGCGGCAGATATACAGGGAACACCGTATGACATAGCTTCTGAAAATACAATCGGAGTACAATCTGCCCGCGATGGAATAAACAGGAAATGGCTTTGTAAGATCAAGTCCTCCACTTTTTTCATTCCTTCGGGAGTAGCCTTACTTATCCGTCCATGATTAATGATATATGGAGGAAGGTTTTCCACTACCAGATCGTCTATGCCAACTATATGCAGTTCCACCGGCTGATGCAACTCTTCATTTAAAAATTTAACAGCCTCAATGGTTATATCACCACCTTTGCGAAACCACTCTACGCCAAGAAAAAGTATTTTACATACATTCGGGTCTCTCCTTTTTACTGCATCTTTTATTTCATCTAAAGATAATTGCCTGGTAGAAATATTTGCTCCGAAAGGTACAATCTTTACTTTGGCAGGATCAGTGTTATAATCTTTAATAGCACTATCTGCAGCCCACTGTGAACTATAAATAGCCAGACTCGAAGTATCTAATGATAATTGCTCCATCTGCGTCCCCTCTTTGATATATAGTTCACTAAGGTTTGTAAAATAGTTATAATAATTAATCATAGAGGCAAACGTGGCATCCGTATAGATTACTTTATGCTTACTGGTTTTCAGGTAAGACATCAGAGTAGAACTATGTGAAAACAGGATATCAGTTGCAGGATTTAATCGTGCCGATATTTGCTTAGCATAATTTTTCCCAAATTCAGGCGAACGATCAGCCCTGTATATCTTATTTCTTCCATATAACCTATTCTTTACTTTAAGAGAGAATGTCCAGTCCTCATGCAGATCTGTGATATAATCTACGTGGGCATATTTTGCAAGGCTGGTCGCTTGAAAATGAACAGTACCTGACCAATGCTTTATATCAATCGATGGAAAATTAGTTACATAAGTTACATTCATTGTCTATTCTTTTTTAAGTAAAGATAAGGTTTATTTTTATGTCATTCTGAACGAAGTAAAGAATCTCATGGTTAATAAGACACGAGATGCTTCGTTCCTCAACATGACAAAAAAACATACACAATACTACTCTAAAAAGCTGATGCCTTCAATTTTAACCCTACAGTCTCTTCCAGACCAAAGATCAGGTTCATATTATGAACAGCCTGACCGGAAGCACCTTTCACTAAGTTATCTATACATGAGAGAATGAGAAACTTATTACCATGCTTTTCGAGATGCAAAACACACTTATTAGTATTTACTACCTGCTTCAGATCAATATTCTTATCTGAAACAATAACAAATGGACTATCTTTATAAAAGTCTTTATATATTCTTTCAGCATCTTCTATCGTCCCATCATAGTTAAGATACGTAGAAACAAAAATACCTCTGGTAAAATTTCCGCGTACAGGTATAAAATTAATTTCGGATGCGAAATTTGCCTGTAATTGGGTCAATGACTCACCTATCTCTTGCAGATGCTGATGTTCGAAAGCTTTATATACCGATATATTATTTTCACGCCAACTAAAATGAGATGTTGCGGAAGGCTTCACTCCTGCCCCTGTAGATCCGGTAATAGCATTTACATGAATTTCTGTATTCAGCAATCCTGCATTGGCCAATGGTAATAGGCCTAACTGTATAGCTGTAGCAAAACAACCCGGATTAGCAATATAAGAAGTATTTTTTATTTTCTCTTTGTTTAGTTCAGGCAGTCCATATACAAATTTATTACCCTCTGCTTTGTGGCGATAATCTGTAGACAGGTCAATTATTTTCAAGTGACCAGGTATCTGGTTTGCTTCCAGAAACTTTTTAGTATCTCCATGAGCCGTACAAAAGAACAGAACATCAATCTTCTCGTAAGGTAACTGATCTGTAAAAGACATATCTGTCTCGCCCAAAAGTCCTCCATGAACGTCTGTTAACTTATTTCCCGCATTACTGGTACTGTTTACAAATACCAGTTCCACTTGTGGATGGTTGAGTAAGATTCTTATCAGTTCTCCCGCCGTGTAGCCTGCGCCACCTATTATTCCTGCTTTTATCATTACAATATATTTATTGAAACACAGAGTAAGAAGAGTAGAAAAGAGTTTATATTGAATATCTTTTTATTCCGTCTCTCAATGATTTCACATTAAAATTAATCAAATATCCGATTTTACATCTGGAAAGTTTTAGATATGTAAATAATTGCGCTATATGAAGCGGATGTAGTTCTGCTACTGCTTTCAATTCAAGAATAACCTTGTTCTCTACTAATAAATCTACCCTGTATCCAGCTTCGATTTCGATACCTTTGTATTCAATAGGCATTTCTTCTTGGCGTGTCACGCGTAAACCACTTTCTGCTATTTCATAGAAAAGACATTCTTCATATACTCTCTCAAGTAATCCCGGTCCAAGAGCAGAATGTACATCATATGCGCATCTTAATATTTCTCCTGTTAATTTTTGCTCTTCAAACATAAAAACTCTTTTCTACTCTTTTTACTCTGTGTTTAATACAATTATTACTTTCCGTTTTTCTTCTGTACACTATGATATATCTTATTAGTCATAGCATATATCTTGGTAAACCCTTTTGCATCATCCGATGTCCATGCTTTGTTCATTTCACCATATTCACCAAAATCGGCTTTCATCAGGTCAAATTCACTTTCTATGCCCACAAGTGTATAATGATATGGTTTCAGTTCAACAATAACCTTTCCTGTTACATTTCGTTGCGAACTGTCAAGCATAGCTTCGATATCACGCATTACAGGCTCAAGATACTGAGCTTCATGCAAAAACATGCCATACCAGTTACCCACCTGATCTTTCCAGTATTGCTGCCATTTAGTAAGCGTATGTTTTTCCAGCATCTTATGCGCGTTAATAATTACAAGCGGAGCAGCTGCTTCAAAACCTACACGACCTTTTATTCCTATAATAGTATCACCTATATGCATATCACGACCTATAGCATAAGCCGATGCTATTTCTTCTATTTTTTGTATAGCTTTTACTTTATCTGTATATTTTTCGCCATTTACCGCTGAGATTTCTCCTTCCTTAAAATCAATAGTCAACGTTTCTGAGCCTTGTTTCTTCAGTTGGGAAGGGTATGCATCCTCGGGTAAGGTCTGATCCGACTTCAATGTTTCTTTTCCGCCGATACTTGTTCCCCAAAGACCTTTATTAATAGAATACTCCATCTTTGTGAAATCGGCTTCATAGCCATGTTCTTTCAGGTAATTGATTTCGTATTCACGGGTAAGTAGCATATCACGTGTAGGGGTGATAATCTCAATACCGGGAGCAAGCACATCGAAAGTAAGGTCGAAACGCACCTGATCGTTGCCAGCACCTGTACTGCCATGAGCTACCGCATCAGCACCAATTTCCTTTGCATAATTAATAATAGCGATTGCCTGAAAAATACGTTCGGAGCTTACAGATATAGGGTATGTACCATTACGCAATACATTACCAAAGATCATGTATTTTATACTCTTCTCATAATATTCTTGCGTAATATCAAGACTAACATGCTTTACTGCACCTAATTTATAAGCCTTTTCTTCAACAACTTTCAGTTCTTCGGGCGAAAAGCCTCCGGTGTTAGCTATTGCCGTGTAAACCTCATAACCAAGATCAGCTGATAAATATTTGGCACAAAAAGATGTATCTAATCCTCCACTGAATGCTAAAACGACTTTCTTTTTCATTTCTTCAATTGCTTTTGGGTCTCAGACCCTTTTATTTTCTATATTGATATTCTAAAGTAACTGTTAGGAATTTTATAATAACTTATATTCTGCATTTAAAGCTTACCTTTTTCAATCTTCTTTATTATTGCTTTTACTTCTTTCTTATCCTTTTGTTTTTCAGGATCGAAAAGCATGGCCGTGCATATACAGTATTTTCTCTCGGTACGGGTAAGCACATCATAATTCACACACCCCTGACAACCTCGCCAAAATGCCTCATCATCAGTCAACTGTGCAAATGACACCGGTACATAACCAAGTTCTGTATTTATTTTCATTACAGCAGCTCCCGATGTTAACCCAAATACTTTTGCTTCAGGAAACATGGCTCTGGCCAGAGAAAAAGCATGTTGCTTGATCTTTTTAGCCAAACCGTGTTGTCTAAATTTCTCAACTACAATAAGTCCTGAGTTTGCAACATATTGCTTGTTACCCCAGGATTCGATATAGCAAAAACCGGCAAATTCATCTCCCATAAGAGCGATAATAGCTTTTCCTTCCTTAATCTTGAGTTCAAGATATTCGGGCGAACGTTTTGCAATACCTGTACCGCGAACTTTTGCCGCAGCTTCTATTGTATCCAATATGGTCTGCACATAGCTAAGATGCTGCTCTCCTGCTATCTGTATAGTGAGTTGTTGTTGCTCCATGGGTTTTTCTACCACTAGTTCTTCTACGTTGTTCATTGTTATTGTTCTATTGAATATTGGGTATAAATGCAGATAATGAGTCAATAACTTCCTCTCTGCTTATATTTTCTCTTGGTATCAGCAAGATGGTATCATCACCTGCTACTGTACCTAATATATATCCGGATGCCTTATTATCTATTTCACCTGCTATTGCCATTGCATAACCGGGACGAGTCTTCATTACGGCTAATTGGCCTGAAAACTCAATACTGACAAAACCGAAAGAAGATAAAGGATTTTCATCCTGAATAGTAGCTATATTTTCGGAGAACTGATAGATGTAACTTCCCTGTGATGTCGGCACTTTTACTATTTTCAGTTCCTTTATGTCACGCGACAGTGTAGCCTGAGTAAGCTCAAAGCCTCTTTCTATCAACATCTTAAGAAGCATATCCTGACTATTTATTTCACTCGTCTGAAGCACTTCCTTTATTATTTTATGTCTGAATTTTTTAGTCATACACGTATAAATATGCAAAAACAATGCAAAAATATACATTATATTGCATATTTAAAAGTTTAGATATATAAAAATTACAAAATAAAGGAGGAGACAACTCCCTTTATTGTCTCCTCCTTTATGTACAGTTGATTATTTGATATCTATAAAGATAATTTTTCCTGTAATTTTATATTATCAGAAGAACTTCCCACCATAATTGTAAAGTCACCATTTGGCTCTACAATTTCATTCATCTTTTTGTCTATAATAGAAAAGACAGTTTTATCCAGAATAAATCCAATCGTTTTTGTCTCTCCTTTTTTCAGGGTTACCCGCTCAAAAGATTTTAATTGCATAATAGGTTGCACCGTGGAAGCCCTATTATTTCTGATATAAAGCTGAACCACCTCATCACCTTCAAAATCTCCTGTATTCTGAATCGTTACCGAAACTTCAATTTTGTCATCTCCACGCCCCATAACTAAATCTTTATATTCAAAAGTTGTATAACTAAGTCCATAGCCAAAACTATATAATGGCTTACTTGACATTTCCACATAGTCATGACTTGCCGGATTTCGTCTATTATAGTATACAGGTAACTGACCTACCGATTTAGCAACAGATATCGGCAAGCGACCTGCAGGATTATATTCTCCAAATACTATATCGGCAATAGCATTACCACCTTCTTGTCCGGGGTACCACGCAGACAACAACGCATCGGCGTTTTCCGAGGCCCAGTTCATATTTAGTGGACGACCTTGTATATATACAACTATAATTGGCGTTCCTGTAGCTTTCACAGCTTTTAATAACTCGAGTTGTTTACCCATAAGATCCAAAGAAGCCCGGTCAAAACCTTCTCCACTTTCCATATCACTAACACTATTTTCATCGGCCACAGCTGCACCGGTTTCAATATACTTTGTTTTAAAGTCGCGGGCACTTGAACCACCAACAACAATTATCGCAACATCAGCCTGTTTGGCTACCGTTACAGCTCTATCTATCTCAAGGTTCGTCGTGTCCCTGATCGCACAACCTTTTACATATTCAACCTGTGACGAATTCAGCTTTGACCGTATACCATCCAACACCGTTTTAATGTTACTTTCATCTTGCGGTGCAGTATAATCGCCTAATTGGTTATAAATATTATCAGCATTAGGCCCAATCACTGCTATTTTTTTTATTTTACTTTTATCAAGAGGTAAAGTATTCTTTTTATTTTCGAGCAGTACAACCGATTCTCTGGCTACTTGTCTTGCCAAAGTAATATTTTCAGCTGTCCTTACCTGAAGTTTAGCTCTACTTTCATCCACATATGGATTTTCAAATAATCCCATATCAAACTTAAGTTTCAAAATCTTATAAACGGCAGAATCGATTAGTTCCTCTTTTACCAAACCTTTTTTCACAGCATCAGATAAATTAAAGAATGCATTCCCCCCAAGATCACAATCCAGTCCGGAAGAAAGTGCCAATATAGCAGCATCATGTATAGTAGAGACAACATGATGGCTACCTTTTAATCCCTCAACACTCCCCAGATCGGAAACAGTAAAACCTTTGAAACCCCATTCTTTACAAAGAACATCTTTCAACAGATAATCATTCGATGTACATGGTATTCCATCTACAGAATTATAAGCAGTCATAACAGAAAGTGCCCCGGCTTGCACAGCCTTTTTGAAAGGTGGTAAGTAATTTTCTTTCAGATCACGCAACCCAACACTATTGCTATTTCCATTGTGTCCACCCTCGGGCACACCATAGGCAACGAAATGTTTCAATGTTGAAATCAGGCTATAAGGTTTCGACAAATCTCCATTACCAAAACCCGAAACAAAAGCCTCTCCCATTCGTGATATTAGTATTGGATCTTCGCCATATGTTTCTTCCACTCTCGACCATCTTGGTTCCCTGGCAAGATCAAGCACCGGACCATATCCGATATGAGAGCCCTGCAAACGCGCCTCTTGAGATATGGTAGAAGCCATCCGCCGGATAAGTTCGGGATTCCATGTTGCGGCTTGCCCTATTGCGGTAGGGAAAACGGTTGTGCCTATTGCCATATGTCCATGCGGGCATTCTTCGGCAATAAACACTGGGATACCCAAACGGGTATTTTCAATTATATACCGTTGTAAGGCATTTCCTGCTTTTGCGGCCAATTGGGGATTCAGTCCGTTTTCCAGTGTCTTTTTAGTCCATGGATCAGCCCTGAATGTAGCCCATAACATACCTATATGCCTTTGTTGAACATATTCTTCGAATTTCTTCGAGTGCGTAACTTTATCCCCGCTTTTTTCATACATTTCCCATCCCAGAGGGCATAGCAACTGACCAACCTTTTCCTCTAATGTCATATAGCTTATGAGATCGAGTGTTCTCTCACTGCTACTCAGATTCCGGTTTTTATATCTATACTCTTGTTGGGCATTAACTGCCTGAAATAACAATAATGCAAGAATGCTTAGTGTAATATGTTTCATTTTTATAGTATATATTTAATTTCTTTGAAGGCGAAGCGCTTTATTTTATTTTCTTTTGTTCTTAAAACAAGTAATCCTGAAGGTTCTATATCATCTATTTGGGCAAGAAACTGTGATTTACCATCATTATACAAATGATATCCTTCTTTTCTGAAAAGAGATTCCTTGTATCTATTTACAATGAATTGGACATTACCATCTTTTATTAGTTGGTAATAGTTACGAATATTATAAATGACTTCTCTGAGAATATTTTCAATATTATATTCTTCCCTCGTGATTTGTTTTAATGAAACCGGATTTGGAGCATTACTCCAAAATTTCTCCTGATTGATATTAATACCTATTCCTGCTACCGACTGGCCAATCCTATCTTCTATTATAGTATTTTCCAACAAGATTCCACAAATCTTTTTCTCCTGCCAATAGATATCATTAGGCCATTTTATTGAGATATTTTCTGCATAATTTTTCAGACAATCAGCAACAGCAAGTGAAACAATCTGTGAAAGAATGAATTGTTTCTCAGCACTAATAGTATCTGGATAGAATACTATACTGAAAAGAAGATTTTTTTGGTTTTCAGATTCCCATCCATTTCCCCGTTGTCCTTTTCCTGCCAATTGGAAATCGGACCAAACTACAGTACCTTCTTCAACATTTTGTTTTATCAGAAGTTCCTTCAGATAATTATTCGTTGAATCAGTTTCTTTTATATGGATTATTGCTGACACCTGTTAGCTGTTTGGCAGATTTTTATATTCAGTTTGTTTTACCTTTGGCAACTTCTTTATAACCTCATCTACCGAGTGCTGAATGAGTTCTTTAATAAGATTATCAGGGACATCGCTCTCCAACACAATGGTATTCCAATATTTCTTATTGGAATGATATCCAGGCAACACACCAGTGTACAGTTCGCGCAATTCGATTGCTTTTTCGGGATCACATTTCATATTTAGCCAGAACTCTCCATCTTTGGATTCCAGTCCCATATATGCAAACATTTTATCCATCACTTTATAAACCAATGTATCATCTCCGAATGGAAATGACTCTGTTGCTCCTTTTATGGAGATGCAAGCTTCACGTGCTTCTTCTATATTCATAATATTCCGGGTTATTTCTAATTTACAGGCGCTAAAAATGCATCATCAATATGATCTATCTCAAAGCCTTTTCCATTCCAGATTGCTGCAACAACATCAAAACGGGCAGGCAACTCAATATCATACTCTTTTAAATAAAAATCTGCAGTCTCTACTATTCGTCTGATTTTTCCTTTTGATACCGCTTCTTCCGGATTTCCCCAATAATTGGAACTTCTTGTTTTTACTTCTGCAAAAACAATAAATTCTTCATTGCGGGCAATAATATCTATTTCGTATTTCTCATTAGTCCAGTTCCTCTGAATAATCTCATAACCATTCTGCTGAAAATAATTTACAGCTGCATCTTCTCCTTTTCTACCTAAATCATTATGTTCAGCCATAAATACAGGACTTAAGGATTTAAGACTTTTCTTACTTTATCATAAACAGGAACCAGATTAACTGTATCTTCTGTCAGGCAATATTCTACTGAGTCTTGCAGATTATTTGCTTCCAAACGCTTGATATGTTCGGTACGATTAATATAACTACGGATATTAGGTAAGGCCTCCGCCCACACAGACAGAGCTACCTGTACAGCATCTGAGGCAACAGAGTAACCTCTTTCAATCAGTCTTGCAGCCAGCGCCCCTCCAAAAAGTGTATCCTCAATATTGAAACGATTATTCCATCCGGCGCAAAGTATCATTACATCTTTTTGTTTCTTAATACAAAAATCAGTTAATGCACTTATGTTAGAGAAAGCACCGATGGTAAGAATGTCTGCCCCGCTTGCAGCATCAATAGCCTGAGTACCGTTCGTGGTTGTGAATACAACTTCTTTACCTTCTATCTTTTCTTTTGTATAATCAAATGGAGAATTTCCAAAATCAGCGAAATCACACCGTTTCACATTCCGTTCTGCACCCACCAGATACCCTTTAGCTTTGTAAGCCTCAGCCTCCTCAATTGAAGCTACAGGAATAATACATTCAGCTCCATTATTCAAGGCAGCACACATAGTGGTAGTGGCTCTGAAAACATCTACGACCACAACTATATAGTCATTACTGTCAGCATAATAAGGATATAAAGCGGGAGAAAAACAAATATCTACTTTCATATTTATAGTGCAGCTTTTATTCTCACCAGTTTTTCCATCAGGCCTTCAAGCTGATCGAGCGGAAGCATATTAGCCCCATCAGATAATGCATTGGCTGGATCAAAGTGTGTCTCAATGAATAATCCATCTACACCTGTAGCTATGCCAGCCTTACACATTGTTTCTATCAGCTTGGGCTGTCCACCGGTAACACCTGATGCCTGATTTGGCTTTTGCAAACAATGAGTAGCATCCAAGACTACCGGAAAACCAAATTCTTTCATTTCAGGTATTCCCCGAAAGTCAACCACAAGATCGGAATACCCGAATGATGTACCTCTGTCTGTTATAATAACATTATTATTTCCTGAATCTACTACTTTCTGCGCGGCAAATTGCATTCCATTCGGCGCAAGAAACTGTCCTTTTTTGATATTTACGATCTTTCCAGTTTTAGCAGCAGCAATTAACAGATCCGTCTGACGACATAAAAATGCAGGAATTTGTAATACATCGACATATTCGGCTGCCATAAGGGCATCATGAGTTTCGTGTATGTCCGTCACTGTAGGGATACCAAATGTTTCGCCTACTTTACGAAGTATTTTCAATGCTTTTTCATCACCTATCCCTGTAAAGGAATCGACTCGTGAGCGATTTGCTTTCTTGTATGAACCCTTAAAAACATAAGGAATATTTAATCTATCGGTGATAGTCTTAACTTTTTCGGCAATACGAAGTGCCATCTCTTCCCCCTCTATAACACAAGGTCCCGCAAGCAAGAAGAAATTATCATTTTTCAAGTCTGTTATATTCATTTCAATTATATATTTTACTTACTATTCTTCAAAGATACAAATATTGAGCCATAGTGAGATGAACAGAATAATATTTACAATAAAAAAACCGACTAAATTAGCCGGCTTTTTTATTGTAAGGTTTCTCTTAATTAATCGTAATATCTTTAAATACAGCATTACATAATTTGTTTCCGTTATGAGACGTGACAGCCATACCGGCATATACCTTATCGGACATAAATATTATTTGAGAAGAACCGATTTGTGTCCATTGGGAATTATCTGTTGAGTAATAGGCAGTAAATAAACTACCCGACTTCTTAATTCGTACCCACACATTATTATTCTGAACCGAAGCCACTGTAGCTGAAGTGCCCCATCCGTCTATACTTCTTCTCTGAAATGTAACCTTCGATGATGGAGTAATTGCTACCATTACATTTTTAGAATTTACATTTAGACCCGAACGAATCATAAGACCTGCTTTTGCCCAATCATTTGTATTATCCAAGCCTACGACCTTAGCTGTAATTGTCATATTTCCGGACAACTGCTGATAGGTAAAATTAAACTGATCGCTCGAACCTTCAATATCTGTTCCGGAACCAGCTATTTGATACTGCTTTAGTTCCGTATTAAACGAAGAAGTTCCAGCTATATTAACACTTCCTACATCCAGTTTTTTCCAAGGAGCAAGCGTTGACTTGAATTTCTTAACAGTAACATCACTAAATACAGCTTTTGTTGCCTGATTTACATCATGGGATGTAACAGCCATTCCTATATAAAATTTATCAGATATATCTACCGTCTGATCAAGACCTATTTGTATCCAGTTTTTATTATCGGTAGAGTAAAAAGCACTAAAACTATCATTCTCCTTACGAACCTTGAGCCAAACCGGAGCTTTTATATTATTTGCCAATTTAGCTGATGTGCCTCCACCATTAGTTGTTCTATACTGAAATGAAACTCCATTTGATGGTGTCATAGCAACCATAGCATTACTTGAGTTATTTACTAAAGAAGAACGGATCATAAGTCCTGCCTTAGTCCATGCATTAATTGCGTCCACACTATTTATTTTTGCAGAGAACTCTACATCGCCTTCCAGCTCCTGATATACATAACGGAATTCATCTTTTGTGCCCTCAATATCGGCACCTGCAGCTTCGATACTGAACTGAGATGTTGTTGCATCATAACTGGATTTACTATCAACAAGGAGTTTACCTATATCGCTTCTCATCCATGGCTCCGGCCAGATATTAGCAGGATTTTCAGATGCTTTAACGCGTATCACAACAGAAGCATGAGGTCTCAAAGCAATATTAAACGATTTCATATCACCTAATTCTTCATGCGTCCACAAATCTCTCACCGAACCATATCCTGTTATACCTAAAGATGAGAAATCGATACTTCTATTTTGTGTTTCATTTTCACGATTAAATAATCCGATAACCCAATCTCCGTTACTCATCTGACCTTTCCATATTTGGCTATCTTTAGATTTAGGATCATTAGATAATGGCTTACCTACAAACCCGTCTTCATTAAGAGCCAGCATTTCGCGATTCTGATATAACCAAAGATTTTTTCCTATAGTAGATTTGCGGTCAGTGATAGAAACCGGGCCACCAGCCATTAAGTGCATTGAAATGACACTTCGCTTCTCGTCAATATCATTATCATTGCTATCGTATGTGTTAATACGAATAAAATCACCATCTAGTATTACTTTTCCTCGCCCTGATATTTTGGAAAAATATGCAAAACCATCCATAGGGTTCCGATATTGTGACCATCCACTATGCTTTATACCCCGGTCCATTTCACTGAATCTATACCAGCCTCCAACACCACAGTCTTCATTTATACGGATCATGTCACCATATTTAGCTTCCAATTCGCCATCATTTGTCAGATTTGGCATAACCAAACTCAAGAATATGCCGTGTTTATCACATTCCTCACGCATCCAGCGAAGAGCTGTTTCATAATGTGCACGCGGGCGATTTGTAATACCTACAATCTCGCCTTTATCAATTCCTGTCTCATACCAGCTAAGAAAATCGACCCGAAGATACTTTGTCCCCATCTGCGCAAAATGATCAATATATCCTTTTACATACTCCTCAGCACCGGGACGATCTACCTGTGCCCATGTAAAGTTCCTAGAATTTTCCTCTAAGTTAACAATATTGGACAGAGGAATATTGGTTCCCTTAATTACCACGCCGGAATCAGCAGCGGCCATATTAACCCATAATGGATTAAAGTACATACCAAGTTCCATATCCTTATCTTTCAGGTAATTGCTCCACCATTCATAATCGTGCTCCCAATCCCTGGAATATCCTGTCCTATAACCATACTCATTGTATTGATCCAAATCGCCCCAGCCATCAATAGCGACCATTTTGTATCCATAATCCCGTAGATTCTCAGCAACCCAATCAATGTTTTCCTTCCATTCATCCTCAGGGATATGACTATCCCTGACAAAACATGCCTCATATACACTCCAGTATAGAGGTGCTTTGCGATTAGCTCGCGTTACACTCTTCAAAGTGGCTAATTCTCCTTTTTCAACATTCTCTTGTAATAAGATATCCTCCGAACAGGACATGAATAGACATAATAATACCAATAGTAGACTTTTTAATTTTGTCATGTTGTCTTTAATTTTGTTTGTGAAGTAATGACAAAGAAAAGAAAATTAACTTAATTAACCAAAATAATGTGAAAAAGTTATCAGTTTGTAAGCTCAACCCAACTACTGAAAATAAAAATCAGGGATAAAAATATATCTGTTTCGAATCAAATTCTTATATTTATTGTTATATAAGAAAAACAGAAAAACTATGGCAAGAACCAAAAAGAAGAACTTTGTATTAGATACAAACGTAATACTACACGATTTCAGATGTTTAGATAATTTTGAAGAGAATGATATATATATTCCCATTGTGGTGCTGGAAGAACTGGATAAGTTCAAAAAAGGGAATGATCAGATAAATTACAATGCACGCGAATTCCTCAGACAACTGGATGCAATAACAGATGACAATCTTTTCACCAAAGGTACAGCCCTGGGCAGTGGTATGGGTAATCTATTTATAGAAACCAGTATAAAGTCTCAAGACAGAATCACAGAAATATTCCCTGAACGCATACCCGACCATCGCATATTATCCGCTGTACTCGATATCTCAGAGCGGAACAGTAAGTCAAAGACTATATTGGTAACAAAAGATATCAACCTGCGGATGAAAGCTCGTGCAATAGGGCTTTTAGCTGAAGATTATATCAACGATAAAGTTGCCGATGTCTTTATGTTTGAGAGACAGCATGCAACATTCAGAGATATTGACTCAGCATTGATAGATAATCTGTATGCCAATGTAGAGGGCGTTGATCTGGATGAATTTAACCTTGACTCTCCTGTTAGTGCTAATGAATGCTTTGTAATGAAGAATGGAAAAAAGAGTGTCTTAGCCAGATATAATCCTTTTACACGAAAAATAAAAAAAATAGATAAGCAGGTTTGTTATGGTATACAACCCCGGAATGCGGAACAGACATTTGCTATCGAAATATTAATGAACCCGGAGATAAAGCTTGTAGCACTCACAGGTAAGGCCGGTACAGGAAAAACGTTATTAGCTTTGGCTTCCGCATTAAAGCAAAGTGAGAATTTCGAACAAATTTTATTGGCTCGTCCCATTGTCTCACTAAGTAATAAAGAGCTGGGCTTCTTACCTGGCGATGAAAAGCAAAAAATAGCTCCCTATATGCAACCCCTGTTCGACAACCTTTCTGTAATAAAAAATCATATTCCTTATGGGGGAACCGAATATAAGAATATCGAAGAAATGCAGACCAGTAAAAAACTGGAAATAGAAGCTCTTGCATATATACGTGGACGAAGTTTATCAGAGATGATCTGTATAATCGACGAAGCGCAGAACCTGACTCCCCATGAAATAAAAACAATTATTACACGCGCCGGGGAAGGGACCAAGATGATCTTTACAGGTGACTTGCAACAGATAGATTCACCCTATCTGGATGCTCAATCGAACGGATTAGCTTATATGATAGACAAGATGACCGGGCAGGACTTATTTGCTCATGTAAATTTAGTGAAAGGGGAACGAAGCAAATTATCGGAAATAGCAAGTACATTATTATAATATAAGAGGTTCGAAGTTCAATTTATTTTATTTATTAATTAAGTTTGAGGAGAATAATTTATTAATTTTATTTTTCAAAGAAACTAATAATGAATAAACGATATTTGAAGTACTATACTTTCGTTGCGGTTATATGTATGTTTTTGCAATCTGTTTTTGCGCAAAATACATCTGAAGATAATACCAAATGGAGAAAAGGAATTATTACCGACGAATTTATATATGAATCCTCCAGCTTCCCCTCTGTTCATGCTGCTACTATTGTAGAGACTCCGTCAGGACTTATTTCTGCATTTTTTGGAGGGAAATATGAAGGGCATCCCGAGGTCAGTATTTACGTTTCACGTCACACACCTAGAGGATGGACGTCTCCCGTGATAGTTGCAGATGGAATTGTAAATGATACCCTACGAAAAGCTTGTTATAATCCGGTATTATTTCAATATCCCGATGGCGAACTTATTTTATTTTATAAAATTGGAAAGAATGTTCAGGACTGGACAGGTCATCTGATTCGCTCTTTCGATGATGGACAGACATGGACAAAACCGGAAGCCTTGCCTATGGGATTTCTTGGGCCCATAAAAAATAAGCCGGAGCTGATTGGTAATAAGTTGATATGCGCATCCAGTACCGAAAATGATGGTTGGCAGGTACATATGGAATTTACCGAAGACAGGGGTAAGACATGGAGAAAAACATCTCCAATAAACAGTAAACCATGGAACATAATCCAACCGAGCATACTAAAGTGGAATGATGCCACATTACAGATTGTCTGCCGCTCACAAAATGAACATATTATATCTGCATTCTCAAAAGATGAAGGGAAAACATGGAGCGACCCCGTAGCACTCTACTTACCCAACAACAACTCGGGAACAGATGCTGTAACACTCAGGGATGGCCGTCAATTAATAGTTTATAACCATGTAGCAGCTACCGAAAGCGCCTATAAAGATAAAGCCCGCACTCCACTCAATGTATCTCTATCCAATGATGGCATCACTTGGAAAGCAAGCCTTGTGCTTGAAGACTCTCCTATAAAAGAATATTCATACCCCTCTGTAATACAGGGTAAAGACGGCATGATACATATAGTATATACATGGCGCAGAGAAAGAGTGAAATACATAAAAATCGACCCGTCTTTACTAATTACTGAAGAAATAAAGGATGGGCAGTGGCCGGATTAATAAACCAATTTAATAAACACTCAAAAAAGATCAATTATGAAGCAAATAGAAAAAATATCAGAAAATAACAACTACACTGCAGCAAACATAGGAAATCTGAGTAAATTGATGGATTATTCTATGATCCACCCTAAAAATAAAAAGGAAGTCTTTGGTAAAGTCTTTCTGAAAGATGCAACCGGAGCCACAGGTACAGAAATATCATTTCAGGAACTTCCTCCGCAAACCGATTTATCCTATTTCCATATTCACAATGAAAATGAAGAAACTTATATCGTGCTAAAAGGGTCTGGAGATTTTCAGGTAGATGAAGACTGCTTTCCTATAACCGAAGGTAGTGTAATACGGGTTGCCCCACAGGGTAAACGCTCTTTACGAAATTCTTCGGATCAACCGATGGTTTATATGGTGATACAATCTAAGAAGGATTCATTAAATCAATATTCATCCGAAGATGGAGAAAGAGTCGAATACAAAGCTAAATGGGATAAGTAAAAAATACATACAGAAACCTATCCAGAATAGAATAAATAATACATTTACATTTTTTCTAAATAAAAAAATGATAAAATGTTTGCAATATTCAAAAAAGTATTACTTTTGTATCCATATTCAAAACGAAGAATATTAGAATGAAGAACTTTTCTTATACATACTTTTTCTTTTTTTACTTTTACTTTAAAAGGTAAGACAGGATTTTGTATGAGAAAATTGGAATAAAATAAACAATATAAATATATAGAATCCTGTCAGGTATGACAGGATTTTTTTTTGATAATAAGTGAAAATAAGTTTAATATGAAAAGAGTTGCTATACAAGGGGGATTAGGCGCGTATCATGGGATAGCCGCAGAAAATTATTTCGGAGAAGAAGTAGAGATTGTTCCGTGCATTACTTTTCGCGACATTTTTACTACTATCAAAAAAGAACCGAATACCATCGGTATCATGGCTATAGAGAACACAATAGCAGGCAGCCTTTTGGGTAACTATGAGCTGCTCAAAGAGAACAAATTACCGATTGCAGGAGAATACAAACAACGTATCTCACACTGTCTGGCCGCACTACCGGGAAAAACTATCCACGATATCAAAGAAGTAGAGTCGCATCCGATTGCACTAATGCAGTGCACTCAGTTTTTAGATACACTTCCCGAAGTGAAAATCATTGAGCATGAAGACACGGCTCTTGCTGCAAAAGATGTGGCTGAAAAGAATCTTTCGAACACAGCCGCCATATGTAGTACAAGAGCTGCCGAGATATACGGACTGAATATACTAGCGAGGGGAATTGAGACAAATAAGCACAATTTTACTCGCTTTCTTATTTTTGGTAATCCATGGGTAGTAGATGAGTTGCAAAAAGATGAAGTTTTAAATAAATCTTCTATCGTATTCACAACACCACATAGCGAGGGTAGTCTCTCTAAGGTGTTATCTGTATTTTCTTTCTATGGCATCAACCTCACTAAGATACAATCACTCCCGATAATCGGTCGTGAATGGGAATATCAGTTTTATGTAGACCTTACATTTTCTGATCTGACCCGCTACAAGCAATCGCTACAGGCCATTCGTCCACTTACCAATGACCTGAAACTACTGGGAGAATATCCTGATGGCAAACAAAGCGAACTCTAAAACAGTTATCAGTTAACAATAAATAAATAAATGATTAATTTTCAAATCTTGAAATTTTATGAATATAGTACCCGCTGACCGCCTGAATATAGTAAGCGAATATTACTTCTCAAAAAAACTCAGGGAAGTTGCTGAAATGAATGCAGCAGGAAAGAATGTTATTAGTCTTGGAGTTGGAAGTCCCGACCTCCCACCCTCTGAAGAAACGACCAAAGCTTTTTGTGAATCTGTTGTAAAAAGTAACGTACACGGATATCAGCCGCATGTAGGTATACCCGAACTACGCAAAGCCTTTGCCGATTGGTATAAAAGGACATATAATGTTGTATTAGATCCTGCAAAAGAGATACAACCATTGATCGGTTCAAAAGAAGGGATTCTACATATTTCCCTTGCTTTTCTAAATCCGGGCGATAGCGTATTAGTGCCCAATCCGGGTTATCCGACTTATAGTTCTGTCAGCAAACTTGTAGGAGCCAATATACAGACTTACGACCTAGATGAAAATAATAACTGGCAACCCGATTTCGATGCATTGGAAAAGATGGATCTGTCTAATGTGAAGCTTATGTGGATTAACTATCCGAATATGCCAACAGGAGCGAATGCTACAATAGAATTATTTGAAAAAATAGTTGCATTCGGTAAAAAACATAATATTGTGATAGCTCATGACAACCCGTACAGTCTTATTCTGAATGAGAATCCACTTAGCATTCTCCAGGTGGAAGGAGCCAAAGATATCTGTATCGAATTAAATTCGATGAGCAAATCACACAATATGCCGGGATGGCGTATCGGGATGGTAGCATCGAATGCACAATTTATACAATGGATACTAAAAGTGCTCAGCAATATAGAAAGTGGAATACTAAAACCAATGCAGCTAGCTGCTGTAGCCGCACTAAACAACTCGCAAGAATGGCATAAAGAAAACAACATCAGATTATATGCCAACCGCCGCCGGTTTGCAGAAGAAATAATGAGTGAATTAGGCTGTACTTTCGACAAAAATCAATCCGGAATGTTCCTTTGGGGTAGGATACCCGATAAATATAAAGGTAGCGAAGAGCTGGCTGATAAAATATTATATGATGCAAAAGTATTCCTTACTCCGGGTTTCATTTTTGGAGGCAAAGGGGAAAGGTATATACGTATTTCCTTATGTTGCAGTGAAGAGATGTTGAGAGATGCATTGGAAAGAATTAAGAAAATGTAAATTATCTATTATAGGGTAATAAGTTATAAGTAAAAAGGTAACAGATAAAAACAGAGGAAAAGTTGTCACTTTTGTCACCTTTGTCACTTTTTAGTAAAATATAGATGAAGTTTAAGCCAAGACATATTAAACTAAAGAACAACAAAACCGTTGAAATAAGGGAAGCTGTTATTGATGATGCACAAGGGCTTATAGATGCCGCTAAAAAGTATTTGAGAGACAGTGACTACCTGCTATCTTATGAGGAAGAATTCACCAATAGCCTTGAAGAGGAAGTCTCTTGGATAGGATCAATGGCTAATGACAATAGCCTGTTGTTAGTCGCTGTCTATGAAGGTGAGATTTTATCCACATTCAGCCTGCACAGCAGACAACTGAAAAAGATAAAACATACTGCAGAAATAGCTATCGCTATATTAAAAGAATGGCAAGGTCTAGGTTTAGGATTTGCATTGTTCAATTCAGCTATTACATGGTGCAAGGAAAATACTTCACTCGAAATCTTATATCTTGACGTTTTTGCCGAAAATACAAATGCATATCATCTTTATAAGAAAATAGGATTTACAGAAGATGGCAGAAGAAAAAATTATTACAAGACCAAATCAGATAAATATATAGACAATATAATGATGTCACTAAATATAAATCAAATAAACATTAAATAAATATGAAACTAGAATCTATTTTACTTCCCGGGGTTGACCCGAAACGTCCCTTAGTGATAGCCGGCCCTTGTAGCGCCGAAACAGAAGAACAAGTGATGAACACTGCCAGACAACTGGCTGCCGATGGCATTAAAATCCTTCGTGCCGGAATATGGAAACCCCGGACAAAGCCAGGTGGTTTCGAAGGTGTTGGTAGCGAGGGACTTGCATGGCTCAAAAAAGTGAAACAAGAAACAGGTATGTATGTATCTACCGAGGTTGCCACTCAGAAGCATGTTTACGAAGCACTTAAATATGGTATCGATATGCTCTGGATAGGCGCACGCACCACAGCAAACCCTTTTGCCGTACAGGAAATCGCAGAAGCTTTGCAAGGTGTTGACATCCCTGTATTGGTTAAGAACCCTGTCAATCCCGATCTTGAACTTTGGATCGGAGCGCTTGAACGACTTAGCAATGTGGGACTTACTAAAATAGGTGCTATACACCGCGGATTCAGTTCATATGATAAAAAGATATACAGGAACCTGCCCCAGTGGCATATACCAATCGAATTGCAGCGCCGTTTCCCGGACCTGCCGATTATCTGTGACCCAAGCCATATCGGGGGAAAACGTGACCTCATACAACCTTTGTCTCAACAAGCAATGGACCTGAACTATGATGGACTGATTATAGAAACACATTGCGACCCTGAGAACGCCTGGAGTGACGCGGCACAGCAGGTAACACCTGTCAGACTGAAAGAAATACTGGCTTCATTAATTATCAGAGACGGAAAGCAATCCACTGAAGACCTTTCTGACCTTCGCCGACAGATTGACGAACTTGACGATCAATTACTCGAACTCTTAGCCAAACGTATGCGTATTTCCTGTGAAATAGGTACTTTCAAGAAAGAACACAATATGACTGTAGTTCAGACTGACCGTTATGACGAGATACTCAACAAACGTATAGCACAGGCTGAAGGGATGAAAATGAATCCGGATTTCATGCGTATTATACTTGAAGCAATCCACGAAGAATCTGTAAGACAACAGGTAATTATATTGAACAAATAGTAATATATAATATCATTAAGGACTAAAGGATATTCAATTCTTTTAGTCCTTTTTTATTCACTATATAATACTCGTTCTATAAAATTAGTTAACTTTGCAAAATGAGACTGAAACAGATAATCACTTTAACACTATTGATCTTTGCTAATATATTTCTATTAGCACACTCTGTTTTACCTCATTCGCACCATGACGGGGTTGTCTGTTTTTCACTCGAAGAATTAACACACCAACATCATTGTTCTGACCATCATGATGATGTAGGATGCTGTTGCGAACATGGTAAAAATGGCCATCATCATTCTAACACCGAAGATTGTGATTTAAAGGATATCGTACTCCGACAACAGGACAATACACATGAAGATATATTGCCTTGTCCCAACTGCCTTTTATTAGCGTATACACTGTATTCGCTAAACGAATTCTATATAGAAGCTCCACAATTTGGAGAGCGCCTCCGACAAAAACCTTATTTAGAAAACTATATCCCTCCCTTCGTAGGCTCTGTAAAAAGTCTGCGTGCTCCTCCTGTATCTTATTTCAGTTAAATATAAGCCATCACTTTTAGTTGATAGCCGTTAGTCGTGAAAACGAAAGAAGCTAATAATTAACGGTCAATAGCTAAAAGCTAACTTGTAACTATTTAAGGAATAAGATAATGAAACAATATATAATTTATATCGCTTGTCTGTTGGCGATACTATGGGGATGCAACTCTAAACAAAAAACAGACGATCATACTGGGCATAATCACACTGAAGAATCTAATGCCGGACACGACCACTCAAAAGATGGGCATACTCATGCCGATGGCGAAGAATGTAGTCATAATCATGAACATGAAGCAGAGCATAACCATGCACCCGGTGAAACATGTGACCATGACCATTCGACTGAGAATGTATCAGCAGAACATGGCGATGAAATAATGTTCAACCCCGAGCAGGCTAAATCAGCAGGTTTGGAAACGGTAACAGTTCAACCCTCTACATTTTATCAGGTAATAAAAACCAGCGGTCAGATATTATCTGCTCAGGGTGATGAGGTAACTATTTCGGCTACATCGAGTGGCATTGTATCTTTCAACAAGCCATCATTAAATGAAGGCTTAGCGGTAAAAGGCGGTGAATCTCTTTTAAGCATTTCTTCCCGGAATATTGTAGATGGTGACCCTGCTGTTAGGGCTAAATCAACTTATGATATTGCCCAACGTGAATTTCAGCGTGCCGAATCATTAATAGGCGATAAGCTTATTGCTGAAAAGGAATACAACGAGATTAAGCTGAATTATGAAAATGCTAAGGTCGCTTATCAGGCGATAGCACAACGTTCAACAGCCAGAGGTGTGGGTATATCAACGCCGATTACCGGATTCATTAAAACAAAGCTGGTAAATGAAGGGCAATATGTAGAAGTAGGCCAAGCTCTTATGACGGTTACCCAAAACCGGAAGTTACAGCTTCGGGCAGATGTTTCAGAACGTTATTATAAAGATTTGGGGAATATCACTTCTGCAAATTTCAAAACTCCTTATGATAAAACAGTTTATACCCTTGCCAACCTCAATGGCAGACTTGTTTCTTATGGTAAATCGTCCAGTAACCAGGAATATTACATTCCGGTCAATTTTGAATTTGACAATATAGGGCAGGTTATATCGGGTTCGTATGTCGAAATCTATCTGTTGGGGCAGTCACGTAATAATGTAATATCTATTCCGGTATCGTCTCTTGTGGAAGAACAGGGGCTTTATTTTGTCTATCTGCAGGTTCACGAAGATGCTTATAAAAAGCAGGAGGTAACTCCTGGCACGAGTGACGGCAGTAACATAGAGATTCTTTCCGGTCTGAAAAAGGGAGATAAGGTTGTAAGTAAAGGCACTTACCACGTTAAGCTTGCTTCGGCTTCGGCATCTATTCCCCATGCTCATGAACATTAAGTTAATGTGCCAATATGCCAATTCGAAAATTTGCCAATTGGAGCGAAGGCACAAAATTATAATTCACACTCGTTTACTTGTTTACCCGTCAACTTATATCAGACTTGTAACTTGTAACTCGTCAACTTGTAACTAACTTATGCTAAATAAAATAATACAATTTTCGCTAAACAATCGTCTGGTTGTTCTTATCGGGGCTGTGCTTCTTCTTATTGGAGGACTGTATACAGCCAGAAATATGGAGATAGATGTATTCCCCGACCTGAATGCGCCTACCGTTGTTATCATGACAGAGGCAAACGGCATGGCGCCGGAAGAAGTAGAACGCCTTGTATCTTTCCCTATCGAAACGGCTGTAAATGGTGCGACTGATGTGCGCCGTGTGCGTTCGTCTTCTACTACAGGTTTTTCTGTTGTATGGGTTGAATTCGATTGGGGAACAGATATTTATAAGGCTCGCCAGATAGTAACTGAGAAACTGGCTACACTAGGTGATGCCCTTCCCGGAAATATAGGGCAACCTACCTTAGGACCACAATCTTCTATCTTGGGAGAGATAATGATTATCGGTCTGACCTCTGATTCTACTTCACTGTTAGACTTGCGTACAATTGCAGACTGGACTATTCGCCCACGATTACTTTCTACTGGTGGAGTGGCACAAGTTACAGTTATTGGTGGTGATATCAAGGAGTATCAGATATTACTTGACCCGGGGAGAATGAAACATTATGGGGTCTCTCTTGATGAGGTATTACAGGTAACCCGCAATATGAATCAGAATGCTTCAGGCGGTATCTTATATGAATATGGAAATGAATATATTGTAAGAGGTGTCTTGCAAAGTACGGATGTAAATGAAATAGGCAAGGCTGTTATCAAGAAGGCCGGAGAAAGCCCTATCTTAGTGAGTGATGTCGCTGATATTAAGATAGGAGCTAAAACGCCGGTATTGGGCGTTGCTTCGGAAAGGACTAAGCCTGCCGTTTTACTTACTGTAACCAAGCAACCGAATACCAATACAATTGAACTGACCGATAAGTTGGATACATCTATTGCCGATTTACAGAAAAGCCTTCCCTCTGATGTGAAGGTTACTACTGATATTTTCCGTCAGGAACGCTTTATCAACAACTCCATTAATAATGTACAGAAGTCGTTGTACGAGGGGGCTATTTTTGTAGTTATTATCCTGTTCCTCTTCCTGATGAATGGGCGTACTACATTTATATCCTTGATGGCTCTGCCTCTATCTTTGCTGACTTCTATCCTTGCGCTCAAACTGATGGGACTAACCATCAATACAATGAGTCTGGGAGGAATGGCGATTGCAATAGGTTCACTGGTAGATGATGCCATTATCGATGTAGAGAATGTATTTAAACATTTAAGGGAAAACAGGCAAAAGCCTAAAGAAGAACAAAAAAGTGTACTTACTGTCGTATTTGAAGCTTCTAAAGAAGTGCGGATGCCAATACTGAACTCAACTCTGATTATCGTTACCAGCTTCATCCCTTTATTTTTCCTGAGTGGAATGGAGGGGCGTATGCTTGTTCCGCTGGGTATTGCTTTCATTGTGGCATTGTTTGCCTCTACAGTGGTGGCATTGACCGTAACTCCTGTCCTTTGTAGTTATCTCTTAGGTAAGAATAAGAAAGACAAGGAAGAAAAAGAGCCAGTCTTTGTTGTAAAACTAAAAACCGTATATGAGAAAAGCTTGCATTGGGCATTGGAAAAGCAAAAGATTGTTCTGGGAATAACAGGGTTGCTTTTACTTTCAGCTATTATAATCTTCTTCACTTTTGGGCGTAACTTCCTGCCTCCTTTCAATGAGGGCTCTTTTACGATTACGATAAATACATTGCCGGGAATATCTCTTGAGGAATCAGATAAAGTGGGGTCTATGGCCGAAAAAGCAATACTTAGCGTACCTGAAATACAGACTGTAGGACGGAAAACCGGACGGGCCGAACTCGATGAACACTCTTTTGGAGTAAATACCTCGGAAATAGAGGCTCCGTTTATGTTAAAAGACCGTTCTCAGGAGGATATGCTAACCGAACTTAGGGAAAAACTGAATGCTATACCCGGTATAAGCGTTGAAATAGGTCAGCCTATATCGCACCGTATAGACCATATGCTTTCAGGTACTAAGGCCAATATTGCCATTAAGTTATTCGGGCCGGATTTGAACAAACTGTATTCTTTAGGAAATGATATCAAATCGAAGATAGAAAGTGTGGAAGGCGTTGCCGACCTGAATGTGGAACAACAAGTGGAACGCCCACAGTTAAAGATTGTTCCCAAACGGGAATTACTGGCTAAATATGGAATTACCTTACCTGAGTTTTCAGAATTTGTAACGACCATGCTTTCCGGAGAAGTTGTTTCTCAGGTGTATGATGCCGGGAAAAGCTTCGATCTGACATTGAAAGTGGACGATAATTATAAAGACCAAGCCGAAAAAATCAGGAATCTGATGATAGATGCTAATGGCCTGAAGATTCCTTTTGCCTATGTGGCGGATATCACCTCTTCTACAGGCCCGAATACAGTGAACAGGGAAAATGCCCAACGTAAAATTGTAGTATCGGCAAATGTTGCCGGAAGGGATTTGCGCAGCGTAGTAAATGATATTCAGAAAAGTGTAGATGAGAATATTCAATTACCGGAAGGATATCATATTGAATATGGAGGCCAGTTTGAGAGTGAACAAGCTGCATCACGTACAATTATGATAGCTTCTGTCTTCGCTATTCTGATTATATTCCTGTTATTATTCAATCAGTTCAGGAATATAACACAGTCAGCCGTTATCCTTCTGAATCTGCCTCTGGCACTGATTGGTGGGGTATATGCTATACTATTTACCTCCGGTGAAATCAGTATTCCTGCCGTTATCGGGTTTATTGCCCTGTTTGGTATTGCCACACGCAACGGTATCCTGTTGATGGCTCACTATAATGACTTGGGACATAGGGGGTATTCTGTGAATAAGAGTATTTTGCAAGGGTCTTTAGACCGGTTGAATCCGATATTGATGACTGCCTTGTCTTCAGGCTTGGCGCTGATTCCATTGGCTGTTCAGGGAGGTCTTCCCGGAAATGAGATTCAAAGCCCGATGGCGAAGGTTATTCTGGGTGGATTACTCACTTCTACATTACTAAATATGTATATTGTACCCATTATATACAGAATGTTGAAGAAAAGGGAACCTGCTGTAAAAGAAGAGATTGTTAAATAAATAAGCTATAGTTTATGAAACGAATAATATATATTCTCTTATTTCTACTTGCGATAAATGTACAGGCGCAAGACTCATTTAATAATGTGATTAGAGAAATTGAGGCTAATAATACAACCCTGAAAGCCTACAGGGAAAAAGCCAATGCCGATAAGATAGGCAACAAAACAGGTATTAATATGGCCAATCCCGAAGTAGAATTCGGTTACCTATGGGGAAGCCCCTCTGCTATAGGTCATAAGATAGACCTGAATGTAACCCAGTCATTTGATTTCCCTACAGCCTATCGTTATAAGAATCAGTTAGCTGATGGAAAGAATGTACAGGTAGATATGATTTATAATCAGCAATGTATGGAAATTCTGCAGGAAGCCAGACTGTTGTACGTTCAATTGGTGTATCAGGCAAGCATGCATAAAGAGTTATCTCAGAGGCTGATGCAGGCAAGAGAATTATCAGATGCTTATCAGAAGAGTTTCGACCAGGGAAATATAGATATCCTGGAGCGGAACAAAACTAAGCTGAACCTGCTGAGTGCAGAGAAAGCTTTACAGATAAACGAAGTAGATATGAACCTGTCAAAATCTGAACTGCAACGCCTGAACGGAGGTCTGGAATTGACCTCTATAGCAGACAGTTATCCCGCTTTTGTGTTCCCTCTAAACTTTATTGAGTGGTTTGAAAGGATAAAAGATAATAATCCCGCGCTTCAGGTAACTGAACAGGAGATTGCACTCAGTAGGAAGCAGGAACAACTGACACGTGCCCTCAACCTTCCCAAAATAACTGCCGGATATACCAGTGAAAGGACTTCCGGCGAGACTTTTCAGGGAGTTTCGGTAGGGGTATCTATTCCTCTGTGGGAAGGGAAGAACACCGTGAAGCATCAGAAAGCACAAACTGTTGCTTTGCAGATGCAACATGATGACTCGAAGCTGCAGTTTAGGAATTCTCTTAAAAATCAGTATGATAAAGCGAAGAAACTATCCTTGTTATTGAGAGAGTATCAGGAAGCCTTAAGTGTTACAAGCAATCAGGAATTATTGAAAAAAGCATTGGATAAGGGTCAATTGTCTCTTATTAATTATCTGTTGGAACTATCCGTATATTATGAAACAATGGATAAATATCTGGAAACAGAAAGAGACTACCAGTTGGCTGTAGCAGAATTACAGCGATGGGAAAGATAGTGAATGTAGAAAGGATGTCTGACAAGACATCCTTTCGCTTTTATTAATTCAGTTCTTTATAAAAATCACTGTTCTTCATTTTTTCAGCTAACTTTTGAGGAGATGTGGAACCCATAACAAAAGGAAAAAATATGGCTTCATGCCCTCTGAATATTATAACATAAGTACCGTCTTTCCCCTTCTTGATAGTTTTTAGTGCCTTATCAATATCAGTTTTCAACTTTTTCTTATCAGCTTTGTCTTTTTCTAAATATTCCGAAAGCCTGTCTCCGTGGCTGTAATTCTGACTCTCTACAATTAGGGCTATCAAATATGCATATGACTGATCTTTCTTACCTGCCTTATAATATGTATTTGCTATATCAAATATGCAACGTTCTATATCTTTAGTCAATGTCGTTCCACTGGAAGCTACAATTAGCCTGTAGTCAAAAACCGATTTCTTGTAATATTCAACTGCCTGATCATATTCGCCTGCAGATAAATAATAATCTGCTAATGCATGAGCTGCTATGTGTTTTATGTTCCACACATCATCATGTCTTCTTAAATTTGAAAATTTTTTCTCCAGAAAATCTTCAGTAATATCCAATGTTAGAAAAAACTTGAAATCGTCCACATAATTACCAATATTATATCTGGTTATTTTCTCATCCAGATTTTCAATATGCTTTTTTAATTCATTATTTGATATATAAGGCTCATACGCGACCAATTTTTTTAAGGCTGGACGTAGTTCGTCTGTACGGGCATCGTGGTACAGTGGGTATTTTTCACGATCAGCCTCTGTTTGTGCATACAATAACTGTATTGAAAGTAAAGCAATAATAAAACATAAATTTCTCATAATAAAGTTTTGTGTTTGAGTTATTTTTAATTTAAGATAGAGGCTCCAAGAATAGCTACATCTTCTACTTTAGATGTGTAAATTTTTAGTTTCTTTACTGTTTCAGGATAAGGAAAATCATCCAAGCTCTCCATCATTGCAGAACCAAAGTACTCGTAAGCATTAGCTATACTGCCACCTATGATTATTACTCTTGGATCATAGGCAAATAAAATTACTTTCATCAGATCTCCCACATGATGGCCAAATTGGTTCCAAAGAATAACAGCTTCAACATCCTCGTTTTCCTGGGCTTTTTCAAAGGCTTCTTTTCCTGTTAAGCCATGTACCCGGGTAAAATACGAACTGCTACAATATGATTCATAATCATATTCAAGATATGGGATACAGCCAATCTCCCCTGCTCCGGTATTTCCGCCATTATAGAGTTTTCCATCAATAATAATTCCAGAACCGACTCCTGTTCCCAATGCTACTGCAACAAGATCTTTTTGTCCTGCTCCTTCTCCAAAATGGTATTCTCCCAGAGCAAAACAGTTGCAATCATTGTTTACAAAAACAGGAATATTAAATTCTTTCTCCAAAATATCTTTCAGATGAACTTCTTTCCATGATGGTATATTCATTACATTATAAACAATTCCTTTTTCGGCATCAACAACTGAAGGTACTCCGACACCAATACTTTTTACTTCAGGAGTCATTATCTGATGCAGCATTTCCTTCAACTGATTGGTAACAACTTCTGCTGATTGATCTGCTTTACAGCGTTCGGCTATTTTTTTTATAATGGTGCCATTATTCACCACACCCATTCTTACATTAGTACCACCCAAGTCGATTCCAATTCTCATAATTATCAGATTTAATTTTATTATTGATTACAAATATAATCCGTGTAAATCTAATCGCAAAACGATTTTTAGTATTATCTTACACAATCTCAGAAAACAAAATTCGCAAAAATATGTTATTTTTGAGAAGTTTAATCGATATGACTATCATAAGTAGCAAGCTAAATGAATAATTTAACCAGGTATACCTTCTTTCTATTATTTATCTCCTTACCTATTATATCAGTTTTTTCCAATAAGCCTCATGTTATCAATCTCCAAAAAGCAAGATATAAAGCTGATAATAAAAACTGGTCGATAGACCAGGATGAACGAGGGGTTATGTATTTTGGAAATGACATCGGATTGCTAGAATTTGATGGTATAGAGTGGAAATTAAACCGTATACCAAACTCTCTAACTGCCAGATCTGTGGCTGTGCAATCACATAATACGATCTTTACAGGTAGCTACGAAGAATTTGGCAGATGGGATCGGGATATTTCCGGAAAATTAATTTATACATCATTAAGCGATCAATTAGATAAAGCCCTTTTCAAAAATGATGATTTCTGGAAAATATGGATTGCCGAAGATTGTGTTTATTTTCAGTCTTTTTCGTCAATATACATATATGATTTCGAAACAGTAAAACCTTTGCGTGCCGAAAAAGAGTTCCTCTTCTTATCTAAGGTCAGAGATGAGTTTTTGGTACAGCAAATGCTAGGACCTATTTATAGATTAAAAGGCTCAACTTTAACAAAAATCGAAGGAAGTGAAATTTTTCGTAATACTGACGTTCGTGTAATATTACCCTATTCCACAGATAAATATTTGATAGGCACATCAACAAATGGAATCTATATCTATGATGGAATATCATTCAACGAATGGAATCCTCAATTATCAGCTACATTAAATTCGGCTGAGTTAAACTGTGGAATCAGAGCCAGTGACGGAACATATTTTTTGGGGACAATATTAAATGGCATTTATCAAGTTGACCAAAATGGTCATATTAAAGATAACATATCTACTGAAAGCACTTTACAAAACAATACAATACTTTCACTTTACGAGGATGATCTTGGAAATATATGGGCAGCTTTGGACAAAGGAATTTCTTACATTCAATATATAGAAAATATAAGCTGCTATACAGATCAAAGAGGGAATACCGGAGCAGTGTACGGAGCTGCTCTTTGGAAAGATAAATTATTCATAGGAACCAATCAAGGTGTTTTTAGCATAACTAAAGAAGACCTCAATAAACCTTATGCCCTATCAAGAATGAAACTGGTAAATGGTACACAAGGGCAGGTTTGGGCTCTCAAAGTTATTGGAGAAAAGTTATATTGTTGCCATAATAAAGGGTTGAAAGAGATACAGGCTAATGGGGCATCTGTAGATGTGTACAACATAGGCACAGGTGTATATAATATATCCGAAGCTATTTACAAAGACAGGAGCCTGCTATTCTTGTCAACTTATCAATCCCTAAAGATCATAGATAGAGAAACAAAGAAAGTATTTGATCCGCGTCAGATATCCGAACCAATAATAAATGCTGACGTAGATCATCTGGGAAATATATGGTTAGAACATTTCAACAGAGGGATATATCGTTGTAAACTTGAAGATAACCTGTCAGGCTTTCAGACATTTTCATACTATGGGGGTAGTAATAAAGATAATCTGCCATATAAACTGAAGATGTTTAAAGTAGGCGGACGCATTGTGCTGTTGGGAAATAATAAATTCTTTACGTATGATGATATAGCCAATAAAATAATACCTAATACGCTATTAGACGAATGTTTTAGGAATATTAAAAATCTAAAACAAGTAATCCATATTCAAAACAATATATTTTGGGCGCTTACCGATGCTTCGGTTTATAAATTTTCTTATGACGGATACGAAGCAAACATTCTTGAGAGTTATAATTTAGGGATGAATCTATCATTAGTAAACACCTACGAGAACATATCAATATTAAATGATTCGACCAGCCTTATTTGCCTTGATAATGGCTTCTTACTTTATCAGAAAGAGAAAAGCACTTCTAATAACTATCAGCACAAACTGCCGCTCCCCTACCTTGCATCATTGGAAACGATGAGTACAAGTGGAGACGTCGAATATAAAGGTATATCTCAGGCTGCTCAGATACCATACGATTCCAATACTATATCATTTAGTTTTTCTGCAGAAAACGCATTTGCTTCAAATTTCTCTTTTCAATATATGCTACAAAATGTAGATAATAACTGGTCGGCACCCGCAAAGATAAATGAAGTAACATATGCTCGTTTACCTGAAGGTAAATATGTATTTATGATCCGCTCCGTTGATAATTTAGGAAATTACTCAGAAATCGTATCATATGAATTTGAGATATTGTCGCCATGGTATCAAACTATTGGGGCTTATATAGTATATATACTTATTTTTATAGCCATCATGTATGGAGTATGGTTACTAATACTTAGACGTTACCGTAATCTCCACCTACAAAAGATCAGACATCGTGAAACAAAACGTTTGAGAGCATTGACGGGTGAGCTTCAACAAGAAGTGGAACAGAAAAGTGCAGAACTACTCACTCAAACATCATTCATTATACAAAAGAATGAATTGATCTTAAAAGTAAAAGATATTATTGATGAATTTTACTCCCGGAATAAGAGCAGTGCCCTAATACCACTATATCAAAAGATAAACGCACTTCTCAACAACAACCTTAATACTGAAGATGACTGGAAAACATTTTTATTAAAATTTGAAGAAAAACATACAGGGTTCTTTAAAAAAATGAAAGCATTATATCCTCAGTTAACCAACAATGACCTCCGGCTATGTGCTTGCTTAAAATTAAATTTAGAAACGAAAGAGATAGCTTCGCTCATGAATTTATCAATAAGAGCTGTTGAAAACAGTCGATATAGATTAAGAAAAAAGTTAAATTTACTACCTTCCCAAAATCTGAATGAGTTTTTTCTTGATATCGATTAACAAATATAAAACTTTATAAAACTGCATATTACATTAATTTAAGTGGTAAAAGTGAGGTGCGAGTATTGTTAAAAAACGGATGTAAGTGTTTACGATGTATTAACTTTTAAAAACACTTTATCTGCAATATCTACATTTGACAAAAATCTAATATCATACGCACAGAAAACGCCACGATTGTCAAAACCATCAGTTTATTGAAAAATACTTAAAATCCCTTTTTATAACAATCAGCCTTTTTCCTGTCGTTCATAGTAGATTTTTACTCGCAAAATGTGTGTTTAAATAAAAAGTAAGACTATGAAAATTAAACCTAGAAATTCAAAGAATTCAATTTCTCTTTTCCGAAAGTATCTTGTGTTCTTCGCATGCTTCCTAGTATTGGGGACTGCAAGTGCTTATGGACAGAGCAAGACAATTACCGGAACAGTCACAGACCAAGCCAATGAGCCTTTAATAGGCGTTAGTGTACGCATTCAGGGTACAACTACAGGTACCATTACGGATATAGATGGTAGCTATTCCATCTCTGCTAATCCAAAAGATGTTTTGGAATTTTCATTTATTGGTATGAAAGCCCAGTTAATTACTGTAGGTTCACAAAACTCAATAAATATTGTACTGGAAGATGATGCTACAATGTTGACAGAAACTGTGGTTATCGGTTATGGTACAGCTAAGAAACGTGACTTAACCGGATCTATAGCCAGTATCAAAGCCGACGATATAGCCAATCGCCCATCTGCCAATCCATTAGCTTCATTACAAGGAAAAGTAGCTGGTGTACAGGTAGTAAATACAGGTATTGCCGGTCAGGATCCTGAAATCCGTATTCGCGGTACGAACTCTATTAATGGATACAAACCATTATATGTTGTTGATGGACTATTTAATGATAATATTAATTTCCTGAACTCTGCTGATATTGAATCAATGGAGATTTTAAAAGACCCGTCTTCTCTCGCAATCTTTGGTGTACGTGGAGCAAATGGTGTTATTATCGTAACAACTAAGAAAGCAAAAGAAGGCCAGACTTTAGTTAATATCAACACATCATTCGGATTCAAATCCGTTGTTGATAAAATTAAGATGGCCAACGCATCTCAATTTAAAGAACTTTATTCAGAACAATTGGAAAATCAGGGAGCAGCAGCTTTCGATTATACCAACTGGAATGCAGATACCAACTGGCAGGATGAGATATTCCAAAGCGGTTTCATCACAAATAATAATATCAGTATTACATCTTCTACCGAAAAGAACAAATTCTACATGGGTGTAGGTTATACATCTGAGGAAGGTAATATCAAACATGAGGAATATAGTAAGATTACGATCAACTTGAGTAGCGATTATAGTATCACAAAAGACCTGAAAGTAGGTTTCCAGTTTAATGGAGCCCGTGCTACTCCTATCAATACTGAACAAGGACTGTATACTAATGGGTTGAAAAACGCACTATATGCTGCTCCTATTGCAACTCCATATAATGCACAGGAAGGATTATATAATACACTCCCTAGCTTCCAAAAAAATGAAGTATCAAATCCAATGAGTTTTGTTGAATTACAAAAAAACACAAATAAAGTGATTGATTACAGAGCTTCTGGTAATATCTATGGGGATTTAACTTTCTTCAAGAATTTCAACTTCCGTGTAATGTACTCACTGGATTACAGATCATATGACAGCAGATTATACACTCCTAAAAGAACTCTGTATGACGTAGACACACAACAATCTGTAGTAATGGGAGATGGTAAAACAGCAGTAGAACAACAAAAACAAAATGAAACGAAGGTTCAGGCTGACTACTTATTGACTTATACAAACAGCTTTAACAACCACAATATTACAGCAACTGCAGGTTTTACTACATATTACAACAGCTTATCCAGCGTTACAGCAAAACGTGGCGAAGGAAATGGTCTTCCTATAGCAAATGATCCGGACAAATGGTTTGTGAGCATCGGAGACCCGGATGCATCTACAACAGGTAGTACTCAATGGGAACGTTCTACAGTATCATTCCTATTCAGAGCATTATACAACTATAAAAACAAATACCTTTTTAATGGTTCATTCCGTCGCGATGGATCATCAGCATTCTTCTATACAGGAAATGAATGGCAAAATTTCTATTCTGTTGGAGCAGGTTGGGTAATGACAGAAGAAGACTTCATGAAAAATGTCACTTTCCTTGATTATTTGAAACTGAAAGGATCATGGGGAACTTTAGGTAATCAGAATATGAGTAGAGTATATCCTGCAGAACCAATTCTTACAAATACAACCTCTGCTGTATTTGGAGACAATATTATCCCGGGATATTCAAAACAATATCTTCCTAATGCAAACCTAAGATGGGAAAAAGTAGAAGCATGGGAGGCCGGTCTCGAAACTTATTTCTTAAGAAACAGATTAAACTTTGAAGGAGTTTATTACAAGAAAAATACGAAAGACCTATTGGCAGAAGTACCAGGTATAACCGGAACTACTCCTGGATTGGGTAATCTTGGTGAAATAGAAAACAAAGGAGTTGAACTTTCCTTATCATGGAATGACAAAATCGGATCTGATTGGAGATACGGAGTAAGTGCAAACTTAACTACAATCAAAAATAAAGTAATATCACTGGTTCAGGATGGATATACAATTACAGATGGTACATCCGGTCTTCCAATGATGTCTTATACTCAGGCTGGTTACCCTATCGGATATTTCTACGGATACAAAGTTGATGGTATTTACCAATCAGATAACGATATTGCTAATTCTCCTGTAAACAAACTAACTACAGTACAACCTGGAGATCTTAAATTTAAAGATGTAAATGGTGACGGAGAAATCACAACTGCAGATAGAACACAAATTGGTAATCCGACTCCGGATTTCACATATGGAGTTTCGGTGAATGTTGGATACAAGAATTTCGATCTGTCTGTTGATATGATGGGTGTTCAAGGAAACGAAATATATCGTACATGGAATATTTATGAATGGTCTCAGTTCAACTATCTTGAAAGCAGAATGGACAGATGGCATGGTGAAGGTACTTCGAATACCGAACCGATATTAAACAGAAAAAGAGCAATCAATGGAAAAGATTATCCATCAGAATATTTTGTAGAAGATGGTAGCTTCTTCCGTATCAGAAACATACAATTAGGATATACTTTTGGTGCAGACATGTTGAAAAAACTAAGAATGAAATCCCTAAGAGTATATGTAAATGCTCAGAATCCTAAAACATGGAAAAACAATACAGGTTATACACCGGAAATCGGAGGATCTGCCACAGCATTTGGCATCGATTCTAATCCATATCCTATGCCTGCAGTTTATACATTTGGTTTAAATCTTACATTTTAAAGAATAAATTATTATGAAACGAATTTTTAATAAATATATATATGCTGCAATAATTGCTATTTTAGCAATATCAGTTGTCGGATGTAGCGATTTCTTGGACAAGAGTCCTCAGGGAAGTTTTACTGAGGATGATGATACCAGCGGAGGTCTGGAAGCAAAAGTATTTGGTGTCTATTCAAAGATGAGAAGTTATAACATAACAGCCGGAATACCTGCTTTTGCAGTACATATGTTCCGTTCCGAAGACTCGGAGAAAGGAAGTACAGAAAATGACGGACCCGATAATGCTGCTTTCTGGGACAACTTCGAATATACTCCTTCAAATGGTATATTAGGCACATACTGGAACCACAATTATTCAATTATACATGATTGTAATAATGTTATCGATACACTTCAAAAGATAAATAATAAAGACTTTGCTAGCCTGGAAGCAGAAGCTAAATTCTTTAGAGCATATTGCTATTTTAACTTAGTAAGAGCATGGGGCGATGTTCCTAAAATTGATTTCCCTATCAAAGATGCTTCTGAAGCAAATATACCAAAGAATACTGCTGCTGAGATCTATACACTGATTGATACTGACCTTACTTTTGCAGAAGCTAATCTGCCTCAATCTTGGGAAACAAAGTACGTAGGTCGTTTAACCTGGGGTGCTGCCAGATCTTTACATGCAAGAACATATATGATGCGTAACGACTGGGGGAATATGCTTGCTGCTTCTAAAGAAGTTATCAATTCAGGCATATATAATCTGAATACAGCAGTAGATCAGGTATTTACAGATGCAGGAGAAAACTGTGGAGAATCAATCTTTGAGCTACAATGTACATCTACTGCAGCTAAACCGGGAAGCACAGATATCGGTAGTCAATTCTGTCAGGTACAAGGCGTCAGAGGTGCAGGTCAATGGAACCTCGGCTGGGGATGGCACATGGCTACAAAAGAAGTAGCTAAAGCTTTTGAAGATGGTGACCCTCGAAAAGATGCAAGTCTGCTTTATTTTAGAAAACCGGGAGAAGAAATTACACCTGAAAACACAAATAAACCTTACGGAGAATCTCCTGTATCTGAAGCAATGGGTGCATACTTTAATAAGAAAGCATATACTAACCCCGCTATGAGAGCAAAATATTCAAGAGAAGGTTTCTGGGTAAATATTCGTATTATCCGCTATCCGGATGTTATTCTGATGGGTGCTGAAGCAGCTAACGAATTGGGAAATACTACAGATGCATTAAAATATCTGGAAATGGTAAGAGCTCATGCAAGAGGAGCAAGCACCAGCATATTACCGGAAGTAACTACAACAGACCAAGTAGAATTGAGAAAAGCAATTCAACGTGAAAGAAGAGCGGAATTAGCTCTTGAACCGGATCGTTTCTATGATCTTGTACGTTGGGGTACAGCTAAAGAAGTATTACATGCTGTCGGTAAAACGAATTACCAGGATAAACATGCTCTTCTACCGGTTCCTCAGTCTGAAATAGATAAATCAAACGGTGTTTTGAAACAAAACCCGAATTATCAATAAGATTGTTTTTTGTTATCACATTATTAGTAGTAAGGGCTAGTTGTATAGCCCTTACTAATTTAAGGTAAAAGATTAGTTTAGGTATCACAGAAATAAAAGGTAAAAATGAAAGTAAGGCAATTATTAATGGTCTTTCTGGCTTCTTTTGCGATTATTGGCAATGTATATGGTCAGAGTAAAGACCCGAAAATGGACAAATTCATCAATGATTTGATGAATAAGATGACACTGGAAGAGAAAATCGGACAGCTTAATCTGCCTAGTTCAGGAGACATAACAACAGGACAGGCTAAAAGCAGCAATATTGCTGAGAAAATAAAGAAAGGACAAGTCGGAGGACTATTCAATATAAAAGGAGTAGAAAAGATTAAAGAAGTTCAACGTGTTGCTGTAGAAGAAAGTCGTCTAAAGATTCCATTGATCTTCGGTATGGATGTTATCCATGGATATGAAACAGTATTTCCTATTCCATTAGGATTGGCTGCAACATGGGATATGGCTGCAGTTGAGCAATCTGCACGTATTGCAGCAGTAGAAGCCAGTGCTGATGGTATCTGCTGGACATTTAGTCCGATGGTAGATATCTCCAGAGATCCTCGCTGGGGACGTTTCTCTGAAGGGAACGGAGAAGACCCTTTTCTTGGAGGAAAGATAGCTAAGGCAATGGTTCGTGGATATCAGGGTGTAGGTGATAAAATGTATGCTTCAAACTCTAACATTATGGCTTGTGTAAAACATTATGCCCTATATGGAGCAGGAGAAGCCGGACGCGACTATAATACTGTGGATATGAGCCGCATCCGTATGTTTAACGAATATATGTATCCATATCAGGCTGCAGTGGAAGCAGGAATTGGTAGCGTAATGGCTTCTTTTAATGAAGTAGACGGAGTACCTGCAACTGCTAACAAATGGCTGATGACTGATGTTCTACGTAAACAATGGGGCTTCAATGGATTTGTTGTTACCGATTACACTGGTATCAGCGAAATGATTGATCATGGTATAGGTGATCTACAAACAGTATCTGCCCGTGCATTAAAAGCAGGAATAGATATGGATATGGTAAGTGAAGGCCTTTCAACAGTCGGAAAATCTTTACAAGAAGGAAAAGTAACACAGGCTGAAATAGATCAGGCATGTCGCCGTATTCTGGAAGCAAAATATAAACTGGGATTATTTACCGATCCATATAAATATTGCGATATCAATCGTGCAAAAACAGAAATCTTTACAAAAGAGCATCGCGATGTAGCTCGTAAGATAGCTTCTGAAAGTTTTGTATTATTAAAAAATGCCAATAATACCCTGCCTCTTAAAAAAGGAGGAACTATTGCTGTAGTTGGCCCGTTGGCTAATACGCGTTCCAATATGCCGGGTACATGGAGTGTTGCTGTAGATCTAACAAAACCTGCAACTGTAGTGGAAGGAATCCAGGCTGTAGCAGGAAATAATGCAAAGATTGTATACGCAAAAGGTAGTCACCTGATAAGCAATGCCAAATATGAAGAAAATGCAACCATGTTTGGACGCACTTTACATAGAGATCAGGAAAAACGTAGCGATGAAGAAATGCTGAGAGAAGCATTAGAAGTTTCTAAAAATGCAGATGTAATAGTTGCTGCACTTGGCGAATCATCAGAGATGAGCGGTGAAGCCAGTAGCCGTACAGAAATCGGTATACCTGATGTACAACAAGAATTACTAAGAGAACTCCTAAAAACAGGAAAGCCTGTTGTGTTAGTATTATTCACTGGTCGTCCATTAACCTTAACATGGGAAAATCAGAATGTTCCTGCTATATTGAATGTTTGGTTTGGAGGTACAGAAGCCGCTCATGCTATAGGAGATGTATTATTTGGAGATGTGAATCCTAGTGGAAAACTAGTTGCTACATTTCCGCAGAATGTCGGACAAATTCCTTTATTCTATAACCATAAAAATACAGGTCGTCCATTAGGAGAAGGTAAGTGGTTTGAGAAATTTCGCAGTAACTATCTGGATGTAAGTAATGATCCTCTCTATCCTTTTGGATATGGGCTAAGTTATACTACATTCAATTATAGTGATGTAAAATTAAGTTCAACTACAATAAACAGTACAGGAGAATTAACTGCTACAGTAACCGTAACCAATACTGGCAAATACGATGGATATGAAGTTGTTCAGCTCTATATACGCGATCTTGTAGGTAGTGTAACGCGCCCTGTAAAAGAGCTAAAAGGTTTTGAAAAAATATTTATTAAAGCAGGTGAATCAAAGAATATTAGTTTTAAGATTACACCGGAATTGTTGAGATTCTACAATTACGACCTTGATTATGTTTATGAGAAAGGTGATTTTGATGTAATGATTGGAGGGAATAGTCATGATGTTAAATCAGCTCGATTCACATTAAACTAAATGCTTTAAAAAACTGGAAAAGAGACTATCGATAGTCATAGTCTCTTTTTACTAAAAAGAAAGGATATGGGAAAAATACAGGTCTCTCTTATTTTTATAATATTGTTATTTTGCACAATTAGCTGTAACAATAAAGTCAGCAATTCTACTAAAGAACCAGCTAATGAAGAGTTGGTTATTACAGATGAAGCCCTACTTGATAGTGTACAACGCAGGACATTCAACTATTTTTGGGAAGGTGCTGAACCTGTGAGCGGAATGGCACGTGAACGGTATCATGTAGATGGAGACTACGGACAACATGATAAGAACACAGTTACATCCGGAGGAAGCGGATTTGGCATTATGGCTATTATTGCCGGAATAGACAGGGGCTATGTGACGCGTGAACAAGGTCTGGAGAGACTGACTAAAATAGTTAGTTTCCTCGAAAAAGCAGATTCTTTTCACGGCGTTTTCCCGCACTGGTGGAATGGAGAAACCGGAAAAGTAGTAGGCTTTAGTGATAGAGACAACGGAGGTGACCTTGTGGAAACTTCATTCCTATTGCAAGGATTACTAGCAGTGCATCAATACTACATAAGTGGCTCAGCTGCAGAAAAAGCACTTGCATCCCGTATAGATAAAATATGGCGTAATGTAGACTGGAACTGGCACCGTAACGGACAAAACGTTCTATACTGGCACTGGAGCCCGAATCACTCATGGGAAATGAATTTCCCTATTCGCGGATACAATGAGTGTCTTATCACATATATTCTGGCTGCATGTTCCCCAACACATGGGGTTCCGGCGGAGGTCTATCACGAAGGTTGGGGCGAAAATGGAAAAATCATCGCACCACATGAGTTAGAAGGCTATAACTTAAATATGCGCTATCAAAGCAACACTGGTATCGGTCCCCTATTCTGGGCGCATTATTCATTTCTGGGGCTAAATCCAACCGGATTGAAAGATAAATATGCCAATTATTATCAGGAAATGAAAAACTATACCCTGATAAATAGAGACTATTGCATACGCAATCCAAAAGGATTTAAAGGATACGGTGAAAATTGCTGGGGACTGACAGCAAGCTATTCAGTCAATGGATATGCAGCTCACGAACCATCTGAACATGGTGACATGGGAGTAATTTCACCTACAGCCGCACTGTCATCTATTGTATATACACCTGAAGAATCAATCAAAGTAATGCGGAACTTATATCGTATGGGAGATAAAGTATGGGGGCAATATGGTTTCTACGATGCATTTAGTGAAACGGACAATTGGTACCCACAACGTTACCTAGCCATTGATCAAGGGCCAATAGCTGTCATGATAGAGAATTACCGTTCTCAATTACTTTGGAAACTCTTCATGAGCCATCCGGATGTTCAGAAAGGATTGAAAAAACTCGGTTTTACATCTCCCTCATTAAATTAAATACTTTCGTAGTCTAAAGGTTATGTCTATAACCTTTAGACTATTTTTCAATTATGCCATGATATCCTCCAAGCAAGACACCTCATCATTCTACCACATATATAAAGCATCGAATCACCATAAACCGGAGTATTATAATTATCTTTAGAACTGCAATCTCAAAAGTAATAATTATGAAAAAAAGTATTTTCACACTTATCTTCCTCATCTTCTCCTTATTTAGCTATGCTCAGTTCAAGAATGCGTCATTTATGATAAATGGGTATACTTTACCATATCAAATCATGTATCCGGAGAACTATGATGAAACAAAAGCATATCCTTTAGTTGTATTCCTTCACGGGGCAGGAGAACGGGGCAATGACAATCAAAAACAGCTAACACATGGAAAGCAATTCCTTATTGATAATTTCCACCTTGCACATCCATCTATAGTAATAGCACCACAATGCCCTACTGATAGCTATTGGGCAAACGTAATGCGTCATCAGATAGATAATAAAATGACTTTAACTTTTGGTGTTTCAGATAGCCCCACTCAACCGATGAATACCCTCATGGCACTCATTCAATATTGGCTTTCTTCAGAAAAGATAGATACAGGAAAAGTATATGTAGGAGGACTATCAATGGGAGGTATGGGCACTTTAGAACTACTGTGGCGAATGCCCCGGACATTTACAGCAGCTTTTCCGATATGTGGAGGAGCTGACTTAAGCAAGCTTTCATTATATGCAAAGAATACTGCTGTATGGATTTTCCATGGTAGTGATGATTCTGTTGTTCCTGCACAAAATTCGAGAGACATATATAAAAACCTGAAAGAATTGGGATGTGATACAGAATATACAGAATACGAAGGAGTTAATCACAACAGTTGGGACAATGCATTTCAAGAAAAAGATTTAGCTACGTGGCTATTCACACATACTAAATAGAGATTGGATTGGTTATCACAGTTAATAGGTAGATTAAGGTTAAATTAGCTCAAAGAAAAGACCGCACAATGACAATGTCAGAGTGTGGTCTCTTTATTTAAATCTTTATCGGTTATCCTTTTTCAGCAATATTACCTCTTACTTTAGTCAAAAATTTAAGCATCCCGGCACTATCTTTTTTCTCAATGATCTCTAAAAGATGTTTCAATTCAGCACGAATCCCTTCTACCTGAGCCGGAGTATATGGGTTGAAAAGAATTTCAGTCAAAAGAAAATCATCTTCAGACAGAAGCCCTTTTGCAATATTCATATGACGCTTAAATGTTGTACCGGGCGCATCCTGGTGTTTCATTACAGAAGCAAAGACAAGTGTAGATGCAAATGGTATGGACAGGGAATAAGCAATGGTTTCGTCATGCTCCTCAAATGTGTATTCAAATACATTCAATTTGAGACTGCTGTATAAATCTTTAAAGAATATCTTCCCCCAATGATTTGACTCTGATATCACAATCGCACTCTGAGTACTTAAGTCAGTCAAGTTAGCAAATGTAGGGCCAAACATCGGATGTGTAGAAGCAAAGGGCCGTCCGGTCTTCTGATAAAATTCTCTCAATCCGGTTTTTACAGAGGCAATATCGGATAATATACATGCCTCATCCAGATAAGGGAGGACCATTTCAAAAGCCTGAATTGTATATTTCACAGTTGCAGCATTAATAACGATTTCCGGATTAAATTCCTTTATCTCTTCCGGATTACTCATCCTCACCACATTATAGACAAACCGAAGACGTTTTGGATCTATATCGAAAACAGCAACTTCATGATCGAAGCTCAATACATCTGTAAAAAAGGAACCCATCTTTCCGGCTCCAAGTATCAATATTTTCATCTCTGTATTTTTAATTCGTGCAAAGATACAAGATTGAAGGGAATCTTGGTCTATTTTTTCCTTATATAAAGAAAAAGCCGGCAAATAAATTTGCCGGCTCTATAAATATTCCAGATAATATTAATCTTCGTCTTTCTGACTAGCTTCGTATTCTTTCAATAGCTTGTCCTGAACGTCGGAAGGGACAAGTTCATAACTTGCAAACTTCATCGTAAACGACGCACGACCTCCGGTTAACGAACTAAGTGAAATAGAATAGTTTGACATTTCTTTCAATGGTACTTTAGCATTTAATATCTCTATACCTTTATCACTTTCCATACCCATAATCATGGCGCGACGATTTTGAAGATCACCCATTACATCACCCATCCTATCTGACGGAACGGATACAACTACATCATACACAGGCTCAAGAATCTTAGGACCTGCATTCTTAAATGCCTCGCTGAACGCATTACGTCCTGCCAGCATAAATGAGATTTCATTAGAATCTACCGGGTGCATCTTACCATCATAAACTACTACGCGTACATCACGGGCATATGAGCCGGTTAAAGGCCCTTGCTCGAGACGCGACATAATACCTTTGAGGATTGCAGGCAGGAAGCGGGCATCGATCGATCCACCGACGATACTACTTACAAAAACCAGTTTACCTCCCCAATCTAAATCATAGACCTGAGTATCACGTGCCTGCACTTTAAACTCCTGTCCATTAAACTTATATGTTTCAGGCATTGGCATACCTTCAGTATAAGGCTCTACAACCAGATGTACTTCACCGAACTGTCCGGCACCACCCGATTGTTTCTTATGGCGATAATCGGCACGTGCAGCTTTAGTGATCGTTTCACGATAAGGAATTTTCGGTTCTGAGAAGACAATCGAAATTTTATCGTTGTTTTCTATCCTCCATTTCAACGTTTTAAGATGGAACTCACCTTGTCCCGATACTATAAGTTGTTTCAATTCCTTCGAATTCTCAATAACCCATGTCGGATCTTCCTCACGCATACGCTGCAATACTTCATTCATTTTTTCAGTATCTTTCTCATTTTCAGCCTTAATTGCGCGACGGTATTTAGGATCAGGATATTTTATAAAATTGAACTTATTATCAACTCCCTTTGCATTCAATGTATTACCAGTACGAACATCTTTTAGTTTCACAGCTGCCCCGATATCTCCGGCAACAAGTTCTTCCACCTTTGTCCGTTGCTGCCCTGCCGGACAGAATATTTGTCCCATTCGTTCTTTAGAGCCCCTGTCTGCATTCAGTAAATCATCACCTTCATGTACTTTACCACTCATCACCTTGAAGTAAGAAACTTCACCGACGTGCGGTTCCACTGTGGTTTTAAAGAAAAAGAGACTGGTTGGAGCATCCGATTCCGGTTTTATTTCCACCCCATTAGTATTTATTGGAGCTGGTAAATCGCGAACATAAGGAACTACATTACCAAGGAACTCCATTGTACGGCGTACACACATATCTTTTTCAGCAGACACACAGAATATTGGATACAGGTCTCTGTGAACCAATCCCCAACGGATACCCATACGCATCTCGTCTTCTGTAAGAGTTCCCTGATCAAAGAATTTCTCCATCAAAGATTCTTCATTTTCTGCAGCTGCCTCTACTAATTTCTGTTTTAGTTCTTTTGCTTTTTCCCTTTCTTCATCAGGGATATCAAGCACCTCAGGAGCTCCGCCTTCCGGCTTCCACCTGAGCATTTTATATTTTAAAATATCAATAACAGCATTAAAGCCTTCCCCACAGTTGATGGGATATTGTATCAAAACTGCTTTTTCACCATATTCGGCTTTCAGTTGTGATACTACATTGTCAAAATCAGCTTTTGGATGATCCAGCTGATTAACAATAAATATAACAGGTTTCTGTAATTTATGAGTATATCTTAATTGATTAATAGTACCCACTTCCATACCATACTGGGCATTGAGTACCATGAGTGCAGTATCTGTCACATTAAGTGATGTAACTACGTTTCCTACAAAGTCATCTGATCCCGGACAATCGATAAAATTCAGTTTGCGATTCATCCATTCCACAGAGAAAATGCTGGAAAAAACAGAATAACCGTATTCTTTTTCCACAGGGAAATAGTCCGAGACTGTATTTCCGTCTTTCACACTTCCTCTGCGTTTTATGACGCCAGCTTCATAGAGCATGGCCTCGGCGAGAGTGGTTTTGCCCGCTCCCGAACTACCAAGAATAGCTATATTCTTGATTTCTTGAGTTTGGTAAGTTTTCATGGCCTAAATGTTTTTACAGGTTAATAATAATTTAGCTTTTTACCAAAATACTCCAAATTTTGGAGCACTGTTTTCAAAATTAGTGAAATGTTCTGATGATATAGCAAAAAAATACATGTTATTTAGTTATAAAAAATTAACATGAAAGAAAAATATTCAGAATATCTAAATCCGCCCGTTCACAATAATAAGAAACTACAGATATCAATATCTGTAGTTTCTTATTATTTGAGGTAGAATATGTTCTATTATTTCGCACTATAGTCGAACCAGTCATAATATGCCTTGGCATTACTTGACTTACCATTCGATGAAGCATATAGTCCAATCATTACCCCGGTGAATCCTCCGGCAACCTCAGTGCTAAGATAGCGGGTATCCAGCTTACCCAACTCACTATATTGATTGCTATCAGCCTCTGAGCAATAAAAAGAGTAATTAGTAGGATTACCTTCAATTTTCAGCTTCACCTTATTTCCTTTTATTTGTTTCTCCCCGGCAATATATGAGAGTGAGCCTACATGCACTCTCAGCTGAGCAATATATTGTCCATTAACTTTTTTTATTATAAAATCGTAATGATGAGTATTATTCTGAATCAATGTCATTCCGGCTTCCTCATTTTCGGCAGAAGAGTCGAATTGCAAAAGGGTCTCCGCAATGAAATCATGCTCAGTCTGTCTACGGCAAACAAAAGACACAGATTCTGTTTCATTTAACGTATATGGTGACGTGCTTATTCTCAACCAACCTTTCTTATCTGTCAGTGAATAGTTCTCCCTTATCGGATTACGTAAATATTGCCATTCAAAACCAAGCTTATCCCCATCGAAATTTGTACGGATATCTGCTTTCGGGAAAGGATGTAAAGGAAGAGTAGGTACATTCATATTCAGAGCTACAGTACCGTCTCCGTTTACCTGTGGCCAACCGCCTTTGGGCCAGTCTACAGGAGCAAGGAAAGTCTCACGACCAAGCACATGATAATAAGCCCACTGATGTGTAACCCTGAATCCAAGAAATACCATCCACCATGAACCATCCTTAGCCTGTACCAGATCAGCATGTCCAACACCTTGTATCTGGTTTGCCTGCCCTCTGCGGTTAGCATGTGTCAATATCGGATTTAGCGGGCACGATTCATAAGGGCCATTTATATTTTTACTGCGCCCGATTGTGGCACTATGCATATATTCAGTACCGCCTTCGCCCAACAGTAAATAATAATACCCGTCTTTCTTATAAATATGAGGAGCCTCAGGGAAGCGTCCACCGATACCGCCCCATACCAGCTGCTCAGGCCCAATAACCTTCCCTGTTTTTAAGTCCACTTCTGTTACACGGATACCTTCATTACCCTGTGTCACAAAGTATGTTTTACCATCTTCATCCCAGAAGATATCAGGATCTATGCTATCTATAGCGACCCAGATAGGTTCGCTCCACGGCCCGGCAGGATCAGTTGCCGTACAAAAGAAATTACCACCTCCGGACACATTTGTACATATAACATAAAATAACCCATCATGAAAACGTAAAGATGGGGCAAACAAACCTCCCGAAGCAGGAGATTTATGCAAAGGGAGCTGTGAATCGCGTGTAAGGCAATGCCCTATTTGTTCCCAGTTAACAAGGTCTTTACTATGGTAGATGGGCAAACCCGGAAAATATTCGAAAGACGATGTTACCAAATAAAAGTCATCTCCTACCCGGCAAATACTAGGATCGGGATTGAAGCCCGGAATTATAGGATTCTTATACCCCGTTTGTGCAAATAACTGGATGGAGAATACTGTAAGGCAAACAATTGTTACTATTTTAAGGATGTTTCTCATGATTGTTACTTTTTGGATATACTTATTATCAGCTATTTATACAGAAAAAGTAACAAAAGTGACACTTTTTACAACAGTTTATCTGTTACTTTTTCCGTATGGTAAAGTTTATAGCTTATATATAGATAATTCTATTTTACATTTACTGTTACCGAACTTTTTATATCGGCAGAAGATGCAGCACAATGTAGAGTGAATTTGTCCGATTCCACTTTCCAGTCGTGTGCCTTGTCATCAAAGAAGGCAAGGTCTTTTACAGGTACAGATAATTCCACATTCCGGGTTTCCCCTGCTTTCAGGAAAACCTTCTTAAATGCTTTCAATTCCTTAGCAGGACGTTCCAATGACGGCTTCGCTTGTGATGCGTATATCTGTACAGATTCAGCACCATCCTTGCCTCCTTTATTCGTTAGTGTAAAGGATATTTTTATCACATCGTCCTTTCCATATTCCTTTTTGTCTGCTGATGCTTTTCCATATTCGAAAGTAGTATATGATAACCCATAGCCAAATGGAAACAGGGCAGGTATTTTCTTTGTATCGTGCCAACGGTAACCAACTAATATATCCTCCTTATATATTTGTTTTATACTATCACCAGGATAAGAAATTGTACCGAACGACATAGCTCCGTTATCTTCCAGTTTTTTAGGAATACTGTATGGTAATTTTCCGGATGGGTTTACATCTCCGGCTATTACATTGGCAGTAGCATTGCCAGCTTCGGAACCAAGATACCAGGATTGCATAAGAGCTGGTACTTTATCAAGCCAGGGCATTGATACTGCATTACCACTCACAATGACAATTCCCATATTTTTATTTACTTTCAATAGCTCATCTATCAGTTCATTCTGACCAAACGGCAGATCATAAGAAGTACGGTCACCACCTTCGCAATCCTGCTGATAGTTCTTGTTAAGGCCTCCAAAGAATAAAACGACATCTGCATCCTTAACTAAAGCCAGAGCTTCACGTTTCAGTGAATCGGCATTATAAGGCGATGGTACAAAATTATCATATACAGTAGGGCCTGAGCCATACCCCATTGTATAGAATACTTTTTCAGCACCGTATTTAGATTTTAATCCTTCCAGAGGTGATACTTCTTTTTTTACTTTAAGTTCGGAAGAACCTCCTCCCACAGTGAGAGAACGTGTTGCATTTTCTCCTATTACAACAATTTTATTATAACGACCTTTAGCTATCGGGAAAAAGTTGTCTGTATTCTTCATCAATACAATGCCCTGTTCTGCCACTTCACGGCTTACAGCGGCATGCTCTGGTGTAGCAAAGCTGCCAAACGGGCGATTCCTATCCATATTTGTTCTGAAATTCAGACGCAATACTCTGCGAACCTTATCATCAAGAGTTGACATTGGCAGTTCCCCACTTTTCAGCATTCTCAGATAGGGTTGTGCCAGATAGTAGTTATCATAAGCAAAGCTTTCACCCCATGTGAGACCATTTGTCCATGTTCCCATTTCCACATCGAGACCATATAGAGCAGCTTCGCGGGTATCATGCGCACTACCCCAGTCCGTAACCACAATACCATCATACTTCCATTCTCCCTTCAGTATATGATTGATAAGTCTTTCGTGATGACTACAATACTGTCCTCTGTATTTATTATATGATCCCATTATGGCCCATACACCACCTTCTTCCACACCCGCTTTGAATGCAGGTAAATAAATTTCATATAAGGCTCTGTCACTAACTTCAACATCGATATGTCCTCTCCATAACTCCTGATTATTCAAAGCAAAATGTTTCATTGTAGCGGCTACTCCATTTTGCTGTACTCCTTTTATAAAAGGTACAACCATTTTCGAAGCCAGGTAAGGATCTTCACCCATATATTCGAAGTTACGTCCGTTCATAGGGGTACGATATATATTAACACCGGGACCAAGAATCACATCTTTCTTTCTGAAACGTGATTCTTCCCCAAGCGCATTCCCATATTTAAGAGACAATTCGGGATTAAATGTTGCAGCCAGGCATGTTAATGCAGGAAAAGCAGTACACGAATCGTTCGTCCATCCGGCATGATTCCATGTATCCCAGTCTATTTCCATACGTACACCATGCGGCCCGTCACTCATCCATATTTCGGGAATACCTAAGCGTGGGACTCCGGGTGTACTGAATTTAGACTGAGCATGTATCATTGCTATCTTCTCTTCCAGTGTCATTCGTGACAGAGCATCTTCTATCCTAGTTTCCACAGGCTTACTATCATCCAGATAAACCGGAACTTGTTTGGATTGTCCATTAGCCTGTAATAAAAACAGACTGAATAATCCATAGAAAAATAATTTCTTCATTTTTTCGCGTAATTGTTTAGTTTCTATTTTATATTGATTTTTACTTTGTCTTTTTTATTAAGGGATAAATGTAGCTTATCGCCATGTATGCTATAATTTTTAGTTCCTGATATTTCCGGTGTGCCAACAGGAAGTTTAAGAATAAATTCATTTCCGGTGTGCGCCGTAATATCTATATGCTGCACTTTCCCATTTTTCCAGTCGAAAGAAACTTCTGCACCTCCTCTGACTTTAAATCCTTTTACATTGCCATCTTTCCATCCATCAGGAATTGACGGGAGTAGTTCAATATATCCTTCATGGCTTTGCAGAAGCATTTCGCCAATTCCCGCTGATCCTCCGAAATTACCATCTATCTGCATTGGCGGATGTGCACTGAACAAGTTCGGATAAGTTCCCCAACTATTTTCGGCAGGTTTTAGCAAGTCTCCAATCAGTTTATAAGCTTTGTTTCCATCTTTCAGTCTTGCCCAAAAGTTGATTTTCCATGCCATAGACCAACCTGTAGACTGATCACCACGTCTGTTTAGACTAACTTTTGCAGCTTCCATCAATTCGGGTGTTTTCTCATATGTTAGTTCGTAGCCGGGATGCAGGCCATATAGTTGCGATACATGGCGATGATGGATTTCATTTTCTTCATAATCTTCGAGCCATTCCATTACCTGTCCGTATTTACCTATACTTGTCGGAGCCAGACGCTCTTTTTTCACTAAAAGGGTTTTAACCCATTCTTTATCAAGATCCAATATATCCGATGCCTGCGAGATATTTGTAAACAATTCACGAATTATCTGATTATCCATAGTCGATCCTGCACATATACTTACCACATCACCGGATGGGGTTATATAAGCATTCTCGGGAGAAGTGGTAGGAGCTGTAACCAGATAACCATTGTTGGGATCTTCGATCAGCATATCTTCAAAGAATAGAGCCGCACCCTTCATCGTAGGATATACCGACCGGAGATATTCTTTATCCTGAGTATACAGGTAATGCTCCCACAGATGCTGGCACATCCATGCTCCAGCCGTATTAGTTGCACCCCATGAAGGATGCTCCCCCGGAGATGTAAATCCCCAGACATTCCCTAAAATATGGGTTACCCATCCTCGGCTGTCATAATAGATCCGGGCTGTTTTTCCTCCGGGCTCTGCCAGTGATTTTACATATTCGATTGTTGGCAAATGTAATTCCGATAAATTGAACATTTCGGCGCCCCACAGATTCATCTGTAAGTTAATATTCAAATGATAATCTCCATTCCACGGTGTATGTATTTGTGGAGCCCATAGTCCTTGTAAATTAGGAGGTAATCCACCCGGGCGGGTTGAAGATATGAGCAGATAGCGTCCATATTGCATATATAGCGCTGCAAGGTCATAGTCTGTTTTATCATTTACAAAGGCTTCTAACCGTTTACTTATAGGTAATCCGGAATTTTTATTTTTACCTAAAGTAAGATCCACACGATTAAATAGCTTCTGATACTCAGCAATATGCGCTTTCCTTAGATTATCATAATTATCTCCGGCTTTATTTAATAGATCTGATACTAGTCTTTCATGATCTATCCCATTATAATTTGTTGCCATCGATACAAATAATGTAACCTCATTTGCATTTTTTATACCAATCTCTTTATCTGTTGCTGATAATGCTCCTCCTTTGTTTACAACCTTCACCATTCCCAGATATTTCATTCCGGTATGATCTTTTCCGGCTTCTAGCTGACCGAAAATATATAAGCTATTACCACTGGCATAAGTTTTAAAGTTCTCATCACGTTGAAGTGAGATACGCAGGTTTAAAGCTTTCGACTGATTTGCTGTATATTTAATTACTCCTATATCGTCAGAAAAGGATGTAAAATATTCCCGTTTATAATCTATATTATTTTTAGTATACGAAACAGTAGACAATGCATTATTCATGTCTAATGTCCTTTTATATTTCATTGGTTGGGAGTTATCCGGATATATGAAATCGACATAAAGATTTGCGAAATTCTGAAATTTTCCATAATCGGGGCCACTACTGCCCTCCCCTTTACAAGTAAAGGTTTTATACATCAATTCCTGTGCTTCTTTATTCTTTTTCTCAAACAACAGCTGTCTTATTTCACCCAGGTATTTATGTGCATCGGGATTATCTGCATCCTGCTCGTTACCTGACCACAGCGATAACTCATTAAGGACAATCCTTTCACGGTCAACACCACCCCAGGGCATCATTCCTATACGCCCATTTCCTAAAGGAACGGATTCTTCCCATATAGAAGCAGGTTGATCAAAATAATATTGCCATTGATTTTGAGCAGATAAACTACTGAATATTGCAAGAAACAGTACACAAAAAATTAATTTACAGAATTTCATGAGTTATTAGTTTATTTAAGTGATTAACTTGATTACTCGAAGATAAGCAATTAATCATTTTTGTATTTTATTTCACCTCTATCATTTTTGTTTGCCTGATATCCTCTGAAGATGAACCGATCATTAAGTTTACAATACCCGGTTCCAAAACATATTCATCGCGGCTATTACTCCAATAAGTCAATTCATCTGCATTCAAAACAAAATCGAAGGTCTCACTGTCTTCACTTCTTATCATCTTTCGTTGAAATCCTTTAAGCTGTTTCACTGGTCTTATCACTCCTGATTTAGGATATGAAACATAGAGCTGCGCTACTTCTTCTCCATTGATACCTCCGGTATTTGTTATATCTACAGATATCCTGATGTCTTTTCCTTTGGACAGTGTTGAAGAGGATAACGATATATCCGAATAGGAAAAATCAGTATAACTTAATCCATACCCAAAAGGATAAAGCGGTTCTTCTTTTGCATACATATATGTTCTACCGTTACGGATATCATAGTCCATCATTGGGGGTAAGTCTGCGATAGACTTTACCCATGTCTGATTTGTTCTTCCGGCAGGATTGTAATCTCCAAAGATCACATCTGCAAGTCCATTACCTAATTCCTGGCTATTATTTGTTATATGTAAAATAGCAGGCACATTCTCTTGCGACCAATTGATCGCAAACGGAAAGCTACTCACCAATACCATCACTGTATTAGCATTCGCTTTATGTACAATTTTTACCAAGTCCTCCTGTTCGAGAGATAATGCTTTACGGTCAACAGCTTCCCTTCCATCACTCGGAACCGGAGAGTATTTCCATTTGGGATCGGTGCCATATACATGATTGCCAACACAGACGATGGCTACATCTGCTTTTTGTGCTGCCAGATATGCCTTATCCACTTCATTTGATGGTTCATAGATCACTTCTACATCTTTGCCAACGGCATTCTTTATACCTTCAAGTATAGAAACTGTATATGGGGGAGTTCCGCTATACCAGTCAAGCAATACTTCATCTGCACGTGGGCCAATAACCGCAATTGATCCTATATTCTTACTCAATGGCAAAAGATTCCGGTCATTTTTTAATAAAACAGTAGACTTCGCTGTTACTAATCGGACAAAGTCCTGTATGTCTTTATTTCTCCATGGTGCTATTGTATCTCTCACTCCAATATTAGCGTATGGTAGTTTTGTTTGATCAGCATCCAGAAGCCCCAGTTTCAGTGCTATATAAAAATTTCCTCTGATGGCATTATCAATATCGGCTTCAGTAAGTAATCCTTTTTCGAGTGCTTCATATACATATGGACGATAATTATCCAAAAATTGTCCTACGCCGGCTTTTATGATAGCTGCACTACCTTCGGTATGTGTCGGAAATGTCTTGTGAGCTTTTATCAAAAGATCTAATGCTCCCCCATCAGTGCATATGATACCTTTCATATTCCATTCTTTACGTATTTTCTCCAAAACTGGGTGGATAGTCATAGCTGTTCCATTCCAACCATTGTATGCTGCCATAAATGCCTGAGAACCTCCTTTCTCTATCCCTTTATGAAATGGATACGCATAATATTCATGAAATAATTGATTATCAAAATTGGAGGAAGTTGAATCTCTCCCATCCTCATTGCTATTAGCCAGAAAGTGCTTCATTAAAGATGCCGATTTCCAGTACCGGGGATTATCCCCCTGGAGCCCTTTTACAAAAGCCACAGTCATCTCCGATACCAGAAACGGATCTTCCCCGAAGCTTTCTTCGGTACGTCCCCAACGAGGGTCACGTGCCAAGTCAGCATTCGGGGCTCTCATAACCAAACCGCCCTTTGTGTATTTATCGTTCTGAGTGTAGAACCTTATTTCGGTAGCTTCTATGTCTGCTACCTTTTTTATTAATTCGGTATCCCATGTTTCTCCTAAGCCATAGGCCTGAGGGAAAGTTGTTGTCGGATATGTATCGGGGACACGTTGATAGTTTACCATTTTGAAACCACCCCAGTTACCCGGCCCGCCAAGAGCCATTCCATGTAATCCTTCCGAATGTCCGGTGCTGCGTATACCTAAACGGGGCACGCCCAGATTCGTAGACAGAGCATTCACTTTTTCATCAATTGTCATTAGAGACAATAAATTATCAAGACGTTTTTCTTCGCTCAATGATGTATTATGAAAAGGGTAAATGTATTGAGCCGATAAAGTATTTGCAAACAAAATACAGATAATGACAGCTAACGTTTTTTTCATGGAATAGATTTTTAACCTTGTGATACAAAAATATTATATCTTTGGTTCAAACCCTATTCCTGATGTTTCCTAAAGGGGGGCAATATGTTATCAGATCATTTTGATACGTTCTTTTTATACTCATTAGGTGTTACACCAAACTCTTCCTTAAAATATTTACGAAAATATTTAGGATCATTGAATCCTACCTGAAATGCAACCTCATTTACAAACATCTGACTTTTCTCCAACAGATCTGCTGCACGTTTCAAACGAATGAAACGAATAAATTCGGAAGGTGTCTTATCCGTCAATGCCAATATTTTCTTATAGAAATAAACCCGGCTCATCCCCATCTCTTTACAAAGATCTTCAACAAGGAACTCAGGATTGCCCATATTCTCCTCAACTATTAATATTGCTTTTTGAACAAATTTTTCATCCATTGAGGTTATTTCTATCTCACTTGGCGAAATATCAATCTTTTTCTTAAAATTATGATGTATTCTCTTTTGCTTTTCTATTATTTTAGCAATTTTCAACTTCAACATATCAATATTAAAAGGCTTAGATATGTAATCATCTGCACCGGCTTCTATTCCCGAGTATTTATTTTCTTCAGAAGATTTAGCTGTAAGCAATATAATAGGAATGTGCGATGTCCGAATATCTCCTTTTATCTGGCGACAGAACTCATAGCCATCCATTTTAGGCATCATAACGTCACAGAGTATAATATCAGGCAGTTGATCGAGGACTATGCTATATCCTTCTTCCCCATCATTAGCTGTTACAACACGGTAATCTTCAATAAACAGGCTTGTTATAAACTCACAAAAATCTTCGTTATCATCAACTATCAGCAACAACGGGAGGTTTGCACGCTGAGCCGATTTCATATCGGGTTTCTGTATCAGATGTATTTCATCTGTAATGGAATCTCCTGAATGTATAATATCCTGACTACTTAATTCCTTATATGTTGAATTTTGTATTGGCAAAAGAACAGTAAAAACGGAACCCTTACCAACAACACTCTCTACCAATATTTCACCACCATGCAGTTTGACATATTCACTGGCTAAATGTAAACCGACGCCCGTTCCCGACTGGGTATTCTTTCCAGTCTTTTCTATTCTGAAAAAACGCTCAAATATTTTTTCCAGATATTCCTTATCCATACCAATGCCGGTATCTGTTACCTTCAGGCATAATTGCCTGTTTGGTGACTCTCCATTCTGCAGCAATTCCGAGATACCAAGACTCACATCTATTTGCCCATCCTCAGTATACTTAAATGCATTTGATATTAGATTGGAAATCACTTTATTCATCTTTTCCTTGTCAAACTCCATCTGCAACTCCTGCAAGTATGTTGTAAACGTAAGCCTGATAGACTTTTCGGCTGCTAGAGGAGAGAATGACAGACAAATATCTTTTGTAAACTCAATAATATTGCCACGCGAAATATTAAGAGCCATTTTATTCAGGTCAAATTTTCTGAAATCAAGAATTTCATTCACCATATTCAGTAAGTTCTTGGCATTCTTATGCATGATATTCATTGTAGCCTTTTGTTCTTCTGAAGCAGGTGATTTCATCAGTTTTTCTAATGGCGTAAGTATAAGAGTCAACGGAGTTTTGAATTCATGGCTTATATTCGTAAAGAACTTGAATTTAAGTTCATCCACTTCATGAATTTTGTTCGCTTCCAATATTCTCTGAGCTTGCTCATATTCTTCTCTTTGTTTATTAAGCTTATACTTGATAAATAACCTTATCAAAGCAGCTGCTATAATTACATAAATAATATATGCCCACCATGAAAACCAAAATGGAGGCTGCACTACTATTTTCAGCATAATAGGATCACTTGTCCATACATTATCATCATTACTGGCATAGACAATTAACTTATATGTCCCGGCATTAAGATTGGAATATGAAGCTGCACCGATTCCATTATTGATCTCTGTCCACTTATTATCCAATCCTTCCAGCATATATTTATATCTGCTTTTTTCTGGATGAATAAAATTAAGCGCAGAAAACTTTATTGTAAAATTCGTTTCTCCATAGTGCAATGTTATTTCGTCAATATCAGTAATCGACTTTTCTATTATAACTCTTCCATTGTATTCAATATTTGGTTCTATAACCTGATTTGTTATTAACAGATCGGTAAAACGTGGAACAGGAGGATTTTGATTAAAGACTATCTCTTTGGGATTGAATGAAATATATCCACCTATACCTCCGATGTAGATTATACCATCCTTATCTTTATAAATTGCATTTTGATTAAAAACTGAGCCGGGGAGACCATCATTAACATCAAAAACAGCTATAGAATATTCCAAATTATGATTGATATACTTACAATCGATAAAAGCAAGACCATTACGTGTTCCTGCCCAAATATTCCTATCGTTATCTTCTATAAGAGAGACTACTTCATCGCTCGGCAAGCCATTAGCTGTGGTTATGTAGATAAATCTCTCTGTAGAAGGATTGTAAACGTTGATCCCTTTTTCTGTCGCTACCCAAAGAAGCCCCCTCGAATCTGTCATCAAGTAATTGGAAGATTCTGTAGTCAGTGAGTCCGCCAGCACTTGTTCGGTGAAATAAGGTCGTATTTCTTTCTTATTGTTATCCAGATAATATATGCCTATATCAGTACCGAAATATATGTTTTTCAAAGAATCGGTAAAGGTTGATACAACATAATTTGTCCTCAAGTTACTGTTGTTTGTATTATTATGTGTAAATGTATTCCTTTCACGGTTCAGTTGGTCTATTCCCCCTCCCAAAGTTGCTATCCATAAATTATTATCTTTATCCTCTGCAAGCCCGTAAACACTCTTGCTGGAAAGCGAGTTGGGATTATTCTCATCTATCTGATACCTTTTAAAGCTTTTGCCGTCATATGAATTTAATCCACCAAAGAATGTTCCTATCCACAGAGTCTGGCTACTATCTTCTTCTATGGCCGTTATGATATCAGCTGATATACTGGATTGATCTTTGGGATCGTTGTGAAACCGCTGCACATCTCCTGTTTCAGGATTATATTTTATCAAGCCTTGCCCATTTGTGCCTATCCATAGGTTATCCTTATTATCCTTATATAGTCTGTTACAGTCAAATATCTCTGCATTCCGCTTGAAAATATAAAATAGTGGAGACTTTTTAAATTTAAATAAGTTAGGGTGATAATAAGACACGCCGTTTTTATATGTGCCCAGCCATATGGTTCCGTTCTCTTCGCAATAAATACTGATGGCAGAATTCTGAGCTATGGAAGCATTATTATATATATCATTTTTTAAGATCGTGATATTCTTATTTTTTTTATTAAATATATTTATTCCTCCATGGTCTGTTCCTATCCATATAAGTCCGGTATTATCTTGTCCCACACACCTTACAAAACTGCTGGACAAAGTTATCTCCTTATCTGCATCGAATAATGTCCATTGTCCTTTCAGAATATTAAAATAGGCTATTCCCCTGTCTGCAATACCAGGGTAGACCCATACATCATTATCTGAATCTATGAAAAGCGACTTTATTATAGTCGAATTATGGTTGTTCTCTTTAAAGAAGGTATTACGAATGTCTATTTTGTCATTTTGCGTATTGAGCCGCTCCAACATACCATCTCTGTACAGAATCCATATATAATCATCTTTAACCTTAATATCAGATATTTCCGATAAATGCAGGTCACTTATATCCTCTGATTGTTTGTATAAGGCAGATTTATGTGTAGTAACATCATATTTATATATTCCTTTTCCTGAATAAGTAATGTAAATATTCTTCTTTTTGTCTATTTCTATTATACCTGGGGTAGATGGTAGACCTATGACATTCAGCACAGAATCTATATTATTTATAAAAGTTTCGGATTTCCAGTCATAAATCATATAGGCACTAGAACGTAGCCAAAGGTTCCCGTTGATATCTTCCTGTATTTTTGTAAACTTATCAAAAGAAGGACTTTTTCCATCCTTTTTGACATGTTTATATGTTTTGAAATTGATTCCATCATATCTATTCAACCCCATATTGGTACCAAGCCATAAAAATCCCCGGCTATCCTTGAATATACATTCTACCTGATTATTTGACAGCCCATCGGTATTGTCCAAATGAGAAAATTCAAATTGTTGAGCATTCAAATTATGTATAAATGATAATAATAAAATTATGGGAAACAGTTTTTTCATAGATAGCAGATTCTGTATTCAGTCTATACAAATTTAAATAAATAAAGTGATTAACAGACCTCTGTTAGCATTTTAATACCTAAATGGAAACATTTAACCCCCTGTTTAAAATCTTTAACACTCGTATTAAAAACATATAAGAAAGCCTTTCGATACAACCTTCGGTAATTTTGTCTCAATGAAACTTAAACCATAATTACCATGAAAAAAAATCAACTGTTTTTGGTCGGTTTACTATCAATGTCTATGTTCATTGGTTGTAAAAGCGGGCCCTTTCAGAAGACAAATGATGGGATAATAGTGACTCTGAAGTCAGATGATACCCATTCTACAAAAAATGTAAGATTACAAGTCGTAAATGATGATATCATCCGTGTATCGGCCACTCCTAACGGAAAGTTCTCTGATAAAAAAAGCCTTGTCACAGTATATGGGAAAGGACAAACCTCTGGCTGGGATGCCACAGAAGAAAATGGAAATGTAGTATTAAAAACAGCAACAACGATTGCTACCATATCACTTACTACAGGAGAGATCTCTTTTTCCGATATCAATGGAAATGTTGTTCTTGCTGAAAATAAAGGTGGTGGTAAAATCTTTTCTGACATCGAGGTAGAAGGAATGAAAGCATATACTTTGCAGCAAGTATTTGAATCTCCTGCTGATGAAGCATTTTACGGATTAGGCCAGCACCAAGCTGATGAATTCAACTATAAGGGTAAAAACGAAGTACTTTTCCAATATAATACAAAAGTGTCTGTACCGTTTGTACTTTCCAGCAAAAATTACGGGATACTTTGGGATAATTACTCGCTAACCAAATTTGGAGATTCACGTGATTATCTGGATCTGGATCAGTTCAAGTTATACGACAAGACAGGGAAAGAAGGCGGATTAACAGCTACCTATATGGTGAATGCAGATCCAAACAATGTTTTTGTAGAAAGGACTGAATCGCAGATTGATTATGAAAACCTGGAAACCGTAAAGAAATTTCCTGCCGATTTTCCATTCTATAATTCCCGTATTACATGGGAAGGAGATGTTGAGGCTAAAGAAACCGGAAAATATCACTTTATCCTCTACTATGCAGGATATACAACTATATATATGGATGGTCAGGTAATTGTACCTGAAAGATGGCGTACCGCTTGGAATCCAAACAGCTACAAATTCACTGTGGATATGAAAGCCGGAGAAAAACGTAAAATTAAACTGGACTGGAAACCGGATGGAGGTATCTCATATATAGGATTAAAGGCTCTAAGCCCTAAAGCACCGGAAGAGCAAAATAAACTAGCCCTATGGTCTGAAATGGGTGATGAGATCGACTACTACTTCATCAGGGGAAATAATGCCGATGATGTAATCAAAGGCTACAGAACCATAACAGGTAAATCACAGATCATGCCTAAATGGGCAATGGGATACTGGCAAAGCCGCGAACGTTATAAAACTTCTGACGAATTACTTACTGCCATAGCTGAATACCGTAAAAGAAACATTCCACTAGATAACATAGTATTAGACTGGTCTTACTGGCCTCAAGATGCATGGGGTAGCCATGATTTCGATCCGGCACGTTTTGCTGATCCGAAAGGCATGATAGACAGTGTACATGCTATGGATGCACGTATTATGATTTCTGTATGGCCTAAGTTCTATTACACAACGGATAACTATAAAGCTTTTGATGAAAAAGGATGGATGTTTAACCGTGCTGTGAAAGACAGTATCCGTGACTGGATTGGTTCGGGTTACATCGCCGGCTTCTATGATGCATACAGCGAAGGTGCGCGCAAGATGTTCTGGAACCAGATGAATGATAAGTTATATTCTAAAGGGATCGACGCTTGGTGGATGGACGCTTCAGAACCGGATATTCTATCAAATGCAAGTATCCAGTACCGCAAAGAGCTGATGACACCAACAGCACTAGGACCATCTGTGGAATATTTTAATGCATATGCCCTGGTTAATGCAATGGCTATCTATGACGGACAGCGCTCCGTTAATCCTAACGAACGTGTTTTCTTACTTACTCGTTCCGGATTTGCAGGTACACAACGTTATTCTACTGCTACATGGAGTGGTGATATAGGTACACGCTGGGAAGATATGAAAGCGCAAATATCTGCAGGATTAAACTTCGCTATGTCGGGTATTCCTTACTGGACAATGGATATAGGTGGCTTCTGTGTCGAAAAACGTTATGAACAGGCTAAAGAAGGTTCTGAAGACCTCAAAGAATGGAGAGAGCTGAATGCCCGTTGGTTCCAGTTTGGAGCATTTTGTCCACTATTCCGCAGCCACGGACAATTTCCATATCGCGAAATATATAATATAGCACCGGAGGGGCATCCTGCTTATAATAGTATGGTATATTATAATAAGCTACGCTATCAGATGATGCCATATATCTATTCACTGGCAGGTATGACATGGTTCAATGATTATACTATTATGCGTGCTCTGGTAATGGACTTCGGTAATGATGCCGTTACTCATAATATAAGTGATCAGTATATGTTTGGCCCCAATCTGATGGCCTGTCCCGTATACACATACAAAGCGACATCCAGAGATGTATACTTCCCTGCTAATACAAATTGGTATGATTTTGAAACACAGGAATACATAACCGGAGGTAAAACAGAGAAGGTAGCTGCACCTTATGAGCGTATGCCTCTATATGTACAGGAAGGTTCCATTCTGCCAATGGGTAAAGATATCCAGACAACGAAGGAAATTCAGTCTGATCTTAATGTAAAAATCTATACTGGTAAAAATGGAGAATTTAATCTGTATGAAGACGAAGGCGTCAATTACAACTATGAGAAGGGTGCATATTCTACAATCAAATTTAACTATGATGAGTCTTCAAAAACATTGACAATTGATGACATAAAAGGAGAATATACAGGAATGCCTAAAGACAGGACATTCAATATTGAATGGATTGCAAAAGGTAAGAAAAACACAGTTTCAGAAGTGAAATATGAAGGAAAGAAAGTTACTGTAAAGATGGCTGAATAATATTCAGCCATCAGACCAAATAAATCACTTTTATTCACACTAATACTACAAAAAAAACCATGAACGAAAAAATGAAAACATTATTTCAGCAGACAAATCGTGTCTGTTTGCGGAGGGTCTTTCTGATGCTAATAGTCAGTTTACTCTCGATAGCCGGGCTGTATGCCCAGTCTATGCGGGAAATATCCGGAACGGTTTCTTCAGTTGGTGAACCCCTTATTGGCGCATCTGTCGTTGAGAAAGGAACGACGAACGGAACTCTGACCGATATTGATGGTAAGTTTACTTTAAACGTAAAAGAAAATGCAACAATAGAAATTTCTTATATCGGATTTACATCTAAAACCATGCCTGTTGGACAACAAACTGTATTCAATATCGAACTGGAGGAAGAAGCCAATATCCTGAATGAGGTTGTTGCCATTGGATATGGGGTGCAAAAGAAAAAACTGAATACAGGAGCGACTGTACAGGTAAAAGGAGACGACTTGGCCAAGTTGAACACAACCAACCCGCTCCAGGCTCTTCAGGGACAAAGTCCGGGTGTACAGATATCATCCACATCGGGTCAACCGGGTGCAGATATGAAAGTAACGGTACGCGGCCTTGGAACTGTTGGTAAATCAGGTCCACTTTATATTATTGATGGTATCGAAGGTGATATCAGCGTATTAAATGCTGCCGATATTCAGTCTATCGATGTATTGAAAGATGCTGCTTCAGCTGCTATATATGGAGCACAGGCCGCCAATGGCGTAATCCTGGTTACTACCAAACAAGGTTCGAAAGGCAAGGGACAGGTTTCTTTTGATGCTTATTATGGCATACAAAATGTCGCCCGTAAGACTAAAATGCTGAATGCAACGGAATATATGGCAATGATGAACGAACAGGCATTAAACTCGGGTTCGGCCATGATTGATTTCGGATCGATGGAAGGCCTTGCCGATACAAACTGGATCAACCAGATGTTCAAGGATGATGCCAAGACTGAGAATTATTCATTAAATGTAAATGGCGGTTCAGAAACATCTGTATATGCTTTATCATTGAATTATACCTCTCAGGAAGGTATAGTAGGAGGTAAAGATGTTTCTAACTATGAACGTTATGGCTTCCGCATCAATACAGAACATAAGTTATATAATAATGTATTGAAAGTCGGCCAGCATCTGAATTTCAACTATATTAAGAATAGAGGCATAAATGTAGGTAACCAGTACAACAATACTTTACGCGGAGCCTTTGCTACATCTCCCCTGTCTCCGGTATATAGTGACAATAACATATATGATAGTCCTTACAACGACACCAGCAACTTCGCATACTACAATGGAGATGGCAACCCTTATGGCTCTATGATGACTAATTCCAATAATGAAAATGATTCTCAGAAGTTAATGGCAGATATATATGCAGAACTGGAGCCAATAAAGAATCTGAAAGTGAGATCTGTTTTCGGTATCAACTATTATGCTTCTGAATATCGCGATTATACCCCATTCTACCAGTTCTCTGTATATTCTTACAACAAAGACCATACTACTACCTCTCAAAATATGAGTAAAGGTCATACACTGACATGGATCAATACTGCCAGCTACGACTTTAATATCAATGAAGATCACGCATTTAATGCAATTCTGGGTATGGAAGTAGCGCGCTATCAGGGAACATACCTGAATGCATCAAACTGGAATTTATTATCCCAGTTCAATGATTTTTCTCACGCATACCTTGATAATACAACCGGACAGGCTCATCTTGATGATGATGGGAATGTAGTAGAAACCAGAAATGTTGGGGGAGGCCCCGAACATAAAACCCGTCGTCTGTCCTATTTCGGACGTATTGGTTACAATTACAAAGAAAAATATATGTTTAATGCAACTCTCCGCGCAGATGGATCTTCTAAATTTGCCACAGGTCACAGATGGGGATATTTTCCTTCATTTTCAGCCGGTTGGGTAATAACCAATGAAGATTTTATGCAAAGTATTGTAGAAAACAGAGTACTTGATTTCCTAAAATTACGTGTAAGTTGGGGACAGGTAGGTAATCAGGATATTTCAAATGATCAGTACTTGGCACCTATCAATACCTCTACAGGTTATACAAGTGACGATCCGGCTGCATATTATAATTTTGGAACGAACAAGACTAATATTGCAGGTGCATACCCTAGCCGTTTGTCTAACGAAAATGTAAAATGGGAAACATCTGAGCAATTTAATGCCGGGATTGATGCATACTTTTTAAAGAACAGACTGGGACTTAACACTGATTTCTATATAAAAACGACTAAAGACTGGCTAGTTGAAGCACCTATCTTAGCTACAGCAGGAGCAGGAGCTCCATTTATCAATGGAGGAGACGTTAAAAATACCGGATTTGAATTAGCTCTAACCTGGAGAGACAATATCGGGCAATTCAACTATAATGTTGGCGTAAATGGAGCTTATAATAAAAATAAAGTAGGTAATATTCCAACAGAAGATGGTATTATCCATGGTCTCACAGGCATGCTTTATGATAATTCGGAAGAATTTTACCGGGCAGAGAATGGACATACTATCGGTTACTTCTGGGGGTACAAAACTGCAGGTCTCTTCCAGAACGAACAGGACATAGCAGATTGGAAAGCCGCCGGTAATGGTATCTTACAAGCTAATGTACAACCGGGTGATGTAAAATATGTTGATACCAATGGAGATGGAGTTATCGATTCAAAAGATAAAGTCGACTTAGGTAGTGGTATGCCGGATTTATCTTTCGGCTTCAATATCGGATTTGACTATAAAGGTTTTGACTTTTCACTGAATGCAAACGGAGTATTAGGTAATAAGATTGTACAATCTTATCGTAATCATACAAATAAACAAGCCAATTATACAACTGCAATTCTTGATCGCTGGACAGGTGAAGGTACATCTAACCGTATTCCTCGTGTAACAGAAACAAATGTAAACTGGCAATTTTCAGACCTTTATTTGCAGGATGGCGATTTCTTACGTATCAGTAATATTACTGTAGGATATGATTTTGCGAAGCTTATCAACTGGAAATATATTAGCCAATGCCGTTTTTATGCATCTGTACAGAATGCTTTCACATTTACGAAATACGACGGAATGGATCCCGAAATAGGTTATGGTGTGGAAGACTGGGTGTCTGGTATTGATTTAGGTTACTATCCTCGTCCTAGAACATTCCTGTTTGGTGTAAACCTTAAATTTTAATCATTAATAAGAATAAACTATGAATAAGTTTAAATTCAATATATTAGTAGCAATTACTGTGTGTATGGGATTATTATCCTGCTCCGACAGTTTCCTGGATACTGAATCCCAGACAAACTTGAATGATGGTAGTTTTTACCAGACTATAGCTGATATGGAAATGGCCCTTGTAGGGTGTTACGATGGTTATCAACGTACAGTATCCGATGGAGGGCTTGCATTCTATATTACATCCGAAATACTTTCTGACAATTGTTTTGGAGGCACAGGTAATACCGATAACCGCGATTATCAGGCACTCGACCGTTTTGATATTTCACAGTCATCGTCCTCTAATGACCTATATAACGTAACGTGGACCAGCTATTATGCAGGTATCTTCCGTTGCAATAAATTATTGCAAAAAATGGGAGAACCTGAAAACTGGGGTGATGATGCGGCCACCGTTAACAGGGTTGCCGGCGAAGCCCGTTATTTGCGTGCCTTAATGTATTTCGATCTTGTACGTTTATTCGAACGTGTGCCTTTATTAACAGAGCCTACAACTGACAATATTCCTCAAGCAGAATCTGCAGAAACATATAAACTGATAGTGGAAGACCTGAAATTTGCAGCATCTAATATTCCTGCAAATGCTTATCCTAAAGCAGATGCAGAAAATAACGACGGACGTGTAACCAGCTATGCAGCAAAGGCTCTACTAGCCCGCGTTTATCTGTTCTATACAGGTTATTATGGTAACGATGATCTTGGAGTGACTAAAGCTGAAGTATTACAAGGCCTGGAAGATGTTATCAGCAGTGGCGAATTCGGTTTATTGACAACATATAAAGAAATGTGGCCGGCAGCAAGTTATATACCGGATGCAGAAAAAAATACACTAGATAAATCCGGATATGCGGGTGCAGGAAATATTGAAACAATATTTGCCCAGAAGTTTAATAATACGTCTGACTATAATGGGATGGTAGATGGAAACCGCTGGCTGGTAATGATGGGTATGCGTAATACCAACTGGTCTCCTTACGGAAAAGGATGGGGTGCGTGTACGGTAAATCCGAGACTGGTATCAGCTTTTGCAAATGGAGATCAGCGTAAAACGGCATCAATCATTGATATAGAAGGCGAAGGTATAAAAGATGCTTTTGACATAAAAGACCAACGAGAATATACAGGTTATACTGTGAAGAAATATACTCCTACTGTTTTTCCCGATGGCACTTCCGATACAGGTGGTTCTAATGACTTCCAGATATCACAGGATCAGGACTATATCATAATACGTTATGCAGATGTATTACTTATGGCTGCTGAGTTAGGCTCGGGCAATGCCCAGAGTTATTACAACCAGGTGCGTACCCGTGCAGGCCTTACAGCAAGAACAGTATCTCAGGCTAATATAATGGAAGAGCGTCGCTTTGAATTTGCTTTCGAGGGTATCCGTTACTGGGATTTGCTGCGTCAGGGGCTTGATGTTGCAGCTTCTACAATTGCTCAGACTCAAAGTGTATTGAGTGGAAATGCAAGCGATCAGGTGGTGATTTCTTCTGATAATATTAAGAAAACAAGAGGATTTATGCAGATACCTAATACTCAGATTACACGGTCTAAAGATGTTCTTACCCAGAATGCAGGTTGGTAATAAACTTAAAACTAATAATTATGAACAAACTATTTAATATATGCACATTATTTGCCCTCTTTGCAATAATGTTTGTTTCCTGTTCTCCTGATGATTTTGGATTAGGAAAAAAGGATGTAAAACCTGAAGATTTGGTTGAAGGTATAGCCTTCAAAATCGAACATGATGCTACAAATCCCAATATAGTGTATCTTACTAGTCTGATGGGCGCAGAATATACCCCTCTTTGGGATCATCCGCAAGGCCGTAGCCAAAAACAGCAGGTGACACTAAAAATGCCTTTCGAAGGGACTTACTCCGTTACATTCGGAGTTGAAACGCGTGGAGGTATCGTATATGGTGAACCTGTAACTTTTACAATAGATGGTTTCTATGCCGAATTTGTAAACGATGAGGTATGGACTATGGTATCGGGAGGTGTAGGTAAATCTAAGACCTGGTATCTGGATTTGGATAAAGAGGGTGTAAGCCGCAAATTCCTTAGTCCGGCATATTTCTTCACTAGTACATATAACTGGGATGCACTTCACACAACTTCAGGCGAAAATTATATCGATGCCGATGTATGGGATTTCACAAAGGCTATAAGTCCCTTAGCAGGAGAAGATGGTACAGCCTTATGGTACTGGTTAGCTGATTGGCCGGGAAACAGCTGGATAACTGATGCTGCAGATTTTGGAACAATGACATTCGACCTTATTGGTGGCGCTAATATTACCGTTGATCAGGCAGCTTATGGCCTGGGTTCATATACAGGCACTTATATGTTAAGTACGGAAGAACATACAATTGCTTTCACAGATGCCTATCCACTGAATTTCTCAAGCAGAAATAGCGAAGTACTTGCAGCTACCGAATTCCGTATCCTGTATCTTACCGAAGATGCTATGCAGATAATGATTGTTCCTTCAGGCACATGTCTCAACTATATATCTGAAAATTATAAAAACAATTGGGTTCCTGGTGAAGTAGAGGAAGAACCTCCATATAATGGAAATGGAAACGATGATCTGACTACAACATCATCGAAAAAATGGAAGTTATCATTGGAAACTCCATACAATTGGACAAATCTAAGCGGAGAGTTTCTTAATAACTGGTCTTCCCCTGCAGATTATGCTGCATATGATGAAAACCTGATAAAGAATATAGGTATGACGATGGCCAAAACCGGAACATCTGCGGGCGATTATGTCTTTACTGATGGTGGTGGTAATGAAATTAGCGGAACATATACAGTAGATAGCAAGAACAATATTATATTCGATAAGGATATTAGTTTTACTGTTTCCGGTGGAATATCACTAGCAACCACTTCTGAAAAATCATTGCGTATTATTCGTTCTACAAGCGATGCTTTTGGTAATATCTCTGACATTTGGTTAGGGAAACGTGATGCATCAAAAGAGGAATATTTGGTATATCATTTCAAATTGTCTTCTTCATCCAGCGGAGGCGAAGAACCTGGAGGTACAGAATTATCTTTTGATGGTTCGAAAGTAGTATTCGGTGATATAGAAGGTAATGGGAAACTACGAATAGAAGTATATAATGCTTATGGTGCTACAGCAGGAAATCCGCCATTAGGCCCAGGAGATATTGTATTCAATAATCAATTGGAAATAACCTTTACACTTGGTGGCATTACATTCAATGCCGGTGCACCTGCAAGCTATGACGCTTCTATCTACTTTGCCAATGTAGATTGGAATCCTAGTGGCAACGGGCCAGCGGTTCCGGTTACCGGTAATGGTACATATACCGTAACTTTCTCGGGGACTTCGACTACAGATGCAAATGTAGTAGTTGTAGATATAACAGACTTAGCTAAAAATATAGCAGATATGAGTGCTTTGACCGCTACAATAGATAAGGTTGTAGTTAAATAACAAATACTATTGGGGCAATATTATTGTATTGTCTCAATACTGTTTTTATAAGAAGAATCTATATGAAAAAACATATTTATTTACTATTACTTGGTTTGTGTTTAATGATAACGGGGTATTCTTGCTCCAGTGACGATGATAAGCCTGAGCCGGAACTGATTGTTTCGACAGAGAGCATATCATTCACCAAGGAAGGGGGCGACAAGGATATACACATAAAGACAAACCAAAAATGGAGTATATCCAGTTCGGAGTCTTGGTGTACGGTAAACCCTGCATCGGGTGAAGGTACGGGAACAATAAAGATAACTCTATCTGCAACAGCAAATACAACAAATGATCCGCGAACATCTGTTTTAACGGTTTTCGCAGGAGGAATTACAAAAGAGGTGAATATTACACAGCAATTAACAGACCTGCTGGTTGTAAAAAAGGCAGAATATGAAGTAAAGGCAGCAGGCGAAAATATAACTGTTGAGTTACAGACAACCGGAACCCACGAAATAACAATAGACGGGGATTGGATAACTAAATCAGGAACAAAAGCTGTTACCGATCTGTCCGAGGTGTTTGTTATAGCTCCTAACAAAAATATTTTTAGCCGCAAAGGAACGATTACATATAAGATTGGTGATTTGTCCGAAACTGTTACTATCAGCCAGGCCGCTACAAGTTTGAATATTGTTGCCGACAAAACCGGTATGGCCAATGATGCTTCTGCTTTAGCTATAAAGATGGGATTAGGCTGGAATCTGGGAAATACACTGGAAGCAACAGATGGTATTACAGCAGGAGAAACCTCATGGGGAAATCCAAAAGCATCACAGACTTTGATAGATGCCGTAAAAGCTGCCGGTTTTAATACGATACGTATACCTTGTGCCTGGAATGCTTATATCGAGGATGAATCTACTTATAAGATTAAGGACTCATGGCTCGTGCGGGTAGCCGAAGTTGTTGATTACTGTGTAAATAACGATATGTATGCAATAATTAATATACATTGGGACGGCGGTTGGCTCGAAGAAAATCCGACATATGACAAACAAGTCGAAGTAAATAAAAAACAGAAAGCCCTTTGGGAACAGATAGCAGTTTACTTCCGTGATTATGATGAGCATCTTCTTTTTGCCGGTACAAATGAAGTACACGCAGATTATAACACACCTTCGACTGAAAACATTGAAGTACAACAATCCTATAATCAAACCTTTGTAAATGCAGTTCGCTCTACCGGAGGGAAAAACACATGGAGGAACCTTATCGTACAATCATATAATACAAATATTGATTATGCTGTAGATTATATGAAAATGCCATCAGACCCTACTGCTAACCGGATAATGGCGGAAGTACATTTTTATGATCCGTACGAATTTTGTTTACAAGAGGCTAATACTGTCTTCTTATGGGGAAAAGATTTCACCGGAGCAGGAACAGCCTCATGGGGACAGGAAGACTGGGTTGACAAACAGTTCGGACGCATGAAGGCTAACTTTGCAGACAGAGGTATACCTGTAGTTTTAGGAGAGTATTCACCTACATTGAGAATGTCGCTGAATGCTACTGATTATGCGAATCATGTAAAATCCCGTAACTATTATTTAAATTATGTAACAAAAGCTGCTGTACAAAACGGAATGATCCCTGTTTACTGGGATAATGGCCCAACAGGAGACATGGCGTCGGGTCTGTTTAACCGTTTAACAGGAGAACAAGTACACACAGATGCAATTAAATCTATTATAGACGGTGGTAAAAAGTAAAGGTTGGCTTTACTTGGTTTTTATTGGTATTAAGGTTGAAAAAGATGAAGGCCGGTCGTGATTTTCCGGCCTTTATTACCTAAATTAGCTTATAACTATTTCGATATGAAAAGATATTATCTATTTCTTCTTATATGTACAGTTTTATTCTCTTGCTCTACTCAGAATAAGGTAAGAGACACTACAGATTTCACTGAAAACTGGAAATTCTATTTAGGAGACGATTCTGTTGCATATACTCCTGCTTATGACGATGCCGGATGGCGAACCCTTGATCTTCCACATGATTGGAGTATCGAAGCGGATTTTTCTGTAGATAACCCCGCTACGCCCGGTGGCGGAGCATTACCAGGAGGTATAGGATGGTACAGAAAAGAATTTACAGTAGATAAGTCAAACGAAAACAAGAGTATCTATATCGATTTTGATGGTATATATTGGAATAGCAAGGTCTGGATAAATGGTCATCTTCTGGGAGAACGCCCGAATGGTTATATTTCATTCCGGTATGAACTTACTCCATATATAAAAGTTGGGGAAAAGAATGTCATTGCAGTACGTGTAGACAATTCCCAGCAACCCAATTCCCGTTGGTATACCGGATCCGGAATCTATCGTAATGTATGGTTAACGACAGTAAATCCGCTGCATGTTGATCATTGGGGAACTTATGTAACGACACCGGAGGTAACTAAAGAAAATGCGACAATCAATATAAAAACAAGTGTAAGAAATTCATCAGAGTCAGCTCAGAGATTCGAACTATATTCTATATTGTTAGATAAAGACGGTAAGGAAATAGCCAAGACAAATAATTCTAATGATGCTGGTGCAAACGAAGTTATGGATATGGAACAGAATCTGACTTTGTCAGATCCTACTCTATGGTCTGTCGAAAATCCATATCTATATAAGATTATAACCCGTATAGAACAGAATGGAAAAGTTGTAGATGAATACGAAACACCACTTGGTATTCGTTATTTTTCATTCGATCCGGATAAAGGTTTTTTCCTTAATGGAGAATCTGTAAAGATAAAAGGTGTATGTCATCACCATGATTTAGGATGCCTGGGTTCTGCTGTGAATGTACATGCAATAGAACGCCAATTAGAAATATTGAAGGAGATGGGCTGCAACGGCATACGTACTGCTCATAATCCACCTGCACCAGAACTATTAGACCTATGCGACAAAATGGGATTCATAGTAATGGACGAGGCCTTCGACATGTGGCGTAAGAAAAAGTCACCATACGATTATTCACAATATTTCCCTGAATGGCATGAACGTGACCTTACTGACCTGATTATGCGTGATCGCAACCACCCTTCCATATTTATGTGGAGTGTAGGAAATGAGGTCTTAGAGCAATGGTCTCATATTGATGCCGATACAATGAACCTGCAACAAGCCAATATGATACTTAACTTTGCTAATACACTCAATAAAAAAGATATTGATTCAAAAGATTTGCATGTAAGTTCATTATTGACTATAAAACTGGTCGATATCGTAAAAAAACTTGACCCCACACGTCCTGTAACAATTGGAAATAATGAAACTGAACCATCAAATCATATTTTCCGTTCGGAAGCAGTAGATATCATTGGGTTTAATTACCATGAAAATAATTGGGTTAACTTCCACGAAAAATTTCCAAATCAGAAACTGATTATAACAGAGTCTACCTCTGCACTGATGTCAAGAGGGTATTATGAGATGCCATCGGATAGTATGAATATCTGGCCTGAAAGATGGGATAAACCGTTCGACAGACCAATACATCATTGTTCTTCATATGATAATTGTCACGTACCTTGGGGCAGTACTCACGAAGACACATGGAAGCTTGTAAAAAATTATGATCATATCTCAGGTATGTACCTCTGGACAGGTTTTGACTACTTGGGCGAACCAACGCCTTTTTGGTGGCCATCCCGTAGTTCATATTTCGGTGCAATCGATCTGGCAGGTTTTCCTAAGGATATATATTACATGTATCAGAGTGAGTGGACAGATAAAGATGTATTGCATATCTTCCCTCACTGGAACTGGCAAGAAGGACAAATCATTGATATATGGGCATACTATAACAATGCTGATGAAGTAGAACTATTCCTTAATGATAAATCTCTTGGTAAAAAAACGAAGGAAAAAAATATTTACCATGTTTTCTGGAGGGTTCCTTATCAAAAAGGTACATTAAAAGCCATCTCATATAAAAATGGCAAAGAGATACTTACCAAAGAAATAAAAACAACTGGAGATCCGGTTTCGATCAGACTCATAGCCGACAGACAAACAATAGCAGCCGATGGAAAAGACTTGTCTTTTGTTACAGTAGAAGTTATGGATGCAGATGGGAACCCGGTTCCGGTAGCAGATAATCTGATAAGCTTCTCTATTGATGGAAACGGGGTAATTGCAGGTACAGACAATGGAGACCCAACAGATTCCAACTCTTTGAAAAAGCCATCAAGAAAACTATTTAGCGGGAAAGCGCTCGCAATTGTACAATCAAATAAGAAATCCGGTAAGATTATCCTGAAAGCAAAATCGGAGGGATTAAAAGAAGCTACAATAGAAATTACCACAAAATAATTTTCTTTTCATTAAAATATCTTATTGTAAAAATTAACATGTAAATCGAATGGTTTATGTGTTAATTTTTACTTTTTCAAACCCTTTTCCAGAAAGGGTTTCTTAATGTATAATATACAATATCAGCATACATCTTATTGTATTTAACACTATATGTAATATATTGTAATACAATTATTTAACTAAAAATAATCATCTATATATTATTATTTATCAAATCGAAATAATATATTTGTACTTAATACAATAAGTACCATAACTAATTACCATGAGAACAAACTTCATACATACTTATGTCTCTGTCGACTGCGTTGTCTTTGGTTTCGATGATGATCAACTCAACATCCTGTTAGTACAACGAGATGTTGATAAAAAAGGTGCTAAAGACTTAAAACTTCCGGGTAGTCTTATATATAACGAGGAGGACGTGGATGATGCTGCAAACAGGGTGTTATTTGAGCTCACTGGAATAAAAAGAATGACCCTGAAGCAATTCCGTTGTTTTGCCTCGCCCAACAGGGCCAATAATCCTGATGATATGAAATGGTTGGATATGGCCTATCAGCCAAATATTAACAGACTGATAACAGTAGCCTATCTATCACTTTGTAAGGTGGACAGAAAGCTAAATAACGTTTCAAAATATAAACAAACAGAATGGTGCCCTATCGACCGGTTGCCACAAATGCCTTTCGACCACAATCAGATTGTAAAAGAATCGTTAACAGAAATTCGTACATGGATAGAACATAATCCTGCCATTGTATTCGAACTTCTCCCTCAGAAATTTACAATCAGCCAGTTACATAAGTTATATGAGGCTATTTATAATAAAAAAATAGATATACGTAATTTCCATAAGAAGGTGGCTGCAATGTCTTATGTACTGCCCCTCAATGAAAAACAAAAAGATGTTTCACACAGGGCAGCACGTTATTTCAAGTTTGACAAAAAATCGTATAATAAATTGAAAACAAGTATATAAAAAGGGTATGAGTTAAAACTCTAGACTTTTCTACTTAAAATTTAAAACTATATATTATGTATTTATTAGGGTATGACATAGGTAGTTCTTCGGTAAAAGCATGTCTCGTAAATGCCGATACAGGTAAAATAGTAGCTTCTGATTTCTTTCCGAAGGAAGAAATGAAAATTACTGCTGTAAAATCGGGCTGGGCTGAACAAGATCCTGCCGACTGGTGGACTAACCTCAAACTGGCTCATCAATCTGTTATGCAAAAAGCCGGAGCTAAAGGAGAAGACATACAAGCTATCGGCATTACCTGGCAAATGCATGGACTAGTACTCGTAGACAAAAATAAAAATGTATTGCGTCCCTCTATCATCTGGTGTGACAGTCGTGCCGTTCCATATGGAGAAAAAGCTTTCAAGGCGATAGGCGAAGAAAAATGCCTTAGCCATCTGCTAAACTCTCCCGGAAATTTTACAGCATCTAAGTTAGCCTGGGTAAAAGAGAATGAGCCGCATATCTATGAAAAAATAGATAAACTGATGCTTCCTGGTGATTATATCGGAATGAAACTGACAAACGATATTGTTGTCACCATCGAAGGTATGTCGGAAGGTATATTCTGGGACTTTAAGACAAATTCATTATCTGAAGATGTTTTGAATTACTATGGCATACCCAAAAGCTTTTTTCCTGAAATCAAACCTATCTTTGGTGTACAAGGATATGTTTCTTCTGAAGCAGCAAAAGAATTGGGATTAAAAGACGGAACTCCTGTATCATACCGTGCGGGCGACCAGCCTAACAATGCATTATCCCTGAATGTATTCGAACCGGGAGAAATAGCCTCAACAGCAGGCACTTCGGGTGTCGTATATGGCGTACTCGATCAGCTGAATTATGATAAACTCTCACGAGTAAATACATTTGCGCATGTGAACTATACAACGGAACTTACAAGGCTAGGCGTATTGCTTTGCATCAATGGCACCGGGATTCTCAACTCATGGTTGAAGCGTAATCTGGCTGTGGAAGGACTATCGTATAGTGATATGAACAATCTGGCAGCACAATCCCCTATCGGATCAAAAGGTATCAGTATCATTCCATTCGGAAACGGAGCAGAAAGGGTACTGGAGAATAAAGATGTAAATTGTTCGATACATGGCATTAACTTCAATATACACGACAAGAGTGATATTCTGCGCGCAGCTCAGGAAGGTATCGTATTTTCTTACGAATACGGCATGGAAATAATGCGGGAGATGGGTATGAATATTTCGACAGTAAAAGCAGGATATGCAAACATGTTCCTTAGTCCGGTATTCTCCCAAACATTAGCCAGTGTAAGTGACGTTACTATCGAACTATATAATACAGATGGAGCAGCCGGTGCTGCAAAAGGAGCGGGCATCGGCATCGGCCTCTATTCAACACCTCAGGAGGCGTTTGCTTCATTGGAAAAACTAGCCGTAATAGAACCGGAAAAAGACAAAAAAGATCAATATAGAGAAGCATATCAGCAATGGAGAAATCTTGTTACCAATAAATAAAATCCGATTTATGAAAAAGCTACTGTATTTAATTCCTGTTATCGCATTACTGTTTTCATGCTCACAGACACCAAAAACAGTAAAGTGGGTAAGTACCACACCCGACTCATGTTTTGTCGAAAACCCTGCTATTGCCTTGGCCGGAATAGAAGGTTCGGCAGATATAACTGTACTAACGGATAAAACATTACAAACAGTAGATGGCTTCGGAGGTTGCTTTAATGAATTAGGGTGGACTACCCTGTCTGCACTTAGTGAAACTGATCGTGATGCGGTAATCAAGGATCTGTTCAGTAGCGAAGGTATGAATTTTACATTGGGCCGTATGCCTATAGGCGCAAATGATTTCTCACGCGACTGGTACTCATACAATGAAACAGATAAGGACTTTGAGATGAAAAACTTCTCAATAGCCAATGATAAAGAAACATTAATACCATTCATCAAAGCCGCTCAGAAAATCAATAAAGACATTAAGGTTTGGGCTTCACCATGGTGTCCGCCTTCATGGATGAAGTATAACAAGCATTACGCTTGTAAACCAAATCCGAATGTAAATGACCTGAAAGGCAGTCCTACCCAAGATTTGGAAGGAACCAATATGTTTATTCAGGAACCTGAATATTTCAAAGCTTATGCTCTGTATCTCAAAAAATTCATAGAAGCATATAAAGCTGAAAATATAAATATAGAAATGGTTGCTCCTCAAAATGAATTCAATTCTTGCCAGATATTTCCATCATGTACGTGGACAGCTGCAGGTTTGAGCACTTTCATTGGTGATTATCTGGGCCCTCAAATGAAAGAAATGGGAGTTCGCCTTATGTTTGGTACAATGGAACGCGGAAACCATTTACTGGTAGATACGATTATGCAAAATAAGAGTGGAGAATATATTACTGAAATTGGTTTCCAATGGGCAGGTAAAGAATCTATAGCCAAAATCCACGAAACATATCCGGATATGAAACTTATGCAAACCGAAAGCGAATGTGGCGATGGACAAAACTCATGGCAACAATGCTTTTATATCTGGAATCTGATGAAACATTACTTCAATCATGGAATATCTGCTTACATGTACTGGAATATTTCTTTGGATAAGGATCCGGCAAATAACCGCTGGAAATGGCCACAAAACTCATTGATCTCGGTTGACCAAGAAAACAAAACTTACAAATACAATCCTGAATACTATCTGATGAAACAGTTTAGCCACTTTGTAAAACCGGGTGCAAAGCGCCTGGCTACGGAAGGGAATTATAATAATATACTGGCTTTCAACAACCCTGATAATTCAATTGTGATAATCGCTGCTAATGAAGGCGATTCTCCGAAAAACCTGAAGATCAATGTAAAAGATCAGATGGTATCAGTGGATATGAAAGCACAATCGATCAATACATTTGTAATAGAAGCAAATAAATAATTATTAATCATTAAATAATAAATTACAATCATGGAAATTTTAAAAGGAACAAAAGAGTTTTTCCCCGGAATCGGAAAAATCAAATTTGAAGGTAAAGAAAGTAAAAACCCTCTGGCTTACCGTTTTTATGACGAAAACAAAGTGGTGATGGGCAAAACAATGAAGGACTGGATGCGCTTTGCTATGGCATATTGGCATACACTTTGCGCAGATGGTGGTGACCCGTTTGGAGGTGCAACTATCCATCATCCTTGGAATATTGGTAATGATGCTATCAGTCAGGCTAAATATAAAATGGACGCTGCATTTGAGTTCATGACAAAGATGGGACTTAATTTCTATTGTTTCCATGATGTAGACTTAGTTGGTTCGGGCAATTCGTGGTCAGAATATGAGAAGAACCTGCAAACGATAGTTGACTATGCAAAAGAAAAACAAGCTGCTTCGGGCATCAAGTTGCTATGGGGTACTGCAAATGTATTCAGTCATGAACGTTATATGAACGGTGCTTCTACAAACCCTGACTTCAATGTTGTTCCATGTGCAGCCACTCAGGTTAAAAATGCAATTGATGCTACTATTGCTCTGGGTGGATCGAATTATGTATTCTGGGGTGGCCGCGAAGGTTATATGAGCCTGTTGAATACAGATATGAAACGTGAAAAAGACCACTTGGCACAATTCCTGTCTATGTCTCGCGACTACGCACGCAAGAATGGATTTACAGGTACATTCCTGATTGAGCCGAAACCAATGGAACCAACTAAACATCAATATGACTTTGATACTGAAACAGTGATAGGCTTCCTTCGTAATTATGGTCTGGATAAAGACTTTAAAGTAAATATCGAAGTTAACCATGCTACTCTTGCAGGTCATACATTCGAACACGAATTGCAAGCTGCGGTTGATGCCGGACTACTAGGTAGTATCGATGCAAATCGTGGAGATTATCAAAATGGTTGGGATACAGACCAGTTCCCTCTCGATATCTATGATTTTGCACATGCATGGTTGGTATTACTTCCGGCAGGTGGCCTTGGTAACGGTGGTGTAAACTTCGATGCTAAAATCCGTCGTAACTCTACAGATATGGACGATTTGTTCATCGCTCATATTTCAGGTATGGATGTGTTTGCACGTGGACTTTTAGTTGCTGCAGATATTCTTGAAAACTCAGATTATAAGAAATTACGCCAGACTCGTTATGCTTCATTCGATAATGGAGATGGTAAAGCATTTGAGGATGGAAAACTGACTCTTGAAGATTTACGTACAATCGCTCATAAAGTAGGTGAACCAAAACAAATAAGTGGTAAACAAGAGCTTTATGAAGCAATTGTAAACATGTATATCTAATTACAGATAGCAAGCACAAGGCTATAATAATCTTGTGCTTGTTGTACTTAAATCAAAAAAATCTTGACCGATGAAAAATGAAGCTAGTAAATCATATACTCTGAAACTGACACTGATAGCGACCTTGGGAGGTTTGCTTTTTGGATATGACACTGCTGTTATATCTGGAACAGTAGAATCCCTTCGTCACTTCTTCATAGAACCGATGGGCTTATCGCTCAACGAAGCGAATGCGATGGAAGGTTTTGTGATAAGTAGTGCACTCATAGGTTGTATCTTTGGTGCCGCTATGGCGGGCTGGGTAAGCCAGACATTCGGACGTAAAAAAGCATTATTTGCAGCAGCCGTTCTGTTTTTATTAGCTGCAATTGGTTCAGCATGGCCTGAAATAGGCTTCCGTATGCCTAGTGCCGGAGATCATTCATTTGTATATCACTTTGTAGCTTACCGTATACTTGGTGGAATAGGTGTCGGAATTGCCTCTATGGTATCGCCGATGTACATTGCTGAAATAGCTCCGCCCGAAAAGCGTGGTAGCCTGGTTGGGCTCAATCAGTTCGCTATTATATTCGGTATGCTCGTAGTGTATTTTGTAAATTATTTTATAGCCAAACAGGGAGATAGCCAATGGCTGCATGAAACAGGATGGAGATGGATGTTCGCTTCTTTAGCTATTCCATCTGTTATATTCTTCCTATTATTGTTTATCGCACCTGAAACTCCTAGATGGCTAGTGATGAAAGGTCGTACAGAAAAAGCTGAGGGTATCCTGACCAAACTGGTTGGCAGTACCATGGCTAAAAAGGAAATTGAAGAAATCAAACTTAGTTTTGATAATGAAGAGCCGGTATCATTGAAACCATACTACAGATTTATGATGACATGGTTGATCCTGTTTGTTGTTGGAATCATTTCATTATCACTAGCAGGGGTTTCCAGTGCATTGGAGATCTCAATGATCGTCAGTTTCATCATCGCACTTTATGTTCCTATCAAGTCATATGGATTCCTCATTATTATCACCGGGGTATTATTATCTGCTTTCCAACAGTTTGTAGGTATTAATGTCGTCCTGTATTACGCTCCTGAAATATTCAAGAGTATGGGTTCGGGAACAGACTCAGCGTTGCTACAAACAATCATTGTCGGTATCATCAATCTGTCATTTACAGTATTGGCAATTATGACTGTTGATAAATTCGGTCGTAAACCATTACTGATTACAGGTGCCTTGGTTATGGCAATATCTATGATCGGTTTGGGAACATCTTTCTCTCAGGGATTACCGGGAGGATTAAAACTTGTATTTATGCTTACTTATACTGCTGGTTTCGCCATGTCATGGGGAACTGTATGCTGGGTAATGTTATCCGAAATATTTCCTAACTCGGTGCGTTCCAGTGTAATGTCTATCGCTGTTGCCGCACAATGGGTATCCAACTTCCTTATTTCATGGACATTCCCTATTATGGACAAAAACGATACATTAGTAAGCATGTTTAACCATGGATTTGCATATTGGGTATATGGCGCATTGGCAATAATTGCTGCATTGTTTGTATGGAAACGCCTGCCTGAAACTAAAGGTAAAACACTGGAAGACATGGAGAAATTATGGAAAAAATAATATGATACTTTGAATTAAATAGGTTAAAAAAAGGTTATTAATTATGTCAGAGGTTTGTTGTGATAACAAGCCTCTGATGCTTTTAATTTGTCTTTCTGTAACTGATCACTGCCCAAATATTGAAAAGTAGAGCAAATCCGATCAAAGCAAATATTTGTGTTGTCAATTCTGCGATTGCACTTCCTTTTAAATAAACCATTCGCATAACCTCGATAAAGTACCTTAACGGATTAAACCGGGTTATTACCTGAGCCCATTCAGGCATACTGTTTATCGGAGTGAACAGTCCACTCATCAAAATAAGAATCATCATAAAAAAGAACATCACAAACATTGCCTGCTGCATTGTATCGGAGTAATTAGAAATAATCAACCCTAGTCCCGACATCACAAGAATGTATATACCCGACAATAAGTATATTGTAAGCAGACTTCCTAGAGGAAGCATGCCATATATTATGGCAGCAAGACCAAAACAAATAGTAAGTACTATAAATCCGATAATCCAGTATGGAACCAACTTAGCCAGAATAAAAGTAAATTTATTAACAGGGCTTACATTCATTTGCTCTATAGTCCCGACCTCTTTTTCACTTACAATATTAAGGGCAGGTAAAGCTCCCGTAAGCAATGTAAGCATAATCACCATTAAGGCAGGAATCATAAATACTTTATAATCGAGATGCGGATTAAATTTATATTGTGGCCTGATATCTATGACAGGCATACTATTCTTCCCCGATTGGGGTATCTGTTCACTCCTTATCTCTGAGGCAAAATCATTTAGGATAATTCCAAGATAAGATGAGCTTAATCCCCCTTTCACTCCATTTACTGTATTTGCCGATATCATTACACTGGCAGCACCTTCCCTTACCAGATTTCGTTCAAATCCGGATTCAATATCCAATATAACATCTGCTTTACCCGATTCTATACTATGCAAAGCTTCCTCATTAGAGGCAGATACATCAGTAAGGTGAAAATAACCTGACGAAGTTACTTTATGAGTTAGCCGCTCGGAATATGTACTATGGTCATTATCTACTATACTGATATTGATATCTTTTACTTCCTGATTGGCAGCCCATGGCATAATAAGCATCATCATTATCGGCATACCGATAATCATCCTTGGAATAAAGGAATTTCGAATGATTTGCTTAAACTCTTTTTCTATCAAAAACTTTATCATAATTTTAGTCTTGATTGGTTAGCTAAGTCTTACTTTAAATTTTTTCAGGCTGACCGTAAGCAGGAATATTGCCATCACGATTAGGATCCCCATTTCTTTGAGGACATAAACCACGCTAACTCCTTGTATCATCAGTTTCTTAACGGCCGAAATATACCATTTTGCAGGAATAATATCGGATAACCATTGTAATACAACAGGCATGCTCTCTATCGGATATATCATTCCCGAAAGCAGCATTACAGGCATCATTAGGCCTATTCCTGATATAAGCATTGCTGTTACCTGTGTGTCGGCAACCGAGGAAATAAACAGCCCCAAAGCCAATGCTACAAAAATGAAGATAAGTGAGATAATTGCAAGCCAGAATAAGCTTCCTGCTACCGGAACCTCCAGAACAAATACGGAGAGTAACAATATCGAAGACAGGTTGACAACCGATAATGTAAAATAAGGAACAGCTTTAGCCAAAATAATATATATGGGCCTGATAGGAGAAGCCAGAAGTACCTCCATCGTTCCCATCTCTTTTTCGCGGACAATAGCAATCGAAGTCATCATAGCGCAAATCAATATAAGTATCAGCCCCATAACTCCGGGAACAAAGTTATAAGCTCCTTTCATCTGCGGATTATATAACATTCTCACTTCTGGTTTTATTTGGAACGGAATATTATATTCACGCATCAATTCCTGCTGATACGAACCTATAATATTTGTTGCATATCCAGTAAGGGTAAGCGACTGGTTTGGGTCCGTAGCATCAGCTATCAGCTGTATAGATGCTTCTCCTGTATGCAGGAGGTTTTCATTGAAATTCTCTCCGAATACAACCACCAGATTAGCCTTGCCCTCTTTGAAAACTTTTTCTATTTCATCAGGATTACTCAGTATTTGTGCAACGGAAAAATATTCACTAGCACCTAGTTGTTCGGTAATCCGTTGTGTCGATATATCCTTTGAAGGATCGAATATAGCCACTTGCGTATTTTTCACTTCCGTAGTGATGGCAAATCCAAAAAGAATAATCTGTACAACAGGCATTCCTAACAGAATAAGCATAGTACGTTTATCTCTGAAAATATGATAGAACTCTTTTTTGACAAATGATAAAAATTGTCTCATAGCTGATAGAATTTTTTATTAAATTTTGAAGCCAGGAAATGAGCAAAATATAAATTCAATATCATAATCAGCAGTCCAATAGCAGTCCAGATAAGAATTTCCGGCAAAGAAAATATTGTAATTATAGAAATAAAACCAAATATACAATATGGCAATACAAGTATAGAAGTTACAATTGCCGGTATATATCTGCTTAATATTACCCACTGAATAATATGAATTATTATATGGATAAAGAATGCCATAAAGAGAGCAAGCCATACATTATAATAGCCCAACATTACCGAAACAAAAGTTACCAGACTGAGCAGAACAAATTCTTCGAAAACAGCAATAGAAAAAGCCGGAACGGACAAGTGTTCCAGTCTGTCAAAAAGTTTTGTCAAAAATGGGAAACGTTCTTTTATATACATTCCATTTTTTTGTATACATGGCTTAAAAAAGATAATCTCTTCAAAGTCATGTACCATGAATACAATTGGTAATACCCAAACTATAATATTGAATTTATCCATTTAACTATCTCCCCTCTTTGCCGTTCTTGCCAATTGTTGAAAAACATCGTCCATAGTCTCTGCGTTGAACTGATGCCGTAGGTTCGCAGGGGTATCTAAAGCTTCTATTTTGCCATCGACCATGATAGATACACGTCTGCAATACTCAGCCTCATCCATGTAGTGTGTTGTAACGAATATTGTTATCCCCCTGTCCGAAGCCTGATATATCAGTTCCCAGAATTGCCTGCGTGTGACGGGATCGACCCCGCCGGTAGGTTCATCCAAAAAGACTATTTTCGGTTCATGAAATATAGAAACTGAAAAAGCCAGTTTTTGCTTCCATCCCAGAGGTAATTCTTTTACCAGTGTATTCTTCTCACTCATAAAACCCAACTCTGATAATATTTCGTCCGTTTTGGAAGCAATAACTTTCTCTTTCATACCATAAATTCCTCCAAAAAGACGCATATTTTCCCAGACTTTCAGATCTTCATAGAGTGAAAATTTTTGACTCATATATCCAATATTCTTCTTCACACTTTCTTGCTGCTTTGCAATATCGAAACCTGCAACAGTCCCCTTGCCGGACGTAGGATAACTTAATCCGCACAGCATACGCATAGCCGTTGTTTTTCCGGCTCCATTTGCACCAAGGAAACCAAAAATTTCGCCCTTGTCTACACTAAAAGATATATTGTCTACAGCGGTAAAATTGCCAAACCTTTTAGTCAGGTTTTCAGTATATATTACAGATTCGTTCATCCCTTTTGATTTTGTGAGAGTTGCATATAACAATCCTCAATATTTGGCCGGATCACTTTAATTTGAATATTTGTATGCCCCCTTTCGGTCAGGTACTCCTTCAGATTGTCTTGCGTTAAGGAATTATCTACTGTTATATGATGCATTTCACCAAATGTAAAACAGGTTTTTATCATAGAGTTCTGTCTGAGATCTTTCAATAATTTATACATCTCATTGCTCTGAATAGCCCACAAAGTTTCAGTAAACTGGCTAATGATATTCTGTGGAGTATCTACTTGCAGGAAGCTACCATTCTGTATCAAAGCAATACGGTCACATAATGTCGCCTCATCCATATAGGGGGTGGATACCAATATTGTGATATTTTGCTCTTTTAATTTCTTCAGCATCTCCCAGAACTCTTTACGTGAAACCGGATCGACTCCGGTAGTCGGCTCATCCAGAAACAACACAGTAGGCTTATGTATCAAGGCACAGCTAAGTGCCAGCTTTTGTTTCATACCTCCCGAAAGCTTTCCTGCCCGGCGAGTCCTAAATGGTTCTATTTGCTGATATATATCTTTTATCAGATGATAATTTTCCTGTATAGTAGTATGGAAAACAGTTGCAAAAAACTCCAGATTTTCTTCAACTGTCATATCCTGATAAAGGGAAAATTTCCCTGGCATATATCCTATCCTATTCCGGATTTCCTTGTAATCTTTTACAATATCCAATCCATTAACAGTAGCTGTCCCCGAATCAGCTAAAAGCAGCGTGGTAAGTATACGGAAAAGACTGGTTTTACCTGCACCGTCAGGACCGATTATACCATAAATTTCCCCTTGTTCTACCTCAAAACTGATATTATTCAGAGCCTGAACATTCTTATAGCTTTTATATATATCCTTTACAGAAATTGCTTTCATGTTTATTGCTATATAAGTTCGATATATAAGTTATTATCCATTTCCTTAAAAACTATTTTGTTTTCACGTAATAGCCATCCCAAGGCAAGATGAATATACATCTCCCTATATTCTGTCATCTCTATCAACTGGTCTATACTCAGTATACCTTTTGTGTCCAATAGCCGCCAGATAAATCCGGCATCAACGCCAACGATTTCCTTTAACATGGCCTTATTTTTTAATTTAATTTCAATTCACCATACATCCCTTTTTTCAGATAACCATCATTCTTAACAGCTAGTTTTACAGCATATACCAGATTGGCCCGTTCGTCGCGGGTTTGTATCGTTTTAGGCGTAAATTCGGATTTGTCAGATATCCACGTTATTGTACCCTTATACTCTTTCATGTCCTTTTCTCCAAAATCTGCGAATACTTTTACCTCCTGTCCTATTTTCACCTGGGTTAATTGACTTGAAGTGATATATGCCCTTAGAAACATATTATCCATATCAGCAACCTTAAAGAGTGACTTACCTTGTGCTGCAAGTTCTCCGGGTTCTGCATATTTAGACAGGATGGTACCCTTTATCGGACTTTTTATTATAGATTTATCTATCTGGTCTTCTAACTGTGCTACCTGTACATCAAGCCCGGAACTTTGTTCTGAAATATTCCGGTTCGAATTTTCAAATGTCTCAGTCTGAGCGGCAAGCTGCCTTTCCAGTACATTGATCTGAGCATTGATATCATCCACCTGCTTTTGATTGGCTGCATTCGATTTTACCAAATTCTCAAAGCGCTTCAGTTCATTTTTTTGAGTAGCAATCTGTTGTCTGGTAGCAGCTATTTGCCTGGGTATATCCACATGCCCGCTTCTTACCGCTTTCACATTTGTCAAGAGCTGTATTTTCTTTAAATATAGCTGGGTAGTATCAATATAACCGATAGCCGTTTCAGGAGTAACCTCCTGCCCTTCTTCCAGATTGAATTGCATCAATCTGCCATTTGCCTCAGCAGAAACAATTATTTCGGTTGTCTCAAATACGCCGGAAGCATCATAGTCCCCAGCCCCATTTCCACAGGATAAAAACAGAGTTGCAATACTGATAATTGATATATTTTTTATTGTTCTCATATCTTAATTATTTGTAGTGAATTTCAAGTTGTAAATGGATAATAATAGTTCTATCTCATGTTGTATCTTATCTTGTCTGGCCATATCTTCGGCAGTAATTTCCTGCATAAGGTCTGTCACAGTAAGGATACCGTTTGCAACTTTTACTTCCGCTGCTTTTTTCACATTATTGCGAAGTTTGATGATCTCGTCATCATATTTCAGCAAATCACGGTTTTTATTTATCTCATTTTGTTCTTGTGATGTTTCTATATTAGTATTGAATAAGAATGTTTCCCGCTGAGTCATTATATTATCCTGATTTACATCTATCAGCTTATGATCATTCTTTTTAGTATACAGGCTCCCAAAATTCCACGAGAGACGTACTCCTCCTATATAATAGGCTGAGAACTCATTTTCCAGCATATTCAATCCTGGTTTGCCATAACCTCCGGTCAGATACAGCCCAAGTTTAGGCATATAGCCGGCTTTTATACTTTTACGCTGTGTTTCCAGATTATTTAGTTGGGCATCGAAAAGCTCCATTTCCGGCCGATTAATTTGACGCGGAACTATCAAATCTTCTCCTTTCGGTTTTTGCAGAATCGTTTTTTCGGTCAATGGCTCTCCTATCAGAGTGGAAAGCATTTCCAGATATGATTTTTTGTTAGATAATAGTTGGGTCTTAGTTTGAACAGCTTTCAACTGCTCTACTTTAACAGCATCCAGATCAGCCTGATTAGCCACTCCATTCTCAATATAGCTGGTTATGAGGTTATGATTACGTTGAAGTTCATCCTGTAGCAGATCATTTTGCTTTATTTTAGCATCAATAAGTAATATACCGAAAAACATCTGGTTTACACGGTCATTAATGCTGTACATATCTACATCAAGCTGCTTCTGTTCAACAAGTGAAGCAGACTTAGTTATATCTTTTTTAGAACTAATTACGCCTCCATCCCAAATTGTCTGAGTAACATCAACTGTTGCAGAGTATTGATCTTTACTCATCCCGGGAATATCCATTCCTGGAATATCCACAGGAATTTTTGTAACCTCCGACTGATAAGATGCTTTCGCAGTAAGAGAGAACTGAGGCAAATAACCTTTTCCTGCATTCGACAAATTATATTCTTTCGATTTATCTATCAGCGCATACCGTTTGATAAGCGGATAATTCTCTTTTGCCATTTGTTGACACTGTTCAATTGTCAGCAGATTCTGAGAAAATCCGAAAAAAGGAAGAATTATTAGAAGTATAATAAATAAATACTTTTTCATATCTGAATCTAATTATCAAGTTTAAGCATCATTTTTATCCACTGAGGAATCAGCTTTCTCCTCTCCTCAATAAACTCTAAATATGTCTTTTCGTTCATTGAAGTATGTAAATTCATCAACAAAGGTTTTCCTACAACAGGGAAGATAGACATAGAGACAATATTGATAAAAAAATGAAATGGGGATATCTTTATCCCTACTTTATCTACCTGTTCTTCAATTTGCTTATAGAAATGGCTATCCGTCATCATATTCAAGGGCACTCCTACCTTTTGTAGCAACCTTTGTGGATTTGCCTGTATCTCACTTAAAACAAAAAGAGGAAGATTAGGGTTTGGCAATAATGAATCCGTATAGCGAGACACAATCGCCTCTATCTTTTCCGATAAACTAGTCTCTTCGTCATTAACAACACTTGTTATAACAAAAAAAATTTCAGTCAAACTTTCTTCCATTATTATATCAAAAAGCTTTTCCTTACTGCGAAAATAATAATTCAGCAAAGCCAGATTTATACCGGCGGCATCTGCAATATCACGTGTACGTGCTTGCCCATATCCCTTTTCCTGAAACACTTTGCGAGCTGCTTCTTTTATTTTCTCTTCCGTTGAAATATCCTTTTCCATATTATTTGCTTATTATTTATGATACAAACATAAATTAATTTTTTGATTTAATCAAATGATTAAATAATTATTTTAAAAAATATTTTTAATAATTTAAAATTATCTTATATATAAACAGATACTCAATTGCAGGAGAAAGTAACAGAAGAAAAAGAGCACAAAAGGTGTTACTTTTGTCACCTTTTTAATTTAAACAACTGGATATCAACTATATTAAAAAAACATCAGATAATGTATACTTTTACTACCTTGTAACTTTTTTATTAAAGTGTTACTTTTCATGTTACAATTTTGAGACTGCGCCGTTATCAATATAAATGGAGTTAGAGAAATTTAAATCGGTTGTTGTGCCTCTCCGCGAGAAACTGCAGAATTTTGCAAGAAGCATACTAACGAATGAAGTTGAAGTTGAAGATGCTGTTCAGGAAACCTTTTTAAGGCTTTGGAATGTGCGGGCACAATTAAACAATCATCCGAATGTAGGAGGATTTGCTATGCAAACACTGAAGAATATATGCATTGACAGGTTAAGGGCAGAGAGGTATAATGTTTCGCTGGATAATGTAAGCCTTGCTGAAAATACAATAACTCCATATACATATACCGAACAGCACGATAGCGCTACTATCATTAAGCGAATCATTGACTCTTTGCCTGAAACCCAACGCCGGATAATGCTGATGCGTGATGTAGACGGATATGAACTGGAAGAAATTGCCGATATAATGTGTGCTGAACAGAGTACAGTAAGAGTAAATCTCTCGAGAGCCAGAAAAACGGTTCGTGATAAGTTTATAAGTATGAATAAAACAACGCGGTAAAATGGAAAATATAGATAAGATATTAGAAAAATATTTTGAAGGGGAGACGACCCTGAAAGAGGAATCTGTTCTTCGAAACTATTTTCGTCAACCAGATATTGACAAAAGACATAAGATATATGCGCCGATGTTCAATTTCTTCTCTGAAGAGAGAAAGGAAGTAGCTGTGGAAAAGAAAAAAAGAAAGATTCCGCTCTATGCCTGGATTGCCATAGCCGCCAGTTTATTAGTAATAGTTTGCATAAAGTTTATATATACTACTGCATTGGAGCAAAACAAGACACTTGTATATATCGATGGCAGAAAAGTAACCGATACCAACACTATTAACATAGAAGCTCTGAATTCGATCCAGAATATATCGGATATCGACGAAGATATAATCAGTTCCCAAATAGGAATATTAGATTCTTTTACTGAATAAAAGGAGAAATTATGAAACATAAAATATTTATATTATTCTGTTTAATACAGGTCTTTGCAATATCTGCCGTTGCTCAGGAAAATCTGAAAGTAAACGATATTTTTGATAAATACGGCAAACAGGAAGGCTCTGTTTTGGTACAATTGTCTTCCGATGTACTCTCCCAAGGAAGCAATATTACATTTTATAAAAGCCTTATTATGGATAATAATATTGCGAAAGAGAGGGATGTGCTAAATCTTCTAAAACCTGACATAGAGAAAAATCTTGTCATTTCGGAAGTAAAGAAAAACGGGAAAGTGGAATCCGGGACTTATTATGTAGGTAAAGATAAATCAGGAAAAAGTAGTGAATTTATCCTCTATAAATGCAAATCAGATAAGATAACGGTGGTTTATCTGAAAGGCAATTTTCCTCCAGCAAAATTAGATTCGGAACTAAAGAAACTAAAAGACCTCTTTATCTATGTGAATAATAAACGTTTAAAAATACAATAAATATGAAAAAGATCATTACCCTGTTAACTCTTAGTCTTTGTGTATTATCAGCCTATGCTGAAGATATAACATCTCTACAGGATACAATTGTAAAGACAGTAAAGATTGTTATAGAACAAAATCCTGCAACAGGAAGTATGGATACTATCCAAACAGAGTCACAGACACTTATACCTGAAAAAGAAAATGAGAGCAACATATTATTGGGAGGTTCTTCCTACAACTTCTTATTCTCATGGAAGAAGAAAAAACACTTAAGCCCACACTGGACAGGTTTTGGCATGGGATTTATGAATTATGATGATATCCCGAACGGTAGCCTTAAAATGAGTAAGTCTCATAATTTCACAGTAAACCTGTTTGACTTTCACAAGCAGATCGGCAAATCAAACTGGCTTGTTGTTAGTGGAATTGGAGCCGAATGGTCGCGCTATCATTTTGATGAGAATGCCGCATTGACCAAAGTTGATGGGAGAACCACATTTCAACCAGCACCTGAAGGTATAGACTATAAGTCTACAAAATTGCTGGCATATTATATAACTATCCCACTCCTACTCGAATATCAAATTTCTAATTTCCACGTATCAGGTGGGGTAGTAGGTTTCTTCAAATATTACTCCAAATCGCAAGTAAAATATTACGTTGATAATGAAAAGGTTGTAAAAAACATGGGACGTGATCTCAATATTCGTCCTGTTGATATGAAACTAAGGCTACAAGTAGGTATTAATGATATTAGTGTTTATGCTTATTATTCTCCTTTTTCTATGTTTGGGAAAGATAAAGGGCCAGACTTGAAGACATATACAATAGGAGTTATGCTTGGAATATAGAAATAATAATAAGGCTTCCAATATTGGAAGCCTTATTACAGACAGCTTTGTATTATTTATCTTCTCCAAAGATACTACCATAGCGATGATATTCATAAGCAATACTTTGCTCTTTCAGATAGTTTAATAGTTCTAATCTACCTTCTATGATAGGTTTATCTGATGCAATATGCTTACCTAGTTTTGCTGCTTTCAGATAAATTGCATCTGACAGATCAGGGCTAGAAGTGCGTATACGTTCGTAGGAGTCCATCTCCTCTATGAATTTATCTTCGGCTTGTATTTTAACAGAGATACCTAAAAGAAGCTTGGACGCTCTTTCTATCGCTTCTAGCTTTTTGTCATCTCCGCCAATACTTACTGTAATAGGTGTATTCGCCTTGTTAGAAGCAGAAAGAACCAGTAATATATCACATAAGCTATCATTTTCCTGAACCCTAAAACCAAGGTTCTTTAAAGGAAGGTAACGGAAAGTATTCTCTTCTCCATAGATATGGTTTACATCCCTCTCATGGGCAAACTCATTTTGCCATGCTTTATTATAGTTATCCAAAGCAAAATTTAAACGGTTCCGATCTTTTTCATCTAATAGAAGGTCACTCAGGGAATTCTTTTCTGCCATTGAGGTTATTTCCTTCTCTGCAAATTCGACAAAGCATGACACGTAGTTTGGGCCTCCAGCTTTTATACCACCACCAAATGCCGAGCGCTTCATACCTCCAAATGGCTGACGATTTACAATAGCCCCGGTTATACCTCTGTTTATATATAGATTTCCAGCCTCTATACTATTTTTCCACATATCCAGCTCTTCTTCATCCAGACTTTGCAAGCCGGCTGTAAGCCCATACTCAGAAGAGTTTGCATATTCAATACCTTGTTTTAAGTTATCTATACAAACTACAGATAGTAAAGGTGCAAACAGTTCGTTTTTGAAAGTGAAACTACTTGGTTTTACACCCCATTTTACGGTCGGCTTGAGTACATATTTCTTCTCATCTAGGAATTCTGGTGCAACCAACCAGGATTCACCTTCTTCAAGATGTTCTATTGCATGCAATAGTTTCTCATTATCATTAGTGATCATTGGGCCCACCATATTCATCGTATCCCAAACACTACCTGTACGCATACTGGTTACAGCATCTTTCAGTTTTGATTTGAAATTCTCATCATTGTAAGTCTTTTTGTCAACTAAGAACAGTGAGCAAGCGGAACATTTTTGCCCAGCATTACTAAAAGCAGAAGAAACTACATTTAATATAGCATGGTCCTGATCTCCGTTTCCAGTCAGTATGATTGCATTCTTACCTCCGGTTTCTGCCGAAAGCGGAGTCCTTGGGCTATTTTCCAATAACCTGAATGCAGTATCAGTTCCGCCGGTAAGGATTACATGTTTAATGGCCGGGTGAGCTGTCAGATAATTAAGAGAGGAACGATCAGCACTACAAACTACCTGTAATGCATCTTTAGGTACTCCGGCATCCCAGAAACATTTTGCAAATTCCCAGGCAATAGGTAATGCCACTGTTGCTGGTTTCAGTATAACAGTATTACCTCCTGCCAAAGACGCTGCGACTCCTCCTACCGGAATCGCCAAAGGGAAATTCCATGGTGGAATAACAAGGATAATCCCCTTCGGTTTATATGTTACAGTATCTAGTTTCTCAAAGTGCTTCATTGTAATTGGGTAAAAGCGGCAAAAATCAATTGCTTCCGAGACTTCAACATCTCCTTCCATAAATGTTTTACCTGTGATAGCAGCCATACAGCCTATCAAATCTCCACGCTTAGCACTTAGATTGTCTGCTACCTGATGCAATATCTCATTACGTTTATTTATATCAGTATTTCTCCAACCCGATTTATCTTCTTTCGCAATGGCAATTATCTCTTTTATCTGGTCTAATGAAGACAGATTGGCTTCACAAAAACAAACCTGATCATTACGGCTACGGTCATAATACCTCTTCTTGTTTTCGGTAATGATTTCCTTATCTCCAATTTGTACAGGTATAACAAAATTCTTTTCATTCACCAATGTACCCCATTTTCGAAGAGATTCTAATGCCCATTCTCTGTTTGGGTGAAGGTCGAGGTCAGTATCAGGTTCGTTATGGAACACATTAATATCCTTAACTGGTACAGGCTTATCTTTTCTATTTTGTGTACGATACACAGTTGGAATAATACCATCTTTCAGCTTATAGGCTTCAAGGAATTGATTAACAAGAAATTCCCACTGCGGGCTGTCCAGTTTCAGATTGAAAGAGTAGCTTAAGAAATTATCCTTTCCTGTATTTTCATCCAGACGACGTACCAGATAAGAAATGGCATTCAGAAAGTGAGCCTTTTTTACCACCGGTGTGTACAGAATAATCTGCTTGTTCAAACTCCTGACTACACGAGGCAAGTGATTTGCCATTCCTTCAAGCATTTCAAATGTCACATATTCTGAAACTCCGTTCTTCTCACTTAGCAGATAAGCATATGCGATGCTGAAAAAGTTATGCGATGCAACCCCTACATGCATTACTTTTGCATTTTCCGGCTGTAAGCCAATATCGAGTATGTGCATATAATTAGCATCTACTTCTATCTTTGTAGGCAGTACAGGATTCTTCCACCCTCTGAGGGAAGATATAATACTTTCCATTTGTAGATTAGCACCCTTTACCAAACGCATTTTCAAAGGAGATCCACCTTCTTCAACACGTTTTTTCGCAAACTTCAACAAGCGCTTTTGAAACAGTCCTGCATCAGGCAGATAAGCCTGAACAACGATTCCTGCCATATAGTTCTTAAATTGAGGCATACTTAATACCTCTTCAAAGACATCAAGTGTCAACTCTGTATCTTTATACTCTTCCATATCCAGATTTACAAACTTTGGTTTAGTTACACCATCCTGATCTGTATATGGGTTGTCTATTGCTTGTTGATAAATAGTTGCAACCAACTTACATAGCTCTTTTTTGTTTTGTTCGTAACTTAACGGATGAATCTGAGCATATATACCCGACAATTTGATAGATATATAATTTATATCAGGTTCTTGCAGGGCTTCCAAATAATGCTTGTACCTATTATTTGCTTCTCCGTCTCCTAGAACAACTTCACCCAATAGGTTTACATTCTGCCCTATTCTGGATTTCCATCTACCTGATAAATGTCCGGTAAGTGCAGGGCGCTCTTCAGCTATAATTATCTTGTTGGTTTCTTCGCGTAGTCTCTTATTAAATAATGGTACCGCAATATCAGGAGCTAGAAAACCAAAATTCATAAAGAGTTTTAGTTGGAATTTGTCAAATGAATTGAAAAAATCAGGTACACCATATTCGTTTATTAGTTCTTTCATTCGTTTGATAACAAGACTCCGGTCTCTAATTTGTGATGATTCATCCAACATTTTGGATAAAACAGTTTTATTAGATGGAGTTTGTATAAGTGAAGCGAACTTTTTTTGTTCTTTAACTTCCTCTGGTGTTAATTCTCTTTCGGCTTTCCTGAGAAAATCTTTCGCCCACTCAAGAACTTCTGATGTTGTGATTTTTTCCATGAGATTACATAATGTTAACAAGGTTTTTTAATGGAACTAAGTTATAGTAAATTCATGAGAATTAGTTTGTTTTCAAGCAAAAAATTATGATAAATACATCTTCTTTTTTTAAGTATAAATCACTCTTAATTTTGCTAAAAATCATAATATATTATACAAGAATATAATTAGATAAACTATTACAAAAAAATAATAATACTTATTCGAGAGGGCTTTTTTATATATTTGTGATAAGGCATTAGAACAATCAAAAGAGTTATTTAACATATTTTTCATGCAAATATAACGACAACGCTATCATAAATAAAATATTTCTGATATTATTTCGTCAATACATTAACAATCAAAGAAATATTTAGTAAGTCAATTGATTTTTATGATCATAAACTTCAAAGAACAAATTGAAAAATGTTATCAAATAAAAAACCTTCTGATAATCAGAAGGTTTTTTATTTAGAAAGTACACGACAGCCTCGAAATATTGAACCTTTACATAAACTTTTTAAAGGTGGTTGATTTTCTGCAATGTTCACCAAATGTTATGAGGATATTGAGAGGTGTGAAATGAATTATCCTCCCCTTAAACGTTCTGTTCTCGAATCAATTTCTTGAAGATTTAGACTTGATTTCTGAATTGAAAGAGTAGATTCCTAAGCTGGAAAATCCAGTGAGCGTTGCCCCCTCGTGCCAAATCTAAATTGACCCCTGAAAAAACTTTATGATTACCCCTAAATTATCCTGGTCGACGGGGTCATTTTTATTTTAGATTTAC
>JAITVV010000088.1 GCA_031285625.1 Prevotella sp.
CTAAACAGGACATTTATGAAATCGGCTCCGCCCATGGCTCCGCCGGGATGACCCGACTTGGCACGCTCAACCATAGAAGCTGACAAAATACGAATGTTGTCTGAACTTCTACTAAGTAAGGATAATTCTGTCATGATATATTTTAATTGTTATGTTTAGTTATCTTTTACAAAAGTAGGAAATTAGCTGGTATTTAAAAATAAAATATAGGCCAATATATAAAGATAAAAGATTGAATTTTATGATTAATCAAAAGGATTACAAATGTTTATATTGTATTTTGTTACAATAAGTTTTTTATTGGAATTTATTGATAATTATCTTATAATCAAAGTTTTAAATATAATATACAAAATCTTTATTAATCATCTGTATTGCCTATATTTACAGCAAGCCCTCCTAAAGACGTTTCTTTGTAAAGACTAGGTAAATCATGTCCTGTTTGTTGCATTGTACGCACTACTTTGTCAAAGTTAATAAGGTGCTTGCCATCAGATAGCATTGCAAATGAACAAGAGTCTAAAGCTCTGGCTGCGGCAAAAGCATTCCTTTCGATACAAGGTATCTGAACCAATCCGCAAATAGGGTCACAAGTTAATCCTAAGTGGTGTTCAAGACCCATTTCGGCTGCATACTCTATTTGTTGGGGTGAACCTCCAAATAGCTGACATGCTGCTCCTGCAGCCATTGCACATGCTACACCGACTTCACCCTGACAACCCACTTCCGCTCCTGATACCGAGGCATTTGTTTTAACTATATTACCAATCAGTCCCGCAGTTGCAAGTGCCCGTGCTATTTTTTGATCGCTAAAGTTATGATTTACATTCAGGTGATATAATACTGAAGGCAGAGTCCCACTTGATCCGCAAGTAGGTGCCGTAACTATTATATTCCCGCTGGCATTTTCTTCTGATACAGCTAATGCATATGAATATATTAAGGCACGGCTTTTCATAGATCCCTGATAGCCTTTTGCTTTAATACTATACATCGAAGCTTTACGTTGTAGTCCGAGTCCTCCTGGTAGCAACCCTTCCGCATCTATACCTCTATGAATAGCAGCTTCCATCGTTTTCCATACTTCCAGTAAATAATCATATATTTCTTTACCTTCTGTATCTTCCACATATTCCCAGAATGTTTTACCTGTTCGCTGGCACCATTCGAGGATGTCTTTCATCGTATTTTTATCATACAATGTTTGCTTGTCTACTTTGCTTTTCCCATCAGACAGATCACCTCCTCCTATACTATATACAATCCATTCTTTCACAGATTCGTCTTTTACTATAGCTTCGAATTTCATTCCATTGGTGTGAAAGGGGAGTACTGTTTCCGGCTCCCATACAATTTTGGTAGGGTAGGGCAATAATGTGTTTATGATAGCAACATCTGTCATATGCCCTTTACCAGTAGCAGCCAGGCTGCCATATAATGTTACCCTGAATGAAGTTGCATATTCATTTTCATTCTTAAACATTTGTGCCGCTTTTTGCGGGGCCATTGTATGGCTACTAGAAGGTCCATGACCGATTTTGTACAAATTGCGAATAGATTCCATAGATATGTTTTTAGCTATAACACTTCTTTTATCTTTGTGTTCATATTTGATCAGAACACAAAAGTAGCAATATTAAATATTGTTAATCCTATAAAAAATGGAATTAAGATATTTTACAGATATTCGTATTTTTATATATGCTTTCAAAGCGTAAGTTTATTCTATCTTTTTCTTTATTTTTTGATATATGTTTCTTAATAAGAAAAGGTAATAGATTGATAATCTGATAATAGTTTTACGACAGTTTTGACGACGAAAGCAAAAAGACATAAAACGGATAGAATTGATGTACAAGATGCTATAAAAAGAAATGACTTTTTTGCATAAAAATATATGTTATACAACACGTTTTTTTATGAATGACAGCTGAAAAGAGATAAGTATTTTTACACCGTTTTATACAATAACAATCTTCACTTAACCTAAACAACCATGAATTTTGGATACTAACCATATCCAAAGAGAGTCAAGGGGTAATTGAGTTTTGTGTAATTTAATTACCCTTTGAATTCTCAGAGTGAAGATTGGCCCAAATGATATAAATTAATAATACTATAAAACAATCTAATGTAAAAATTAATCATGAGTAGTACAGAAAAAAAGAATTATTTGTTACCGATTATTGTGATGATCCTTCTGTTTGGGATGATCTCATTTGTAACAAATCTGGCAGCGCCGATGGGTGTTGTACTGAAAAACCAATTTGGAGCTAGCAATGCAGAGGGAATGCTTGGTGTGCTTGCCAACTTTATCGCTTATGCGTTTATGGGTATTCCAGCTGGTATCTTATTAAAGAAAATTGGTTATAAAAAGACAGCTTTGATAGCTATCGTTGTTGGTTTTGTCGGCGTCGGCATCCAATATTTATCTGGTGGTGCCGGAAGCTTTGCTATATACCTGGTTGGTGCATTTGTTGCCGGTTTTTCAATGTGTATGCTGAATACTGTTGTTAATCCGATGCTAAATACCCTTGGTGGTGGTGGTAACAAAGGTGGTGCACTAATACAAACAGGAGGAACATTTAACTCTCTTTGTGGTACTTTAGTGCCTGTATTAGTCGGAATATTCGTTGCCGATGTAACGAAAGCTAATATAACAGATGTATATCCGGTAATGTATATCGCTTTGGCTATTTTTGCTTTTGCTTTTATTATTCTGTCATTAGTTAAGATTCCAGAGCCTCATATGGAAGTTAAGAAAGCAGTAGATGGGGTTAAAGACAAATATAGTGCATTATCTTTCCGTCACTTTATATTGGGAGCAATAGGTATCTTTGTATATGTTGGTGTAGAAGTAGGTGTGCCGGGAACTTTAAATTTGTTCCTTGCGGATAAATCAATCGCAGGTCTTGATGCTACATCTGCAGGTTTCGTTACAGGTACATACTGGTTCCTGATGCTGATAGGTCGATTCATAGGAGCTTCTATCGGAGGTAAGGTGTCTAGTAAGTCTATGTTGACAGTTGCTTCAGGCCTTGGTCTTGTATTGGTATTGCTTGCTATATTCCTGCCTATTACAATGAAGGTATCTATGCCTGTATTCCAAAGCATAAACGGAAGTCTTTCATTTGGTATGATGGAAGTGCCTATCAATGCGATGTTCCTCGTATTATGCGGACTTTGTACATCTGTAATGTGGGGTGGTATCTTTAACCTTGCTGTAGAAGGACTTGGTAAATATGTAACAACAGCATCCGGTATCTTTATGACTCTGGTTTGTGGTGGAGGTATATTGCCACTTCTACAAAACTTTATTGCTGACAATGTAGGTTATATGGCCAGCTACTGGGTAGTATTTGTAGGACTGGCTTACCTGTTATATTATGCTGCTGTAGGTAGTAAAAATGTAAATAAAGATATTCCTGTAGAATAAAATACGGATATAATAATATAGAAGCCTGCTGATTTTTTAGCAGGCTTTTTTTTATGATTTGAACTCTGAAATTAATTGCATTTTAAAATATTTCATAGAGAACTTTTATCAATTAATAGATACAGTGAATTAAATTGTTTATATTTGTATTTGTAAAATATAGATTAAAACAATAAGATATTATATGCATAATTGGTTTGAATGCAAAGTTAGTTACGAGAAGACTCTCGAAAACGGAATGCAAAAAAAGGTTACAGAACCTTATTTAGTAGATGCTTTATCATTTACAGAAGCAGAGGCACGAATTATTGAAGAGATTAAACCTTATATATCAGGTGAGTTTACTATTACCGATATTAAGAGAGCTAAACTCTCAGAACTATTTTTTAATGATAATGGTGATCGTTTTTTCAAGGCAAAGGTAATGTTTATCAGCCTCGACGAAAAGAGTGGCACAGAGAAAAAAACAGCAGTGCAAATGCTTGCACAAGCTTCAGATATCAAAGAAGCCCTGAAAGTTGTAGAAAAAGGAATGGAAGGTACATTGGCTGATTATTCCGTGGCTTCATTGACTGAAACTACAATAATGGATGTATTTCCATATTCAGAAGATGCTAAGAAAAAGATCATATTAACTTAATAAAGTAATAATAAATATTTATAGGTACTTTGCATCTATAATATAAAATGAGTATTTCGGACAATTTACATACAATAAAAGATAATCTGCCCAATAATGTAAAATTAATTGCAGTATCCAAGTTCCATTCTGTGGAAGCTATACAAGAAGCATATAGTATAGGTCAGAGGCTTTTCGGAGAAAGCAGAATGCAGGAAATAGATCAAAAGTATTCTCTACTGCCAAATGATATACAATGGCATTTTATAGGGCATTTACAAACAAATAAAGTAAAGGTGATTGTACCATATACACATACAATACATAGTGTGGATAGCCTTAAATTATTGCAAGAGATAGAAAAGCAAGCCGCCGTCATAGGAAAACAGATTTGTTGCTTACTTGAAATACATATTGCAAGAGAAGAAGCAAAATACGGCCTTTCTTTTGATGAATGTAGAAAACTCTTACAAGATGGACTACATAATGACTTGAAGTATGCATATATAGGAGGTGTAATGGGGATGGCTACTTTTACAGAGGATGAAAGTCAGATAAGAAAAGAGTTTAAAAGTCTGAAATCTTTCTATGATGAGCTAAAGAAAGACTATTTCCCGGAGAATGATCTTTTTTCTGAAATATCGATGGGAATGTCTGACGATTATACAATTGCAATAGAAGAAGGTTCTACAATGATCAGAGTAGGATCATCCATATTTGGACAACGCGAATACTAACTAAATACAGTAAAATATGAACATACAACAACTGGAATATATTATAGCAGTGGACAACAATCGCCACTTTGCTAAAGCGGCCGAGGCTTCATTTGTCACGCAGCCTACCCTGAGTATGATGATCCAGAAATTGGAGGATGAGTTAGGCGTGAAAATATTTGATCGTAGCCAACTACCTGTTCAACCAACTGTGATAGGTGTTCAAATAATTAATCAGGCACGTGTTATTGTTTCGCAGGTTAAACAAATTAAAGAGATCATACAAGAAGAAAAGGGCATTGTACAAGGCGTTTTCAAATTAGGTATAATACCAACTATTGCACCTTATTTGTTACCTAAGTTGATGAAAATACACGATGAGAACGGGTATGATATTGTTCTGGTAATTGAAGAAACAACAACCGGACAAATTATAGAAAAATTGCTGAACGGTGCGCTGGATGGAGCTATATTGGCTACTCCATTAAAGAACGATAAAATATCAGAACATCCTATCTATTATGAACGTTTCTATGCATATGTATCTCCGAGAGAAACATCGCTGTATGCAAAGAAAGAACTGGAGGAAGATGATTTGAATATAAACCGTTTGTGGTTATTAGAAGAAGTACATTGTTTCAGAGGACAAATATTGCGTATCTGTAATATGCGTAAACGTAAGAGTTCTCATTCTCTGTTCTCATACGAGGCCGGAAGTATCAATACATTGATAAATATAGTAGATAATAACAGCGGGCTTACTATTATTCCGGAAATGGCCATAGATGAGCTAAACGAACAGCAAAAAAGAAATGTACGTCCATTGAAAGGGATATCTCCGGTACGTGAGATAAGCCTTGTTACCCGTCGTGAATTTTTACGTGAAAGGGTATTGGATATCATCATAACCGAGGTAAAACAGGCAGTACCTAAAACCTTATTAAATGCTGATTTGAAGAAATTTATAGTTGATATCTAAATATTTCTGTAAAAGATATTTAAAAGTTCTAATATTATATATTAGAACTTTTTTCTTTATATTTGAGTATTAAAACCAACCTTACAGAATCATGAAAAATAAATATTACTTCCTGTTACTGTTTATTCTTACTTCAACCACTGTATTTGCCCAGCAAATAGAAACAAAATTTATATTTGATGAATTCAAACAGGGTAAATTGGTAAATAAAAGAGGGGATACATATCAAGCTTTATTCAATTATGATATTATTAATCAGCGATTGATGTTTATATCAGCAGCAGATAGTACTATATTAGAAATTGCAGAACCAAACGAGGTGTCTTATATTAATATTGACGGGCGCATTTTTGAACATATAAAAGGAACATCTTTCTATGAAAGAATGAATATCGGAGATTGTGTATTTTATATCCAATGGGAGGCTAAATACATGTCAAAAGGTAAGAAAGGAGCTTATGGTACTACATCTCATACATCTGCAGTTGGTAGTATCGGTATGATAGAGAATCAAGGAGGGCAATTTTTGAAATTGACTACAGCTGAAGATTTTGAAGTAAAGTCTGAGAATCTTTATTACCTTAAAATGAAAAATAACCTGAAACGCTTCTATTCTGCAGATTCTCTTGCAAAGTTATTTAAGGGGCATGAAGAAGATATAAAAGAGTATGTGAAAAAGAATAATCTTGATTTCAATAATCTTGAGAATATAAAAGCTGTTGTAGAATATTGTTCGCAGTATCTAAAATAATAGATTGATGTAATTTATTGTTATTTACAAAAAATGTATATATTTGCATCGTCTTTATAAATGGGGAATTAGCTCATCTGGCTAGAGCGCAACGCTGGCAGTGTTGAGGTGATCGGTTCGAGTCCGATATTCTCCACAGAAATTAATCCTCAGGCAGAAATGTCTGGGGATTTATTATTTCACATGAAAATCCTGTCGAAATATTTCTGCTATTATTGGTCGGCCGTAAATAAAACGTATCTATTTTCTTTTTCTCAATTTAATCAGAACTATAATTGCAATAATGATACTAATTAAGATGTAGATGGTAAAAATTAATAGCCATAGAAGTTTGCTATCTAAATGTCCGTATTCGTCTACAGTCTCATATTTATAACTGACCATACAGTCTATTATTTCATATAATACTCTAAATAGTCCCAGAGTAGAAAGGATTAGATATATCCAAAGAGCTATTTTCATCTGCTAAATTATTATATTTTCATAAAGCTAAAAACTTCTCTAAATCACCATCATTTTTTCCTTAATTCCATCAATTGAAAGATTAGTAGTAAAACAACAAATAGTGCACCCGAGAAAACAACTCCTGGCCAACCATAGATACTCCAAAGAAGTCCTCCAATGTATGCTCCAAAGGAACCTCCCAGAAAGTAGCATGTCATGTAAACTGTATTCAGGCGATTGGTTGCATCTGCATCTTTAGCAAAAATAATACTTTGATTAGTAACATGTATAGATTGCAGGCCAACATCCAAAATAAAAATTCCTATTATTAGTCCGATGTAAGTATAACCCATAAATCCAAAAAAGAACCATGCGGCTAACATCAATAAGATAGCTACTAAATATAGCGCAACCCGGTTTACTTTATCTGCTATGGAACCAACAAAGGAAGCGCATAATGCCCCGCCGATACCTACAATCCCTAATAATCCGGCAGTATCACTCTGTGCCGAAAAAGGAGGTTGTTCTACATGGAAGGTCAATGTAGTCCAAAATGCCTGAAAAGAGGCCAGACTTAATGCACCTTTTATAGCTGCTATACGTAGATCAGATCTTTTCTGGACTAATGTCAAAATCGACTTCATTAATGCTTTATATGTACCATTAAAAGTAGGCTTCACATCCGGCAATAAAACAATAATAAATATCCATAAAACAAACATTACCGCTGCTGCTATATAGAAAATCATTCTCCATCCCCAATATGCTCCTACATACCCACTTACTACGCGTGATCCTAATATACCTATCAATAGTCCACTCATGACTATCCCTATGTTTTTACTGCGATGTGCAGGAGCGGATAGTTGCGCAGCTAATGGTACCATCATTTGAGGAACTACCGAACTCAGCCCAATAAGAAAGCCGGATAGTAGCATTATCTCTATACTGGAACTGGATGCAAAACATAATAAAGATGCGATAATCAGCACAAAGTCAGCAATAATCAGTTTCTTCTTCTTGAGCATATCGCCTAAAGGGACAATTAGAAAAAGGCCGAGGGCATACCCTAAAATGGTAATTGTGGCAACTTGGTTTGCTTTACTTTCAGTAATATTCAATTCACGGCTGATATCACCCAGCAAAGGTTGGTTGTAATAATTATTTGCTACAACAACACAAGCCGAAACAGCCATCAGACATAATACCTTTTTTGATAAACCTTGTTCCATTTACAAACCTATGTATAACAACTGATATTGGACAGTTTTATGAATTCTTTATAAAGCTAATAATTCTTTCATAATGAAGGAACAAAACACAATCATATATTGTTAACTACACATAAATACATTCTGAATTTAAACAGTAACAGTTACCGTATTTTATTACTAAATATTAATTAGATAAAAATGAAAAGATTAGTTTTAATCCTCACATGTGCATTATTAAGTGGTGCAATGTTTTATTCCTGTAAACCCAGTGATGAGAAATTACAAAAGCAAGTAGAAACAGTTCTTTCTACAGTTCAATCTTCTGTGACTGCTACAGTTAAAGATGGTGTTGCCACCCTTACCGGTACTGTTGAGTCCGAAGAAGCTAAAGCTGCTGCAGAGGCTGCTGTAAAGGCAGTAAAAGATATAAAATCTGTAACAAACAATATTGAAGTAAAGCTTCCTGTCGTTATTAATCCTGATGAAACCCTTTCAACTACTATTGCCAATGCTCTGACTACTGCCGGATTCAAGGATGTCAAACTGGCTGTTGATAGTGGTGTTGTTACATTAACAGGTGAGGCTAAAAAAGCAGATCTGCAAAAGATTATGCAAATAGCGAATGAAGCACAACCCAAGAAAGTTCTTAACCAATTAAAACTTAAATAAATGAGCTTAAAAGATAAATATGCTAAACTGGTGCAATACGCACAAGCATCGAATGTAGAAAATCTATCCGTTGTAGAACAGGATAATGTTTTGTATGTTAATGGCTCGGCTACAAGTACCGTTAAAGAACGCATTTGGGCATTGTATGATGAAATTGATCCGGATATGCGTTCCGGCGATCTTGTTTTGAAAATAGATGTTATTTCCGGCGGAGAAGAGACTTATGAAGTAAAATCCGGAGATAGCCTTAGTAAAATTGCAAAGAAATATCCGGGGATGACATGGCAGAAAATATATGAAGCAAACAGAGATCAAATAAAAGACCCGAATATCATCCATCCGGGACAGAAACTTGTTATACCATCATAATCAGGTTTAAATATGAAAAAGACAGGTATCAATACCTGTCTTTTTATTTTTGATTATGCCATCTTCATCGACAACTGTACCCTTTTTCTGGCCAGATCGACAGATAAGACTTTCACTTCTACATGCTGATGCAATGAAACAACCTCAGACGGATCTGAAACAAAACGATCAGCTAATTCCGATATATGCACCAGGCCGTTCTCTTTTATACCAACATCTACAAAGCAACCGAAGTTTGTAATATTGGTAACTATTCCCGGTAGACGCATTCCTTCGCGCAAATCTTCAATTGTCCTGATATTAGGATCGAATTCAAAAACTTTGATGCCCTTTCGCGGGTCGCGTCCGGGTTTGTCCAGTTCTTCTATTATATCATTTAGGGTAGGCAATCCTACTTTGTCGGATATGTATTTATCCAAGCTAAGGGATTTCTTCAAATCTTTATTGTCTATCAATTCTTTAACCGTACATTTCAGGTCTTTAGCCATCTTCTCCACTACATGGTAACTTTCCGGATGGACAGCCGAATTATCAAGTGGATTTTCTGCACCGGCTATACGGAGAAACCCTGCACATTGTTCGAATGCTTTTTCGCCCATACGCGGAACCTTCATCAATTCCTTACGCGATTTAAATGCACCGTTTGTAGTACGGTAATCTACTATATTCTGAGCTAATACAGGTCCCAATCCCGATACATAGGTCAGGAGATGCTTGCTAGCCGTATTTACATTTACTCCCACCAGATTCACACAGCTCTCTACTGTCAGGTCCAGAGAGTTTTTCAATTTGGTCTGATCCACATCATGCTGGTATTGTCCTACACCTATCGATTTGGGATCTATCTTTACCAGTTCGGCCAAAGGATCCATCAGACGCCGGCCTATAGACACTGCTCCCCTTACGGTCACGTCATAATCAGGAAACTCTTCACGCGCTGTTTTAGAAGCCGAGTAAATAGATGCACCGTTTTCGCTTACAACAAATACCTGTACTTGTTTTTCATAGCGGAGATTTGTTATAAACCGTTCTGTTTCGCGGCTTGCGGTTCCATTACCTATTGCTATGGCATCTATATTATATGTTGTTACCAGTTTCACTACTTTATTTCCGGCTTTCGATGTCTCATTTTGTGGGGGATGGGGATAAATTGTCTCGTTATGAATCAGGTTTCCTTCAGCATCCAGACACACCAGTTTACAGCCTGTGCGGTATCCCGGATCGATACCTAAAACTCTCTTTTCGCCTAAAGGTGGAGCAAGCAGCAATTGTCTTAGGTTTTCAGTAAAAACATGTATTGAATCTTCATCGGCTTTCTCCTTCGATATAGCACTGAATTCCGTTTCAATAGATGGCTTTAATAAGCGCTTATAAGAATCTTCGATTGCATCGGCCACATAGTTGGTAGCTTCATTATCGTTATCTCCCTTAAGAAAACGCTTATCCAGTCTTTCGAGTGCCGTATCTTCGTCAGGTGCAATATTTACCCGCAAGAAACCCTCCGATTCACCTCTTCTTATGGCAAGTATTCTGTGAGAAGGGACTTTGCTTAACTTCTCGGAGAAATCGAAATAATCCCTGTATTTATCGCCCTCTTCCTCTTTACCTTTCACCAACTTTGAGGTAATAACAGCCTCACGTTGAAAAATATTTCGTATTGCATTACGGGCATATTCATCCTCATTTATTTGTTCGGCAATAATATCACACGCTCCTGAAATCGCCTCTTTTACATCTTTCACATCACCCTTTACATAAGCCATGGCTTTGGATTCCACATCAATCTTCTGTTGAAGCATAATCAGATTTGCCAGAGGCTCCAAACCCTTTTTACGGGCTATTTCGGCACGTGTCTGACGTTTTGGCTTATAGGGGAGGTAGATATCTTCCAGTTCGGAAGAAGTCCAGCAATTTTCAATACGGGCTTTCAGTTCCAGTGTGAGTTTTTCCTGTTCATCTATCGATTTTAAGATAGTTTCCTTACGCTTTACCAGCTCATTCAGTTTGTCATTCTGCTCTTTTATTGCAGCTATCTGAACTTCATCCAGGCCTCCTGTTACTTCCTTGCGGTAACGGCTGATAAAAGGGATTGTAGCACCCGATTCAAGTAGTTCAACGGTCTTTGCTATCTGAGATTCTTTAATATTTAATGCCGAAGCTATTAAAGCTGTTATTGCCATAGTTTTAATATTATCAGTTCTAAAAAGTAACAAAAGTAACAACTTTTAGCCATTATTTTAGTGTAACTTTCTTTTTATTCACTCCTTTAGTTTAGTCTTATGTATAGATAAATATTAATAAAAAAGCCCGCTGAAATCAGCAGGCTTTTTATTATCAAAATTAGTAATAACTAAGTTTATTCCCTATCCTGAAATTTGTAATCGGCTAATAATTCCTGAAGACGCTTTCTTGCAAAGAAAATACGGCTCTTTACTGTACCAATCGGTAATCCCAGTTGTTGAGCTATCTCTTCATATTTATAGCCTGAAACATGCATAGAGAAAGGGACTTTATATTCATCCGAAAAGCTGTTTATAACTTTTACTATTTCGGCAACAGTATAAGCTCCTTCCGGTGTATCAAAACCGGAGTCCTGAGGCATATTCAGATGATATAGGTTTTCAGTCTGGTCTATCATTGTCTGGCTACGAACCACCCGACGGTAATTATTCACAAATATATTGTGCATAATAGTAAATACCCAGCCTTTAAAATTAACATTTTCGTAATACTTTTCTTTATTATCTAATGCTCTGAGAGTGGTTTCTTGTAACAGATCTTTAGCTTCCTCCCTGTTTGAAGTTAGGGTAAGAGCAAAATTCAACATGTTGTTCTGCAAGTCTATCAACTTGTCTTCGAATCCTTTCTGCGTGTTATCTAGTGCTGCCATCATTATTTTTATATTTAGTTGGCTAATCGTGTTAATTTATTATAGTTCTTACTATGAGCAATTTTTAAACAACTCTTTGTTTTTCAACTATATGTTTTATGTCTTTTGCTTAAACAAAGGTACTTACTTTTTTGAATTTAACTAAAAAAAAATACCTCTGGTGAATCCGAAATGTTAAATTAGATAAATCGTATTGTTAAATGATTGTTTTATAGAATTTTAAAATAGTATTAAAATACAGAAATGATATATAAATTATATCTATTGAGAGAAAGGCCTAATCGAATTAGCCTTATAGATCGCGACAAAATGTCATTCATTCATTTTTTGGCATTTATTTTGTCTTAACAGGTATCAGTAACAAATATAAAAAATAAAATTGATATAATATGGAAAAAAAAGGTAAAATTGGGGTTACGACAGATAATATCTTCCCCATCATTAAGAAGTTCTTATACAGTGACCATGAGATTTTTTTACGCGAATTGGTATCCAATGCTGTAGATGCCACACAAAAGCTGAAAACATATTCTTCTCTGGGCGAGTTTAAGGGGGAACTTGGAAACCTGGCTGTAAGTGTATCTGTAGATAAAGATAAGGGTACTCTTACCATTTCAGACAGGGGGATTGGTATGACCAGCGAAGAGATTGACAAATATATCAACCAAATAGCCTTTTCTTCAGCTAATGAATTCCTAGATAAATATAAGACTGATGCCAATTCTATTATAGGTCATTTCGGGCTGGGCTTTTACTCTTCTTTTATGGTCTCTAAAAAAGTAGAAATTGTTACTAAATCTTTTAAGGAAGATTCTCAGGCTGTAAAATGGAGCTGTGACGGCTCTCCTGAATTTACAATAGAACCCGTTGAAAAAGCCGAAAGAGGAACAGATATCATATTATATATTGATGACGAGAATAAGAATTTCTTAGAAAAAGCCGAAATAGATAAGCTATTGAAGAAATATTGCCGCTTCCTGCCGGTTCCTATTGTATTTGGAAAGAAGACAGAATGGATAGACGGTAAATCTGAGGAAACAGATGAAGATAATGTAATAAATGATACAAATCCGCTTTGGACACGCAAGCCTGCCGATCTGAAAGATGAAGATTATAAGAAGTTCTATCAGGAATTATATCCGTTTTCTGACGAACCTATGTTTTGGATTCATCTGAATGTAGATTACCCTTTCAAATTGACAGGTATCTTATACTTTCCACAAGTAAAGAGCAACATCGACCTTAATAGAAATAAAATACAACTATATAGTAACCAGGTGTTTGTTACAGATTCGGTAGAAGGTATTGTTCCTGAATTCTTAACATTGATGCATGGTGTTCTTGATTCGCCGGATATCCCGCTGAATGTTTCCCGTTCGTATTTGCAAAGCGATCATAATGTGAAGAAGATATCTAACCATATCACAAAAAAAGTAGCTGACCGCTTGGAAGAGATTTTCAAGAATGACCGTACTCAGTTCGAAGAAAAATGGGATAGTCTTAAACTGTTTGTAGAATATGGTATGCTTACAGATGAAAAGTTCTATGAACGTGCTCAGAAATTCTGTTTGTTGAAAAATACTGATGGTAAGGTCTTCACCTTTGAAGAATACAAGACCCTTATATCTTCTGATCAGACCGATAAGGATGGAAATCTGATCTATTTGTATGCAAGTAATAAAGAGGAGCAGTATTCATATATAAGTACAGCCACAAACAAAGGCTATGATGTCATTTTGTTTGATGGACAATTGGATGTTCATATGGCCGGACTATTAGAACAGAAATTCGAGAAAAGCCGTTTTGTGCGGGTTGATAGCGATACAATTGATAACCTTATCCTGAAAGAAGATAGCAAAGAAGTAAAATTAACTGATAAACAAAAAGAAGAGCTGAGTGAAGTATTTACATCTCAACTGCCTAAAATAGATAAAACAGAATTTACAATCGACTATAAGGCACTGGATAAAAAATCTCAACCGGTGCAGATCACTCAGAACGAGTTTATGCGCCGAATGAAAGAAATGTCTGCTATGCAATCCGGAATGGGTATTTATGGAGAAATGCCTAACAATTATAATCTGGTACTGAATATTGAACATCCTTTCATTAAACAGTTGATGACAGATGTAGAAGGTAAAGATAAGGATGCAATTGACGTTTATGCAGGAGAGAATACCAAGGTTCGTCAACTAATTGATTTAGCATTATTGTCTAACGGCATGCTTAAAGGCGAAGCTCTTAATAACTTTGTAAAAAGAAATATCGATAGTATTTAATAGTTTAGAGTAAGTGAATTAAGATCCGGAATTTATATTCCGGATCTTTTATTTTTATAGATGATATTCATAATACTATCGCCTACACCCGGTCTGAAATGGAATCTGTCATAATAATTTTGTCGAGGTTCTGTCAGGCTATTTTTTCCTGAAAAGTCGTAAATATGGCTTTCACCAAATATTCCATTAAGAGTTATGATATCTTCATTATTTATTTTCAACTGATTGTATAACGGATTAATGATAATTCTGTAATTGGTATTATTCTTTATTAAGATACGCTTAATCCCTTCAAACATTTTCTTTTGGTCTTCATCTATCTGTACATCTTGTATTTCTTCATTTCCCGTTCTTTCATAAAACCAGCTTGAATGGAAGTAATCCGGATCATTTTTTATCTGCTCTTCAAGATTCGGGCTATTCAGCCAATTTTCAGGATATTTGATCTCCATCACTCTCTTTGATTGCTTTGATTGCACAAGGCTATTGCTTATTCCTGTAAAGTGATGAATATAATATGGTATAAAGAACTGAGGATGTATATATCCACCAAGGTGACCTAACTGAAAAGATGCTCTTTCGCAAAAGCTATTACCCAATAGGATAGGGGACTTCCTGTAAAGATATGCCCCATCACCTTTATTGGTAAGGAAGAAATGTTTATCAGTATCGATTAGTATCAGCGCATTGTTTATCGGGATTTGTAAAGAGTCCAGTAACATCATTTTCTTATATATTCCAAACAGTGTTTCACTGTATGCATCATAAGAAAATACATTTGCCTGATCCCCCAGATATGTTTTCCATGATTCGGGCTTATATCCCATGGCGTGCGAACTGCCCAATATAAAAGAGTTGTAACCTTCTTTAGTATAATTATTTAATAAAGTTTCTGTCGATATATAGTCTCTGTTCAGGTTTATTTCGGCAATAGAATATGTATCGTATTTATATAAGACTTTCAGAGGGTCCAGCAAAGCATAGCCAATCAGCAGCAATACAATAATGATTGCAGGAATGATAGAGAATATAGCTAGCCTTTTAAGTAAATATTTCATAGCCTAGAATTGAAAATATATAAATTGCTGTTGATCATCATTCGAGAAATAAAGAATAAAAATTATAATTGCATAGTACAGCATCCACCGATAATATGTTTTCCATCTTATTCCTATGTTTTCTATTGCATATCTGTCTCTCCGCCCGATCCATTCTGTGATAAAAAATAGAAGTATGATTAATACAATATTTCCCGAAAAAAGATCGGGCTTTGTAAATAATGTATTTGAAAAGATATTGCTTATGTATACAAATGCATTCTCTAATGTCTCACACCTGAAAAATATCCAGGAGAAGGTTGCCAGAGAGAATGTAAGTGCTATTTGCAGCGTTTCTTTTATTCGGGGCATAGTCCTGTCTTTTGCAACTATGTCAATATAGTTCCGGTTTGTTTTCCACAATATAGAAGGTAGTATATACAATGCGTTCAACAATCCCCAAAACAGGAATGTCCAGTTAGCACCATGCCAGAGCCCGCTAATAAGAAATATAATAAAAATATTACGGACTGTTCTATATATCCCATTGCGGCTACCTCCCAGCGGAATGTATAGGTAATCCCGAAACCATGAAGTGAGCGATATATGCCAGCGTCTCCAGAATTCCGCAATATTCCGCGAGAAATATGGATAGCGGAAATTGTTTAGAATATCGAAGCCCAACAGTCGGGCAATGCCAATAGCCATATCGGAATACCCTGAGAAATCTGCATATATCTGTATCGAAAACAGAATGGCTCCCAACAGATAAGTACTTCCAGAGTATGGTTCTTGTCCGGCAAATATAGGGTTGACAAGGCTTGCACAACTATCAGCGATTACTATTTTCTTAAATAATCCCCACAATATTTGTTTCAGCCCGTCTATTGTTTTTGAATAATTGAATGTCCTGCTTTTTTCTATTTGGGGTATGAGGTGTGTTGCTCTTTCTATTGGGCCGGCAATAAGTAATGGAAAGAATGATATAAATATGGAATAATCGATAAAACTAGCTGTCGGATTTATCTTTTTGTTATATACATCTAATACATAAGACAGACCATGGAAAGTATAAAAAGAAATACCTAAAGGCAGAATAATAGACAAGGTGGTAAGGTGCGGATTAAAACCGATCAGTGCTACCAGATCGGAAAAGGATATGATAAAGAAGTTGAAATATTTAAATAAAAATAATAGCGATAATAATCCTGTAATACCGATCACCAACCACCTTTTGCGTGCTTTATTACTTTTTACCTTTTCTATTTGTATACCGCACAAATAACCAATTATAGTAGATGCAAATAGTAAAGCGAGGAAACGATAGTCCCAAAAGGCATAGAAGATATAACTAACTGCAAATAAAAGTGTATTCTGGCCTTTCAGATTTTTCTTGAACGCAAACCAATACAGAACGTAAACTAATATAAGGAATATAGCGAACTGTATGGAGTTGAAAAGCATGTTTATCCGGAATGTTTATAAAGGCAAATGTATAATTAAAAATAGAAATATGAATAAGTTTATCCTTAGATGTTTACCTGATTCTTATTAATAATATCCATTACAATAATATTATCTGCATAAACTTGCCATTGTTTGATCCGATCATTCAGGATGATAGCAGTCCATGCGGCAGGGATTCTCCAATAATTGCTATTGTCTTTATCTGTGAGATTTTTATATGTCCCACTGGCATATCCAAGAAGGCATATAAGTGTATTTTTATGGAGGATTTCATCTATTTCTATTTTATAATCCGGAAACATTGTAAAATAATCTATCCAGGATTGTTTCATATTATCCTTTCCAAATATCTTGTTATTGTGAGCATCAATAAACATGTGGTCATCTGCCATCAAGTCGTATAGCTTCTCTATATTTCCTGTATTAATGGCCTGTACATAATCTAAAGTTATATCTGTAAATGTTTTCATAGTCTTTCTATATCTATACTCTATAAAGGTAAAAGCTATATTGTAATATACAAAAAACAGCCTTGAATAATTTAAGACTGTTTTCCTTATATATTTTATATTTCTACTTACTGAGTGATATACTTATTTCAAAATCTCCACTCCAGGGATCCCCTGCCATCTGATTTTCATGAATAAATAGTAAGTAATCTCCTTTAACCGGGAGATCATAAGATATTGTTGAGCTAAATGGTCCATCCATATCTCCATTAGGCATTACAATCTGATTGAAGCGAATATTTGCAGTTGAATCTTTTGATGATAGAGTAGCTGTCATTTTGGTAAAATCCTGAGAATTGAATGCAAGATTAATATATTCACGTTCTCTCTTGTGAATTTTCAGATGACCAGTTCCGTTCTGAATGTCAATGTGTATTGTATCAGACTCAGTAGGATAAAGGATGGAATCAATATCTGATTCTGAATTGCTTAGTTGTTTCACCTGAGATATATTCCCTTTTTCCTGAGGTCCAGTACACCCATAAGTTATAAAACTGACTAAAATGATAATTATAAATGATCTATTGAAATTCATGTTTTGAGTATTAATGTAACTTCTAATAGAACAAATATTTAATAATATAGTTGAGTCGGTTATAGAAATAAATATTGATTAAAGGACATAAAAAAAACAACCCTTATAATTAAGGGTTGTTTGGCTCATATTTAGAAATTGAAACTAGCTAAGATTAATAGCGAGCTTCTACTGCATTCCAATCGATAATTTTCCAAAGCTCTGCCAAGTGGTCAGCACGACGGTTTTGGTAGTCCAGGTAATATGCATGTTCCCAAACGTCAAATCCTAATAGCGGAGTCAATCCTTTTGTTATCGGATTACCTGCATTTGGTTCTTTTGTTATTTGTAGCTTACCTGCATTGTCTTTAGCAAGCCATACCCATCCTGATCCGAATACTGCAGTACCGGCTGTCTGGAATTCTTTCTTGAAGTTTTCGAACGATCCCCATTCAGCATTGATAGCATCGGCTAGTTTGCCTTTAGGTGCTCCGCCACCATTCGGGCTGAAAGAAAGGAAATATATATTGTGGTTCAATGTTTGTCCTGCATTGTTGAAGATAGCGCCATCGCTTTCTTTTACAATTGTTTCCAAATCTGAACTTTCGAATTTAGTTCCCTGAATTAAATTGTTCAGATTGGTAATATAAGTTTGAAGATGCTTGCCATAATGTAATTCTATAGTCTGTTGACCGATTACTGGTTCTAGAGCATTTGTTGCGTACGGTAATTTTGGTAATTCAAATTTCATAGCTTCTGTTTTTTTATTGTTATTATTTATATTTTGTGCATTTACCGAACCTAAGAGGAATCCGGAAAGCATTATACACGTAAAAATCAATCTCTTCATAATAATATTTTTATCGTTGTGTACAAATTTAACAATCTATATTCACAATTTGTTTATGAATGGCTTAATATTTAACATCGATTGTTTTTAACAGTTTATTGTTAAAATCTATAAGCATTGTGGATGAATAAGTTTAACTTATAAATTAGTGAGGTTAAATAAAAATACATTTACAAATTAATATGTACTTTTGTTTCCATAAATATTGAAAGCCTGAAATAAATGATATTTTTAGATGCATCCTCCATTTTATCGGAAGTCATAGCCGAGAATCATCAGTTGATACCTGTTATAAATCGCTTTGGAATAAAGTTAGGCTTGGGAGATAAAAATATAGGTGAGATATGTAATGTAGCGGATATTAATACCGATTTTTTTCTCGCTATACTGAATACTTTCCTTAACGAAGATTATTTTCCTGAAAAGAAATTGCAAAAGTTTGATATACAGCTTGTAATAAAATATCTGAAGCAAACTGATGGATATCTTATGCACGGGCAGTTATACAATCTGGAAAAGCATTTGAACGCCTTTATATCGATGAGTGATCCTAATAATGCCCAGATGAAGCTGATAAGCAGATTATTCTATGAATTTAAAGGAGAACTGAAAGGGCAAATAGAACAAGGGTTGGTAAAAGGAGATGCACCGCTGGCATTACTTACAGATCTGAAGAGTATTATTATCAAACATATATCAGGTAGTTTCAATGAAAATATGTGTTATGCTGTTATATTCACCATAGACAGTTTTCAGAAAGACCTGGAGAAACATAACCGTATAAGGGAGAAAATTCTAAAGCCGATGATAGATGAATTGTCAGAGTCGGGTATCGAAGATTTACAGGAACTTATTGCCGAGAGCCATATTATAAGGGAAAATAAGATGCAACCCTTGTCTCAACGGGAATTGGATGTACTTCGCCTCATTGCTTTGGGCCTACTGAACAAGGAGGTGGCCGATAAACTGAATATAAGCCTGAATACGGTACTTTCTCACAGAAAGAATATTACGGCTAAGTTGGGTATTAAAACTGTGTCAGGTCTCATCTTTTACTGTATTACTCACGGCTATATATCAGCCGACGAAATCGAATTATAGAAAGTATGGAAAAGAAAAATAGATATTTGTCATTTGAGCTTCTCTTTGCTCTTCTATTTATCATCGCCTTTTTTCTTCCCTGGCTCGATAAATGGGGTATAAAAATAGTAGGCTGGGATATTCCGGATTTACAAAAGAAACTCACGCGTGCCGGGAATTTCTTTAAGTTCTTTTCTAAGAATAAGGATTGGATCTACAGTACGCATGTCGTATATTTGGTTCCTTTGCTTAGTGTTGTGGTGATGGGCTTCTGGCTAATGTTAAAGAAAAAGACAGCACGTTTTTTCCTGCTAATAACCGGTATATTTGCATTTGTAGTATCACTGAATTTGTTTTATAAACTGCCAAGTTCAGGAAGCGGCGTTTATTTATTGTGTGCAACTTCTATCTTATCGGTTATCTATTTGATAGCTTCCCGCAAGAAGAAAGAGCAGCAGACAGAGTTGATTGATACACCTCCCGAAATAGATGGGGAAGAAATAGAATGAAAAGTATTTTATTAAAAACTTTGTAATTTGATTTCATGAATTGTTAAAAATAAATACATTTGTTTACTTATAAATCTATTTAAATCACTAAAAATAATATCATGAAGCGTATTTTTTTATTTTCTTCAGTTTTATTACTTATCTGTAGTATATCAGTTCATGGCGAAAACAAGAGTAAGAAGTGGAAGCCTCTTTTTGGGACAAATCTTTCTGAAGCAAAGTACAATGCTGATATCTGGAGTGAAAAGGATGGTGTACTTTCAGCTGTAAAGGACGAGTCTATATGGACTACTACAGAATACGAGAATTTTGAACTGGATTTGGAATTCAAGACAGATAATAATACTAACAGTGGAGTCGTTGTATATTGCACCGACAGAGAAAACTGGATACCTAATTCAGTGGAAGTACAAATTGCCGATGACTATGGAGAGCATTTTGTAAAAGCTAAGGCCTACGAAAAGTGTGGTGCCATTTATGGTCATCTGGGAGCAAATAAGGATAAAGTAGTAAAGAAACCGGGCGAATGGAATCATATGAATATCAAATGTGTAGGGCAATATATTACAATCATTCTTAATGGAAAGAAAGTAACTGAAATGGATATGAGCAAATGGACATCTGGCAAAAAGAATCCTGATGGTACAGATATCCCAAGCTGGTTACCTAAACCTTTTGCTGAACTGCCAACAAAAGGATATATCGGTTTACAGGGTAAGCATGGGGAATCGCTTATATGGTTTAGGAATGTAAAAATACGTGATGCAAGATAAGATGTATCTGCAACAATAAAAAAAATAGTCCGATTCTCATTATAAAGAATCGGACTATTTTTATGGTAAACTTCTTATTTTGTTATCCGTTCAAGCCATTTTAGCATAAATAGCATTGTAAACATTGATATACAACAAGCTGCTACAAATACACACCATGTTGCCCATATCGGAATACTTTCGTATAGGATAGCTCCAATGAACAGAAGTTGATTTCCTAAAGCTGTAGCACCTAACCAGCAACCTTGCATTATACCCTGATACTGAGGAGGAGCAACTTTAGAAACAAATGATATACCTAACGGGCTGATAAATAACTCGGCAATAGTGAGTATGAGGTACGTACCAATCAGAAGGAATGGAGTTACACGAGCTGAGTCGGCTAAACCACCCATTGCTTTTACATCAGCATTCGCTGGCAGATCCAATGAGCCAATGGTCATTACTACATATGCTAAAGCAGCAATTCCCATACCTATAGCAATTTTTTTAGGTGCAGAAGGTTCTTTCCCTTTAGCCCTTAACCATCCAAAAACAGCTAACACAACAGGAGTAAGGAACACAACGAATAATGGATTGAATGATTGGAATAATTCAGCGCCTTCAAGAGTGACTAAGCCAAACAAATCGAGCCTCATTTGACTAAGATCGGTATAATCGTTAGCAAAATATGTAAGAGTTAATCCGTTTTGGTGGAATGAGAACCAGAAGAATATAACAACAGCAAATACAGCAAATAGCGCATACAGGCGTTGTTTAATTTCATTTTTATCCATTACCTTTTCAGCAGGAGCATCAGCAGAAATATTTGCAGCCGTTGCTTTTAAAGCCGGATCAGGAAAACGTTTTTTGTTGATTGAATATATTGTGAACGAAATTAGCATAGCTACGATAGCTATACCAAATGCATAATGGAATCCTGTGTTAAATACGTTCAGGTATTCATTAGCAAATAAAGTAAGATCGGAAGGAGCGCCATTTAAACTAACCTGAGGAGCTAATTCTGCAAAACGGGTTGCAGCATTGCCCGAAAGAGTACCATCCAGATGTTGGTGGCAAAGTGATGGCAGGTCGGAATTATATGAAAATCCATGAGCCTTAAGCCATCCGTTTCTCATACCTACAGCAATCAGTGGAGCAAAGATTGCACCCACGTTGATAAACATGTAGAACAAAGAGAAACCTGAATCCCGCATCTTTTCATACTGAGGATTATCATACATTTGCCCTACCAGAGCCTGCAGGTTACCTTTAAACATACCATTACCAAAAGCGATAACAAACAAGCCGAAGCAAGTAAGTATAATGAATGGCCAGAAACTGGATACAGGAGTAGGGGTAGGTATAGCAATAATAAGATAGCCGATAGCCATTAATACTATACCAATCTGAATTGTACTTTTGTATTTTTTAGTCTTATCTGCAATAAGTCCCCCGATAAGGGCAAATGCATAGATACAAAAATAGAATACAGAGTAAATGATACCTGCATTCGTTTTGTCTAAGCCAAACTTAGACATTAAGAACAAGGTAAGAATAGCCATCATGATATAGAAGCCGAAACGTTCTCCCATATTTGATAATGATGCAGCTATTAAACCTTTAGGATGATTTTTAAACATACAATTATATTTAAGATTAATATTATAAGTTTATTATGCGGATTCTGTTTAAAGTATACAAATGTAAGAAAACATAGTAGAAAATCTCATTACAGAAATATATTAAATAACATAAAATAATGAGATTAATTACTTTTATGAAAATAAGATAGTTTTATTCTTATATACAAGTACCCGCCTGTTGAGATGGTATTCAACAGCATGGGAAAGTACGATCTTTTCCAGATCCTGCCCCTTGCGTACCAGATTCTCCACACTGTCGCGGTGAGATATACGGGTTATATCCTGTTCGATAATCGGACCTGCATCAAGTTCTGCTGTAACATAATGGCTTGTAGCCCCTATAATTTTCACGCCACGCTCGTATGCAGCATGGTATGGCCTGGCTCCGACAAAAGCAGGCAGGAATGAATGATGAATGTTGATTATCCTGTTTGGATATGACTCTATAAACTTGTCTGTTAATATTTGCATGTAACGGGCTAAAACGATAAAGTCGATCTTTTTTTCTGCTAATAGACTCAGTTGTTTAGCTTCTATTTCGTCTTTATTGTCCTTGTTTAGCTTTAGTACATGATATTCTATCCCAAATCTTTCGGCTACCCAGCGAAGGTCTTCATGGTTACTGATAATCAATGGAATCTCTACTTTCCATTCCCCCGAGGTGTAACGTGCCAGTATATCAAATAGGCAATGCGACATTTTGGAAACAAAAACGGCCATACGTGGAGTATAGTCGTTAAAGTATAATCGGAATGTCATATTGTATTTGTTGGCATATAGTGTCTGAAAGTAGTCGCTGATTTTATCTTTGGGTACAATGAAATTTTTCAAATCCCATTCGATACGCATAAAGAATGCATCTGCCTGCTTATCCACATGTTGTTCCAGATTTATAATGTTACCTCCATTTACATTGATAAAATCAGTAACTGCTGCCACCAGTCCGGGGCGGTCTGGTGATGATATAAGTATAATTGCGTGAGCGTTATCCATTTGTTTAGTCTTCTTCGATTACAAGATTATCTATAATAAACTCTTGTCTTTCGGGGGTGTTTTTGCCCATATAGAAGTTGAGCATATTATTCACAAGGTCTTCCTTCTTCATTGTTACGCGGTCGAGGCGGATGTCTTTTCCTATGAAGTGCCTGAACTCATCAGGAGATATTTCTCCTAATCCTTTAAATCGTGTGATTTCAGGATTTGCACCAAGCTTACTGATTGCATTAATACGCTCTTCTTCGGTGTAGCAATAGATAGTCTCTTTCTTGTTCCGTACGCGGAATAGTGGTGTTTGAAGAATGTAGACATGGTTCTTTTTTATCAGATCAGGGAAGAACTGCAAAAAGAAAGTCAATAGTAACAAGCGGATGTGCATACCATCAGTATCGGCATCGGTTGCTACTATTATTTTGTTATAGCGTAGTCCGTCAATTCCATCTTCAATATTCAGAGCAGCCTGTAATAGGTTAAACTCTTCATTCTCGTAGACAATCTTCTTTGTCAACCCAAAACTGTTCAATGGCTTTCCGCGAAGGCTGAATACAGCTTGCAGATTCGGGTTGCGGCTTTTAGTTATCGATCCGCTGGCAGAATCACCCTCTGTGATGAAAATACTTGTTTCATCCAGGTTATCGCCTTTGCTATCGTTATAGTGAATACGACAGTCGCGCAATTTCTTATTATGCAGGTTTGCTTTTTTAGCCCTTTCGCGAGCCAGTTTGGTGACCCCGGCAATTGCTTTACGCTCTTTCTCCGATTCAAGTATCTTTTTTAGTAGTTCCTCCGATGTATCGGTATGTTTATGTAAAAAGTTATCGAGTTCTTTCTTTAGGAAATCTCCTATAAATTTCTGTACAGATGGACCTCCGGGTCCCATGTCTTTAGATCCCAGCTTGGTTTTTGTCTGAGATTCAAAAACGGGTTCTTCTACTTTAACACTTATGGCAGCAACAATACCACTACGTATATCTGCATAATCGAAGTTTTTATTGTAAAATTCTTTGATCACACGTGATAACGACTCGCGGAAAGCTGACTGATGTGTACCCCCTTGTGTTGTATGTTGTCCGTTTACAAAAGAGTAATATTCTTCCCCATATTGGTTTGTATGTGTAATAACCACCTCTATATCTTCATCTTTCAGGTGGATGATGGGATACAGAGCTTCTGAAGTCATATTTTCATTCAAAAGGTCTACAAGCCCGTTCTTTGAAAAAAACTTCTTACCGTTATACAGTATTGTAAGTCCTGTATTTAAGAATACATAATTTTTGAGAAGACTTTCCACATAGTCATCTCTATAATTGTAATTTGTGAAAATCGTATTATCGGGAATAAACTCGATCAGGGTACCATTTTCTTTTGTAGTAGATTGTATTTCTTCTTCTTTGGTAACTATTGCTTTACTAAATTCTACCGCCTTGGTTTGTCCGTCACGGAAACTTTGTATCAGAAAGAATGAAGATAAGGCATTCACCGCTTTTATACCAACGCCGTTTAACCCTACAGACTTTTTGAAGGCTTTAGAATCATACTTTGCTCCGGTATTCATCTTGGATGAAACGTCCTTTACTTTACCTAATGGTACACCGCGTCCATGGTCGCGTACTCTGACAACACCTTCTTCGATAGAAACTTCGATGGTCTTACCAAATCCCATCATATATTCATCAATAGAGTTATCCAGTACCTCTTTCAGTAGGACATAAATACCATCATCAGCAGATGTTCCATCACCAAGCTTACCTATGTACATACCCGGACGACGGCGAATATGTTCTTGCCAGTCCAGGGTTTTTATATCATCGTCGGAATAATTTATTTCGGGTAGTTCGATTTTTTCTTCTTCCATATATTTTATCAATCTCTCTTTACAAAATGCGCCCGTAAAAATATAAAAAAATATTGGTAAGAAAAAGTTTGATTTTACCTGATATTATCTTTATTTTTTATTTAACAAATACATTTTCTGATTGATCACAGGCTTATGTGAGTTTATTTCAATTACTCATGTTTACATTAAATCCGGGACCTAATGTTAAATTGATTGATAACGATATACCATTCATATTCACACCGTTTATTTTTCTGTAACCGATATTGTATCCCATGCCGAACTGCATTATATTAAAGAAATTAAGGCTTACATTGGGATTTACACTATATGGCGTTATTGTTGCCGTATACAGAAGTCCTATGCCCCCGCCATACCCGACTTTGACAGCTGGAATGAATTTCTTCTTGCCGTTGTAGGAACCATAATAAGCTCCACCACCGAGCAAAAACTGATCAGCATATGAAGAATAGCCCCGCCCACCGTTACTATAAGCAGCAAGAGCTCCTATGTAAAACTGATTGATCGGTTTGTTTATAAATTTGAAAGAATATCCTAAATCTAGGGCTATACCAAATTCGGAATTGCTATAACTATTGTTTGATTCATGCTTCTTCAAAGACTTTAATACCCGTAATGAAGAAGAATCCAGGTTATTATTTGCATACAAGACATTGTTGGGTAGTTTTAGTCTGTCACTGTTTTTTATATCTAATGATGTCAATTGATTATTAGAACAGTCCAGTTTATACAACCTATTATTTTGAGAAATATCCAGAGCCGACAGTTGGTTATTAGAACAATTTAAAGTGCCCAGCTTCTTATTCAGTGCAAGATAAAGTACCGATAATCTATTATTCGAACAGTTTATATTTTCTAGTTTATCATTATTAGATAAGCTTAATGTAGTCAGTTGGTTATTCTGGCAATACAGGCTAAGTAAATTTTTGCAATCGAAAATATCAAGAGTTACTAATCTGTTGTTACTGCAATTAATATTTTGCACTTGTGTTTTTTCTGATAAATCGAGTGTAGATAGTTGATTTCCGGAGCAATATAAATATCTCAGTACCGGGTTTTGTGAAAGGTCTAAGTGCGGGATATGATTATCTTTACATGATATAGTTGTTAGTACATCATTGTGTGTTACATCCAATGCCTGTAATTTATTATTGTCACATTTAAGGACGCCTAATCTTGTATTTTGTGAAATATCTAAGGCTGATAAATCATTTTCGGAACAATTGAGCTCATATAATCTGGTATTTACTGAGATATCTAAAGCGGACAATTTATTCTTGGTACATACAAGACTTCTTAATGCCAGATTCTTTGATATGTCTAATGAACTCAGTTTATTATTGGAACAATCCAGTTTCTCCAGATTGATATTGTTCGAAATATCTATATTTTCCAGCTGATTATTGTGACATTTCAGCTCTTTTAAATTTGCATTTTGTGAAATATCCAATACCGTTAACCGATTACCATTGCATGCTAATTCTTTTAAGTACTGGTTTCGTGACACATCAAGACCTGTAAGGCCGAGGTGCGGGCATTCAATTTCAGATATATCGCTAACACTGCCGTATATTTTTATTGTTTTTCCTTTTAGTTTTCCTTGAATATCAGTTTCATATTCGTCGGTAAGTGTGTATTCAACCAGTATGCTGTCACCGAAGTCCACCTTTACCACGGTATTGGATATGGTGGGGTATAAATAAAAAAAGATTTCCGAACCTATTTCTTTTGCTGTCTCCATTATGACTATGGGTTCATGCCGGGCAGTAGCCGAAAGAGTAGTGAATAATAAAAATGCAATAAGTGCCTTTTTCATATAGTCTGTTGTGTTAAGTCATTTGGGGAACAAAAATAATAAAATCTTTTTCACAATTATTTTCTTACAACTTTATCTATTATAAGTAACAATAAAAACTTATAACAGATATGGCAAAGTATACAGACAGATTGGTTGAAAAGATTGTATCCCTTATAGAAGAAGACACCTTTAGTATTTCAGAAATATGCAGTATACTAAAGATCAGCAGGAAGTCCTTCTATGAATGGAAAGATACAAAACCAGAATTTAA
>JAITVV010000092.1 GCA_031285625.1 Prevotella sp.
GGGGAATGGGGTAACTGGGGAGCCACCAAGGCAGGCAGGGTTATCGCTAACGGCGGCAGGCTGGTTATCCGGTCTAATGATTTGATACCTTGCTCCGAAGCCACGAATATAGCCACGGCGCTGTCCAGCGTGTCTGTATATGTTCCCGACAACCTCGTGGCGGCATATAAGGCCGCGACTAACTGGAGCGCGATAGCAGGAAATTTTAAACCTTTAACTCAATTAGGATAGTATGGAAGAAAAAGACATTAAACCTAAAGTGATTCATATAGATGATGAAGTACTTATTGAAACAGGAGAACCCGGCCTGCCTGCTCCCGAAGCAGGTAAGGCGTGGAAACGAAAATATGACGGGCTGGTGTTCTTCGGCGCGGTGTATCTGGGGAAACGATTTGTTTCGTACACAGGGAAGCTGCTTAAAACGCCGGCGTATGAAACTCCGGAAGATTTCGAGTTGGTGGATGAACCGATAACAGAAACGTAAGAAATGGCAGGATAGTGAAAAACTATCCTGCTTTTTTATAAAAGTCCATTATGCTTAGTAATAATTGGATTTGCTGATTTTCGTTCCACTCTTGTATATTTATTGGTCATCTCTATACTGGAGTGACGTGCCTGATCCCTCACAGTCAATATGTCATAACGTTCCAACATATCTGTTATCCCTGTATCTTTCAAAGAATAAAATTGGTAACGTTCAGGAAATTTCAAATCTTTGCGAACATGATATGACCAGAAGTCAGTAAATTGCTTCTCGTGTTTTCTATTCTCTCCCGGTTGAAAATTACCAGAGAACAAGTAAAAGTCATTAGGATAGTTGAAGACTTTTAAGTCAATCATCAAATGTATTATTTTCTCCGGAAGAGTCACAATCTCACTTCCTCCGTTTTTTGATATATCAGCAGGAATAAATAGTGTTTGTTTTTGCAGATTGAAATGTTTTAATTGTATATAACTCATTTCTTTACGTCTAACAAAACAGTAATGAAGAATGTAGCAAGCCAACAGATAATGCTTATTTTTATGCGACAAATAATCGCACAAACGTACAATATCCTTCTCTTCGATAACAGATCTCTTCTTCTTGACATGTTTAGTGCTTATTGCATTAATTCCGTTAGACGGCTTAACTTTCATGTACTGTTTATCAACAAGAAACTGACTGAAATTACTGGTAAAAAGCAAATAATTATTTCTGGTTATAACAGAACGCTTGAGATCTTCATATACATAATCAAGAAACTCAGTTATAAATTCCCGATCGAACTGATAAATATAAAATATGGGAATTTTACGCTTGGCATTCCATTTCTCAATATTTTGTAGCTGCGATTTATAAGACCGATGTGTATCCTCTCTAAGTACTCCATCATTCAGCAACTTCTGGATATATTTTCTGTAATGTTCACAGGTTTCGGCAAAGGTTTTATAGGCCTTTTCATTTTCCGCTTCAATCCATGGATTCCAACCTTTCTCTAATTTTACAATAAGGCGTCTTATTAGTCCATCAGCATACTGTCTGCGTCCACCAATCTTTTTTATATGATTTAATTTGATTTTTTTTCTACGCATAGATTTACTTGCCGGATCGAAAGCATTGAAACCGACATACCATTCCTTACCTGTATAAAGTTTAGGGTAAGAGAAAGCTTTAATCTCTTCTATTGCGTTGTTTTCCGAATTTTGATGTAAGTCCATTTTTTTTTACTCCTTTTGATTTTATTCTCAAAAAGCGTAAAAATGGTAAAGCGATTTTTTTTGTGTGTCCCGATTCTGTCCCGGCACTATCGCCTAAAATGGCGAAAGTCCTTTTTGGTAAAGGACTTTCGCTGATCTCAGTTGCGGAGACCGGATTCGAACCGATGACCTCCAGGTTATGAGCCTGGCGAGCTACCACTGCTCCACCCCGCGATATTGTGAGTGCAAAAGTATGGAAATAATTATAACAAACCAAATAAAACAACGGAAATAAAATAAATATCTTCTATACTCGCATACTATTTATTGACTATAAGTATCTTAGACTTGAATATTTTTTACCAAGTGTAAGTCAAACCAAAACGAAGCATTTCGTTATAATTGAAAAATTTGAATTTAGGATCCCTATTTTCAGGTAAAAGGGAATCGTCATATTTAATATATAGATATACTGTGGTAGATAAATATCTGTTTAATGCGAAATTCATTGAATTTTCGCACTCAATATATACCTTCTCATAATTAGTAAAATATTTGATACGTGACGTGAAGTTAGTATACCTGTTTCGGCTATACGATAAATTTACATTAAAGGTAGAACCATATTCGGTTATAGCTTTATGCCCTTCTTTTATGCCAAATTGATTTCTATCCACTCTCTGATATCCTACATACTTATAATTAAGGGACAGTACAGATAAATCGGCAGCCACATTGAATTTTCGATATTTATCAACCTTTGATATATTTTCGGTATTATAACGCATACCGACCCCAAGATTCAATTCGAAAGGTGAAAGAATAGCTCTTTGTACAACGTCCGGTTCATCAACCTTTTTCTTTGTAAAAAGAGGGGTTCTCATCTCCAGATTGGTAGAATATGACCATTTCTTGAAGGCTTCTATACTGAATGTACTATAAGTTCTGAAATAATCATCAATAATATTTATTTTGCTCATTTCCTTATCCTCCTCCTTGCGGGAGCCTGTCATCTGCTGAAGGTTCAAACGCCATTCAAACAAGTTGTTAAAGGATATTTTTTTCTTTTTATAGTTCGCATTAACTAAGTGATTGCTATAGAGATTAAAATTATTATCACTACCCCATTTTTCAGAAAAACTATTTTGCGACACTTGCAATTCATGCTTGCCATTAATGATCCAATATACAGGCTTAATCTGTATCTTCTCTACCTCAGGCATACTAATACCTATCGGATCATCTGTGGTCAATAGTTCTTTGAATATATTTCTTTTCTCCACAAAGTTTTCTGTAGGTGTAGGCGCATCCTTAAAGTCAAATACATTTAACTTTATCTTTAAAGGATTATTCATATAATATACTCTTCTAGACTCATCGATCTGTCCGGTACGGGCAAGCTGAGGGGCAAATGTACTGTCTGCCGGAATTAAATGGAAATCCGGAGCAATATCATTACTCTTGCTTTTAGATAAGAAATTTATATCGGAAGGCAATATTTTACCATCAAATATCACAGGAAGAAAAACAGGATCGATAATAACAGTATCCCTAAAGCTAGTTCGTTCATCGAATGGAGCCCAATTATTTTGTAATACGATCAATCCTTTTTTATTGCGTTGCAATTGCAAATTAGCATCATTAAGCTTATTTGCAAAAGCTGTATCTATCCTAACCGGAGCAGAGAAACCCGTAGTATTATTCCTATCTGATATTTTCTTCAATTGCCTGTCAATATTTGTAATATTGTTCAATATACTATCCTTTCTTTGTCTTGCATAGCCGATGTTTTGGGCATTCAAGGATGCAAATACAAACAAAAATAGAATAAGGACAAGGAAGAACTTATTTAGTCTCATCACACTTATCTTTTTCAGAAAAAGTTCCCTTTTTATCGTTTATTTTTATATTAAACTGCAAATTTAGCAATTTATTCTTAGATTTTATTTCTATTTAATAAAGGATATAATAAAAAATCTATTTATATCAAATTATTAGTTAATTAGTTAACGATTATAAACAAAGGGTTCAGAGCAATCCAAACCCTTCTTCTAAACACTAAACTTATTATTACCACATCAAAACTATATGAAATATTTTCGCCTTATCAGGACGTAATTGAGTATTGAAGTCCGAATATGTAAGGTAGAATCCCACACCTCCGGGATAAAAATCAAAATCGGCTGTCTCTGTCCACAGAAATTCTCCTTTATCATCTTCTCCACCCATATGCAGCACATATGGTAATCCGTTCTTCACCCCGCTAACGTTTTCGATATATCCGATGACTGCACCTTCTTTATATATAAACTCGCTCAGATTACTCAACGGCTTATCTACAAAGAAGTAAGAATTTAAATCTCCAGCTTTCCCTACTAGCTCCCACTCATTAGGTTGTATAGTAAACGATGTCACATACCAGTTGGTACCATTTTCGCCATCTTTACCATCCAGACCGTTTTGTCCATCTTGGCCATTCATCCCATTTTGCCCATCATGCCCGGAAGGGCCCATTGGTCCGGTTGGACCTTCACATGCTATGAATGTCACAGCAACTAAAACTAATAGTAATAACTTTTTCATAATTATATAATTTAATAATTCAGTTTTATATTTTAACGTCGGCCTCCTTGCCTTGTACTTTCTGCTTCACGTCTACTACGCTCCTGCTGTTCTTGTTGCTCCCTTTGTCTGCGACTTTCAGCTTCTCGACGTTCTCGTTCCTGTCTCTCTTGAGTTTCACGCTGCCTACGGCTTTCTGCTTCACGTCGTTCCTGTTCCTGTCGTTCCTGTTGCTCTCTTTGTCTGCGACTTTCAGCCTCCCTACGTTCTTGTTCTTGCCTTTCCTGAGCTTCACGTTGTCTACGGTTCTCAGCCTCGCGTCTTTCCTGATCTTGTCGTTCCTGTTGTTCTCTTTGTCTGCGACTTTCAGTCTCCCTGCGTTCTTGTTCTTGCCTTTCCTGAACCTCACGTTGTCTACGGTTTTCAGCCTCGCGTTTTTCCTGATCTTGTCGTTCCTGCTCTTCTCTTTGCCTACGGCTTTCTGCATCACGTCGCTCCTGTTCTTGCCTTTCCTGTTGCTCTTTCAGTCTGTGGTTTTCAGTTTCCTGTATTTCGCGTTGTCTACGACTCTCAACATCACGCTGCTCTTGCGCTTCACGCTGTCTACGGCTTTCTGCCTCGCGCCGTTCGCGTTCATTAGCCAGTTCCGGTTGTTTTTCAGTCTGCCGGCGAGTATCCGTTACCCGACGCTCCCTATCACCAGACTCAGGCAATGGTCTTAATGATGGTTCAGGCCTCATAGATGTCCCAGGTTGTGGTCTCTGAGGTGGCCTTGTACCTTCGGGAGACTCCGGTCTCCCGGGATTTGGTCGTGGCTTAGACGGTCTTGGCCTATTTGGTTTATGTCCCCATACAGGAGGAATTATATTATAGTCCGGATATGAATCCGGATATGAATAAAAATCAGAATAAAAAAAATCAGAAAAATAATTATCTGTATAAAGCGGATAATCATTATAGTAATTGTTCTCTATCGGATAGTCATCATAATATTCAGTATAATAATAACTATTATCATTATAATAAGACATTTCGTTCAAAGAACTATATTCATGTGGATAATCATATTCAGGGGAATATAAATGACTACCGTTGCCTATTGAGTCATGCTTATACTCATTAATGATGCCAGCCGAATGGCTATTTAATTTTTTACTACTTAAATGCTTTTTTAAATAAATTGTATCATCCGATTTCAACAGCTTACTTGTTGTATCTGTTTGAACTTGTCTTACCAGACTATCTGCCGTGGTGCTAATCTCTTTTTTGCAACCAAATTGTACCAAAAGGGGAACAATAATAGTGGATAAAATTATAATTCGTTTCATGATAGTAGATATTAGTTTATATTAAGACAAGTATGTCGTCTTTTTCTTTTAGTCTGTATCTCTCATTCCATAGTGTATAAACATTGATTTATAATTTTTAGACTTAAAACCGTAAAATTGGTTTAACTAATCAAAAATTATTTGTCATATTTATTTCATATTTGTTCAATAAATTTCAATTTAGTATTATCTACTACAACTTCCATTTATTATCAATAAAATAAATATGGAAGCTATAAAGATTAACTTTGCTCCCATTCTATCGATAAAATAGATAATTTCTACAACAACCTCACCTCTTAGCATCACAACTTCTACTTTTTGCCAAACAAATGTTATTTGAAGTGTAAAAAATGTTAAACAACATATTTTTGTCGGAAACAATTCATACTTATTATATGTACACTTATTATATTTGCAGCCAAATTAAAATAAAATAGAAATTAAAGTAATTTTAAATGGATGGAAATTGTAGCAAGTTAGGAAACCCAAACGAAGATGTTGGGTATTTGATCTGGAGAGTTTCCAAGTATTGGCAAAGAGGAAAGCATAAATTATTAGATGAATTTGGTCTTACAGGCTCACAACTAGAACTACTGGGAGCTATTTATCAAATGTCGAAACGTGAGATAGAAGCCACTCAGATAATTTTATCTCAGGAGACTGATATTGACCCTATGACAACCTCAACAATACTGAGAAATCTACAGAAAAAAGGATTGATCAGCCGGCGTGAGAGCACAACGGATACCAGAGCCCGCATTGTAGAGGTTACAGAAGCAGGAACTGAACTTTTTGAAAAAGCAATTATAAAAGTCAAAGAAGGTCAGAACATGTTATTTGAGAATATTGATAAAGAATCATTAAAAATTCAGTTGCAGGTTCTTTTAAAAGAAATGGACAGGTTAAATAAAATAAACAATTAATAAATATTAGGTATGAAAGTTAAGAAGATTGTTTTTGGAGCAACAGCACTTTTGGTTATGTCATCTTGCGGTGGTGGCTCTACCCCAACAGGGCAAGAAACAGAACGACAAGAATACAAAACGACAGTATTAAGCGAGGAAAGCGTAGAGTTAGAAACTGTTTATCCTGTAACAATTAAAGGACAGGAAGATATTGAAATAAGACCTCGCATAGATGGATTTATAGATGCTATACATGTAGATGAAGGATCTGTAGTAAGAAAAGGACAGCCTTTGTTTAAAATCAACTCTCCGGCATCAGTTCAGGCTTTGGCAACAGCGCAGGCTGCAGAAGCCAGTGCACAGGCCCAAGTACAAACTGCAGAGCTAAATGTGGAAAGGTTTAAACCATTGGCAGCGCAAGGTATTGTCAGCCAGGTACAACTAGACACATACCAGAATGCGTTACGTTCATCACAGGCAACACTAAACCAAGCTAAAGCTCAAGTGGCAAACGCTCAGGCTCAAATTGGCTGGACAAATGTATTAAGCCCCGTAGACGGAGTGGTTGGAACAATCAATTATCGTCAAGGTAGTTTGGTAAATAACGGTAATGTATTAACTACAGTATCAAGTACAGGAAATGTTTTTGCTTATTTCTCTCTTAATGAGAAAGAACTTGTTACTTTACTGGCTGATCTACCTGGTAAGACTCAAGCTGAAAAAATAAATAATCTGCCTGATGTTACATTAAAAATGGCTGATGGAACGATTTATCCGGAGAAAGGTAAGATAAAAACCATATCAGGGCAGGTAAATGTATCTACCGGTACTGCAAACTTCAGAGCTGAATTTACAAATCCGCATGGTATTTTACGAAGTGGCTTCAGTGGGAATATATCTATCCCTAAACATATGGATAAAGCCATTGTAATCCCTCAGGCAGCCACATTTACTAAACAGAATAAATATCTGACTTATAAAGTAGTAAATGATTCTATAGCTGTACAAACACTTATTGATGTTACAGCTACACCTGATGGTAAAAGTTATGTAGTAACAAGTGGTCTTTCAGCAAATGACCGGATTGTAACAGATGGTATTGCCACACTAACAGACAGTACTAAGATTATAGTAAAAAAGTAAGATAATTTATCTAATAAATTAAAATAAAGAAATAATGTTAAAAACATTTATAGAAAGACCAGTACTTTCTACTGTTATTTCTGTCATCATTGTAGTATTAGGAATCATTGGTCTGGCAACTTTGCCCGTAGAACAATACCCGGATATTGCACCACCGACAGTAGAGGTTAGGGCCACTTATCCGGGTGCAAATGCGGATGTGGTATTAAATAGTGTGGTTATTCCCCTCGAAGAACAAATCAATGGTGTAGAAGGGATGACATATATGACATCGTCTGCCAGTAGTGGACAAGGTACTATCAGGATATTCTTTAAACAAGGAGTTAATCCGGATATTGCGGCCGTAAACGTACAGAATCTTGCAGCACGTGCAAACCCTTTACTACCTCAGGAGGTAACTCAATTAGGGGTAACAGTATCAAAACAACAGAATAGTACATTGTTAGGATTAACGTTAAGTACAAGCAATCCTGATTATGATGGAGAGTTCCTTCAGAACTATGCTAATATCAACATATTACCGCAAATTAAGCGTGTATATGGAGTAGGTAATGCCAGTGTGTTCGGAGCCAGGGACTACTCTATGCGTATATGGCTGAAACCAGATGTAATGGCTGCCTATAAGATTTCTGTACAGGAGGTAACTGCTGCCCTGATAGATCAGAATATAGAAGCAGCTCCCGGTGAATTGGGGCAAAATAGCGATCAGTCTTTCCAATATACAATGCGATATACAGGAAAACTAAAAACCGAAGAAGAATTTGGCAATATTATATTGCGTTCTCAGGATGGTCAGATCTTAAGATTAAAAGATATCGCCAGAGTTGAATTGGGATCATTGAACTATAGTGTTGTTTCCCAGACTGACCGAAACGAGTCTGTATTTATTATGATCAACCAGACAGCTGGATCAAATGCACAGGAAGTAATTACGAATGTAAAAGCTGTTTTAAATGATGCAACAAAATCATTGCCATCAGGTGTTCAGTTCATTTACATGATGGACTCCAGTGAGTTTTTGGATGCATCTATCGAAAAGGTTATACATACACTTATCGAAGCCTTTATTCTGGTATTTATTGTAGTGTTTGTATTCTTACAGGATATAAGATCTACCATTATTCCTGCTGTGGCCGTACCGGTTGCTATTGTAGGTACCTTCTTCTTCCTGCAAGTATTTGGATTCTCGATCAACTTGCTTACATTATTTGCATTAGTACTCGCGATTGGTATTGTGGTCGATGATGCCATAGTCGTCGTCGAGGCTGTCCATGCACAGCTCGACGCAGGGGAGAAAGACCCTAAGCAGGCAACCATGACTGCGATGAAAGAAATTGCACCGGCTATTGTTTCCATTACACTGGTTATGTCAGCGGTATTCGTTCCTGTCAGCTTTATTGGCGGTACTTCGGGTATATTCTTCAAACAGTTTGGTTTAACCTTAGCGATCTCAATCCTTATCTCAGCAGTAAATGCTTTGACATTGAGTCCGGCTCTTTGTGCCCTGTTCTTAAAAGCTCATGATGAAGAACATCAGAAGAAAAACTTCATGCAGAAGTTCTACTATTACTTCAATATGACTTTCAATAGTGCAACTCAGAAATACAAAAACAGTCTGCATTTTCTTGGTAGAAGAGGACATCGCTGGATTACAGTAGCTATTATACTGGTTGCTTCTGTTGTCTTATTCGGACTAATGAAGATGTTACCAACAGGATTCGTTCCAAATGAGGATAGTGGTGGTGTTATCGGATTTGTAACATTACCTCCGGGCTCATCACTGGAAAGAACAGACTCTATCGTTAGCCAGGTTGTACACATGTCTCAAGAGATAGAGGGGGTACAGAGTGTAACAAATATTTCGGGGGTTAACTTTATGGCCGGTATGAATAGTTCTTATGGTACTATGATTGTGAAAATGAAGCCATGGAATGACCGTAAGTTATCTACAAATGAAGTATCTGCTATATTAAAAGAAAAAACGAGCCATATTAAGGAAGCAACATTCTTCTTCGTAGCTACACCAACCCTTCAGGGTTTCGGATTAGGAGCCGGAGTTGATATGCAGTTACAGGACCGTACCGGAGGTGACATTAATAAATTTAATGACATTGCGCAAAATCTTTTACAAAAGCTAAGAGACAGAGATGATGTGGTAATGATGGCAATGACTAACTTTAATCCTGCCTTCCCACAAAAAGAGATATCTGCCGATCTACCTAAAATCAAGGCAGCAGGATTAACTCTTAATGATGTAATGGGATCGCTACAGGGTTATATTGGTAGCTCGTATGCCTCTACCTTCAACTTATATGGTAAGCAATTTAGAGTAGTATTACAGGCATCTCCTGAATACAGACGGAAATTAGACGACTTAAATGGTTTATTCGTACGAACAGCATCTGGAGAAATGGCACCTATTACAGAGTTTATCCATGTAGAAGATATAGATGCGCCTCCCACATTAAGCCGTTTTAATATGTATTCTTCTATAGATGTTACCATTGTACCTAATTTTTATGGAGGAAAAAGTACAGGGGACGTTCTTCAATTAGTAGAAGAAATGTCGACAGACAAAACAATCTTCCCTGATGGATATACTTATGAATATGGAGGTATGACCCGTGAGGAAGCAGGTAGTGGAAGTCAGACAATATTAATTTTTGGTATCTGTATTATATTCGTTTACTTGCTTTTATGTGCTCTATACGAAAGTTACATTATACCACTGGCAGTATTGTTCTCTTTACCTGTAGGTTTGGCCGGTGTATTTATCTTCCTGATGATATTCGGGGTATCACAAGGTATTGTAAATAATATCTATGTACAGATATCGATGATCATGTTGATCGGGCTGTTAGCGAAGAATGCCATCCTGATTGTGGAATACGCTATCCAACGTCGCCAGCAAGGTATGAGTATCGTCGAAGCTGCCGTTAACGGAGCTGTGGCCCGTCTTCGTCCTATCCTGATGACATCTTTTGCATTCATCGCCGGACTATTCCCGTTATTCATTGCTTCGGGAGCCGGAGCTATTGGTAACCGTTCTATTGGTATCAGTGCTATTGGAGGTATGTTTATTGGTACAATGATAGGAGTTTTGGTTATTCCATCACTATATATCATATTCCAATCATTACAGGATAAGGTAAGTAAATCGGGAATGATTAACTCAAATGATGAGTTTATTAATAAAAAATGATAACTATGATTAGAAAATATATAAAAGGTGTAGTTCTATTGGGAGTAATACTCTCAATGGGATTCACCTCCTGCGGGGTAGTTAGTAATTATAAAGCTCCCGAAATTGATTCTGACGACTTATTCAGAGAAGAGAATCCGATAGATACAACTACAATTGCAAATATTCCATGGAGAGAATATTTCACAGATCCGGCACTTCAGGCCTTGATTGATGAAGGGTTAACAAATAACTTCGATATGCGGATAGCTTATACTCGCATACAACAAGCTGAGGCAGGATTAGTCGTTGCTAAATCTGCATATTTCCCAACAATTGCATTAGCAGGTCAGGTAAATCATACCCAAATAAGTTATAAGAATGGGAAAGAAAGAGTGCTAGGTTATGATGGAGGTACAACGTTTGCTTTAGGGTTTGCAGTACAATGGGAAGCAGATCTATGGGGTAAACTTAGTAGCAAATCGAGAGCTCAGTATGCTAATCTGATAAGTACTCATGCGTATCGCAATCTGATTCAGACATCACTGATATCTAATATCGCTACTACGTATTATTCATTACAAGCTTTGGATGAGCAACTAAAGATTACTCTGGAAACAATTGAGTTATTGAAAGAGAGCACTATCACTATGGATGCTATGATGCAGGCAGGACTATTGAATCGTGCCGGAGTAAAACAAAGTGAGGCTTTACTATATAGCACACAGGTTAGTGTACCTGCTTTAGAAAGCCAGATCAGGCAGTTGGAGAATTCCCTGTCTGTATTAGTTGGACGTAAACCCGGCCCTATTTACAGGACTTCTATTAAGGAACAATCTGTTCCGGCTCATTTAGCATTTGGTGTCCCTACACAGATGTTATCAAAACGTCCGGATGTATTACAAGCCGAGATGGGATTCAGATATGCATTTGAAATGAAGAATGTAGCACAAAGATCTCTATATCCATCAATAACTTTGAGTACACCATCATCTGTGGGTTATGGCTCTAATACATTGTCTCAATTCTTCAAGCCAACAAATATATTAGCTAACATAGTCGGAGGACTTACACAGCCTATATTTGCAGGAAACCAATTGAGAGGACAGTTAAAGGTCGCCAAAGCTCAACAGGAAGAAGCATTACTTACTTTCGAACAAACTGTATTGAAAGCGAGTCAGGAAGTGTCTGACATTATGTATACTTATGAGTCTTCGCTCCGCAAAAATGAAAACAGAGCTAAGCAAGTAGATGCTTTATTTACGGCAGTTAGCGATACTAAAAACTTATTAACGGCAGGTGAAGCAAATTATACGGAAGTATTAAATGCTGAACAAAGCTTGTTACAAGCCCAACTTGGACAAGTAAATGATAAACTCGAACAGCTTCAGGCATCTGTAAACCTATACAGAGCACTTGGTGGCGGTATTGAGTAAAACAATCTGATCACATACTAATTATAAAGGGTATCCAAACGGATACCCTTTTGTTTTCGCTACTGGTTCTCTATTATAAAATCAACGACGGTTTTTGGATCATCCAGACTATGCGGATGGTGCCCCACCCCTTCTTTCATTATTAGTTCGACTCTCCCATTCAAGCCCTTGTAACGTTCATAGACAACACCCATATTTTCCTCATAAGGCACAATATCATCACTATCACCACAAACAGCTATAATAGGAATATTAGCCTTGGCAATCGGTTCCAGATTATCGATTGGGTTTCCTCTAAAATTATCAGCTTCCTCATCGGTTATTTTCCATTCATTAAGGAAGTCATTCCATAGTACTTTATCTTTCCTTCCCGGCCAACTAAACACATCACAAACAGGTGCATCTACATAAATACATGCAACCTTATCAGGATTTTGGGCTGCCCAGTTAAAAACAAATAAACCACCCCTACTAAAGCCTTCAAGGGTTACTTTTCCTGAAAGGCTATAATGTTCCCTTATATAATTATAATATTCCGAGCCAAGGTCTAAAGACTGGGGACTACCGTACAAATGAGTAAGATCATAATATACGACATGAAATCCTTTTTCGAGTAAAGCCAGATCAACACTGGGAAAAGCGCAAAAAAATGCCGGGCGCCATATCCAGGGGTTACCTTCTGCCGCTACGTTAGGGACAACTACTATTACCTCCCGGTCGTTCAGCGTAAATCTATCGATATGATACTTACCCCATGCATCCTCTTTTTTTGTGCATCCTATCAATAAAAGTAACAGGAAAGATATTAGTATAATTCTTCTCATTATTATTTTAATATTAATAACCAGAGAATAAAGATATATAATTATAAATAAAAAAGCCAGAGAGTATAACTCTCCGGCTCATATTATAACTTATCAAATAAGTCAGAAAAACTTATTACAATAATTTTTCTATTTTCTCTACCAATACAGCTTTCTGAGCTGCACCAACTTGCTTGTCAACAACCTCACCATTCTTAATGAATAATATTGTCGGGATATTGCGGATACCATACTTAGATGTAATTTCATCATTATTATCCACATCTACTTTTCCGATGGTTACTTTTCCATCATATTCTGCAGCTAGTTCTTCTACAATCGGGCCTACCATACGGCATGGACCGCACCATTCTGCCCAAAAATCTATAACGAGTGGTTTGTCTGATTTCAATATATCTTCAAAACCTGCGTCTGTAATCTCTAAAGCCATAACTTTTGTCTATTAATTTATATATTATATTTATTTAGTCTATCTTAATTTTGCACTGCAAAGGTAAAAAATCTATTTTATATATGAAAATTTTCAATTTACCCTAAAAACAAAACTTTCGTTTTCTACCAGATAATCAATCAATTCTCTCTTTACATTTATTTTATAATTACGTGAGAACAGATCAACTTTCATATTTCGTTCACCATCAACTACCTCAAAATATAACAACGAATTACCCGGATTGTTTTTAGTTAATGTCGATAATTCTTCAACCATCTGGGTATTCATATCATGAAGAGGTAATGTAATGGTAATCTTCTCTATTAACGAATCTTTTACGTCAGGTAATAGTTGAATTGAGTGAATCTTTAGCTCCATTTGGTTTGCATCATATTTACGGCCTTGCACACGTCCTTTAATAAATATATATAATCCTTGCCGGCCATATTTTCCGAAATTGATATAGTCGTCTCCAAAAAACGGAATTTCCCCACTACCTGTAAAATCTTCAATACGAAGTATCATAAAAGGCTTACCGTTTTTGGTTATACCTTCTCTTACATTAGAAACCAATCCGCCTATCATTACTTCTTTATTCTTCAAAGCATCTTTATCTTCAATTTCAGACATCCCCACATTACATACATAACTAAGGATTATACGGTATTCGTCAAGAGGATGAGCCGATAGATAAATACCGATCAATTCGCGTTCTTTATTCAAACGTTCAAGATCTGACCATTTCTCCACTTTAGGTATATCAGGACGTGCAATATCGAAAGAAGAATCATCACCAAATAATGAAGTTGCAGCTTCGTGCTTGTCTACCTGATATTTATTCCCATAACGGATAAGCTGATCTATAAAAGTTTCGCCCTTATTGTTGATACCAAAGAACTGCTCCCTACTAACTTCCGGAAAAGCATCGAATGCCCCTGCTAAAGCCAAAGACTCAATATTTTTCTTATTGCAAGAACTAAGGTTTACACGTTCAACAAAATCAAATACATCTTTAAACGGTCCGTTCCTTTTTCGTTCTTCAATAATATTCATAACTGCTCCCTCTCCTACTCCTTTTACAGCAGCGAGACCAAAGCGTATATCACCTTCCTTATTTACCGAGAATTTAAGATATGATTCATTTACATCCGGACCAAATACATTCAAGCCCATAGCTTTGCATTCATCCATAAATTTAGTGATTTCCGTTATATTCGATAAGTTACGGGAAAGCACGGCAGCCATGTATTCTGATGGATAATTAGCCTTCAGCCAGGCAGTCTGGTAAGCTACCCACGAGTAACATGTTGCATGCGATTTATTGAAAGCATATGAAGCAAATTTTTCCCAGTCGGCCCATATTTTCTCAAGCGTCTTTTTATCATGACCGTTCTTAGTTCCACCAGCCAGAAATTTTTCTTTCAGGGCATTCATTTTATCGATGAGCTTTTTACCCATAGCTTTACGCAGCTCATCTGACTGACCACGTGTAAAATCGGCAAGCAAACGTGATAATAACATGACCTGTTCCTGATACACGGTAATACCATATGTATCGTTCAGGTAACGTTCCATAATAGGTATATCATATGAAATCTCCTCACGTCCATGCTTACGGGCAATAAAGGATGGTATATAATCCATTGGCCCCGGACGATAAAGAGCATTCATGGCAATCAGGTCTTCAAACTTAGTTGGTTGCAGTTCTTTTAAGTATTTCTGCATACCGGCAGACTCAAACTGGAATGTCCCTGTGGTTTTTCCAGCACTGTACAACTCATAGGTTTTTGTATCCTCCAGTGAAATAGTATCAATATCTACATCTACTCCGGTTGTATGTTTTATATTCTCAATAGCTTCTTTTATAATCGAAAGAGTTTTGAGTCCAAGGAAGTCCATCTTAATAAGGCCTGTTTCTTCAATAACAGTACCCTCATACTGCGTAACCAGAATATTTTCTCCTGTTTCTTTATCTTCCGCTGTACTTACCGGTACAATATCTGAAATATCCTGTTGGCCAATGATAATACCACATGCATGCACTCCGGTATTCCGCACATTTCCTTCCAGCATCTGTGCATATTTTAAGGTATCACGCATCACAGGATCATGGCTGTTAGCTGCATCTTTGAGTTCAGGAACATATTCAATAGCATCGCGCAGGGTAACCTTCTTTTTATCAGGAATACGATCCGGTACAAATTTTGCTAACCGGTTGGATTCTGCCAATGGTAATTTCTGAACACGGGCAACATCCTTTATTGCAGACTTTGTTGCCATAGTACCATAGGTAATAATATGCGCAACTTTATCCTGTCCATATTTATCAGTAACCCATTTCAAAACTTTCCCCCGTCCGTCATCATCAAAGTCGATATCAATATCGGGCATAGATATACGGTCGGGATTAAGGAAACGCTCAAATAGCAAATCATATTTAATAGGATCAATATCTGTAATACCTAAACAATATGCTACAGCAGAACCGGCAGCAGAACCCCGGCCGGGGCCTACTGCAACACCCATACTACGGGCTGCAGCAATAAAATCCTGTACAATAAGAAAGTATCCCGGAAACCCCATCGTCTTCATTACGTCTAATTCAAAATCAAGACGCTCGACAATCTCAGCATCACGATCTTTACCATAACGCTTATCAGCACCGATCATAGTGAGGTGCTTCAGATAATCGGATTCAAGCTTTATACGAATGACCTTATCATATCCCCCCAAGCGAAAATACTCTTTCTCGCCAAATTCCTTAATGAGGTCTTCTTCCGAGTACATGATTTTATATCCTTCTTCTGTACCAAAAGATGCATCAATAGTAAAGAATGGCATTAATGCATCCGAGTCGATAGAATAATACTCTACTTTATCCGCAATTTCCAGTGTATTACTTAATACTTCAGGATGATCCGAAAATATCTGATTCATTTCAGCAGTTGTCTTCAACCACTCCTGCTTTGTATAACGCATTCTTTTAGGATCGTCAAAATCCTTTCCCGTGCTCAGGCATATAAGCCGGTCATGTGCATCTGCATCTTCTTCATCTACAAAATGTACATCATTGGTTGCAATCACCTTTACTCCAAACTTTTCACCCATACGAAGCAATTCTGCATTTACTTTCTGCTGTAAAGGATATGCTTCTGTATTAGCATCCGGACGGTTAGTCTTATGACGTTGGAGTTCGAGATAAAAATCTTCACCAAACAGGTCTTTAAACCATTGAACAGCATTTTCAGCTTCGTCAATGTCTCCTGCCATTATTTTTTTATTTATTTCACCTCCGAGACATGCGGAAGAAACAATGAGTCCTTCGTGATATTTCTCAAGTAGTTCTTTATCTATACGGGGACGCATATAAAAACCCTCCGTCCAGCCATGAGACACCATTTTAATTAGGTTTTTATAGCCTTTCAGATTTTTGGCCAATACTACAAGATGCCATCCACTCATATCAGGTTTTCCATCTTTCAGCTTTCTGCCTCTGCGGGCAACATAACACTCACAACCAATAATAGGCTTGAAGCGTTTAGCTTCTTCTTCCTTTATTTTGGTCTTAAGTTCTCCTATTTGTGCAGAATTATCATTTGATTCATCCTTCTCCAGTTTTTTTATCTCAGACTTCAATTCCTTTATGGTTCCGTCATATTTGGAATTTTTCTTTTTCACATAATTGAAAAACTCTTTGATCCCAAACATAGCACCATGGTCTGTCAGTGCAATTGCTTTCATCCCATCAGCCATAGCTTTGTCTACTAAGTTAGGGATACTTGCCTGACCATCGAGAAGTGAATATTGTGAATGGACGTGTAAGTGTACAAAATTATTCATATCGTATATTTTCTTAACATGTAAAGTTACAACAATTAGTAACCTTTATCTAAAAAATCATCATGCAGTTTTCAACAGCTAATATTTTTTATACTTTCTGAGAGCGTATAAACAGGAATATTAAAAAAATGTTGTCAGAGTTTATAAATATTAACGAAGTATCCAATCTTTAGATATACTTTTGGATTGTCATCAGATTCTAATCTAGAATGAATCTATAAAATACAACTTTAGCACGGATTGATGTTGCAATCAATTAAACAAACTTCACAAAACTTGAATAAATGGTAAATTTTCAATTTACCATTTTTCATTTTTGCCCTTATTGGTTTCATATCCTATAAATTAATAACATCTTTGAAGAAAACTTCATATATGGCAGCTACTATAGATCTGAGCAATATAAGTGACGGTGACTCTAAAGTATATGAAAGTAAGCATGGAACTGGAAAATGGGAATTTGAAGAAAATGCTCCCTCCTTTATCGAATTTATAAAAAAACTCATCAATTAGTTCCCTAAGATAACAAACTGATACAACCTGCTCCGGAGAAAAACCGAAGTAATTTTTCAGGTGACGTCATTATACTATCTATATAGTTGATTACATTGACAATAGATGTTTACGCAACTATAAAAAATACAATTATATAATACATTTTCCATATTAAAAGTATACCTTTGTATATATAAATAAATCAAAAAGTAACCCTCATGAATTATTATCACTTATCTATATTGGTCCATCGCCAGGCTGTCCGGTATGGTAAAAAAACTGCGTTAAAATTCAGAAATCCATACGAAAAAAAATGGAAGAATATTTCATGGAATAAATTTTCAGATAATGTGATGAAAACTGCCTGGGCAATGGCAGAGATGGGGGTAGATGAGGGCGATAAAATTGCGGTATATTCCCAGAATATGCCTCAATACCTTTTTACTGATTTTGCTTCCTATGCTAACAGGTGTGTGTCTGTGCCTATATATGCCACATCTTCACCGTCACAGGTAGAATATATTGTGAATGATGCCAGTGTAAAACTTCTTTTTGCCGGGGAACAGTTTCAATATAATAATGCATTTAAGGTACAGCAGAAATCTGCTGTTCTGAAGAAGATAATTATATTCGATAATAATGTAAAGCTCCATCCGGATGATAAAACCTCTGTTTATTTTGATGACTTTATTGCTTCGGGTGAAAACTCAAATACGGAAGTCATTGTGCGTGTGCGCATGAAATCGAGAAAAGAAGATGATACTGCCTGTATAATATATACATCAGGAACTACAGGCGAGCCTAAAGGGGTAGTACTACCCCACTCCTGCTTCTTACAAATATTCAGAATACACGATATGCGTCTGACCATGACCTCCAATAAGGATTTGTCAATGAATTTCCTTCCGTTAGCTCATATTTTTGAGCGGGCATGGACATGCTATGCCATTCATAAGGGGATGACAATAGCAATAAATCAGGACGCCAAAGAGATTCAGAAGTCGATAAAACAGGTGAAACCTACTATTATGTGTAGTGTGCCCCGTTTTTGGGAGAAAGTATATGCCGGAGTTCATGAAAAGATATCTTCATCAAAGGGTTTTATGAAATGGTTGTATACTGATGCAATCAAAACAGGACGCAAATATAATCTGGATTATAAGAATCAGAACAAACCGGCACCTCTAGGTACTAAAATTAAATTTGGATTATATAACAACACTGTATTCCGCGTACTGAAAATGGTAGTCGGTATTGAGAAAGGGAATATATTTCCCTGTGCAGGAGCGCCGCTTTCCGATTCTATCAATGAATTTCTTCAGTCGGTTAATATTCCGATTATTATTGGTTATGGGCTTACCGAAACAAGTGCGACAGTAAGTTTCTATACTGAAAGGGAGTTTATAATAGGTTCCGTTGGCACCCTTATGCCTGAAGTATATGTAAGGATAGATGAATCAAATAATGAAATCCTGGTTAAAGGAAAGACTGTGATGCGGGAGTATTATAATAAGCCGGAAGAAACAGCAAAGGTGTTTACCGAAGACGGTTACTTCCGTACAGGTGATGCCGGGCGTTTAGAAGGGGATATCTTGTATCTGACAGAGCGTATAAAGGACCTCTTTAAGACAGCAAATGGTAAATATATTGCTCCACAGGCAATAGAAACCCGTGTTTCTGAAGATAAGTTTATCGATATGATTGCTATAATTGCTGACGAACGTAAATTTGTGAGCGCACTTATTGTTCCGGACTATAAAGCATTGACTTCGTATGCTGATGAACACAATATAAAATACGAAAAAGTAGAGGACTTATTCTCAAATGTAGATATTCTTCGTATGCTCGATGGCCGTATAGAGTTGTTGCAGGCTAATTTTGCACCTTATGAAAAGATTAAGAAATACAGGCTGTTAGCAGAGCCTTTCTCTATGGAAAATGGAGAATTGACCAATACATTAAAAATCAAACGTAAAGCTGTCGCCGAAAAGTATAAGGATATCATTGATAAAATGTATAAAGAATAATAGCTTTTAGCCGTTAGTTTATAGCCTTTAGTCATTTAATAGTTATAAGCTAACAGCTTATTGGCTAATAGCTAAAATATGGCAGGTATCTATATTCATGTCCCTTTCTGTAAAACGAGGTGTATTTACTGTGATTTCTATACCCGCACAGATATATCCCCAAAGAATAATTATGTTCAGGCTCTATGCAAAGAGATTGAGTTACGAAAGAATTATATATCAGGCGAAAAGATAAGGACTATCTACTTTGGCGGAGGTACTCCATCACAATTATCATATGATGATTTCAGTAGAATCTTTGAAACTATCTACAACCGGTTTGATGTAGCCCCTACTGCTGAAATCACCATGGAAGCCAATCCTGATGATTTAATATCTCATTACCTCCAAACAATTCAAAAACTGCCTTTTAACCGATTAAGTATAGGTATTCAAAGTTTTAATGATGATGAATTGAAGTTCTTGAAGCGCAGGCATTCTGCTGCTAAGGCAAAAGAAGCAGTCGGATTATGTAAATCCTTGGGCTATGATAATATCAGTATTGACCTGATGTATGGTTTGCCCGGCCAGACAATGGAAATCTGGCAAAAAAATCTGGATGAGACTATTTCTCTTGATATACAACATATTTCATCTTATCATCTTATTTATGAACAAGGTACAAGATTGTACCGTTTGTTTAAGTTAGGTGATGTAAAGCCTGTAGACGAAGATTTGAGTGTAGATATGTTCTCTGTAATGATTGACAAACTCTCCATAGCAGGCTTTGAGCATTATGAGATATCTAATTTCGCGAAAAGCGGGCTGTACTCCAAGCACAATAGTTCGTACTGGCTGGGTGAGAAATATCTAGGTTTGGGACCAGCTGCACACTCCTTTGATGGACAAAACAGGGCATGGAATATAGCTTCCATTTCTAAATATATAGATAGTATTGCAGTGGAAAAGCCGGCAATAGAAGTAGAAGTATTGGATACCAATACCCGCTATAATGATTTTATCCTTACAGGTATGCGTACTAAATGGGGAGTGAATTTAAAGGAACTGGAAGACCAGTTTGGTACCGGAATGAAAGACTATTGCATAAAAAACGTACAAAAATATATAAATCAGGGATTTGTACATCAGGAAAACAATGTGCTAAAACTAACACGGACAGGTATCTTTATCTCAGATGGTATAATGAGTGATCTTATGTGGGTATAATTATATTTAGAAAGCCCGTTTAAGCGGGCTTTCTATTTTTTTATATTTAATTTGTACGGTTCAATCACAATAACAGAAAATCCTAAATACAATTTGTTTTCTCTGCATTGGATCCCATGTTGCTATTTCACCAATAACTTCATCTTGCCTACTACCAGGAAGATAATCAATTCTAAAATTATTAGCACCTAGGTGTTGAAAAGTAGCAGCATATCCTTGTATTGTATTACTACCAGATGGAATTGAGAATGTACTTCCAACCTTCACATATCCAATATGCACAGCAACATATCCTTCTGGTAAAGGAACCTCTATAGTAACATTTGATGATTCAAAAATAAATTCGTTTCCATAGTAGTTTATAATTGCTCTTACTTTTGCCTTTCCGTTCGCAGTGGCTTTAAATGTTGCATTCGTTGTCCCTTGCCCTGAAACGAGCGTAACATTTTGTACAGCTTGCCAGGTAATTCTAATATCCGAAGATAGGGTTAATCCTGAAAAAGTATAAGATATATTTTGATTAGGACTAACTTGATATGAAGAAGAAGTTATTACATTATTAAGTGGGTATAAATAATGAATAGCTTTGATATCATTTGTACTGAATCCGGGTATTAATCCACGGTTCCGGTTATATGACATTATAGAATTATCATCAATTGTCGGAGTGCCGGGGATAAGTACTCCACCTTGTTGGGCTGGAGTATAATGTGTATGCAAAAATCCAACAGTATGGCCCATTTCGTGGATTATAGTATTTGCTTTATTAGCAAAGTTATCATGCATACTGTTTACTATAATCTCTCTTGATGGCTTCTGATTTAAAGGAAAATCAGATACTCTTGCATATTCGCCATTGGAACTATATGCCCGCCTGACTGTAATATCTGCTGTTGAGGCTGTTGTATAATTGAATTTAATACAACTTCCCGGAATATTATTCCACGCATTTATCGCAGTCATTACTGCTGTGCGCCAATCAGATCCTATACCAGATGTAGGTACAGATACACCATCAATCCTTATAGTCATGTTCTTCACATTTGTAAGGGATACTAATCTTCCATTCAAATATCCCTGTTTAAGCTTAGATTCGTCAGTTTCCCCTCTGAATTCCGCTAAGTGCTGCTTTAAATTCTTTTTAACTAAACTGATATCACCCTCAACTAAATAATAATCTCCTTTATCAATCAGAGTGGATACGTCAAAGCCTAATTGTTGAATTATAGTCTTATCATCCAATTCTGCAGTCTCAGCACTGTCATCGGTAATATCTTCACTTTGGCAACTTACAAATCCTATTATCAGCAATAGAAATAGGAAATAAAATAATTCTTTTCTCATAATAATTTGAATTTAGGTTAAACAAACTTCTTAAAAATGAAGCTATTAAGCTACAAAAGAAATTATATATAACAATTCCATCATTAGTCGGATATGACTTTTTACAAGTTGTATTTCTTGTAAGTTGTTTACAAATAAGTATTTACTTTGATCAATCTATTGTGAAATATGACTATTTATTAATTAATAGATGAGCTTCCTTTTATCATATTCTTTAATAGAGAATATCTTATTAGAGTAGGTTAACGATTCCTTGTAATTGTTTATTATAGTGACTAAAGTAACAAAAAGAAAACGTACGAAAAACTGTTACTTTTGTCACCTTTTCAATATAAAGTAATGTATATTAGTATTTTACGAAATAATTATATTAAAGTACAAAATGACCTGTTGTAACTTTTCTTATTTTATTACAAAAATATTACATTTTCCATAGGGTTTTTATTGTTTGAACGATCATAATAGTACAACCGGTTTTATAATAACAATTAAAAACAATATAGCTATGAAAGCAAAATATTTTAAAATCGTACAGGTTATCTTGATTACTTTTCTCATTGCGGGAATAACGCTTCCTACTTATGCCCGTAAAGATCCCGGTTATGTGACAGTAACAGGTGTAGTAAAAGATGTAAAATCGAAAAAAAATCTGGAATATGTAAGTATATCTATTCCCGGAACTGGTATTGGAACTATATCAAATGAAGATGGAGGCTTTTCAATTAAGGTGAAAGATTCATTGCAAATAAAAACATTGGAAGTATCTCATATTGGATATTATAATCAGCGGCTTCAGATCTCCGAAGATGATATGAATAATATTACAATATTTTTAACTCCGAATGAAAATAAGCTCAAAGAGGTTATTGTAGAATCTGCAGATCCTCTGAAATTGGTACAATCAGCTATAATGAAGATAGGTGATAATAATAGTAATATAACAAATCTATTAACAGGGTTTTATCGCGAAACTATCAAAAAGAGGCGTAATTATATCAACATATCTGAAGCAATTGTCGACATATACAAAACATCATATACACAAAGTGATGCCCATGACCGTGTTCAGGTATTGAAAGGACGAAAACTACTTAGTCCCAAACGGGGTGACACACTAATTGTAAAGTTTATTGGCGGCCCTAATTTATCAACTTATCTTGATGTGGTGAAAAACAAAGACTTAATGCTTGATCTGCAAACACTAAACTACTATAAGTTTGAAATGGAAAGCCCTGTAATGATTAATGAGCGCCCACACTTTGTGGTAAGTTTTAAGCCTCAGGTTATTCTTCCATATGCACTTTTCTACGGTAATCTGTATATAGACAAGGAAACTTTAGCTTTCTCCCGCGCTGAGTTTAATTTAAGTATGGATGATCGTAATAAAGCAACACAGGCTATTTTACGTAAGAAGCCGTTTAAAATGCACTTTAAGCCCGAAGAGGTTTCATATTTGGTTACATATAAGGAACGGGATGGAAAGAGTTATCTGAACTATGTTCGAAATGAAGTCCGGTTCAAATGTGATTATAAACGCAGGTTATTCTCAACCAATTATACGATTGTATCCGAAATGGTTGTAACCAATAAGAAAGATGATAATTTTGAAAAAATATCATACAAACAGGCTTTCAATGATAAATATTCCTTATCAGATAAGGTGAGTAACTTCTATGATGCCAACTTCTGGGAAGACTATAATATTATAGAGCCAACCGAATCGCTCGAATCAGCTGTAAATAAGTTAAAGAAACAGCAAAATAATTGATTGGTCCATTAGGTTCACTATATTTGAATTGGTTTTGATCCTTGTGTATTATGCTGAACGATGTATTTATATTTAAGAAAATAAAGGATGGTGATATTAAGACCTTCGAACAGGTCTTTCGCCAGTACTATACATCTCTCTACATGTACGCGTTCAGCATAATAGGCAAGAAAGAACCATCGGAAGAAATTGTACAAGAGTTATTCTATGTATTGTGGAAAGATCGGGAGACCCTGAATGTATTGCGTTCGTTGAAAAGTTATCTTTATGGGGCTGTTCGCAATCAGGCACTTCAATACTGTGAACATCTGAATGTGCAGGATCGTCATCGCGAAAGGGTACTTAGCCGAAAGGTAGAAATACCTGAAAATACACCGCAGGAACAGTTAGAATATAAAGAGCTAGAAAATATTGTAAACCGTACTCTGGAGAAACTTCCAGACAGGCGTCTTAAAATATTCAGGATGCATAGAATGGAAGGCCGGAAGTATAAAGAAATAGCAGAGTTGCTTTCCATATCAATAAAAACAGTGGAAGCTGAAATGACAAAAACATATCAAATATTAAGACAGGAAATAGAAAAATATACACACGCATCATGACTTTAAAAGAGAACAATAATATTACTGATCAGGCTTGGAACCTACTCTATAACAGACTGGAACAGGATGGTTTACTTGTAGACAAAAAATCAAAGAAAGTAAACCTTCGCTCTTCAATTATAAGATTAGGTGCTGTAGCTGCAATCTTATGTATTTGCATTATTACCATATTCATTATCCGTGGTAAGCAAACAGTACAGAATGATATGCTTACTTTAAATAATGAAGAGAATGCACCGACTATGGTTTCTACCCTTGAAGATGGTTCAATCGTATATCTGTCAGGATACACATCTTTACACTATCCAAATCATTTTTCAAATGATAAGCGGGAAGTTTTTTTAGATGGCAATGCATTCTTCGATATAAGCCGGAATCCGGATAAACCTTTTGTTATTGATACCAAACAAATGATAATTGAAGTTCTGGGAACCTCATTTAATGTTAAGAGTAATGATAATGAGTCTTTCTCTTTATCGGTACGCCATGGTGAAGTAAGGGTGACATCGAAGATAGACGGAAGAAAGGTAAATGTAAAGGCCGGGGAAACAGCATTATTGCATTCCGATAATTTGCAGAAAATAAAAACAATAGATGTAGACCAGTTCAAATCATACCTGAAACGTGTACATTTCAAGGATCAGCGGTTATCTGATGTAGTAAAAATGATCAATATGAATTCAGATTCAGTACAACTCAAGGTTACCCCTGAGTTAGAGAATCGTTTACTGACTGTCACCTTTTCGGATGATACACCGCATACTATGGCGCAATTAATTTGTTTAGCATTGAATTTACAGCTTACTCAACAACAAAATATAGTTACTATCTCACCTAAATAATATAGAAATGGGACATACGGCTGAAAATACTTTTCATCGTGTCTTGATCTGTATTGTGTTGCTTTCTATTGCAATATTTTTACAGGCAGACGATGGAGGTGTGTTGAGTCGTAAAATACAGTTGCCTAAAAGTAAAGATTCGGTATATAAGTTATTGAGGCAGGTTTCGGATAAATCCGGATACCTGTTTATTTATGATAGCCAGATTATAGATAATGACAAAGAAGTAAAGATAGCCAAAGGAGAATATACTTTACGTGAAGCAATATATGCAATTACGGGTAATCGTAATTTGCAAATATCTGTTGTTGGAAACCATATTCTGTTACAACTACCAGAGGAAAGAAAAGAGAGAACACTTCAGGTAGTAAAGGAAGTAGAGCCTGAAAAGGAAAAATACATTACACTATCAGGAACCATTTATGATCAAATAGCAGATGAACCGCTTCCATACAGTGCTATTGGAGTAAATAATACTACTATAGGGACAATATCTAATCAGGACGGAGAATTCAAATTAATACTTCCCGATTCTCTTCGCCATCTGTCTATAAAACTTACTCATGTAGGATATCAGAGTCAGGAGGTTGAAATTTCGCTATTAGATGGACATCATGTCAGATTTTCACTTGAACCTCAAATCATACCTCTACAAGAGATTGTTGTAAGAGCAATAGATCCTTTACAAGAAATAAAATTAATGCTGGATAAGAGAAAGCTCAATTATCCGCAATCATCCACATATCTGACTACTTTTTATAGGGAAGGAGTAGATCACAAAAGGAAAAATGTAGACATAACCGAGGCTGTACTAAAGGTCTACAAGACAGGCTATCATGTAAATGCCAATTTCGATCAGGTTAAGTTAGTAAAAATGCGCCGGATAAAGAGTATGCTGGAGAAAGATACAATCTTTACTAAGATGAAATCCGGAATTCATTCTGCTCTATTATTAGATGTTATGAAGAACTTACCTGATTTTCTTAATCCGGAAGAATTTGATAAGTTCGATTATACACATACAGATATCAGTGTGGTAGATGGAAGAAGAATAAATGTAATCTCTTTTGAACAAAAAGAATATATTACTGAGCCGCTCTATACCGGACAACTTTTTATTGATTCGGAAAATCAAGCATTAGTTGAAGCCCGTTTCGAGGTGAATCCTAAATATGTTGAACATGCAACAAACATGTATATCGAGAAAAAGAATCGTGGCATCAATCTCACATTACAGAAGGTACATTACACCATTTCGTATAAGTCATCCAGTGATAGCATTTATTATATTAACCATATACGGGGAGACCTCGATTTTAAAGTCAGGAGAAAGCGTAGATTGTTTAGTTCCCCCTTACATTTGTGGTTTGAGATGGTGAATTGCAAGGTAGATACATCAGAAGTGAATGGATTCTCAAGAAAAGAAAGAATATCCACCCAGAATATTTTTTCGGATACAAAATATAAATATGATAAGGATTTCTGGGGGCATTTTAATGTGATATTGCCTGAAGAAAAACTAAAAGAGCTGATTATAAACAATTTAAGTGAGGTCCGAAATAGTCTTGATGAAGAATAGGTTAGCCGGTTATTTATAATTTCCTGATACCATTTTTACAGACATAATTTCCCGCCTTCATTTTTTCATCCTTCATAGCCCTGCTTTTGTTCACATCATCGCCTGAATAATTCTTCGGATGGTATAAGTGATAGGTAATAGCCTGATATTTAACATTTAAGAATATAATTCTATCATTTAGAAGACGTAATCGCCAGTCAATATCAATATCTTCTCCTACGGCAGCATACGTATAGTCCTCATCATAGCCATTTATATCCAGAATATTCTGTTTGTGTATAGCCCAGTTACAGCCAATGATACGCCTGATCTTTTTACATACATTTGGCTTTTTTATTGAGGGTGGGATATAAAAGGCCCGTTTACGACGTTTTGTATGCAATAATAAGTTGAGTACAGACAATACCTTCATATCTTTAGTCTTGTATAGCCTGTCTGTCAAACTCTTATCAAGATAACACCTTCTGCCCAGGCAAATAGTATCCGGTGTAAGGTATTTGAAGTATGTCTCTACTAACTTTTCATGCGGAACACAGTCGCCATCTAAGAATATGAGATAGTCATATTCAGAGGCTACAACCGCTTTATTCAATGCCATCGTTTTTCTGAAACCTATATCTTCCTGACTGATATGCTTTATCGTGAAACTGAATCTTTCCCTGACTTTATTTATAAATTCAGCCGTAATCGGTGAGTCATTATCTTCAGAAACAATGACTTCAAATGATTTTACAGTTTGCTTTTCTAATGCGTTAAGTATAAGCTCAAGATTGTCTAAACGATTATATATGGATATGATAACGGATGCAGCACTCATATTTAATTATTGCAATAGTTATTTTCTGATAGTCAATATTTCTTTAATCACATCAGGGGTAATGTTTTGACGTTCACCCAGTTTCCAACCACGACTTGCCAGACGCTCAGCCACTTTTATTATAGCCTCATCTCCCAATCCGTAATCAGACAGATGTGTCTTTACACCCATTGATTCAAAGAAATCTTCAACAGCCTTTATTGTCTTATCAATCGCATCATCACCTTGTATACCAAATACTTCTTTGCCCAAACGGGTTATCTTTTTCCCTTTTTGCTCTTTAAGCACAGTCATAACTCCCGGCAAAACTATAGCAAGGGTTTGTGCATGATCTAATCCGTAAAACGCAGTTATTTCATGTCCTATCATATGTGTAGCCCAATCTTCCGGCACACCACATGCAATCCATCCATTCAGAGCCCATGTAGAAGCCCACATCAGATTGGCACGAACATCATAATTAGTTGGTTCTTTCAGTGCTTTAGGCCCTTCTGCAACCAGTGTTTTTACAATTGCCTCAGCCATATTGTCTTGTAGCAGGGAATCCCCTTCATTATATGTCAGGTATTGCTCCATTACATGTACAAATGCATCTACCACACCATTTGCGGTTTGACGAGGAGGCAAGGAGTATGTTACAGTGGGATCAAGTACCGAAAATTTAGGATAAGTAAGAGGTGATGCAAAGGCTAGTTTTTCTGTTGTTTCGGCACGTGTAATCACGGCACCGTTATTCATTTCCGAACCAGTAGCAGGTAAAGTGATAATATCACCAAAAGACATTGCTTTCTTTATTTTTCCTCCTTTTAATATCATCCACGGATCACCTTCTTCAAAACAAACAGCAGCAGATATAAATTTAGTAGCATCGAGCACTGATCCTCCACCTACTGACAAGATAAAGTTAATTCCTTTCTCTTTTATCATAGCAACAGCTTTCATACATGTCTCATAATGAGGATTCGGTTCGATTCCGGAGAATTCATACCACTCAAATCCGCTGAGAGCTTTTACTGCCTGATCATATACTCCATTTTTCTTTATACTGCCACCCCCATAAGTCATCAGCACTTTACTGCCTTGAGGTATCTCATTTGCTATATTTTTGATTGTATCTTTCCCGAATATTATTTTTACAGGATTTGCTAATGAAAAGTTTTCCATAATTTGTTTTCTTTTTTTAATGATCACAAAGGTATATCTATTTAGCGTGATAAGTTGATACCGTATTATTAAATAAGCTAAAAATGATCATTGTGGCTTAAAACTCAGCCATTAATTTGAAATTTAGCTGACGTCCGGTTAAATAATTAGGTACAGCATACTGATGGTTATATACATCGGTTACCCAATAGTATGTGTTGGTATTCTGCATATCGAAGATATTGAATACATCCATTCCCAACCATATATTTTTAAAGGCCTTGCAGAATGAGTTCTTATTGCGAATAGCAAAGTTCTCACCTAATACCTGCCAAGAGAAGCCTATATCAACACGCTTATATGCAGGGGTACGGAAATACCCTGATTCGTAGCCTCTATAGGGTGCTGATACAGGTAAACCTTGCGACCACAATCCGCGTAGGCTCATTCTAAGACGTTCATATCCCGGCATATAGTCCTGATAGAAGAGTGCAAAGTTGAATCGCTGATCGGTTGGTAGAGGAACCTTTATTCCATCTATTTCCTGCTGTGCCTTCATTAGTCCGAAACTAACCCAACTATCGACTCCCGGTATAAATTCACCATACAATTTCATATCCAATCCCATAGCATATCCTTTAGCACTATTCTCTCCAGAATATCTTATTTTTACATTATTCACTGTGTAGGGTACGAGGTCAGATAGCTTTTTATAATATATTTCCCCAGATAATTTAAAAGGTGCAGAATTACGTTCACCGCCTCCACCAAAGTAGTAGTCGGTACCTAAAACGATATGGATGGATTTTTGCGATTTTATATCTTTATTCAGTTCTATTACATTATTTCCATCAACATTCACTATACGTTGAAATTCTTTATAAAAAGGAGCCTGATAATATATTCCTCCTGCCAGTCTTACCGAGAAATTTTCCTTTCCGGCCGGAACAAAAGCTATCGCTCCGCGCGGGCTGATTATCAGTTCTTCATTGAAGCTCCAGTAACTCGCTCTTACACCCACATTCAGTATAAATAATCCTTTATCTGTATTGAATCTGTATGTATCTTGTATAAACCCCGAAAAACGTGAAGGTTTAAGTCTGTTATCCGATTTCAGGTTCGAATATAGATTTAGATCTGTACCGTTATTCGGTAAGGAATAGCCGGCCGAATCCCGCATTTCCCATTCTTTGATTTTATCGCTTACATTTTCTTTTTGGTATGTCATCCCCCATTTAAGGAGGTTACTCCCTATTTTCAAATCTCCAAAATGACTGATTGTATACACTTCCGATTTCACCTTATTTCGGGCATGTTCTATATAAGAGCCTATTCCGAGTAAGGACGAATCGTCTACTGCTACGTTCTCTCCTGATAAGTCGAGTTCTTTTAATATATAACTACCTTCTATATCATAGCGTTCGCGTTCATCCGACGAAAAAGTTGATCCTGTAATCCCCATATTCAGGTTTTCTTTTATTTTCCCTTTAAGGGTTAAGGCTGCCTGATATGTTATGAATTTATCTTTTTCCCATCCATCAAAGTGTACAGTAAAGTTTCGGGGTGTATCTAGCGTCCCAAAGCTTGTGCTACGTGTTTTGGGAGTGTATTTATATGTATTGTGGGAGTAATTGCCCAACAGGCTTATTTCCCATTTGGGAGACAGATCATATGTTATATATGTCTGAGCATCGATAAAGGAGGGATCATATTCAGCCTTCGTATCTGTAGTACTGAGTAATGAACGTATCGTTTTGTAACGTATACCTGTAATCTGAGAAAACCGTCCCGTAGAGTTTCCTATATGAATATCTCCACCCAGAAATCCGGCAGAGACCGAACCTTCAAATTTTTCAGGCTTCTTATATGTTATATCCAGCACTGACGACATCTTATCTCCATATTCGGCACTAAAGCCTCCGGCAGAGAATCCTACTGTCTGAATCATGTTAGGATTTATAAAACTTAACCCTTCCTGCTGGGATGAACGCACTAAAAGAGGCCTGTATATCTCAATTCCATTCACATAGACAATATTCTCATCAAAGTTGCCTCCACGTACAGAATATTGCGAACTTAATTCATCTTTTGAGGTTACTCCGCCCATTGTAGCCAACAAGGATTCGATACCTCCCCATGGGTTCGAAGCTCGTCTGGTTGCCAGATAATCAACGCGTTCAATAACAGTGGTTACTGTTTTTTTCCCTTCTACGGTTACTGCACCCAGTTCATTATCTTCCTGCATTACAATGTTTAAGGTTATATCTTCCTTCGGGCGAGGGATAATATATTGTCGTTGCTGGTGTCCTACTAACGAAAAGATGATTTTCACAGAGTCTTTACTGATGACATTCAGTAAATAATTTCCTTTACTGTTTGTCATCACTCCATTCCTGCTATTTGCTTCGGAAACGGATACCTGTTCTAATACCTCTTTTTGTTGGTTTGTAACCTTTCCCGTAATCTTTATTTGCTGTGAGTATACCAATGAGGAAGCCAATATAAAGACTAACAGCATGCTTTTCTTAATCATATAGTCAAATTTGTGCTGGCAAATTTATAGATATATTTTCTGTGAACCAAGACTTTAATATTCTAATACTTATTTAAGAAGCATTTTTCTAAAATAAGTAAAGCTATATCTTTAAATCAATATCAAAAGCAGCAAAAACAACACTTATCAATATTTTTTGTTTGCCATAATGAACAGGAAATATTACAATAACTCATTATACATAAAACCTCAGCCCGTAATATATTTTTATTACTTTTGTATCCAAATAAAATGACATGGCAGGAGGTGGAATGAAGAATTTGGCAAAAGATACTGCAATCTATGGATTGAGCAGTATTATCGGCCGAATTTTCAATTGGTTACTTGTTCCGTTGCATACATATATATTTACAGATACCGTAGAATACGGTAAAGTAAGCTATATATACGGATATACAGCCTTGTTTATGGTACTACTCACCTATGGTATGGAAACGGGCTTTTTCCGTTTCATGAATAAGAAAGACGAAAACCCCGATAAAGTTTATGCGACTTCCCTCATTTCATTAGGTACCACATCTCTCCTATTTATATTATTTTGCTTTAGTTTTATTACTCCCATATCGTCATGGATGGAATATACAGAGCATCCAGAACACATATGGATGATGGCTATAGTAGTTGCTCTAGACGCCTTTATGACAATCCCGTTCGCTTACTTGCGATACAAAAAGAGACCTATACGTTTTGCCTCACTAAAACTCGTATTTATAGGTCTTAATATATTCTTCAATTTGTTATTCCTAGTGGTCTGCCCTTGGGTATACAAATCATATCCCGATTTTGTATTGAATAAGTTCTATCATCCTGATATCGGAATCGGATATATCTTCTTGGCTAACTTACTTTCAACATTGGTACTCCTTCTGTTATTGATTCCTAATACAATGAGGGGACTGAAATTTCAATTTGACAATAAACTGTTGAGGAGAATATTAAAGTACTCTTTCCCTTTGCTTATTTTAGGACTGGCGGGGGTAATTAACCAGACAGTTGCCCAATTGACTTATAAGTATCTATATCCAACGCCGGAAGAAGCATTCAGTCAACTTGGTATTTATCAGGCCTGCCTCAAAATCACCGTAATTATAACGATGTTTACACAGGCATTCCGTTACGCTTACGAACCGTTCTTCTTCAATAAAAACAAGGAAGATGGCAGCACAAAGCCATATGCAGATGCGATGAAATATTTTATCATTTTTGCATTATTGGTTTTCTTAGGCGTCGTTTTCTATCTGGATATACTGAAATATATCATCAGTGAAAATTATACAGTAGGCACCATAATAGTACCAATAGCAATGCTGGGAGAAATATTCTTCGGTATATATTTCAACCTGTCTGTATGGTACAAGTTAACAGATAAAACAAAATACGGGGCTTATTTCTCTGTCTTCGGTTGCTTCCTGCAGGTTGCAATCAATATAATCTTTGTTCCTATCTACGGATATATAGCTAGCGCGTGGGCTACCTTCTTCTGCAATCTGATTATAATGACAATATCATACTTTATAGGACAAAAATACTTCCCTATAAAATATGACTTGAAAAATATACTCTTCTATTTCATACTAGCCATTGTATTCTATATTGCGGCTATGTACCCTCAAATAGACAATGAAGCTTTAAGGTTAGCTTACAGGACTGTATTCCTTGTTATCTTTACAGCAATTATAATAAAGAGAGACCTGCCATTGAAAGAAATGCCGGTAATAGGTAAATATTTTGGCAACTCTAAAAAGAAATAATCCAACAATTAATAACTAAAACAATGAGAAAACTATTTTTATTATTAGCCGTTTTCCTCACCGTCATGGGAGCAAAAGCCGATGAAGGTATGTGGCTGCTAAAAGAATTGAATAAACAAAGTATGGCCCGTATGAAAGAACTGGGCTTTAAATTTCCGACAGACAGTATATATAGTGAGACCAACCCTTCACTAAAAGATGCAGTTGTTATTTTCGGAGGAGGTTGTACAGGTGTTGCAGTATCCAGCCAAGGTCTGATCTTCACCAACCACCACTGTGGCTACGGTGCTATCCAGAAACTAAGTTCGGTTGAACATGACTACCTCAAGGATGGCTTTGTAAGTCAGACTTTCCAAGAAGAACTTCCAGCCGAAGGTCTTACTGTTTCTTTCCTACAAAAGACAGAAGATATTACCGATTTTGTAACCTCTACAATTCTAGCCGATGACAGTGAAGAGGTTCGTGGTGAAAAGATAGATTCTTTATCTGAAGTATATCTGGAACAATATAAAGGGAACAGCTTCCTTAGAGCACAAGTTATCCCTTTCTACTCCCACAACAAATACTATGCTGTAATCTACGAAGTATTCAAAGATGTAAGACTTGTTTTTACACCACCATCTTCTGTAGGTAAATTTGGAGGAGAAACTGACAACTGGATGTGGCCGCGTCATACAGGGGATTTCTCAGTATTCCGTGTATATGCCAACAAAGATAATAGTGCTGCCAACTACAGCCCCGATAATGTGCCTTACCAACCTAAATATTCAGTACCTGTTTCGCTAAAAGGGTATCAGGAAAAAGATTATGCTATGACTATCGGTTATCCAGGTAGTACAGAACGCTATATGACATCATGGGGTATCAACCAGATGGTGGAATCTGAACATAAACCTCGTATTGAAGTACGCGGTGCTAAGCAAGATGTATGGAAAAAAGATATGAATGCCAGCGATGCAATCCGTATCAAATACGCATCTAAGTATGCCGGAAGTTCAAACTACTGGAAAAATGCTATGGGTATGAATGAAGCAATTGCAAAACTGGGTGTGATCAAAGATAAAGAACAACTGGAAGATCAATTTGCGAAATGGGCATCATCCAAACCGGCTATCAAAGCAAAATATGGAGAAACGTTATCTTTACTGAAAGATGGTTATACTGCTACAATGGATGTAGCCAAAGTACAAACTTATTTGTTTGAGACATTCTACAATGGTGTAGAAGTTACCCGTTTTGCAAATACAGCTGTATTTATCAACAAAATGGAGGATAAAACAGCTGAAGATAAAGCAAGCGATCTAAGACGAAGATTGGAATCTCTTTATAAAGATTATGAACCGACACTAGACCGTAAAGTTATGCCTGCACTATTGAAGATATATGCAGAAAGAGTTCCGGCTGAATATCTACCTTCTTTTTATAGTACCATAGCCGATGAATTTGGAGGCGACTATGACAAATATGCTGAATGGTTCTATAACAATACTAAATTTACAAATCTTGATGCAGCTATTGCACTGATAGGCAGTGAGGATCAGGAGGCTATAAGTAATGATCCTGCTATTGCTTTTGCAAGGTCTATCGAGCCATGCCTGAATAAACTACGTGAGTCATTTGCACCTTACTATCCGCAGATTGATAAGGGTAGCCGCTTGTTCATGGCTGGACTAATGGAGATGGAACCAAGCAAGACGTTCTATCCTGATGCTAACTTCACTCAGCGTTTGAGTTATGGCTCTATTGGGGGTTATAAACCTGCTGATGCTGTTATTTATGATTATTACAGTACATCTAAAGGTATATTGGATAAACAAGTACCTAACGATCCTGAATTTAATGTACAACAGTATATTTTGGATGATCTTGCAGGAGGAGACTTTGGTGAATATGCAAACAAATCTGATGGTAAGATGTATGTAAACTTCTTATCGAACAATGATATTACAGGAGGTAATTCAGGTAGTCCTGTATTCAATGGCAATGCACAATTGATAGGTCTTGCTTTTGATGGTAACTGGGAATCGCTGAGTGGTGATATCCTGTTCGAACCAGACTTACAACGTATGATCAGTGTAGATATCCGTTATGTATTGTATACAATAGATAAGGTAATGAAATGCCCTCGATTAATTAAGGAATTGAAAATTGTAAAATAAGAAAAATAAGGCTGCACACAGTGTGCAGCTTTTATTTTTTACATTAAATAAATCAGAAATATAAATACCAAAAGAGAATTATTGCAATAAGCAATAAAGATAGGATGGTAACTCCAATATAAAAAAACTCTAATATTTTCGTATGACTATGCTCTTCCCTCTTTTGATGAAGCGTTGAAAATAACATAGCATCTTCATCAATATTATCCAATATTTTCTCTTCTATCTTCCTCATCACTTCACTACAAGCTCCAAATAACTCTTTAATTCTTTTATCGATAAAATAGAATAAAATGGATATAGCAGTAATAATCAGTAGTATTGAGATCGAAAAGATAATTTTTCCACTATCAAACATCTCAAAAAACAACCTAAGAAGAAAATATATTGCAACGACATAACCAGCAAATGAAATTTGCCTCCAATTAAGATAATACTTGTGGTGCTCACAAGCTTGCTTATATAACATCTTCAAATTCTCTATTCTATCTTTAGAATCTTCCATAATTTAGATTAGTTACTGTTTTGAAACATAAGGTTAAGCTGTATCACACAATTATTATATCGGAAATTTATATCAACCCCCTTGCCTTAAATTCAAGATATTTATTTATAGAATCTATCGTAAGGTTTTCCGGCTTGGACAAAATAGTATAGATACCATATCTATTTAGTTCTTTTACAATCAGATATTTATCATTCCATAACTTCTCAGCCATACCTTTTCTAAATGTTTCTTCCAGGTTGGTAGGTGGTGTTTCCAATACTTCATTAAATTCCGAATTAAGGAAGAAGCAAACCAATACTAAATGATCCTTTGCCATATGGCTCAGATACTTTAGCTGACGACGCATACCATTCACCGTTTCAAAGTTAGTATATAAAATAATCAGGCTTCTTTGAGACAGCTTGCGACGTACAGTAGCATATAAACGCTCATAATCGGATTCTTTAAAATCTGTTTTCTGAGCATATAAAGTTTCAAGTATTTTATTACGTTGGCGTCGTTGTTTATCGGCCGGGAGGATTTCGTCTATATCTTTAGAGAAAGTGATCAATCCGGCTTTATCACCTTTATTTAGTGCTGTACTACATACCATCAAAGTCGAATTGATCGCATAGTCCAACAAGGTCATTTCATTGAAAGGCATTTTCATTGTACGCCCTTTATCAATAAGACAATATACAGGCTGAGACTTTTCTTCCTGATATGTATTCACCATTAATTGATTCATACGGGCAGTTGCCTTATAATTGATCGTACGGGGATCATCTCCCATCACATAATGTTTTATATGATCAAACTCTGTGGCATGCCCTATCCGTCTTATTTTCTTCACCCCATAGTCCGTCAATCGGTGCGATGCAGCCAATAGTTCGTACTTATGCATCTCGATAAAGGACGGGTATACGGCAATATCTTTTCCTTCATCAAAAATATAACGTCTGGTTACCAGACCAAATAGTCCGCTCGCATAAATATTTACAGCGCCGAATTTATAAACTCCACGCTCGGTAGGACGAAGGTCATAATACAAAGTTTCAGAACTATTTACTCCTAAAGAGGTTTTAAACATCAAATTCCTCTTTTGAAACTGGAAAGGGACTTCTTCTATGATTTTTATACCTGCTCTGAATGGATACTTATTTGTAATAGATAACGATATGGTATTCATATCCCCATTCGATAATCTTTCAGGGCAATTACGGGATGCAATTATGCCTTTCGACTGCCTGAATAGAGTGAACATATCAAGCAAAAGAAAAACTCCTACTACACCCAATATGATGAGCATAATAAAAAAGAAATTATCGAAAATAAAGCATGCAAAAAGCCCCAGCACACATACAATGAGTGCAATAAAGAAACGATCTGAAAGATATAAGCTCTTAAAGAAACGCATTACCGGGGAACCTCCGCTTTGTCTATTAGCTGACATATAATTGTATCGGTAGATGTGCCATCCATCTCCTTTTCGGGTGTTAATAATATCCTGTGTCTAAGTACTGGCACAGCCACTTCTTTAATATCATCAGGCGTTATAAAATCACGTCCTCTGATAGCAGCTAATGCCTTCGAAGAGTTTAATATAGCCAAAGATGCACGCGGTGACGCTCCTAATGTAATCCATGGGCTTTGACGTGTTGCAGCTACAATCTGAGCAATATATTCAAGCAATTGGTGTTCTACCTGAACCTTCTCTACTGCCAGACGCAAGCTGTTTAGTTTTTCGGCTGTCAATACAGGTCGTATACCGATTTCAGCAGACAATTCACCTCTGTTTTGTCGATCAAGTATATTGATTTCATCAACAATATTGGGGTAGTCAACAACAATTTTGAATAAGAAACGGTCTAATTGTGCCTCAGGCAGACGATAGGTCCCCTCCTGCTCTATCGGATTCTGGGTTGCCATAACAAGAAACGGATAACTCATCTTATAAGTAACACCATCATTTGTTACCTGACGTTCTTCCATCACTTCGAAAAGTGCTGCCTGAGTTTTTGCAGGAGAGCGGTTTATTTCATCGATAAGCACTATATTAGAGAATATAGGGCCTTTCTTAAATTCGAATTTTCCAGATCCCGGAAGGAATACACTTGTACCCAATACGTCGGAGGGCATAAGATCGGGAGTAAACTGGATACGGCTAAAAGCCACATCGACTGTCTTAGCCAAGAGCTTAGCAGATAAGGTTTTGGCAACTCCAGGAACACCTTCTACCAGAACATGTCCGTTTGCTAAAATAGCAATAATCATTTGTTCCACCAGCTGATGCTGTCCGACAACAACACGCCCTATTTCGCTTTTTATTTCCTGAACACTTTGGCTCAATTCGGAAAAATCTATTCTTGATTGAAATTCTAAATCTGACATATGTTCTGTTTTTATTTATTTTTCACGTTTCTATAAAACTCTTCCAGTAAATTATTATATTTCAGGAATATTTCGTTCGGCGCATATGGTAATATTATCAACTCCTGATATGCATCGAATAATTGTTTAAGTTTGGCCCTTTCCATTCCCGACTTCAGACTCAACACATTCAGAAACTCATCATCTATATTTTCGGTAGACATGTAATAATTCTTTCTTATATAATCCAAAAAATAAGCATGACGCTTTTCTGCTATTGTTTTAAAATCTTTTTTCCTGTAATATAGATTACTGATCGTACTTAAAAATTCTAACGAGGAGTTTACAGGCGGATTTATAACAGGCACTATGCGTTGTGTCCGTTTTGCCCTAAATATAACAAACAGTAAAAGTCCGGCAAGGATAATATACAGAGCTATACGCAATGGTTTGCTATTAAGCATTGCCCTGAATTCGCTGTCACTCTCTCCCATTGCACCCTGCTTCTGGTATTCATCCCATATTACCTTACTATTCTTAGGCAGATATGATAGACTCCTGAATGCGAAATCATACTTTTCCGTTTGCAACATATTTACATTTACAAATGCAGTGGGAACCGTATGAAGATAAAAATGTCCTTTCCCATATTGCACATCTACAAATACAGTGTCTCCTTTGTTATTTAAAGCCAATGGACGTACAGGTAAAAGACAGCTATCTGTATTCAATCGTGTTTGCCCATAAAGACTGCCAAAATCGTATTTCTTATTTGGAAAATCAACTAACGAATATATAGTGTCATTGGCAAAATATTCTCTTTTACTCTTAATTTTTAATGTATCCATCAAACTAGAGGAGAATATTTCTGAAGCAATGAAAACATTATTACCCAATCCGACAAAATCAAGTAAATATTGTAGATCAACTTTATCCAGAAGAAACTTAGAGTTGATAAAAATATACGATGTGGTATCTATCGAAGCCTCAATATCACGGTACCATGCAGTAGGATCTTCCTTGGTAATTGTATCCGAAATAAAAACCTCTTCTACAGGTATTGTATCTGATTTTATAGAATCTTCATCTTGATAATAATCGTAATAATCCCCATATGCTTCATAATCTTTGTAATAACCTGAGCCATAAGAATCGTAATCTTCTTCATATGAGAAGTATTCCTCCATATCTTTTTTCAGATTATTATAGATCGGTCTGCGTGTAGAACGTATGTGCATTTTGTTGAATATATCACCCAACAATTCGTAAGTAATATACGTTCCGTACGGATCAGTTTTTGTATTATAAAAAGTAGGTTCCCAACTTACACCTTTGGGACCTTTGCTGCTTGCATATGATAAACCGAACAGAAGGACGATAATCACAACAATCACTATTATTGTCTTTTTATCCTTCATGTTTTACCATATTATTAAATTCATCCATCCTGCGGTTAATTTCCGAAAACTGTGATTCATCAAGTACAAATTTTCCGTACCATACATAATCGAAGATAAGTGTCGCCTCCAGAAATTTATTTCGTAATGAATTATTCTTTATTTCATACTGATAACTATAGTTTGTTTTATTCGTACTCCAATCTATAATCTCCTTATCAGACATTAGCTTCAGGTTTTTCAAATACAGAAAACGTACAACCAAACGATAGTCCCTATTTTTTAAAGCATTCGATATCAATTCATCAAAGTTCATATTATGAACATTCTCTGTATAAATGTCAATTTCCGGTGTATCCAGTTTTTTCTTACCCATCAAAGTCCGATAATCCACTCCGATCAATTTCATTATTATGAGGCATACTACCAGGATAATAATAAGAACGACAACCACACTCAGCATGCCAGATCCGGCAGCAACACGGAAAAGGCCATTAATAAAATCAGACACAGCATACCAGAACTTATCCCACCAGGACAAACTGCGCTCCACTTTTTTATACTGAAAACGTGAATCTTTTTGATATTCTTCTATCTTACTTTTCTCAGGAATACGAAAATCTACCTCTTTCTGAGCAACAGGCACAGACATTTTGCTAGGATCTGTTTGTGCAAAAACAGTTGAACAAAAACAGAATAAGAGCATCACAAGAATGCTCTTTACTGCAGATATATTTATTTTTCTTATCACCCTAAATATAAAATATTAGTACTGTGTATTCTGATCCGAATTATTTGTTGTACCAATCATATCTATCTCATCATATGTACTTATTCCTTCCAGCTTATTCCTATAGCTGAAATAAATAACACCCAAAACAATACACATTATTGGATTAAGTAAAAAGCGTGCAACATAATTGATAGAATATGTAATATAAAGAAAGATATCACTGGTAAGGAAATCTATCTGGAAAATTGCGCCAACCATCGTTCCATAAACAGGCAATGTGAATATAAAACTTACAGCGCCTATAATAAATGAAAAAACGAGCATGATACCCAGAGTTACCCACCAATTATGGTTTATCAGGTCAAAACTCCGTTGGAAAGTTTCCACAATTCCCCTTCTTTTCTCAACCAAGTATATATAGGAATATAAACAAAGATAAACCGCAGCAATAATACCCGGAATAAAACACAACATACTCCCTATGAATACTAAGATAAAGTATATAATACCATACCCGAAAAGAGGTAGAGCCGATTGTTTTACTTTAGCCCAAACTTCTTCATTCTTTACAACACCATCTTCCGATTCAGCATAGAGTGCCATATAGCACATAGGATACAGATACATCAGATATGCTACTACAGATAAGATAATAAGGCCAACAAAGAATTTCCATGAAAAAATATAAAAAAACACTTCTTGTGGATCATCAAAAGCAGCCATTTCATTCATTCCACCCATAGTGGACATTCTCAATATATCTAAAAAGAAATATATAGCTACTAATAAGAAAGGGATGAATATTAATAAACCTTTTAATATCACTCCATAATTTTGTTTGATAAAGGATATCGAAGTATCAAAGTTTCCACTAAAATCACGACTCTGATATAACCTGATCTTTTTCGGCTGTTCCATTTAATTTTTTGTTTAAAGAATAAGGATAGTAAATAAAATACCATATAATAAATAAGGCCGACAAGCCTATTATTGCCAGATTAAAATAAACAGGCATCTCCGTTAAACGGGTGAGGTAACTTTCGATAAATGCTGCAATGAGGAATACAGGAACTAAAGCAACAACAATTTTTACTGCATCTTTAGCCGCATGTTGCAAAGAAACCATACGGCTGTATGTACCAGGAAAAAGCAAACTATTACCTAATAGCATACCTGCTCCACCTGCTATAATAATTGCAGATATCTCGAGTGTACCATGCAGCCAGATAGAAATGGCAGATGAAAACAAAAGTCCCTTCTTGAAAAAGAAATACTGAAATACTCCTAACATGACACCATTAGAAAACATGATATAAACCGTAAACACTGAACCTAATACTCCCAATATGAATGCAAAGAACGCAACTTTTATGTTATTGGTGGATATAAAGAAAAACATCGGGGCTTCATCAGAACTTTTATATATTGCCATCGGATCACCACTCTCTATATTCTCAAGGGTTTGATTTACATAGCCTGGACCGAGAATAAGACTGGCAAAACTAGAATCCTGCTCTAATGAGAATATACCCAAGAGAGCCCCTACAAACATAGCGATGAAAGAATAAAGCAAATATTTGCGACGCTTATACACAATAAGAGGAATTTCTTCTTTCCAGAAGCGGAGAAAGCGGCCTTTCTCTTTTTTACGGTATTTGTAGATATTAATAAAATAGCGTCCCGCAAGCTGATTCAGGTATCTTACTGTTTGCGATTTTGGATAGAATGTACGGGCATAGGACAAATCATCGGTCAGTTCGATGAAATTATCCGCTAGTGTTTCAGCAGGGATGTCTCTCCCATTTGTTTCATTATCTATCTGCTGCCACTTATCCCGATTCTGTTTAACAAATGCGGCCTCTCTCATCAAGCTACAAGTTTGTATTTTTTAGATTGTTTTGGCAAATATAGTTCTTTGAGTAAAAAGAATGAAGGAAATAGGCTAATAATCGCACAAAAAAATTAAATTTGTCCTTCATTTCTCATTTGTGATTATGATTATAGAGGTTCAAACAACTCAAAACGTTACAATTGACTACGAAACGGCAGGTATAGGTTATAGATTATTAGCTTATTTCCTCGATTGGGTTATTATCTTTATCTGGTATCTGGGTTGGGTTGGTATTATATCTATATTTTCAGAAGTAGGCCTCTGGTCTGCATTTGACGGAAATGGTATAATGATCTTTCTAATTATTATAATTGCTTTTCCTATCTTGTTTTATGATTTGCTTTTCGAAACACTGAACAATGGTCAGAGTATCGGTAAAATGATTGTGAAAATAAGAGTAGTGAATGTGGATGGCACAGCTCCTTCCAGCAGTTCATTCTTGCTAAGATGGCTTTTCAGGCTAGTGGATTTTACTATGACCGAAGGATTTCTGGCGATTATTATGATTGCAGTTACAAAGAAATCGCAACGGCTGGGCGATTATCTTGCCGGCACTACAGTTATTGACTTACGACTGAACTCAAAGAATAAAGAATTAAAACTATCTGATCTTGATTTTCACGAAGATTATAAAGTTAGCTATAAAGATGTATTAGATAGATTGTCAGACAGGGATATTCAGACCATTACTTCCATTATAGATGATCAACGGATGCAATATAATGAATATTTCAACCAGCGATTGGCAGACAGGATAAAGTCTATTACAGGGTATGAATATGATGGTCCGGATAGAATTTTCCTGCGTAAGATTGTTACAGACTACAATTATCTGGCTGTACAAGAGCAATAAGCTATTGTATTTCGCCTTCTTTTATCCGTTTCAGGTGGCAAAATAATAATTTACCATTTTCATCGCGTAAATGCATACCATTTCCCTCACAGTAGCGAAAATACTTGCAATCCTTACATTCGTCTTTCCTCATCCAACTACGATCTCTGAATTGTTGGTAGCGATTTGTCCATATATCCCAGAAATTGTCCTGATAAATATTCCCCTGTATAAAATTTGAACGGAGATTAGGGCACGCAGAAACAGAACCATCTACTAACACAGATCCTATCTGAACACCTGCCCTGCAAAAAAAGAAGTTATCCCTAACTTCTCCTTCATAATCCCCGAGAAAACCTTCACAACCATAATCTATCTTAATTAAACCTTCCTTACGTGTGGTCTTTATAAAATCAAATAACAGTTTAAACTCAGGAGGTGATAATTGAAGGCTTCTATGCTGTGTAGCCCGCCCGATAGGAAATACAGTAAAAATACGCCATTCCTTAACACCAGTATCAATAAGAAGTTTTTTCAGATCGTTTAATTGTGGAAAAGTATTTGCAGTAACACATGTTACCACATCATATACGATATCATCAGCTTTGGACAATAAGGAAATAGCATTATATGCCTGACGAAAGCTGTTTTTATTCCCACGCATCAGATTGTGAGCTTCTTCAAGTCCGTCAAGGCTAACTGTTACAGAACGTAAACCAGTATTTAAGAGACTATTTAATCTTTTTTCAGACAGGAATAATCCATTAGAAACCATTCCCCAGGGATATTCCCTTTTGTACAGTTCTTGTCCACAGATTTCCAAATCGTCACGCATAAGCGGTTCGCCTCCTGTGATAACGATCATCGTTTCGTGAGGATTTACATGGGGTGTTATGCTATCGATTACATTTAGAAAATCCTCAAGAGGCATATCATTTTGTCGCATATCCTTATGGCAATCACTGCCACAATGCTTACAAGCCAGATTACATCTCAAAGTACATTCCCAGAAAAGATAATTTAATTTATGAAGAGTAGCAGCATTCTTTTTATGTTGCCGGAATAGTTCCAGACCAATCCGTTTTCGAAAAGAAATATCTTCTACTCCCATCAATTAATCTTTCTTAGCTGAAGTTATTTTTATTGCTTGTATATCTTTTGTCGTTTCACCTGCATACCAACCATTGTTTCCATTAGTGAAGCTTGGGTCTTTAAATTCAACAGTTTCTATTTTAGTTTCAAAGGCTCCATTCTCATCACCATCAACATCTTCTATTTTTAATATAAACTCTTGCGATGTAGGAAACTCTACGACATTTAATTCAAATTTACCTTCACTATCAGTAAAAACACTATCAATATAATACGGTCGGTCTCCCAATTCCGTTTTATATGATTTACCCAGTACCGTTTTTATCTTTGTTATTGGCGCTTCTGATTCATCCACAATCGTTCCTTTTACCTTGAACTTAGCAGTTGGGGTACCATACTCTGCTGCACCGCCACCACCACTATCACAAGATGAAAATCCCAGCAACACAAGAAAGAAAGATAGAATTTTAGAATATACAGATAACATTTTCACTTTCATAGTAATAATTTTAAACCATAATCCAGGTATCTATATATTATGATGCAGCATATTCTAAAAAAGTTGCATATCTATCTCTTTTCCTTAGTTTTTGGTTTTGTTTCCGCCTTCGGTTTAGAAGTTGCTGGTTTAGCTTTTACTGCTGGTTTAGACTTAACCTCTGCTTTCGGGTTCGCTATTTTCGCCGCTGCCGGTTTTACTTCCGCTTTTGGCTTAGCTACAGCAGGAGTCTTAACTTGGGCCTTAGGCTTTACGTCTGTTTTTAGTTTTGCTTCTGCCTTTAGCTTAGAAGTTACAGATTTTACAACAGGTTCAGCTTTTTTAGTCGCAGGTTTTGGTTTCACTGTAGTTTTTGCTGCAACTTTCGGAGTTTTTGGCTCCAACTGTTTTAGTTTTTCTTCAAGCTTTTCGATCTCAGTAGCCTGATTATGAATTGTTGTAAGTAATGCATTCAGTTCCTCATTTTCGATAGAACTAGGAAACTCTGATTCAACACGTTCTTTGAAATCACTCAATACGTTCATATATGTATTAAAGGCATCATAAGGCGATGAATACGGGCTAAATGGCAATGCATTCTTGGTTCCCATATAATAAAAATGATCACTCGATTGTAAATATGTCCAATCTTGAAGAATACGTCTGGACTGGCTTAAACTTACACGTTCAGATATTTCGTATAATTTATTAAATGCATCTTGTTGCAATGTATTACCTAACCATGCTGAAACATCCTTTTCTTCGCCAACCCACGAAATAGGGTGCATAGAAGAAATAGAATCGATTGGTTTCATTGTTTTAAATATCTCGGAAGGCGTAGCAAAACCAATATTCTGTTCAGCCGCAAAACGAGGTAGAACCCGCATAAAATCAAAAATACCGGAACTCTTTTTCTGAAAATTACCTAAAGCTTCATAATTCATAAAGAGATTTATAACCTGCTCCTCCTTAGGTGTTGCAGCAATCCAGTTAATAAATTTATCAGCAGTTAAAGGATACTCATTCCAATCATAATTTGAAAAACGAGTTGCTATATCATCACTAAATTTAGCATTACGCAATAAGAGTTTCAACTTAGGCTGTTCAGCAGCCTGATACAGGTAATTGGGGCTTTTCCACCCCAGCGTACGTTTAGCGCCTTCGGTAAGCACCCCAGAAAAACCCATTTCGTATATTAGATGAGCAATTTCATCCGAATAGATAAGTTCAGTATTACGGAAAGTTTTTGGTCGTTGGCCAAAGAGACTTTCTATCTTATCGCTATGCTCTTTTACTTGTTTTTTAAACTCTTCGGGGTCCACCAAAGAAGCTAAAGAATGTCCTTGTGTTTCTGCTAGAAATTCCACACAACCAGTATCGGCCAGCTCTTTAAATCCATCAATAACTTCTGGTGCATAAATCTCCATCTGATCTAAAGCTACCCCTGAAATAGAGAAAGCCACCTTAAATTTACCATTATATTCGCGAATCATATCCAGCATTAACCGGTTAGCAGGAACATAAGAAACCTCTGCTACCTGTTGCATAAAATCTTCGTTGGCAAAGTCATCATAATAATAATGATCACCGCCTATATTGAAAAATCTATAACGTTTAAGCCTGTGTGGCTGGTGTATCTGGAAGTAAAAACAAATATTTTTCATATATATAAAGTTTTTGTTATAAAATGGAGGTTGTAATTATTGACAAAGATTATTGTATATATCTCTTACCTTCTGGCCTGCATATTCCCATTTGATATTATCCACTTCTTCTTTTCCTTCCTTACTCAGAAAATCAGACATCGAGTCATATGTACAAATCGAGTAAATAGCATCTGCCATACCTTCTACATCCCAATAATCGATTTTAACTGCCTTATCAAGTATTTCGGCACAACCTGACTGTTTGGATATAATAGTAGGAATACTACACTGCATGGCTTCCAGAGGAGATATGCCAAAAGGTTCTGATACGGATGGCATTACATATACATCACTACGTTTTAACATTTCATATACCTGCTTTCCTTTCAGGAATCCTGTAAAATGAAATTTATCAGACATTCCTTTTTCGGCAACAAGATATATCATACGTTCCATCATATCACCGCTACCCGCCATTACAAAACGAATATGTTTTGCCTTTTCCAATACACGTGCGGCTGCTTCAACAAAGTACTCAGGTCCTTTTTGCATTGTTATACGCCCAAGAAAAGTAACAACCTTATCCTTCCCTTTTTTAGGTTCTATAGCTACTATATCCGCACTTAGCGGCTCCACCGCATTATGAACAGTCGTTACCTTAGCCGGATTCTGATGATACTTTTCTATAACCGTATTACGTGTAAGATCACTTACACAGATAATATGATCGGCATAATCCATCCCATTTTTTTCCATCTGATAAACCTGAGGGTTTACATTTCCCCTGCTACGGTCAAAATCAGTTGCATGTACATGAATTACCAGCGGTTTTCCCAGAATATTTTTAGCATGTAATCCTGCCGGATAAGTAAGCCAGTCATGGGAATGGATAATATCATAATTGTGGCTGCGGGCAATAACTCCTGCAACTATCGAGTAATTATTTATTTCTTCAAGCAGATTATCAGGGTAGCGTCCTGAGAATTCGATACACCCGAGGTCGTTTGGATGCAGATAATTAAAATCCGCATAAATATGATCTCTCAAATTATAATATTCCTGAGGGTCCATATATTTTGATAATCTTTCACTTACATAGTCCCAATGAACATCTCGCCATGCTACAGGTGTATTACAAGCTCCTATTATTTTTAGAAAACTTTGGTCTTCGTCTCCCCAAGGCTTAGGAATTACAAATGTAATATCCATATCGGGCTGTAAAGACATTCCTTTAGTCAGCCCATAACTTGCCGTTCCAAGTCCACCCAATATGTGGGGAGGAAACTCCCATCCAAACATTAATGCTTTCATATATTCTAGTTTCAAGTTGAAAGTGTTATTACAAGAGAAATCTTATAATAAACTATGAACTGATTGCTGATTTTAATTAATATTCATCACTAAATGACTTCTGTGTATTCAACGCATTTATCACTCCGGCTACATTTGTAGAATACGAAATCGGGCCATGTCCGAAATAAGGAATACTACCATCATATACGGCAGATAAAGACCCGATTCCATCGTTAGACATCTCCTCTTCGACTCCAATTAGTAAACGATCCAGAAATGATATACCACTTCGTTGAAATATTTTTTGATACGCTTCCTGATATGCCCTTAACAACCAAGGCCAGGCAGCACCATTATAGGTACTGTACAAACGTTCAGACAAAGGCCCTTCACATCTAGGCCTGAAACCAATACTTTTGGGACTTAAAGTACGTATACCTTTAGCTGTTAATAGTTCTTTGGTTATAATATCAATAATAGATTTACTTAGCCTTTTATCTAGTAATGGATAATCTAAAGCAATTGCTAATAACATATTTGGCCTGACACTCCAGTCAACAAAATTACCGACAACATAGTCATATAAATAGCCACTATCGTTAAGAAATACTTCAAGAAATGATGTTTTGGTTATTTCTGCCAATAGCCCCATCTTTTTTTCTAATTTAGCATTTCCCTGATTATGGGCTGTCTCTTCATTAAATTTAAGTGCATTATACCAATACGCATTAATCTCAACCAAGCATCCTGTACGGGCAACTGTATAATAACCATCGGCCGATTTGTTATGCATCCAACTCGGATGCCCCTTCGTATTATCAACACTTAACAAGCCATTTGTTAAAGAAGTCAGATTTGGATGATTTCCTTCCTGGATAAATGCAACTACTTTATTTACAAGTTCGGCATACTTTAGATAATAACGCTCAGTATCATGGTTTGCAAACTTTTTCAAAGCACGTAATAACCATAACAAAACATCACCATCTCCTATATCTTTCAAAAAGCCGGTTATTGGCTTCCCTTGCATAAATTCTTCTATAGCTGGGATAGCAGTATCCACAGCTTCTTCAAAAGCATCACTTTTCCCTATACCTAAAGTTAAACCTTCTAAAGCCATAAATTGTTCTCTGGCCCGGACTTCACCCCATGGATATCCGTTTAAAAGGTAAAGTTCTTCTTTACTTGGACGAAAATAAAACTGATGAGCAGAATTCTTAAGGCAGTTATAGAATGAAGATCGAGGTGTTCTTTCTTTAATACCTTCTTCAAAAAGTGTTATTAGCTTACTTGTATCTGCATGGACATCACTTGCCGAAAATATAATCGACTCTCCCTTTTGAATAGGTAATTCGAAATAGCCGGGCACATATAAGTCCTCTTTATATGGTAACCCCTGATCCATATCCTGTAAATATTCTATTCCTTTATACCAGTTAGGGTCAAAAATAAAATCCACAGGCTTGTTGAATTGCATAAACAGTTCGGGATAGCCGCTATACATACACATACTGATACCATTCTCCACTTCCTTATAACCATGTTCGGCTACAGAATTTTCTTTTGTAAGCTGATTGATATCACGGAATGCGAGAAACGGCTTAAAACGCATTGTTGTAGGAGAATGTGCATCCAGTAGCGTATAACGGATAAATATCATATTCTCTTCTAACGAAAACATTTTCTCCTTCGAAAGGATAACTCCTCCTACCCTGTATATCGTACGAGGCAGAGAATCGCAATCGAACTCCCGGATATACTTATGCCCCATCGGACTATAGTTATTCCCATCATATTTATGAATACCCAGATTGAAATCTGCGCCATGTTGTATTACAGTCTCATCAAAAGACGATAGAAGCACATGGTTGGTATTTCCTAATTTAGGAACTGGCATAACGAGTAAGCCATGCTGCTTACGGGTATTACACTCTACTAATGTCGTACAATGATATGCTCCTCGCCTGTTTGTTCTCAAAATCTCTCTATTAAGGGAATATTCAAGGTTAACCATTCGGGACTTATCAAATTTTAAATAGGCATTTGTTTTTTTATAATTGTAATCCATAATTAACAGATATGCTTATTAATACATTTTATATATAACACAAATTAAACATAGATGTTTTCTATTGCTTGATTTCCGTTTTTAAAGATAGTGAAAATGTTAATGAATCAACCTTACTAATAAAGATGTTTATTAACATAAACGCTTTTTAAGATCAATTTATAAACAAAGCTTATTTAGAATAATTTTACATAACAACATAATAGTAAAATATACTACATTCTTTTAAGGATAAAACATTTACATTAAATATGCCTTAAAATCGGCCTCAACTTATTTATATATTCTATCTCAATTGACAAGTATTTTTATATATTTGTAGTCCGAAAAAGATTACTAACTAGTTTGAAATTAAAATAACTTATATGCTTTCATTTATCACATGGAATGTAGATCCCGAAGCATTCTCTATATTAGGTCGGGAAATACGCTGGTATGGTATTTTATGGGCAGCAGGAGTTCTTTGTACCACTATGGTTGTACAGAGAATGTATAAATCGGAAAAACTTCCGGAAAAATGGTTCGACTCTCTCTTTATCTATGTCCTCACAGGCCTTATCATAGGAGCACGTTTAGGACATTGCTTGTTTTATGATCCGGTGTACTATCTAACCAATCCATTGAAAATGTTAATGGTATGGGAAGGTGGGCTATCCAGTCATGGAGGAGCTATAGGAATGACAATCGGTATATGGCTATACTGTAAACGGGTTTCGAAAAGAAGTATTATATGGGGATTAGACAGACTCATCGTTGGAGTAGCTGTAGGTGCAGCATCAATAAGATTGGGTAACCTGATGAATTCGGAAATATATGGAGGTCCGACTACCTTACCATGGGGATTTAATTTTGTAAGAGATCCACACTGGCACTATCCGTTAACAGACGGAGGATCAGGAGAACTACCCTGCCATCCTACTCAAATATACGAAGTACTTATTTACCTTGCTGTATTTGCTGTCGGATTATATTTATTCTATAAAACAAACGCTAAAGATAAACAGGGATTAATCCTGGGTATTTCATTAATAGGCATTTTCCTGTCACGATTCTTCATTGAATTTATTAAAAACATCCAAGAACCATTTGAAATGAACATGATAGCAACCTATGGGATCAACATGGGACAACTATTGAGTATTCCATTTGTTATATGGGGAATATGGCTTGTATGGAATGCCTTGAGAACGAAAGAAACTATTGAAACCAAAATAAATAAAAAGTAGACATAATTTACCGATATGTTAAAACCAATTCCTATAAAAGAAGATCTTTATTACATCGGTGTAAACGACCGTACGAAGCATCTTTTTGAAAATTTATGGCCGTTGCCCAAAGGTGTATCATATAACTCATATCTCATAGTAGATGAAAAGACAGCTTTATTTGATACTGTAGATGTGTGCTATTCTGATATCTTCTTCCACAAACTGGAAATAGCACTGGATGGGAAACCTTTAGACTATGTTATCATCAACCATATGGAACCTGATCATTCGGGATCGTTGGGCCTTTTAAGAAACAGATTTCCAAATGTACAAATAGTAGGAAACAAGCGGACTGCCGATATGGTGCAGGGATTCTTTGGAATCACTGAGGGCGTAAAGGTAATAGAAGATGGAGAAAACCTGTCATTAGGGAAACACAATCTCGTATTCCACCTGACTCCCATGGTCCATTGGCCAGAAACAATGATGACCTATGATACACTCCACAAGATTATCTTTTCCGGCGATGCATTCGGTACTTTCGGAACATTGGATGGAGGAATAACAGATGCTCAGTTACATCCCGAACGCTACTACGATGAGATGATACGTTACTATTCTAATGTAGTCGGAAAATTCGGTTCACCTGTTCAGAAAGCATTGGAAAAACTAGGAACCCTTGATATAAAATATATCTGTTCTACGCATGGCCCTGTGTGGACATTAGATGAGCAAATAAAAAAAGTAATAGGAATATATGATAAACTAAGCCGATACGAAGGTGATGAAGGTGTTGTTATTGCCTATGGAAGTATGTATGGGAATACCGAACAAATGGCGGAAACTGTTGCATACGAGTTGGCTCAACAAGGTATAAAAGAGGTTATACTGCATAATGTATCAAAGCGCTCACACTCTTATATCATTCGTGATATATTCAAATATAAAGGCCTTATCGTTGGATCACCGACTTATAATAACAAGCTGTTTCCTGAAGTGGAGTATTTGCTTTCTAAAGTTGAAGGGCGCGATATGAAACACCGCTATTTCGGCTATTTCGGTTCATTTACATGGGCGGGAGCTGCAGTGAAACGTTTGGCACAATTTGCACAGGATACCAAATTTGAAGTAGTGGGTTCACCTGTAGAAATGAAGCAGGCTATGCGCCTTGATACTTATGATGCTTGTATATCATTAGGAAAATCGATGGCTGAAAGATTGAAACAAGATAGATAAAATATAAACGATCCTTTATAATGAGTTGTAAGTCTATTGATTTACAGCTCATTTTATTTTATAGGTAAACATTCCAAAATAAAAACTAAAAAAAGCCGCTCTTATATAGGAGCGGCCTTATTATGTTAGAATATTTTATTCTTAGAATACGATACTTACACCAAGTTCTGTTTGTCCAAGATCAAAATCAAATCCGAAATCATCGGTTTTAACACCATCGAATTTCTCATGTTGATAGCCTAAAAAACCAAATTTACCTGTTAATGTAATTCTCTTCGATACATTTACAGCAACACCCGGACGAAAACCAACTTCCCATGCATTTAATTTGATTTTTTCGTCATTCGCATTCACAGCTTCACTTTTACCATAAGTATAACCTGCACCACCATCTACGAATAAGCTACCCATCTCACCTTTTAGGAAAGCCATACGAAGAAAAGGATTTACTGTAAATGCATCTTTAGCATTAATACCTCTAAAGTTACCCATAACAGTTTTATTATGTGCATATCCCAATCTGATACCTACACCCATGTTTTCAGCAAAAGCATAACCGATTTCAGGAATGATACGGTAAGATGAAACTCTGTCACCGTCACCAACTTTAGTACTGTTGAAACCAACGCTACCGCCAATCCACATTTGACCAACTTCTTGTGCAGAAACTGTTGTAGCTAAACCTAACATAATCGCTAGAGTAAAAAATAATTTTTTCATAATTTTCAATTTAGTTTGTGATTTACCTTAAATAATTAACTCAAATTTGTGATTTTCTCAAATCGCGGGGACAAAGGTCTTATAAATTAGTATATACAAAAAGTCCCAATAAGGATTAAAGATGTTCTAAAGTTCCTTTTTCCGATAAAAACGTGTATATTCAGCCAACCACATCTGTCCATATATTCTTATCCTATGTTCAAAAGTTCCCGTACAAAATAAAATGATAATAAAGAAAAAAGATTAAATTTGCATCTCCTGTAACAAAACGATATAAATACTACATGAAATTAGCGAAAATACAACTCGACGATATATCCGAACATATAGATCCGTTTGCCATCAAAAACTTTATCATATCAGATAAAGCTGTAATATTCCCTCCCCTATCTTCAAACTTTCCATTTGTACTGGATGGTGTAGCTTTTGCCATTTGTATCGGAGGAAAAGCACGGATAAAGATAAATTTTAAAGAGTATGATATAGAGAAAAACATGATCATTACCATCATGCCCTATTTCGTTACCGAATTTATAAGCAGGAGTGATGATTTAATGTTAGAATTTCTCATTTTCTCTATCGACTTTCTCACAGAGATGCCTACCGTCTCCAACTTTGATATATCAAAGAGCATAATGCAAGACTCATGCTTAAGAATTACAGAAGCCGATGCCGAAAAATATCTTGAGTTCCATACATTCATTGTAAAACAATATAAACGTAGGGATCATCCTTTCAGAAAAGAAATGGCAAAAAGTTTATTATATGCAATGCTCGCCGAAATCGGAGGCATCTACTATAATACACTACAAAAAGATAACAATGAGCAGGATGTTATACCAACCTCACATCAGGAAGAGCTTATATCACGTTTCTTTAAGTTATTGTTATTGCATCACAAACAAGAGAGATCTCTTCAGTTCTATGCAGATAAGATGTGCCTTACCACAAAATATCTATCCACAACAGTAAAAGAAAGAACAGGACGAACTGCCTTTGGCTGGATCAATGAAGCACTGATAGCATCATCTAAACATTTACTTAAAACCACTGATATGACTATATTGCAGATATCAGATGAAATGAGTTTTCCAAACGCTTCATTTTTTGGCCGTTTTTTTAAAAAGCATACCGGCATAACCCCTGTACAGTATAGAGAAAGTTAACATGAAAAATTTACCTTTTATAGGAAATTTTTTTCTTTATATTTGGTAAATGTAATGATGCAGAACTAATGTCACTAGGATGACTTGTATGTCAGCAGCTTGAATTATGCTATCTAATCAAAAACCTAAATTAAATATACAATCATGAATAAATGTCCTAACTGCGATGCAGAACTAACAGATAATCTAGGAGTTTGTAAAAAATGCAATTACAGCCTGTATGAAGGACGGGTAATCGGATATGAAGAAATGTATCCCGAAAAGAAAGAATTAAAATGTCTACGTTGCAATATTAAATTATTCTTTGCCGGGAACTTTCAGTTCCACGAAGGGATGAGAGTAGGCATACTGGGTAATCTGCTCGAAGGCTTGGGAAACAAAGAAAGCTTCGATCTGTATGTATGTTCCAAATGTGGTAAAGTGGAATTCTTCCTGCCAAAAGAAAAATATTATTGAATAAATTTTCTTAACAGGGGATGCTTTTCCATATCCTCATATTTCCGTACTATTACACCTAGTTTCTCAAATAGTTTACGGATCAGGGGATCTATATCCATTACATAAACCTCTTTGATACGTTTGGTCAATAACCAAAGTGCCAAATAATTGACGTCCTTATTTACGATAATATCTTTTTCAACTTCTACTATCGATTTATTATCCGTATGTAATACAATTATCGGAATTGTATCGGTATAGGACTCGTCAATCTTATTATCTTTAAGGAGTAGGGCTATTCTCATAAGACTAACTTTTAAGTAATTAAGTAAAGATCACTAATATAAACGGTTAACAAATGTCCCGATCTACGGAAGATATGTTCTAAAAGGGGCATAATTATACAATATGAACAAAATAGCTCTATATAATGTTCTAAAAGTAAATATACTACATAAAATTAAAAAGAAACATTATGAAGAAACTTTTAATTGGAGCAGCAGCAGGAATAGGTCTTGCTCTTGTAATTTATAAATTGGCAGAGAGTGGAAAACTAGATTGTGTATGCGATGATCTGGATAAACTATCGGGCCAGGCTAAAAAGAAAATCAAAGATGGTATTGACGTTGGTAAAAATCAACTGGAATACTTAAAAGAGCGTGCTGCTTTCAAATCAGAACAGTTAAGCGAAATAGCTGATGAAGTAGAAAAAAAGGTGATGGATAAACTGAATAAAGCTAAAAGCTGATTCTGTAATTACTTATTTATGGATGATAAAAGTGGGTTATGCCAGATAGTATAACCCACTTTTACTATTATGGTCAAATCAAATATCACATTACCACCCTAGAAAACGGAGCCGCCCCCATAGAGCAAAAATCATTGTCTAAATATTTGAAATAGCCGGATATAGCTATCATAGCTGCATTATCTGTAGTATAGCCAAAGGGAGGAATATGTATCTTCCAGCCATATCGCTTGGCATGATCTTCGAATGCTGTACGAAGCCCTGAATTAGCAGAGACCCCACCGGCGACAGCAACCTCCTTTATGTTTAAGTCTTTAGCAGCACGACGCAATTGCTCCATTAATACATCTATGATTGTTTTTTGTAACGATGCACATAAGTCCTCTTTATTCTTTTCAATAAAGTCAGGATCTTTCTTTATTTCATCTCTCAATAGATATAGGAATGAGGTTTTCAATCCGCTAAAGCTATAATCATACCCTTGTATATGTGGCTTGTTCAATTTGAACTTTGTAGGATCCCCTACTTTTGCCAGCCGATCGACAACAGGACCACCGGGATAACCCAGTCCCATTACTTTAGCACACTTGTCAAATGCTTCACCGGCGGCATCATCAATAGTTTGCCCTATAATTTCCATATCCTTATAAGACTTCACTAGTATAATCTGAGAATTACCTCCCGATACCAGCAAGCATAAGAACGGAAACTGAGGCTCATGATTGTCCTCTTTATTCTCCTTAATAAAATGAGCCAAAACATGCCCATGCAAATGATTTACATCAATCATTGGAATATTTAATGCTGACGAAAGTCCTTTTGCAAAAGATGTGCCTACAAGTAAAGACCCCATAAGTCCGGGTCCACGGGTAAATGCTATTGCAGACAAGTCTTCTTTATTTATCCCTGCCTTCTTTATTGCCTGATCCACCACAGGAATTATATTCTGCTGATGAGCCCGGGATGCCAGTTCAGGAACAACACCACCATAGGATTCGTGTACCTTCTGGCTGGATATAATATTTGATAAAAGAACCCCATCCTGTATTACAGCGGCAGCTGTATCATCACAAGATGATTCTATTCCTAGTATAATTGCCATTAATTATATTTATTACTGTTTCTTATTAAAAATTGCTTTCTATCTTTGTATGTATCTAAATAATATATAGTTGATTTTTCAGTTATAACATTATAGATACATACTCGAAAAGCAAAACAAAATTAGGAAATATAAATTATCTTCGCAAAGAAGAAATCTTAAAAGGAAATAAATGAAAAATATAATTTATTTAGTGAGTTTTACTATAATATCTTTTATTGGTTGTTCGGGAACTGTTAAGGGTGACAGCAAGCAGATACAGCAAGACAAAATATCAATTATACGTTTTGATAAAGATGTATATAATTATTTACAGCAACCTGATACTGAAAAGGAAAATAATCTGAAAGAAAAATATACGGAACTACTTCCGGCATTTGGACAGATAGCGATGGAGCATAATGATGGCACTACCCTCTTCCCTGCTCTAAGAGATTACTTTTCAAATCCGGTATTATTAAATATATATAAAGACGCGCTGGATAAATATAAGGATCTTTCGTCATACGAAAATGAACTTTCGTCAGTAAATAATATAATAGAAGATCAGTTTACAGGTAAGAAATTACCCCTACTGGCAATGCATGTGTCCGGATTCAGGGAAAATGTTATAATTACAAATAATCTGATATCTATATCTACCGACAGATACCTGGGTAGCGAATACCAGGCATATATGGAGTTCTTCCAACCTTACGAAAGACAGCAAATGCAGCCAAAATACATAGTTAGAGATTACCTCAGAGCATGGCTGATGAGTGATATCATACAACACGGATCTGACTCTGAGAATCTTTTAACAGCCATGGTAAATGAAGGTAAAGTTTTATATGCATTATCGGTTTTATTACCCAATTATGATATAAACGATGTTATAGGTTACACTTCCGATCAAACTAAATGGTGTAAAGACAATGAAAAAAACGTATGGCAGACCATTGTAAAACAGAACTATCTGTATTCTACAGACCATATGCTTATTACACGACTGATTAATGATGCTGCATCTACTTCGGTGGTCTCTCCTCAATCTCCGGGACGCGTAGGAGTCTGGATGGGATGGCAGATAGTAAATCAATATGCAAAAAATAAAGGCTTCCTATTAGAAGACATTCTTTTGATGGATGCGCAGACAATACTGAAAGGAGCAAAATATAATCCGTAACTACATGCACAATAGTTATTTCTATAATTTGTTTTTTAATTTTGAGAGTGCGATCAGTAAGAAAGAACTAAGCCTGGGGCTTATCACTGTATTTTTTACTATGGATACTCTTTCTTAATATTCCGTTTATAAATATTTCGATCCCGATTATTTATTATATAGTTATTATTGCTACCGTCATTATTCTGCTATATGTGCCTTATATATTTGCTATTAAATATCATAAAGGTTTAGAATATACATCATCAGGCAGATTAACAGGATTAGGCACAAGTTTATTCTTCCCTGGCTTGATGTACTTACTTACGTTATGTGGGTCAATAATAGAAAAAGGATCGAATAAAAACTATTACGGACTGGAACTATCTGAACAGATATTCCTTTCAATCTCATTAGCTGGAATATTCTTTGGTATAATATCTATCTATAACCTATTAAAACAGGAATAGAAAAGTTCTGATCACGACTTTTTATAAAAAGTGACAAAAGTAACAGGTTTTTATATATTATTTCGCGTTACTTTTTCTCATCTGTCTGTAATACTTAAAATTGTTTCATTATATCAAATATCTCTACATTAGATAATTTCCACAAAAAGATATAATGAATAAATATTGCTGTTCTGATTTACAATAGTTATTAACATCTTGTTCAAAACTTAAATCTTTCTGATGCGTTATTTATTTTATCTTTGAATAAAATTAAGAGAGGGGGAACATAGATAAAAAAATGGCAGATTCAAACAAGAACCAGGGAAGACGAAAACCAAAAGAAACAACATTAATCCCAGACATAGGAAAAATACAACCTCAGGCTCGAGAACTCGAAGAAGCAATACTCGGCGCCCTAATGCTAGAAAAAGATGCTTACTCGCTTGTCAGCGATATCCTGAAACCTGAAAGTTTCTACGATAATATACATCAAACTATTTATAGGGCAATTGTAGATTTAGCTGTTCGTCAGGCACCGATCGATATGCTTACTGTGGTAGAGCAGTTAAAAAAAGATGGAGAACTAGAGGCTGTTGGTGGTCCTGTATATATAGCCCAGCTAACAGAGAAAGTTGCTTCTGCAGCACATATTGAATTCCATGCACGCATTATTGCACAAAAATACCTGGCACGGGAATTAATATCTTTTTCGTCACATGTTACCAATAAGGCTTTTGATGAAACATCAGATGTGGACGACCTCATGCAGGAAGCCGAAAGTAAGTTGTTTGAGATATCTCAGCGAAATGTAAAGAAAGATGTGACCCAGATAAATCCGGTTATCAAAGAAGCTTTGCATTTGCTCGAAATCGCAGCAAGCAGGGACGACGGTTTAAGTGGATTAGAGACAGGCTTCACACCCTTGGATAAGATTACCTCCGGATGGCAAAACTCTGACCTTGTGATTATTGCTGCCCGCCCCGCAATGGGTAAAACAGCATTTGTATTATCTATGGCTAAAAATATGGCTGTATCATACAAACACCCTGTTGCTCTTTTCTCTCTTGAGATGTCGAATGTACAGTTAGTAAACCGTCTGATTGTAAATACTTGCGAGATTCCGGGTGAAAAAATCAAAAACGGGCAGCTACTACCATATGAGTGGGAACAGCTCGACTTCAAGATAAAAGAACTATACGACGCTCCATTATACATTGATGATACTCCCAGCTTATCTGTTTTTGAATTAAGAACCAAAGCCCGCAGGCTTGTCCGTGAGCATGGAGTTAAAATAATTATTATCGACTACCTGCAGCTGATGAATGCCAGTGGTATGCAATATGGTAGCCGCGAACAGGAAGTAAGTATGATATCCCGTTCACTAAAAGGTTTGGCAAAGGAATTGAATATACCGATTATCGCCCTATCGCAGCTCAATCGTGGTGTAGAAGGCCGTACAGGAGCTGAAGGCAAGCGTCCGCAGTTATCAGACTTACGTGAATCGGGTGCCATCGAACAGGATGCCGATATGGTTTGTTTCATTCACCGTCCCGAATATTACAAGATACTCGAAGATGACAAGGGTAACTCCCTGATAGGCTTAGCAGAAATAATTATAGCAAAACACCGTAATGGTGCCACCGGAGATGTCTTACTCCGCTTTAAAAGTGAATTTGCCCGTTTTCAGAATATTGATGACGATTACAACTTCGGCGCAGGCCAACAGTTCTCTTCCAAGATTAATAACGACCCCATCAGTTCCGCTCCAGAAGCACACCCTATGCAAGGAGGAGGAAACGATTTTGTACCATTCTAAAATTCTTTTCGGATTACAAATCCGAAAGAATAGAGTAAGTATGTGTACCTAACTAGTGTAAGTATCTTGTCCGCGTTTATAAAAACCATTTTTGTTTTGCAGCACAGACTATAAACATATATGAGTAAGAATAATTACTATCTTTAAAACTTTACCATAAAAACACAAGTTATAATGGACGCAAAACAATTATTCAGACTATATCAAAATAAATATCATTTGACAAACTGGTTAAATGAGAATGGTGAATTAGCCCAGAAAGAAGGTGATGTAAAATGGTCTTACTGCGGAGTTAGCAAAGATTTTAAAAGTGAAATTGTTAGTCAGGCAATAAACAATACTTTTACAGAGGATGAACTCTATTTGTGTATTTCTTCCAATAAAAGTTCATTGGTTTTAAAATCGATAGTTGTTGATGAAATTGGCAATATCCTACATAAAAAGGAAGTCGGTATAATGAATAAATCGTGTACAACAATCCTGTTTTTTAGTCAATATGGAACATTTAAAAGCGGAATAATCAGAGAGTTTCCCGATAGTCGGCCAAGACCAACAGGAATTCCTTTAAAAGTAGCATTCCATGCAAACATGATAGAAAAAAGTACAAAGAAAGTTGCTGAAATCATTAGTAATCATTTTGGTAATCTTGAAATGGAGCTAAACAAGGATTATGGAGGGCCTATGGAACACCTCTGGATTGATGTAGAATTGGTTAGCAGTCATGATGCGTGGCCCTTTCGATTTCAGAAAAGAGTTAATAACCCAACTTCGTATACTGAATTTTACTCCTATAATGTAGGGCATTATAGTATTAAACCGAATTTTGAAAAGTTGAGAGAATTATCGTCCGATGAAGCAATTTGTTCATACGTATTTGGGTTGTTGTATGAATCTACCCAAATCTTAATTGATAAACAGAAAAAGCTAGAAGGATTTAATGCAACTGCATTTCGATTAGATTTCCTATCTGCTTGTAAGAATTGGGGTACTCTTTAGATTCCTAAATATTATTACATTCACTATTATAATAACAGAGGCTGATCAATCAAATGATCAGCCTCTGTTCGAAAAGATAATATTTAAGTTTTATTTAGCCACGTCAACAACTTTATCTTGTTTTCTCTTCAGCATTGCCCAAGCAACAGGGGTTGCAACAAACAAAGATGAATATGTACCGATAATGATACCAATAAAGATAGCAAATGTAAAGCTACGGATAGTATCACCTCCCAACAGGAAGATAATAAATACACCTAACAAGGTACTCATAGCTGTATTTACTGTACGGCCTAATGTCGAGTTCAAAGCTTCATTTATAGTCTCTGTTACATTTCTCTTCGGATAAGTAGTTCTGATTTCACGAATACGGTCAAAAATAACAACTTTATCATTGATAGAGTAACCTACTACTGTTAATATCGCAGCGATAAACGACTGGTCAATTTCCATTGAGAACGGCATGATCTTATAAAGAATAGAATACAATAGGATTACAACAATAGCATCATGTGCCACAGCAACCAATGTACCTACCGAGAACGCCACATCGCGGAAACGAATCAATATATATAATCCCATACATAAGATAGCGAAAATAACCGCTATCGATGCAGATTGTTGTAAATCTTCAGCTACACTCGGTCCTACACGTTGAGAACTGATAATATAGTTGTCAATTGTTGTACCAGGAGTAAGATCACTTTGCAGTGCTTTAGTCATCTTAGCTCTGATCTCAGCTTCTACATCATCTCCTGTCTCTTCTACCTTGTAGTTAGTAGTAATACGTACCTGACTGGAAGTAGATGCCTGACTGGCAGAACCACTGGTCAATACAAGAACAGTTGATCCTTCAAATTCAGGTACTAATAATTTCTCAACTTCATCAGCATTTACATTTTTCTCAAAACGAACCAGATAGTTACGTCCTCCTGTAAAATCAATACCCCAGTTCAGGCTATTGATAAACATTGAAGCAATACCGGCAACCGCAATAACAGCTGTAAGAATAAGAATTTTCTTTGTCAGACCCAGGAAGTCAATCTTGGTATTAACAAACAAGTTTTTAGTTATAGGAGTTGTAAAAGTCAGATTTCTGAATTTACCTCTGTTCAACATGAAATCGTAGAACAAACGGGTAAGGAATACTGCTGTAATAAATGAAGCAACGATACCAATAATCAATGTGGTAGCAAAACCTTGTATAGCTCCGGTACCAAATATAATTAATATAGCCGCAGTAATTACAGAAGTTAAGTTGGCATCAAAGATAGCCGAAAATGCATGCTTATATCCATCCATTATAGCCACTTTAGTATTCTTTCCGGCACGTAATTCCTCTTTTGCACGTTCATAGATCAATACGTTTGCATCGACAGCCATACCCAGTGATAATACCAACCCGGTAATACCTGGTAAAGTCATTACAGCGCCAAATGATGCAAGAATACCCATCGTGAAGAACAGGTTAAGTAATAACGCACCATTTGCAATTAATCCAGGAATCACACCATATGCAAGACACATATATGCCATTACTATAATAAGGGCAAGAACGAATGATATCATACCAGCCTGAATAGCTTCTTCTCCCAAAGAAGGCCCAACAATATCTTCCTGAACGATACTTACACCGGCTTTCATTTTACCTGACTTCAAGACATTTTCCAAGTCTTTTGCATCATCTACAGTAAATCGCCCTGTAATTTGAGAACGTCCCCCTTCAATTTTATTTTGCACATTCGGAGCAGAGTAAACAGATCCGTCAAGGACAATTGCAATGCTCTTACCTATTTCAGATTGTGTAATTGTAGCCCAACGCTGAGTTCCAGTAGAGTTCATTTGCATATCCACTTCCCATGCAGCACTATGTTGTGACTGATCAGCTTTAGCTGAAACAACAACTTCTCCATCCAATGCTGCACCCTTCTTCAATCCGTCACCACGAAGAGAATATAGAGCAAACAATGTTTCTCTTGGATCTTCAGCTTTAAAGCCCCAAGCAAATTTCAGATCGTTTGGATATAGATCCCTATATTTATATAAAATAGTATTTATTGCAGCTGTATCATTCTTATTTACAAATCCGACTATAGATCCGCCAACAAATGTGTTAAATAAATCCCTGAAAGATTTATTAAAGCCTAACTTAGCCGGCACACTCGCTTTTAAAGAATCAACAACAGGAGTTCCTAAAGAATCGGCAGCAACAGTTGCAGAATTACCAACAGCAGCTAAAGCTTCTTTAGAGCGTTGATCTAAAGCCTCAATATAGCCTTGTATTTCCTGTAGGTTATAGGTTTTCCAAAATTCAAGATTTGCACTACCTTGTAATAGCTTTTTCACACGCTCAGGTTCTTTAATACCCGGCAATTCTATCATAATACGTTCTGCACGGTCTAACTTTTGAATATTTGGAGCAACAACCCCAAAACGGTCGATACGTGTACGAAGTACGTTGAACGAATTATCAGCTATACTTTGTAATTCTGTTCTAAGAACACCTACTACTTTATTATCATCATCTGTTGGAGTAATCTGATCTCTCAATTTAGTTGTAAAAATAGGTGCCAGTTTATTATTCCCGTTATTAGCTTTGAACTTATCAACAAATATAGTGATATAGTCACGGTTACTACCTTTCCGGTTTTCATCCGAAGCTTGATTTAGAGCTGTAATAAATGCGTCATTATCTTCATCACCAAGTGAACGAAGTACAGCAGCAGCATCTACTTCCACGATAACACTCATACCACCTTTCAGGTCAAGTCCCAGTCCTATTTCTTTTTCGCGACATTCCTTAAGGGTATATCCTATACTGTCGTTTCTGATAGGCCAAACTTTCTCTGTAGACATTGAGTCCAGATAGCGATTGTATTCTTGATTGTACAACTCTTCGTACAATTGTTGATTGTCTTTTGCATGCTCCGAAGCATATGCAGTTGCAAATTTTTCTGCTTTACTTTCATAACTTTTGGTTACAAATGTAAAAGACAAGTAAAATAAGCATACTACTGTAAGGAGTATGGCAAATGTCATTACAAAGCCTTTGTTTTGCATTTTGGATTTTACTTTTTGTTATTTAAATATATTATTTCTATTTCGTTCAAAACTAATAAAATACACACATACCTTAATTCCCCGTTTATAAAAATGAGGCTTAATCAAGGCATATGCACACTTTTAGGCGTGCAAATATAATCTTTTATTCTTTACAAATCATAATAAATATAAAGAAAATGAACTAATTTATAAATTCACAAACGAGCTAATTAAGAGGATATATTAACTACAATTATTCCTGCTTCCTAATCTCTGCTCTCTTTATTTTTCCACTTATTGTTTTTGGCAGTTCATCTACAAATTCAATGATACGCGGATATTTATATGGAGCTGTCACTTTTTTTACATGATCCTGTATTTCATGTTTAAGGTGATCGTTTGCTTTATCCTTATAGTCCTGGGCCAAAACGATAGTAGCTTTCACTACCTGCCCCCTTATCTCGTCGGGAACACCTGTTATGGCACATTCCACAACAGCAGGATGTGTCATTAAGGCACTCTCTACCTCAAATGGCCCTATACGATAACCGGAGCTCTTGATTACATCATCCATACGCCCTACAAACCAGTAATAACCATCTTCGTCACGCCAGGCCATATCACCTGTATGATATACATTATTATAGTAAACCTGTTTGGTAAGAGCTTCATCGCGATAATATTCCATAAACAACCCTAAAGGTCTCCATCTATCAGTTTTGATAACAACTTCTCCAACCTCTCCGTCTTCTACTGAACGTCCATCCGCCGCAATAAGGTCCATATCATATGCCGGATTAGGCACACCCATCGATCCCGGTTTAGGCTCCAGCCAAGGAAAAGTTATAATAGTAGGTGTAGTCTCTGTTTGACCAAACGCCTCCATCATCTTAATACCTGTTCCTTTATAGAAAGCATCAAACACAGATGGATTTAGTGCTTCCCCTGCTGTAGTTGCATACTTTAATGATGATAGATCATATTGGGCTAAATCCTCGCGTATCATAAAACGGAATACCGTAGGAGGTGCACAAAAAGATGTCACTTTATATTCCTGAATAAGATGTAGCATGGCTTGTGGAGTAAATTTCTCGTGATCATAGACCATCACGGCAGCACCTACAATCCATTGTCCGTATAGCTTTCCCCACACAGCCTTGGCCCAGCCGGTATCGGCAACTGTAAGATGCAAACTCTCTTCATTCAGGTTATGCCAATACTTTGCAGTAACAATATGTCCCAAAGGATATACAAAGTTATGAATTACCATTTTGGGCTCACCGGTTGTACCTGAGGTAAAATATAATATAGAAATATCATCATTCGTATTTACACTTTCCGGTCTCACAAAAGGCTTCGCTTTTTCTAGCCCTTTATGAAAATCATCCCATCCTGATGGTATATTATCGCCACATGCAATCAGATGCTTTATTGTAGGTGATTCTGACATTGCATCGTTTATATGATTGATTACAATTTCATCATTTACACTGATGATTGCTTTTATATCTGCCGCATTGTTACGATAAACAATGTCCTTTTTTGTCAGTAAGTGTGTCGCGGGAATGGCAACAGCACCTATTTTATGTAATCCGATAACTGCAAACCAGAATTCATAGCGGCGTTTCATGATCAACATTACCATATCTCCTTTTCCTATTCCAAGGGAAAGGAAATAGGATGCAGCCCTGTCACTTTGTTCTTTTATATCTGCAAATGTAAAATCAATATGTTCACCCTGATCATTAGCCCAACAGATTGCTCTTTTGTCAGGATTTGTTTTTGCCCATCCATCTACAACATCATATCCAAAATTAAAATTCTCCGGAATCTGTACATGATAATTATCGGCAAAATCTTTGGTTGAAGTAAAATGTGTTTGTTTTAAAAATCTTTCTAACATTACATATAGGAATTAGACGATTAGCTAATATGAAAATAATTAAAGCTTATAAAACAACTGCTATAAACTTTACTTTTTTGCCATCTAAGGCTTTCATACCATGAGGCAGGCCTGAATCGAAGTAGATACTATCCCCTTCTTCCAAAATCAAGTCTTTTCCATTTATCTGGAGCAACATGCGACCTTCCAACACAAGATTAAATTCCTGACCAGAATGTCTGCTATGATGGATTTCCACATCATCCCCTTTAGGCTCTACTGTAACTTCAAATACATCGGCCTTGCGATTATTGAAACCTCCGGCTAAAGTCTGATAACTGTAATCAGCTACACGGTTTACAGCCATCCCTTTTCCTTTACGTGTTAGAAAATAGCTGCTCATACGTGGTTCTCCATCAAACATAAGAACCGAAACATCAATATTATGTTTTGATGCAATTCCTTTCAGCAGGCTTATAGTTAAATCTCTTTCCCCGGCTTCGTACCTAATATACTCATCTACCGGAATATCACAAGATGTGGAGAATTCTTCCACAGTCATATCCAGAGCCTCACGCAAGCCCTTCAGACGTTGACCTATTTGTTTCATATCTTCGTTCATATCCATCGGAATTATATTATGAATCTTTCTTCTTAGAAATATCAGTAAGCAACATCTGCATATTTTTTGGCACAGAACTCTTAAACTCTAACAGTTCGCCTGTTGCCGGATGCTTCAACGTCAGTTCGCCTGCATGGAGAGCTATCCGCTTTATAGGATTATTAGATGCTCCATATTTTTTATCACCTACTACCGAGTGTCCTATTTGTTGCATATGAACACGAATCTGATTCTTACGCCTGGTTTCGAGATTAAAACTTAACAAAGAATAGCGGCCTATCGATTTTATTGTTTTATAGTGTGTTATGGACTTCAAACCTCCATTATCTGTAGGAGATGACATCATTACAAAATTTTTATTCTCTGTCAACCATGAAGTTACTGTTCCATTTGATGGATTCGGGCGACCGTCTACTACTGCTACATATGCATAATTAATTACTATAGCATCCCAGTTTTTCTGGAATATCTCTTGTAATTCCGGGTTTCTTGCAAAAATCATAAGTCCGGAAACTTCCCTGTCGAGCCGGTGCAGAACAAAAACCCGTCCGTTCTTATCTTTCTTTTTCACATATTCATTCAAAGCTTTAAAAACTGTGCGCGATTTTTCTTTATCTGTAGATACAGACAGGAAACCGGCTTCCTTATCTACAACAATTATATCATCATCTTCAAACAGTATTTTTGCACCTTTCAGCTTCTTTTCTTTACGAGACTGGTCGAACTTCATCACCGAAACTTTATCTCCGGCTTTTAACTCAAAATCAAACTGGGTAACAAGCTTCCCATTCACCTTAATTTGCTTATGGGCAAGAAGTGACTTTACTGCATTACGGCTTTTACGCACCTGTTTCTCGATAAGAAAATCAAGTAGCTGAGCTTGCTGAATTACCTTGATTTCCTGAAGCGACTTATCCTTAGGATTATTTCTCATTTAGTTTTATGTATGAATAGAAAACAAAGGTAAGTGTTTTTCTTTTATACAAAGAACTGAATTTACATTTTTACACCTCGCATATAATATATTCAAATTCTCTACAGATTTGCTACAGAATCGCACTTTATGTTTGCATTAGAAACAAGAACATGTTTTACAAAATATACAATTATGAAAAAACTACTATTTTTGGCTCTTTTGTCTATAACTATTAGTACAATCAGCGCAGAAAACAATACTATAGCAAAGGTTGAATGGAGTTACGGTTATCCATACAAAGGATATAAAGGTAATATTGCACCCGAAAAACTACCAAAATCCATTCAAAAATATCTGAATGAAAATTATCCGGATCACTCTGTAATAGTATCTAAAAGAAAAGGAAACGGTAATTATTTTGTAAAGATCAGATTTGGAGGAAACCAGTACAGATCATATTACAGAAGTTTGGTATTTGACAGTGAAGGTTCGGTAATAAAAGGCTAAACACACCTTCACAAACTACACAATAATAGAGATGTCCGCGTTGATAATGCGGACATTTCGCTTTATTAGCCCTATCTAATCAAAGCATTACCGAATTAACATTTATATTTTGTCTTTCACTGTATTTTATTCTTACCTTTGCACCGCTTTGTTTCGCTAACAGATTATTCTTAAAGATCTGTACGAATTAAAAGGGAATCAGGTGAAAATCCTGAACAGACCCGCTGCTGTAAGCTCTTTTCAGTTAACAGTCATCAGTTAACAATATAGCTGAGAAAGTCTTTGAGTAAGAAAAGCCACTGTCACAAACAGTAATCAGGCATCAGTGATCAGGCATCAACCTTTTGTTGATAACTGCTAATTGATAACTGTTAACTGACATAGATGGGAAGGCCGTTCAAAGACAGAGTAAGTCAGAAGACCTGCAAAGTAGATATTCGGACAGCTTTCGAGGAATAAGGCTTAAGAAACAGTGTAAAGAATCTCCGTTCTTTTCTTTGTTCTTATCGAAAGCAATATAATATTGTATGATGAGAACTTTTTTATTCTCCGTTTTATTCTTTTTTGTTATAGGATGTATTCCTTCACAGGCCCAGATAAATGATAGTATCAATGCTAAGAAACTATCTGAAGTAGAGGTATCTGCACATATCAAGCCATCTGTATCGCGCTCCACTACCCCATTGCAGGTAATAGATAATACCGAAATGGAACGTATTGGAATATTATCGGTATCCGATGCGGTAAGACGTTTTTCGGGTGTCACAGTAAAAGATTATGGAGGCATTGGGGGTATGAAAACTGTTTCTATAAGAGGGATGGGCGCTCAACATACTGCTGTAAGCTACGATGGAGTAACGATGAGTAATGTGCAATCAGGACAAATAGACATCAGTAGGTTCTCATTAGATAATGTATCTATGGTAACACTCTCCATTGGTCAGTCTGACAATATATTCCAGCCTGCCCGATCATATGCTTCAGCCGGGCTGCTTGAAGTTACAACTGCAAATCCTCTTTTTTCGAATAAATCATATAATCTGAATGCCCAGATCAAAACAGGCTCATATGGTCTGTTTAATCCCACAATATATTATGCCCAGCGAATAAATAGCAAATTTTCAATTTCTTTGAACAGTGGCTGGGAAAGAGCTGATGGCAGATATAAATTTACATTCAAAAACGCAACACAAACAGAGGAACGTAAACGCAGAAACTCAGATGTAGATATCTGGAGAACGGAACTCAATCTCTATGGCAACATGGGAAAGGCCGGGGAATTAAGATTTAAGGTCAATTACTATGATTCGGAAAGAGGGTTACCGGGCTCTATCATTTTTTATAAAGACGATAATGATGAAAGGGTTTGGAATAAAGATTTATTTTCCCAACTATTATACAAAAACAAATTAAACGAGAAACTGGAAATAAAGGCACAGGCTAAATTTAGCCGCAACTATTACAAATACCTGTCAATAACAAATAATGTAGAGGGAGGCAAACAAGAAGACAGAATTACGCAGTTTGAATATTATGCTTCAGCAGGTGTTTTATACAGGCCACTGCAATACCTTTCAGTCAGTTTGTTTGAAGATGTTTTTCAGAATCGCCTGAATAGCAATTTTGCGGATGTGGATAAGCCCAAAAGGTTTTCATCTCTTACTGCATTGGCAGCCCAGTTCAACAACAAGCACTTAACTATAACAGGAAGTTTATTAGCGACTTATGTAGACGAAAATGTAAAAGGTGAGGATGCGCCGGATGATAAGAAGAAGATCACTCCATCCTTAAGTATCTCCTATCTGCCATTCAATGAGACCAATCTTAGAATACGAGCTTCATATAAAAAGATATTCAGGGTGCCAACTTTTGATGATATGTATTATATACGCATGGGTAATATCAATCTAAAGCCCGAATATGCTACACAATATAATATAGGATTGACTTGGACAGAAAAAATTTCTGACACATTCGATTTCATCAGCATATCATTGGACGGATATAAGAATAAAGTGGATGATAAGATTGTACCATTTCCTACAATGAATATTTTCAAAATGAGAAATTATGGTAATGTGGACATGACCGGATTGGATCTTAATACACGTCTCCATGCAGCACTTACTTCTGATATTTCACTCGATGTAACCGGAAACTACAGTTATCAGAAGGTTATCGATGTAACAGACAAGGATAGTAAAAACTACAAAGATCAAGTACCTTATACTCCGCGCCATTATGGTTCAGGCTCAGTAAGTCTCGAAAATCCGTGGATAAATTTTGCCTATACGGTTATCATATCAGGTAAGCGTTATGCGTCAGACCAGAACCTTACCGAAAATGAAATAGAATCATATACAGATCATAGTATCTCTTTTAATAAAGCATTTACTATAAATAATAATCGTTTACGGTTACAGTTGAATCTGATAAATCTGGCAAATAAGAATTATCAAATCATCGAATATTACCCAATGCCCGGACGATCGTTTACTATATCGGCAAATTATAATTTTTAATATAAATATTTATCAATATGAAAATGAATAAGCTTTTTTACATCTTTCTTTCTATCACATTAGTTCTAGGATTTGCTTCCTGTAGTGACGATGATGATTACCCTGTTGTCGAACCACCTTTGGTAGGTACAGGAGCATATATCTTAAATAGTGGAAAGAGTGGAGATAATAATACTAATATTGCTTATTATGATTATGAAACAGGTAAGGTTACCTATGGTATATTCGAATCTATAAACGATAAGCAACTAGGCGACACCGGACAAGATATTATCACGTATGGGGAAAGAACCTATGTGGCTGTATATGGTTCAGCTGTTATTTATGTCTTAGATAAAACAGGTAAAATATTAAGCACGATAGAATCGACAAATGATGGTAAAAAGCAACAGCCAAGAAATCTGACCGCATATGATGGCAGGATATATGTAACATATTTTGATGGATACCTGGCAAAAATAAATCCCAGCACTTTGAAAATTGAAGCTCAGGTAGCCGTTGGCCGTAACCCTGAGTATGTACGCGCATCCAAAGGTAAACTATATGTTGCCAATTCCGGAGGTATGGATTATAATACACCTATAGGATATGATAAAACAGTTTCGGTAGTAGATGTTGCAACCTTTAAGGAAGATAAGAAAATAGATGTAGTCCTTAATCCTGATAAGATGGTAGTAGATAGTCAGGGAGACATTTATGTAATATCGAATGGTAACTATGGAGATATCCCAAATACCCTGCAACGTATAGATGCTAATACTCAAGAAGTAACTCAGGTAGGAAATGCAACCTGGATGACAATGTGTAATGATAAATTATATATCATTTATTCTCAGTACGATGCTAACTGGAATCAGACCATAACATATAGTGTATACGATGCCATAAATGAGAAAAAAATAAGTGATAATTTTATTACTGACGGAACTGATATAGATAAGCCATATAGTATATCTGCCGATCCTGTAAAAAATTATATTTTCATTGGAACATCCAACTATACGACCAATGGCGATATGTATATATTCAGCACAGATGGGAAACTAGTAAAAAAAATTGACACAAACGGATTAAACCCTATTGTTGTTTGTGCTACTGTTAAATAAATCTGTTAATGAAATTCTTCAACATAACATTACTTATTTCAATCTTCTTTGCACTTGCGGCCTGTAATAAAAACAGGCCAGCAGGGCAAGATAATAACCAGACTGAAGCAAATGCAGATACGGCATATACCGTACATTATGCAAAAGGTTTTCAAGTGAAAAAGTATGGTGATTATACATTTGTATCAGTACGTGACCCATGGGATACAACCCGTTTGCTGCAAACATATATCTTAGTGGATAAGCAAAAAGAATTACCTGCTAATTTGCCTCAGGGTACAATAGTGAGAACGCCTCTAAATAATGTTGCTACATATTCTACTATACACTGTTCATCACTGAATGAACTGGGAGTTACAGATATTATAAAAGGTGTATGTGAGCCACAATATATCAAATTAGATGTGATTCAGCAGGGTGTAAAAAGCGGGACTATAACAGATCTGGGAATGGCAAGTAAACCTGATGTTGAGAAAATAATAATGTTGAATCCGGATGCGATTTTTGCCACTCCCATACAGGGCTGGACATATGGTAATATAGAAAAGACAAAGATACCTATTCTGGAAACAATAGACTATACCGAGTCAAATCCGTTGGGACGCGCCGAATGGGTACGTTTTTATTCCCTGTTTACAGGAACAGAACAATTAGCTGATTCTCTCTTTGCTATTACAGAAAAGAATTACAAAGAGATCAAAAAGATAGTATCTAACACCACCCAACGTCCGTCAGTTTTGACGGATATTCGCTATCAGGGCAAATGGAATATGCCGGGAGGAAAAAGTTTTATGTCTAATATGCTGGCTGATGCCGGAGCTACATATCCTTGGGCAGAGAACAGTTCAACGACTTATATGCCTTTAGCTTTCGAAAGTGTACTGGATAAAGCAGGTGATGCTGATATATGGATCATAAAATACAATACACCTTCGGACTTGACTTATGAAAGCCTTGAGAAAGAGTATAAGCCATACTCTCACTTTAAATCATTTAGAGACAGGAATATATATGGATGTAATACCGCTTATAGCAGCTATTACGAGGATCTGCCAATTCATCCGGATTATATATTAAAAGATATGGCATACGTGTTTCATCCTGAATTATTTCCGGATTACACACCTAAATATTACAAAAAGTTTGGTGAATGATTATTATATATAGGTTTGAAAAGGTGTTGGAGTCATATTTGATCTAACACCTTTTTTATTCTGCATCTTCATTATCACCGCAACCTTTATCAAAATACTCCATCGTTTCGGGATCTAATTCCAGACACTGTTTTTTTATTATTACCATTTTGTTGTCTACAACCTTATATGTTGTTTCATCCACATACATCCCTGCACAACACTGGTTTCGTTCAAAAATAGTTTTATTGTCGTCATTAAATTCTAAAGAGGTACCCATTATCTCACTTACAAAAAACTTTTTGATTTCAGGATCGTACAGTAAATATAAACTTACAGTATTAGGACCCGCTGCATATCCTGCAAACAATGAGAAATCCTCATAACCATCAAAATTAAAATCCCCGCCTCCTATGGTTCCCGCACCATGCCAATTACAGAAATCACATTCAAGCTCAATTTCCTGAACAAACCTATTGGTATATTTATCAAATACCTGTACACTCGTAAAATCAGCAAAAGAGTATTCTTTACCTTTGGTTGTAACTAGTTTCAGATAATAATTTTCGAGTGAGTCTACTTCTGATATTTTGTTACACCATTCATCTTTTTCCCAGTCTTCTTCAGTAAGTGCCGATATTGTGCTTGGCGCTATCTGTCCATAGATATTTGCTGATATAATAAATAAGAATATAAAAGAAATAAGTTTCATAGTAGTATTGTAACAGTTAGATAGCAAATGTATAAAATAAATAAAAGCAATACTCTTCTTTAATCAAGAGTATTGCTTTTTATAAATATGTTCAAATTATTCAGTAATAATGAACAATATCTATTACATCAGATATGGACATTGCTCCCGGATTAATCCCCGGTTCCCCTTCAGGTACAGGTAGATTCAGTTTCCCGAAGTATTCTTTCCACTCTTTGGTTATCTCATCCGAATCAGGCGATTTGAAAGTCATTATATTTAAAGGAAAAACAGGAACATTGTTATTTGCCCTTAATAGTATCTCATAAATAAATTCAGAGCAATAATATTTATCATTCCCCATTACAAATCCATCATCATATTCTTTCCCGACCAACATAAATCCTTCCTCAATCGCTTTTGGAATACATCGTTGATACTCATCCTTCAGACGCCCGACCACAGATACGGGAAAACATCCTTTTCCATCTTCAGGATACAAATATCGATGCAAGGGCGTTACAGCTACTTTAGGATGAATAGCTTCAATCACATAAATACTACCTTTTTCATCGATATATACCATGCCTACATGAGTAAATTGATATCGATCCACACTAATTGTAACATCTTTTATAGCATTCCCCATATTTCCTGAACATGATTCCTGAAAGATGAGATCGCCAGTCTGAAGTTTAAAGTCATCAGCCTTAACATTTAGGAATGATAAAATCAAGATAAAATATATTATATTTCTCATGTCTTTTTTTATCTGAAAGTATAATTAATGCCCCCCATCAACCAAAAACCGGCCTGTGGAATATTACCCCTATCGAAATAATGGGTATCATAAAGGTTATTCATACTTAAATTGAATAAGATGTCCTTATATCTATAATTCAGTTTAAGGTCAAGAGTCGTAAATGAAGGATATGGTTCATTACCCACTTTCTCCCGATTTTCGTATTTCTCATATACTCCCATCCTTTTCTGAAAACGAAAATACCATCCTGCTGAGAATCCCTTATATATCTCATGATGAAATTGTACCGTAAATTTATCTCGCAAATAATTAAGGCTATACAGTGAAACAAAATCCAGCGTATTACTCGACTGATGCATACGGGCATAGTCCAAAGAGAGCGAGGCCTGCTGACCTAAAGCAGGGAGAAGGTCTCCTAAACGAAATTTCACACCCATTTCCACTCCTTTTGTGTCTATCTTGGTCATGTTCCATGAAGCCCATTTATCATCTACTTTCACCCAGTCTATCATATCTCTTCCCCATAGAAGAAATCCGGTAAGATATGCACTGAAAAAAGAATTATTATACTTTAGATTAAGATCTAAAGACTCTGATTTCTCGGGTTTCAGTCCACTATTTCCATTATGTGTTTCTGTAGTATAATACAGGTCTGTAAAAGTCGGCATACGCGTCGATTTACTCCATGATGCCGATATATTAAATTTATCAACAGGACGGTAACTAACACTCATTGTTGGGTAAAATTTATATTTACCACTCAATAATGTATTATGATTCATTAGTACCCCCGCTGATATAACTACTTTTTCTAAATTCAATGTATGCTCCAATGCCACACTGGTATTGGTGCGGTCATCATACATTTTATATTTCCGGTGAGGTTCTACCATTGGTTTGCCCAGTACCGTACTCATTATATCTTCTCTTCGGATTTCACTCCCCAGGCTTGTTGTACCCAGTTTCCATTTATACATAAAAATCAGGTTTGCACCATATGTATCATTACGATGAAAATTACGCCCGAAGTCGGTATCTTTAACCAGATCAAACTGATCATGATGCCTGTTCCAGTAAACAATTGGAATAACTTTAAAATCTGAACCGAATTCACCTTTCAGTGATCCCATATAAGTACTGGTGTGATCGTACTGATTCGGATATTTAGCTGAATAAAAAGTATTAGCCCCATACTTTTTATCGTTATAACCCAATTGAAGGTCGACTTTAGATGCGTCCTTCACTCTGAAACGGGTCTGCCAAAGCACATTATAAAGGTCATAATCACTATTTGCGATATACCCTGATGAAGAACTATATCCCACAGATAAGCTACTTGTAGCAATACCGGTTTTGGCAACGCCACGCACTTCCATGCCGCGTAGTTTATGCATGCCTGCTTCCACGCTTGCATAAGCTTTATAATCTGCATTTTTTTTAGTAATAATATTGATTCCCCCTGAAAAAGCACTGGCACCATATATAAGGGCTGATGGGCCGTGAATGATTTCGATACGTTCAATGTCGGAAAGATTGATGGGAATGTCGAAGCTGTAGTGTCCTGTCTGGGCATTGGAGATATTAACTCCGTTTAATAGGACTGCGTTTTGATCGAATGTGCCGCCTCTGATCGAAATGTCGGCTTGTACACCATGTCCGCCTCGTTGGATTACATCTATGTTAGCGGCGTAAACTAACAAATCCTGAATACTCTGGACGGGTGCCTGCTCTATCTGCTCTTTGGTGATTACCGTCACAAGCTTTGCTGTCTGATTGATCGGAGTCTCTACCCTCGATGCCGTAACCATGACTTCATCCAGCTCTTTCTCCATTACTTTTTGTTGTTGCTCGTTACTAGCTGTCGTTTGTGCAGAAACGGTGGATACATGCAAAAATGTAAGTGCACACCCTGTTACAACGCCAATGTTCACAAGCCTGTGCATACTGTTAAATGCACTGTAAGCCTTTCGCAAAAATCTTTTGAAGCGATAAGCTTGTTGTTGATTCGAATGCTTTTGATTCATTTTTAGTTAATTTGTTAATAAAATAAAATGTCGCCACAAAAGTATAAAAACTGATGTGGCGAACAATATAAAACGAGCTTTATTTTATTATTTCAATGATTCAAAATCATCTTTTGCCGGTATCCGTTTTTCTTTGAGCACTTCCATAAAAATTTCTTCGGCTTCTTCTGCTTGATCATCTTCCAAGCCCATAGCTTCACAAAGAAACAGTTCAAACATTTCCTCAATAGCACCGTTCCCTTCTGTTTCTTCCCACGCAGCCAGTTCTTTCAGATAGTTGTTCAGATTGTTTCCTTCATTCAGATATGTGGTTATTTCATTTACGTCATCATATGTAAAATTATCCCCTCTGTGTTGGCTGTTTGCAAAAAATAAAGCAATCAATACAGGAACAGTTTTTTCACAATATCCCATTTTATTCAATATCTCCCAAACTCCAAAGAATGCAAAAGGATCGGCTTCATGATCCAAATCCCTGGTCGCCAAATGACGTGCGAAAAGCAGAATATCCCCATCCTCTTGACTGGCCATCGCCAATTGCCCCGCAAAGAAAGAGCCGGCAGACCATTCGCTGTCAACATCAATAGGGCCATTCCAATATTTGTTATTTATACTGGTAATCCCTTCAATTATCTGACGTATTACAGGATATAGCTCAGGATATTGAACTGCATCTATAGCAAGGGTATCTTCTATATTCATTCCTTTCCCATTTTCAAAATAGTCTTCCAGTTCATCTTGCCATAAAAGATCACTATACCAGTTATCTTCCTCATAGTCTTCTTGGGTAGCTTTCTTTATAGTTTCGTAAATTCTGTTGAGTGTTTGCTCAAGTGTGTGTTTTGTAAGGTTAGTCATAAGTTTATTATTTAGAATAGATTAGAAATCAAATATAAAAACTTTATAATCCTATCAGACTGAATATTGAAAGTTTTTATCTCATTGACACATTGTATAAAATATTTCTATTATATTTACTACCCCGAACAGGTATTAAAAAGTATAAAAATAATGTTTGAACCTTACAAAATACTCCCTTCTCTTAATACGAAAGAACAATCCCATTAAAATCAACTAAAAAACAATCTATATAATAATGAAGAAATCTTACGAACAATTTATTGCCCGTCAGGAGCTTCTGAAGAAACAATATGACGATACATATTATCAGAAACAACACCAACGAGGCAAATTAACCGCGCGTGAACGCATCTTATTACTCTTCGACGAAGGTACATTTGAAGAAACGGATGCTTATGCTCCGCCCGCAACAGCATCATTCGGGAAAACAGTAAAAGCCTTTGGCGATGGAGTAATCACCGGATTTGGAAAGGTAAACGGACGACTGGTATATGCCTACTCTCAGGATTTTAATGTATTGGGTGGTTCACTGGGTGCCACCCATGCCGCTAAAATAGCCAAAATACAAGGTATGGCACTTAAAACCGGTTCACCGATGGTGGGACTTATCGACTCGGGTGGCGCACGCATACAAGAAGGAATCAGCAGTCTCGACGGATATGCCAGTATATTCAGGCAAAATATATTATCATCCGGTGTGATTCCTCAAATATCCGTGATCATGGGACCGGCAGCCGGAGGAGCAGTATACTCCCCTGCCCTCACCGACTTTATCTTTATGACAGCCGATACAAGCTATATGTTTGTTACCGGCCCTAATGTAGTAAAGGAAGTTCTGAATGAAACCGTATCAACGGAAGATCTGGGAGGCGCCTCAGTACATGCAACAAAATCAGGAGTAGCAGATTTCGTTTACAGTGATGATGAGAATACGCTGTTAGGTGTTAAAAAATTATTATCATATCTGCCATCAAACAATTTGGAAAATCCGCCTCTTACCGAACCTGCAATACCAACCAGAGAAGATGAGCAATTGAGAAATATTGTTCCCGAAGACCCGGATAAACCATATAATGTAAAAGATATTGTAAGCCTGATAGTAGACAATGGAAATTTCCTCGAAGTTTCTGAAAATCATGCAGCGAATATATTCACTGCTTTTGCCCGTATCGACGGACAGGTAGTTGGTATTGTAGCCAATCAACCAAAAGTAATGGCAGGTACACTTGATACTCATTCATCGGTAAAGGGGGCACGCTTTATCAATATATGCGATGCTTTCAATATACCAATTGTAACACTGGTAGATGTTCCGGGATTTCTTCCGGGTACAGACCAGGAACATGAAGGGATTATCCGTCATGGAGCTAAATTATTGTATGCTTATACTTATGCCACTGTACCTAAAATAACAGTCATATTACGCAAAGCCTATGGAGGTGCATATATAGTAATGAACAGCAAAGGCATTGGCGGCGACTTTAGTTTTGCATGGCCTACTGCCGAGATTGCTGTGATGGGGCCCGACGGAGCTATCGCAATACTCTACCGAAAAGAATTGAGCGAAGCGGAAGATCCTGTAATACTGAAAAAGGAGTTAACAGACAAATACCGTGAAGAAGTAACAAATCCATATATAGCTGATGAAAAAGGCTATATAGACGAAGTAATCGATCCGGCACTCACCAAGCAGAAAATCGCTTCGAGCCTGAAAGCCCTGCAACGTAAGATTGAACTCAGACCAAAACGTAAACATGGTAATCTACCTTTGTAACACTAAAACAGTATCTGATGAAACATAAAAATAAAATAAAATCGATCCTCATAGCCAATCGTGGGGAGATTGCCATCAGGATAGCACAAACAGCTAAAAAGATGGGAATAGAATCAGTAGGAATACGCACATCCAAAGAGCCAAATGCCTATTATCTGACTCAGGTAGACCGGATTCTTAACTTTCCGGAAAGAGAAATCAATGATACTCCAGAATTTTTAGATATAGAATGCCTTGTTCTATTAGCCAGCAGGAATAAGATTGATGCCATTCATCCGGGATACGGATATCTGTCGGAAAATGCCCAGTTTGCAACCCGCTGTACAGAAGAAGGAATTATCTTTATTGGCCCCTCTCCCCGTATTATTCAAAACATGGGTGATAAAATCACTGCTAAAAACATTGCCGCAAAAGGTAAGGTTCCTATGCTCGGAGGTAGCGGTGGTAGTGTAGATACACTGGATGAAGCACTGGAAATAGCTAAAAACATAGGGTTTCCCATCATAATAAAAGCTTCAGCAGGAGGCGGTGGACGTGGTATGCGTATTGTACGTAAACAATCGGAACTCAAGCAAATGTATCTGTCGGCAGCTTCCGAAGCATTAGCAGCATTCAATAATCCATCTGTTTTTATCGAAAAATATCTGGAAAACCCCAAGCATATCGAAATACAGATTGTTGCAGATTCTCACGGAAATATAATTCATTTGGGAGAGCGGGAATGTTCTGTTCAACGCAAACATCAGAAACTGCTTGAAGAAGCTCCTTCACCAGCCCTGGACGAAGAATTACGCAAGAGGATGACAGATGCTGCAATTTCTCTGGCCAGGGAAGCCAAATACTTGAGCCTTGGTACTGTAGAGTTTTTGTTGGATAAGGATAAGAACTTTTACTTCATGGAAATGAATACACGAGTTCAGGTTGAACATCCCGTTACAGAGATGATAACAGGACTTGATCTGATCGAATTACAGATACGTATTGCTAATGGGGAAAAACTACCTATCACACAAGATGATATAAAACTTACAGGCTGGGCAATTGAGTGCCGTATCAATGCAGAAGATGTGCAGGCAAATTTCTCTCCTTGTACCGGTATTATCAAAGCATTACGCCTACCTAAAGGCAGTAATACAAGAATAGACAAAGGAGTGATAGTCGGTTCTGAAATCACACCATTCTTTGATTCGATGATTGCAAAATTGATTATTCATGGAAAAGACCGGGATACAACTATTGCCAGAACAATAAAAGCGCTGAATAAATTCCATATAAAAGGGATTAAAACAACAATACCTTTCGATAAAGCTGTATTGCATAACAAAACATTCCAAAAGGGTGATTATAATACCTCCTTTATTGAAAAGCAATTAGACTCTCTGGTATATCGTGAAAAAGATGAAGACCTGTTCGCTGCCTTATTTTCAGCTAACCAGTTCAGAAAACAAAATCAGAACGTGGTAGAGAAAAAAGAAGAAATAGACAACTGGTCTCTGAGAAACAGGATTAATAATCTGTAATATCCACAAGTATGAGAAATAAACAAGATAAACCTATTATAGCTCTTGACAAGAACTCAAATAATGCATTTGAATTCTTAGTAGACGACAATAACCGATATACATATACTTCGAAAGAACTGAACTTCGAAATTGAAACTACCCTTGACGGCTTTACTGTTATGACTGTAAATGGTATCACCTATCCTGTAGAGATCATATCCCAACACCAGAATGAGTATGAACTGCTTGTAAATGGGGTTAGCTATCTTTTTTCGATAGAATCACCATTTTCGCTACAGCGCAAAAAATTATTATTAACATTGTCAAGCGAGTCCAGTACAATACGTCTGAAAGCTCCTATGCCGGGCAAAATACTCGATGTATTGGTAAAAACAGGAGATGCTGTAAAAGTGGGTGATACACTGCTTATATTGGAAGCTATGAAAATGCAGAATGCGATTCTGGCCAGTACAAAAGGTATCATAAAGAAAGTATTAGTTAAAAAAGGTGATACCACAAGCAAGAGTGACTTATTGATTGAATTGGAAAAAGAAGTATAAAAATAGTATCGTTATGAGACTCTTTATAATAATAAATTTGCTTTTATCATTGGCTTTAATATCTTGCCAAAAGAAACAGCTAAGTCAAGACGATTATCAATCAAATTCAACAATGATTGGTGTAGCTGTATGGAAAATGAATCAAAAGATAAAACACCGGAAGTTATCATTTCACAAATTTCGGTTAACTGTATTCAAAGTGTAATGCTGCAATATACGCAAGATGAACAATTATATGATGATATTCGCGCACTTGTAGCAGCAAAAGGTTATGATGATACTTTGTCGGATTATGAAAAAGAGAAGTTATTCGGCAAAGAACTTGGGAAAATTTTAATAACAAACGCTGTCGATAATTGCATTGCATATCGCCATGCTTTAGTACAATATAAAAAAGATTATATTGAAAAAGCAAAAAAAGAAATGGACCCGGAAGACAAAACCGGAACAGACGAATTGATAAATAATATGCAATCGCATCTGGATGGAATTGATGCAGGCCAAACAAATAACCCTCAAATAAAGAAACGGGTCAGTGCTTATTATGCATTATTAGGACTGTTATATGAATATGCAGGTAAAGAGATTCCTGCAATTGAACAGTATGATAAAGCTATATTAATCGATCCGGAGAATTCCAATGCAATTGCATTCAAAAAATTACTGGTAAGGTATAAAAATGATGAGCAGGACCTTTCATCTCATCGAATTCATAATGATTAACTTTGCTGTAATTAACGCCCAAAAGGCTTCTAAAAACAATATTTTATAATATGAAAAAGATATTATTCGGGTTAGCGTTTTTTTGCTTATGCCCGTTTATTTTTGCCCAAACACTCAATGTTGCAACTTATAACGTAAGAAATGATAACCAAGGTGATGCTAAACAAGGGAATGGATGGATACAGAGATGCCCTGTGATAGCCAATCTTATTACTTATAATGACTTTGATATATGGGGCTCACAGGAAGTAAAGCATAACCAGTTGCTTGACCTACTCGATGCATTACCACAATATAGCTATGTAGGAGTAGGCAGAGACGACGGAAAAACAGTTGGAGAATATGCTCCTATCTTTTTCAAGAAAGATAAATATAAAGTATTGAAATCGGGGCATTTCTGGATGGCTGAGAAAACAGATGAACCGAACAAAGGATGGGATGCTGCACTTCCACGGATTTGTACATGGGTACAACTAAAAGAGAAAAAAGGAAAACTTAAATTCTGGTTTTTCAATCTCCATATGGACCATGTCGGTGTGCTCGCACGTAGAGAAAGCGCTAAACTGGTATTGGAAAAAATAAAAGAAATGTGTGGAAAAGATCCCGTTATTTTAACTGGAGATTTCAATGTAGACCAACATCATCAGAGCTATACGCTGCTAAGTACATCCGGTATCCTCACCGATTCGTATGAAAGGGCAGATGTACGCTATGCCCTGAATGGCACATTTAATGCATTTAAGCCTGACCTGCTGACAAACAGCCGCATAGATCACATATTTGTAAGTCCAAGTTTATATGTTGAACGTTATGGTGTATTGACCGATACCTACCGTACACCGCGCGATGGGGAAAATAATATTAAAGCCGGAGACTTTCCTAAAGAATATTCTTTTGAAGGTTGTGATATTCGCCTTCCTTCAGACCATTTTCCTGTATGTGTAAAACTTGTATACAAGAAGAAGAAAAAATAATCAAATCATAAAAATCATTTTTTGAGTGGAAATAATCGTTCTTCGGTTATTTATTTTGTAATTTTGCACCGTGAAAAATAAGGTGTCTAGAAATCAACTTTATACAATATATTAAATCATACTTTTTAAAAAAAACATGGCTTTAAAATTTATGACTGCTGAAGAGGCAGCCTCACTAATCAACAACAACAATAATGTTGGATTCAGTGGTTTCACACATGCGGGATGCCCTAAAGTAGTCCCTGGTTTTATTGCAAAACGCGCAGAAGAAGAACATGCTAAAGGTAATCCGTTTAAGATAAACGTATTTACAGGAGCATCTACCGGTGATAAACTGGATGGCGTATTAACAAGAGCCCACGCAATCAATTTCCGCGCTCCTTACCAAACTAACAAGAGCATGCGCGAAGCTATCAACAACGGAGAGGTTAAATTCTGTGATTTGCATCTTTCCACAATGGCTCAGGATATTCGTTACGGATTTTACGGCGATATTGATGTTGCTGTTATCGAAGCATGTGATGTAACCGAAAGCGGGGAAATCGTTCCTACCTGTGGTGTTGGAATCTCGCCTACAGTAGCACGTTTGGCTAAAACAGTAATTGTAGAGCTAAACAGATGGAATCCGAAAGAAATGCGGGGTATGCATGATACATTGGAGCCTCAGGATCCGACACATCGCAAAGATATGCCTGTATACAATGTAAAAGACAGAGTAGGTTCAGACTGCATAAAAGTTGATCCGAGCAAAATAATAGTTGTAGAAACAAACGAACCTAACGAAGGTGGTGGCTTTGCTCCTGTTGATGAAGTAACAGCCAAGATTGGTGAAAATGTAGCTAAATTTTTCGTTCAGGAAATGGCTGCGGGCCGTATGCCCAAGACGTTTCTGCCTGTTCAGTCGGGTGTAGGTAATATTGCCAATGCTGTACTTGCCGCTATGGGAGACAGTAAAGAAATTCCTGATTTTGAAGTTTACACAGAAGTAATTCAGGATGCTGTTATTGGGTTAATGGAATCAGGCCGTGTAAAATTTGCCAGTGGTTGCTCATTAACTGTAAGTAATCCATGTATCGAACATATATACCAAAACCTAGACTTCTTTAAAGAAAGAATCGTTCTGCGCCCGTCAGAATATTCAAACAATCCTGAAATTGTCCGTCGTCTGGGTGTTATCGCTATTAATACGGCTATCGAAGCTGATATCTATGGTAATATCAACTCTACTCATGTAATGGGTACCAAGATGATGAATGGTATTGGAGGTTCCGGAGATTTTACACGCAGTGCCTATCTTTCAATATTTGTGACTCCTTCTGTTGCTAAAGACGGTAAGATCAGTTCTATCGTTCCATTAGTATCGCATGAGGATCATAGTGAGCATTCTGTAAAAATCATTATTTCGGAATACGGTGTAGCTGACCTTCGAGGAAAATGCCCTGAAGACAGAGCTCAGGAAATAATAAATAAATGTGCTCATCCTGATTATCGTCCTCTATTGCAGGAATACATAAAAAATGCGCCTAAAGGACAAACACATTTTGATATGTATAATGCATTTGCTTTCCACAAAGCATTCCAGGAAACAGGCGATATGCACAACGTGAAATGGGAGAAGAGACCATAAGAAACTAATAATTTACTAAATAATAAAAAGCCTTTCAATATTTGATTGAAAGGCTTTTTATTTATAATTGAATCGCATTAAACTAAGTTTGAGTATAGTTATAACCTGTCAATACAGTTTTGAATAAATTATAGCTTATCAAAAGTAATATTTACAAGTTTACCTATATGGAAAGGTTATATTATCCATATTTTTTACGTACTCACGCTGTTTACGAAAAAACTCACTCTGCATCAATTCATTCGAAGAGGTAATAAGGGTCGAATATTTCATAAGGGATTCTAACCATTTCTTTTGCACAGTACATACTTCCTTATTACTAATAAAAATGGGTGGCATGGAAACTACCCAGAAAATACAGACTTCTTTAGTATCATATTGTACATAGATAGTATTGGTATCAATTTCAAGTGATGAAAGATAATAACTGATTTTTCCCTCTTCATTAAATTTACCATCCTGAACCAATTTCTCAATAATATCAATCATCTTATACAAATCTTCTTTTAGAACAGCCTTTTCCTCATCTGTAATAAGCTTCCTGATATAATAATATTGAATTTCTTTTATCAAATTTAAAAAGATACTTGGTCCCATTACCGAAATAACATTCCGGCTTGTCTTGATGTCTGATATAAGTTGTTCCTTTAAAGAAAGAATTTCGGATGGCACTATAACATCTGAATACATCCTGTTAGAAGGGATATCGGCACCCTGATGTAACCATTTGAAATATCTGAATTTAAAGAGATGGTCACATTTCACGAGAAATATCGGAGGCAGGTGATTCCATGCATTGATCGTTTCTGTATCCCCAGATACGGCTACCTCATTGAGATGCTCTTTGACTAACTTCAATATATTTAAAAAAGTATCTGAATATGACGTTGTACTATTTGCTAATAATTCGAAAGAAGCTATCCCACCATCTTCTGAAATGAGCTCATCAACAGAAAAACCTAATTCATGGGATAATTTAATTATCTCATCAAAAGAGAAAGAAACCTCCCCCTTCATTCTTCTATACACTGACTCATTGCTTATATCTAACAAATCTACTAAATATTGAACTGGCTTCAGTTCTTTTGGGATATGATCCAATAATTTTTGAATAATATCACTTTTGGATTGTGGCATATTGTATTTTTATTTCCATATATAAACAATCTTTGTTGGGTATAGTTTTCACTCGAAAGCCCTCAATTAGACTACAAAATAATAAAAATCTCTTTTACAGCTAATTGCCACAAATCTTAAATTACTAAATAATAAGAGATAAGATCAAAAATTACCAAATTTTATATTTTCAATACATTCCCTTTGTCTATCAAAATACTCCTCTTGTACTATCTCATTTGACTGTGTAATTAATACAGAATATCTTTTTAATGACTCCAACCATTCATGGTGAGCATCACAGATTTCGGGATTAGATATAATTATTGTATTAAACTGATGAAAATTAAATGAGGAAATTATATTATCATCCCATTTGAGATAAGTACTATTACCGTCGAGATTAAATTCGGAAAGATAATAATAATGCTCGGTTCCTGGATTTGCTTCTCCGGTTCTTACTATTATTTCTATATCATCTATCAAATCATGAAAACTTTTCCTTATACCTTCAAGCTCACTATCACTTATCAACCCCAGTTTATAAAAATAATATACTTCCCTTAAAGGACTCTTAAATACATTCATATCCAGAATAAAAGTAATCTTTTTCTGACTCCGTACCTTCATATCCAATTCTGCACACAATCTTTGTAGTTCATCTGATATGATTATATCAGAATAATACAACTTTGGTAATTCCTTATATTTCCTATGCATCCATGTATAGTAATAAAAGCGGAAAAGCTCTTCAAAATGCAGGCAAAATATTACAGGTAAATAATTCAAAGCCATTGTAATAGTTGAACCCCTACTATTCATCTGATTATCAACATACTTTGTCAGCTTTTGTATTTTTAAAAGAAATGCATGTTGCGGATCCTTATTAATCTGCAAATTCAGACCTATCATATTAAAACTTTTATTACCGGCCAATTCATCTATAGAGAATTCTAGTTTTTGCGATAGCTTTACAATTTCTTCAAAAGTAAAAGCCATCTCTCCCCTCAACCGTCTGTATGCAGATTCTTTGGCAATATCAAGAGTAGCAGAAAGAAAATCTACAGGCTTTATATGTAAAGGTATTTCGCTGATTATCTTATTTATTATTTTTTTCCTAAAAGCTTCATTCATAAGAGAAATTCTTATTTTTAATGTTGTCTACATAGCTTCTTTGCTGATCGAGAAATGCAGTTTGTAACGGTTCGTTACAACCTGTAATCAGGCTGGAATATTTCTTAAAGGAAACAAGCCAGGCTTTATATGTTTTACAGACTTCCCGATCTTTAGATGCTATATGTGTCCCCGAATATATCCAGAAATGGCACTCTTCCTGATCTCCATATCTGGCATACAAGCCTGATGACTCTATCCTGAATGAAGGGATATAGATCTGACTGTTAAAATTAGGTGATTTGATTTTTTCTTTGACCATTCCCTCCAGCATATCTACAAAACTTGAGAAATCCTGTTGTATTAAAAGTAATTCTTCGTCCGAAATAAGCTTCCGTTTATAATAATATTGAACTTCAAGAAGAGTATTTTTTATAAAATTTTGGTCTAATATATATATATTATTTCCCACAAAAACTCCATTTGATTTGATATTATCTCTTAATATTGATATTTTTTCGGGTATTTCTATGTCTGACAGCCTAAACTTAAGCGGCATTAAATGAAATTGTTGCACCCATTTATAATAATAAAATCTGAATAAATGGTCGAGATGTATTGTGGAGAAAATCATCAGATGGTTTACTGCAATTATTACTTCAGTTTCCTTATAAACCAAGTTTGCCAGGCTATTATCATACATTGAAAAAATTTCAAAGAATAATTGCTCCGGATCAAATATACTATTACTTCTATACTCAAATAAAGACAGTTTTGAATTCAAGTTCTTTTCTTTTGAAGAGTGTATAATCTCATCCAGCGAAATTGATAAGTCTGTTGCTAATATATAAATATCTTGTAATGTAAATGGAACTTCATCTCTAATCCTACGATAAATAGATTCTTTACTCAAATTTAATGCACTAGCAAGGTAGTTAATTGGGCTTATATAAGGAGGAATCTTAGATAATACTGTATCTATTATCATTTTATTGAATAAGTGTGTCATTAGTTTTTGCTTTTGTCTTAGTCACAAAACTACTTATTAATTTTATATATTAAGAAAAAGTAGATAATGTGCTAATTCACAACAAATTCACGAGTCCACACTCAACTTTTCAAAGAAATAAACCAACTAATTTGAAAAAAAAACTTTTTTTTTAAAGAATAATGAAAAAATATTGTGGGCATAAAAGCAACATTTCAATTTTTTGAAAAATAAAATTTATATTATGTCAGATTATTGAAACAAATATTTTCATCTGTCATTTTTTATATCTAATTCCTAATTTATTAGTAGTTATTTTGCTTCACGAAATGATAAGGTATTATAATAAGCAAACATTTTAATAGTAAAGATAGTTCACAAATATTTATCCTATTTAAACTTTAACACCCTTTTATTGAAGACAACAGGAGGCTAAAGGTAAAACTTGAATAATATCCACAAAACTTCAACAATAGTACAAGCTATATTCCAATTTCAAGTAATATACATAGTGAAGTATAATGGGAATAAAGAAGACAATTCCAGTTAGGACTACTATTATTTTGACCAATTAATTTTTATTTTTTATTAAACATAAGTATATATAAATGAATTCAATGTCTCAAAGATATGGCGTATCAAAAGTTGTCTTCAATTGTCTGTCTTAAATGTCTCAAATTGTTGCTTGCGAAAGTAATAAAGAGGATATCTGAGAGGCATTGAATTATTTTAAACGGAAAAGAATAAAGCAAAAACATTATCCAAGGCAAACTAATAAATTAATTAATTATGATCACAAAACTTGCAACCTTTTTATCAATTACACTGTTAACGATAGGAGTTACAGGACTAAGAGCCCAAGTTACAATTGGTTCTGATCTTGAGCCTGTAAATGCAGCATTACTTGAGCTAAAGAACTTCGATGCAACCAATCCGGCAAAAACAACTGACAATGAAAATATTACTTCCGATAAGGGTGGCTTATTATTACCCCGTGTAATACTTGTCAACCGGAAAACTCTCGAACCTTTTATTAAAACAACAGACCCTTTATGGGTTGATGCTTCCACTTCCAAAATAAAAGAAAAGCATACAGGGCTCACTGTATATAACATAAACGAATCGCCCGAAACAGTCACCGAATTGAATAATATATTCCATCAGGGAGTGTATCTGTGGGATGGTGCAAAATGGGTAACAATGGGAGACTCAAATGTCGGACAACGATATTTCAACATGCCTGCATTCAATCTGCCGCTAACAAAAATAACCCAGTCGGGAGATACAAAACCCACATACGACCTCTATGCTGAATATAAGAGACAGTTCACCAATGATACCAACAATCCTCTTTTCGAAAGCAATAAAGCTACCCTGCCCGGAATTCCTTCACCGGAATGCGGAAAACTATATGAAGCAGGCGAACTTGATTATGTAGTCACACACTACGATAAAGATGTACTCACAATAAATGGTATAGATGCCAACGGTGTAATGACTTACGAGGTAAAAAGCCTGGATCCGGGGCCAAACTCATTTGTAAATATCGTATTCGTTATCAAATAATTAATTGAATAAAAAGCATGAAAAAAATATACATACTAGTTTTCTTATTAATGTATGTAAGCATTACACTGTTTGCACAGAAAGAAGCTTATACATGGGCCTTTGGGAATAAGGCAGGACTGGATTTTAATAATCTTCGTTCAGCACCGTTTTCCGCTACACGCCTTTATCCCTCTGCCGGAACGGTATCCATCCCTAATCTACCAACGGCTATCACAACAAATATCACAACATATGAGGGTTGCTTTGCCCTGTCAAATGCCGTTACAGGACAGCTAATGTTCTATTCGGACGGAGTAAATGTATTTAGAAGTAACGGATCAATTATGAGTAACGGTACAGGACTGGCCGGACATGTATCCTCTACCCAATCCGGTGTTTTGATGCCATTTCCCGGAAATTCAAATAAATATATAGCGTTATCTATCAATTTAATTGCTGCATCAACACAAGTAGCCTATTCAGTAATTGACATGAGCGATGGAATAGGCAAAGTACTGGACGAAAGCCCTTTCTTAAAAAACACACGACTAACAGGACATCAGGGTATTTTAGGAGAAAGTGTAAATACTATCCAACACGGAAATAAAAATGACTTCTGGATAATAGCCCCCGGATCGGGAACCAACTCAGCATTTAATGCATGGAAGGTAACCAAAGAGGGGGTACAAGCATCTACTCCTGTTGTTTCATTATTCCCGGCAGGAGCACTGGAAGCGAGCAGAAATACATATATAAAATTCTCTCCTGACGGAAAGCATTTCGTATGGTGTAATAATTTCAACTCAACTCCATTCTGGTTTGGGGATTTCGATAATATGACTGGTGAATTTTCCAATATACAGATGGGTATTTCAAGAAATCAATCAGGAGGAACAATATTGGGTTCATATAGTGCAGAATTTTCTCAGTCAGGCAAATACTTATATGTATCTACAGGGAGTGGGTTAAATGTTTATGATTATGCTGCCCTGGCTGCTAACCCAAGTACTTATACAGCTACAGTTTACACTATGAATGGAGGTGATGCTACAAGCACAACACAAAACTCTTTAGCATTAGGGTCCCTGCAATTAGGACCTGACGGGTATATATATGCAACATACTATGATAGGATGAAATCACCTAATGATGATTTAGCAAATTTAACTAATGGTAGCAGGCGCTATATGATATTGATAACCAATCCGGAAAACCCCACAAACTTAAATATTTACAGGCTCGACAACTTCCTCAATGCCGGTACCGGAGGCCATGTTGGTATCACTTCATTTTCTCCTTCATGGTTTACACTTGAGATAAATGGAGAAGCCTCTATCTGTACAAATCCGGCAAGCAATATTACAGAAAGTTATTCTATCAACCTGGCCGGGACAAGTGCTTCAAGACCGACAGAGCTTCGCTGGTATTTCGATGCTGACAACTCCTCTTCATACACTTCACAGACAGTAAACTCTACTGATATGACATTAAGTATGGCCGGAAGTTTTCCACCTGTATCTTCTGTTACTACACGCAAAATAGTAGTAAAAGCATATAACGGTTCTACAGAGTTAGCAGACCTGGAACAATCCCTTACAATTACCTTGTATCCCGCTGCGTCAGTCAGCGCTTCCGATGTCTCTGTCACTTCTGGCAGTACAGCTACATTAACAGCCACAGCCAGTACCGGAGCTACCATAAGCTGGTATGATTCTGCCACAGGTGGCACCCTGTTGGGTACAGGTGCTACCTATACGACCGGAGCAATCAGCAGCGAAAGGTCATTCTATGTAGAGGCTGCAAATCCTGCATGTTCATCAGGAAGGCAAGAAGTAAAGGTTACGATCAGAATAGCACAACCAACAATTGATGTTTCTGATCCGGCTACTATCTGTGCAGGCAGCACAGCCACACTAATAGCTACAGTCAGTGCCGGAGCCAATGCCTACTGGTTCTTAACGCCAACCGGTGATTCTCCTGTAATGATAGGCACATCGGTGACTACTCCTGTCCTCGATTATACGACTACATACTATGTAGAAGCACAGAATTCAGGAAATGTGCCATCGGAACGCAAAGCAGTAAAAGTTGTAGTAAACCCGTGTACACTTCCGGTAAACCCGAATATACACCTCATTAATTAACAGAACAATACCTAAACATATTAAATTATGAAAAATTTAAAACTGAAAATCAAAACTACATTTACATTATTGGCTATCATTGCATGTTCTTATCAGGCACATGCACAAGTAACTGTAGGTTCAAATAATCCCCCTGCAAAAGCGGCATTACTTGAAATAAAAAATATAGAACCAAATGATCCGGCCTCACCTACCGATGCTAATAATATCACAGTAAATGATAAAGGCGGAGGACTGGGACTACCCCGGGTCAAGCTTGTAAATATAAATACATTGCAGCCATTCATTCCTACCGGAACAGACTGGACAAATAATACGGACAAAGTAAAGGAAAAACATGCCGGACTAATGGTGTATAATATATATGTATCACCAGATGGAGAAGATGCAGATAAAACTTTCTCACAGGGAATATATGTATGGGATGGAGCAAAATGGAAAAAAATGATGGATGGTACAGCACAGCGTTATTTTTACATGCCATCGTTTACCATCAAGCTTGTTGAGAATAATAATCCCCAAACGTGTGATTTGTATGCCGAATATAAAAAACAGTTCACAAACGACAGCAACAATCCGTTGTTTGTAAGCAGCAATGCAAGTCTTACCAGAATACCATCTCCGGAAAAACAGCGGTTATATGCAAAAGATGAACTTGACTATGCCATTACTTACTATGATACGAATATCATTAATAATGTAAGCATAGATGAAGACGGTGTCATGACCTACGATGTAGTATCTGTGAATACAAATTCCAATTCGTTTGTAAATATTGTATTCATTGTAAAGTGATAAAAATATGAAAAAACTATATATATTATTATTGTTGCTATCCTTGGCAGGCATACAAAATATGTTTGCCCAGAGAGAAGTAAACAATTGGTTCTTCGGAAAGAACGCAGGGCTCACATGGAACACTATACAGGATTTCAGTGCCACAGGGCTATTCGGAACGCCCAACACTACACTAAAGAGAATACCCACCGAACTGACAGGTTCACCTATGAACACACACGAAGGTTGTTTCACCCTATCCGATTCGGATGGGCGTTTATTAGCCTTTTCGGATGGTATAACCCTTTACAATAGGAATTATGAAGTAATTACCAGTGGTCTGGGGGGGCATGCATCATCAGCTCAGTCCGGCATTATAATACCTTATCCCGGACATCTTAACAAAGCTGTTGTAATTTCACTAGGAGCCGAAGGGGCTAATAACTTAGGCTTCAACATCCTGAATATGTCACTCAATAACGGTTTAGGTGGAATGGAAGGAACCAGGGTGCTATTTACAGGAATACCGGCAGGAAGTAAAACTAGTGAAAACGTAACATCTGTACGGCATGCCAATAAAAAAGACTATTGGATTGTAGCCACATCAAAAATCACATCAGGCAAGACTTACCTGAATGCATGGCTGGTAACCTCATCCGGAGTACAATCCGGTAATGCTGTTACATATGAAATTCCCGGATTAACAACAAATGCCGAAAGCTCCCAGGGATATCTGAAATTTTCGCCCGATGGTAAGCATTTTGCATGGGGCACATGGGAAGGAAAGCTTGTATATGGAGACTTTAACAGTTCCACAGGAGCATTCAGTAATGCCAGATATATAGATACAAATTATACAAGGGATTTTTATGGAGTAGAATTCTCCTTGTCAGGCAAATACCTGTACACTACCGGAAGTGAGCAGTACAGCCCCCAGATAAATGGGATTAAGGTCTGGGATTTTGATGAATTACTTGCTACGGCTTCACCTACCCCGGCACTTGCGAAAAAAAATTTCCATTTCGATGAATATACTCAGCTGGGAGCTTTGCAGATGGCACCAGACGGACGCATATACATCCCGGCAAACATTTTTCAACCATGTATATTTGTGATCGACAATCCGGAAGAAGATCCGAATTCTCTCAGACTATATAAACTGGATAACTTATTCTCTGCGGGTGCTTATCCAAACATAGGGCTTCCTTCATTTGTAGCATCCTGGTTCAGCACCAATATTATCGGCACGAATGAATTCTGTATGGATACAGATCAATATTTCGAATACAGGGGTAAGATAGACAACATATATATAAATACTCTAAAAAATACGGTCTGGGACTATGGAGATGGGATAACAGAAACAAAACCGTTGATTATATCCGGTTCTAATGTATTCTTTGCCTCAACTACTCATCGCTACAAAAACAGGGGAGAGTATACTATCCTGGTAAAAGTATTAGATACCGATGACGATGAGATAAGGGATTTGGAGCAAACACTACATATCAAAGTCAATAGCTGTGCAATCCCTGTGAATCATATAACCACTCATCTGAATAATACTGCATCCAGACCGGGATGTACACTGCCTGCTCCTCCTACAATTACATTTAATCCAAGCCCGGTCAATATAACAGAAGGGGATACATTCACAGCAACTATAACATCTAAAGCCGGAGAAACTTATGCATGGTCAATTTCGAACTCTGTCACTAACGGATTATCGATCGAAGGTACAACCAAAGGAAACTCTATTACAATAAGAAGTTCCATTGCCGGAACATTCAATGCAAATAATATAAAAGTGACTGCGACCAACTCCTGCGGTTCTACAAATGGGTATGGCAGCGGTAATATCGTTGTAAACGGAGCATGTCTGGTACCGGTAACTCCGGTTATTGTTCTCAATCCTAGCCCTACGAAAGTAAACAGGAACGAAACATTCACAGCCAGCATATCATCTCCTGAAAGCGGAGTATCCTATAGTTGGAGTATCTCAGACGCTACTAATAACGGACTAACAATCCCTGGCACTATTACAGGAAATTCGATTACCATAAAAGCGACAAAGAGCGGTTCATTCGATGCCAGTGCGATTAATGTTATAGCCACCAACAGTTGCGGTAACACACCGGGACTAGGCTCAGGGACTATCACAGTTAATAACTGTGAAGCCGCTCCTGACCCAACTATAGCATTCAGTCCAAGCCCTGTCGTTATTAATCAGAATGGTACATTCACAGCTACTGTATCGGTATCAGACCCTACCGGAGTAACCTATAAATGGGCTATTTCACCGGCCGGACAAGCGCAGGGATTATCTATCGACGCTTCTACACCGGACACAGGTACTTTCATTACAATAAAAGGGGCCACAGTAGGAACAATCGATGCAAATGTGATTTCCGTTACTGCAACAAATCAATGTGGAACAGGAACAGCTACAGGTAGTGGAAATATTACAGTAAACGACTGTTCACCTGTAAGCAGGACTATTACCTTCACTCCTAGCCCGGTAGTCATTGATATTAATAATACATTTATTGCAAGCATATCTGTTTTACCTGGTGAAACAGTCTTATGGTCAACTGGCAATTCTGCAACTAATGGCTTATTAATACAAGGTAGCAATAATGCCTCTTATGTAACTATCAAAGGAACTAAGTCCGGCTCATTCAATGCCAGCGATATAAAGGCAACTATAACCAACTCATGTGGTTATACGGAAGTAATGGGTACAGGTACTATAACTGTCAACAATTGTGTAGTTCCTAATCCGACTATTACATTCAGTCCTAGCCCTGTAGTAATTGAGAGCAACAATAATTTTACAGCTACTGCATCGGTATCAGACCCTACAGGTGTTACTTATAAATGGACTATTTCCACCGAAGGTATATCCAAGGGATTATCTATAGTAGGCTCAGATACACAAGCCTCTGTTGCAATAAAGGGAGGAACAGCAGATATTATCAATGCTAATGTAATTTCTGTTACTGCCACTAACAGTTGTGGTTCAAAGACAACTACAGGTTCTGGCAATATAACTGTGAAGGCGCCATTCTCATTGATATGTAACGATGTATATGCTACGGGATACATAAATTATGATATGGGTACAGAGGTTATCCAGATACCTTATACAATGACCAGTGGCTCATCTTATAAATTACTAGCTGCTGAGATTGGAACACATAGTGGTATAACAGCCAGAGTAGAGGAACAAACACTGGATAAACAAACCGGAGGCTATATCGAAGTTAAGTTCTCAGGTTCTACAAGTTCACGTCTGGATAAGGTTGAATTCTCGATAAAAATTGGCGGCAATGTATGTAGCATCTATCTGTCAACCATTACGCCTCCTAAAGACTGTGAGAATGGAACTTCCGGTAAAGCTTTCGTCTTCGAACAAAACTCTAAATGGTATGTTGTAGCTATAAGAGGAAAAATGTATGGAGAATTTGCGGTTGCCGAAACCATTGAATGTAATAGTGAAGAAGAAGCACTTAGACACCCGGAAGCACTCCAATATTGTGGAGATAAAGACGAGCCCAGATGTATAAAACTATTTAACAGAAACGGAACGCATGTAGGGTCTGTATATGTATCCGGAACTACTGAGGGCTGGACAGACAAAATTACTTTTGGAAATATGGGATGTTGGGAATCTATCAGAGCATATGCAGGCAGCAGGATAGAAGCTACCAAATATGTAAGCGGATATTTTGGAGCATACAAGGTAGTTGGCGGAGTAGGCTATCTGGGTATAACCAGTGATATAGCAACACTAACAACCAAATCTCTGAGATAATACAAGAATTTTTGAATAAGTATTACTTAATTTCATGTGGAGGACTACGATTTGTAATCCTCCACATTTTTTTATAAATTATAAATTATCAATCCAATACTAATATCTTCTATTTATTTACTTTTATGTTATTACCTTTGTTCGCATTATATTTGAGTTATATATTATCATATTTACGTTAAAATGACCGTATTATACGAAGACAACCATATCATTATTGTCAACAAGACTGTTTCGGAGATTGTACAGGGAGATAAAACCGGAGATAAGCCCCTCTCAGAAATTGTGAAAGAATACCTCAAGGAGAAATACAATAAACCCGGAAATGTATTCTGTGGTGTTACTCACCGCTTAGACCGCCCTGTAAGTGGTATAGTTGTATTTGCAAAAACGAGCAAAGCTCTCAGCCGCCTGAACGAGATGTTTAAAAACAAAGAGATAGATAAGACTTATTGGGCAATTGTAAAGAACACACCAAAAGAAGCGGAAGGTACTCTGAAGCATTATCTGGTGAAAAATGAGAAACAGAATAAATCATATGCTTATGATACAGAAAAGTCAAACTCAAAACTGGCTATTCTTCACTACAAAATGATTGCTCATTCGGAGAAATACAATTTGCTGGAAATAGATCTGGAAACTGGGCGCCACCACCAGATACGTACTCAGTTGGCTAAAATGGGATGCCCTATCAAAGGTGATTTAAAGTATGGTGCAGAGAGATCCAATCCCGATGGGGGTATCAGCCTGCACGCACGTAAAATATCATTTATACATCCTGTATCTAAAGAACGGATAAAAATTATTGCTCCATTACCAAAGGATAACTTATGGCAGGCTTTAGAGAAAACAGTTAGTTAGAACTTGGTTGTACTTTACCTGTAATAATATCTTCGACATAAGGACGTATTGTACTATAGCTTACATTATCAGGAAAAGTTTTGTCAAACGTATAATGATTTTCACCTTTGGTCATAGTAAATTTATATTCACCCTTAGCCACCTCTGTAGATGGGATATATTCCATTGAAACAGAAGACTCTACTTCACCTTCTTTGTTCATCACATAGAATATATTCTTTATTATAGATTGATTTGAAGGTTCTTCATAACGTTCATAAGCAAAAACATCATTACCTCCTACCTGAAACTGATCTATACAAAAGTTATTGGAAATACTACCAGATACTAACTGACCTGCTTTGTATGCATTATATAGTCTCGATTTATATGAATTAGCCTGATCATATAATCCTAAAGCATTATTACACTGTACCAATTTTTCATATGAATAATAGTCATCAGGCATATTCTCAATAAGCTCTTCATACGCTTCTACCGCTTTTGTATACCGTCCAAAATCAAACTCCATTTTCCCTATATTATACAGAACTGTAACAAGAAGTTCTTTGTCCTTAACAATCTTATTTTTAGCGATATAAAATGCCTCCAAGGCATTTTTCATATCATCCTGCCCGGCATATATGGCTCCGATCATATAATATGCCTTTTCTGAAGGAGGATTTGATGACATTGCCTTTTTATAGTTCTGTTCAGCAAGACTAATATTATCCTGACCATAATAGATATCACCCATCCCGGTGTATGCATCAGCATAGTTGGGAGATGCATCGGCTGCCTTCTTAAAACTGGCTAGTGCCTGATCAGTGCTGCCATTAATACTCTGAACAGTTCCTTTCACATAATATGCCCTAGCACATTTTGCATTCTTCTGTACAGACAGATCTGCATACATGGAAGCATTGAGCATATCATTCAAATGCAAATATGATTCAGCAACATATGCCAGTTCATCAGCAGATAAACTACGCGGTTGACTGGCATGCTGATCCACCACTTCCTGATAATACCCCTTATCAAACAGACTTTTAATGTCATCATTTGGCATAGTTACCTGTAAGCTAGTCGAAAATGATGAGATACTAAATAATAAAACCAATGCTATAAATACAACTCTTTTCATATGCATATTCATTAAAACCATTTTTGCTTCCTTATCCATAAATATGTGAATGCCGCAATTGCTGCCAATACCACCCATGCGACCAGGTATCCATATTTCCAGGCAGTTTCGGGCATAAGCTTAAAGTTCATTCCCCATACCCCTACCATAAACGTCAGAGGTATAAACATAGTTGAGACAATTGTCAAACGCTTAATTATCTCATTCATCTTCAAGTTATTGTTATTATAATATAAATCCAACAACGATGTCAGGGATTCATGAAATGATGCCAGATCGCCTAATGTAGTTCGCATACGGTCGTCAAAATCATTAAAATAAACTACATTCTCCTCTTTTATAAGCTTATTAGTGTTATGCAGCAGGTTAGTAAACTCTTCGCGTAGAGAAACGATAGAGCGTCTTATATGCATATAGTCGACACGGCACTCATGTAATAGCTTCAATATATCAATAGAATCTTTACCCAGAATCAATTGATCTTCGACATTGGCCAATTCATCTTCGATATCCATTACTGTATTCACATTCGATATATTTACTGCATTCAATAAGATATAGAGAAGAAAATCCGCACCTTTCTGACGTATGAGTATATTATTCTCTTCGATATTCTTTTTCACTTCATCAAAAGCCGGAACACTGCCTTCCTGAAAACTCACGATAAAATGGTCACCCAGAATAAATGCAACCTGCATATCATCGATATCAATCACATCCTTCTCCTGATAAAAAGCAGACATTAAAACGTAAGAAACCTTATCATATCCAACTGCTTTGACAACCTGCTGATCGGCAAGTAGATCTTTTACATCAAAGCTATGCAGGCCAAATTCCTTACAAATCCGATTTACCACATTTGCATCGGAGATACCGGTTATCTTCACCCAGTTTACTTTTGTATTATCTATCTGATCTTTTATCGTTGATTGCAACTGGATATTCTTCACCTCTACACGCATAGCATCATATTGAATCAACTCTATTGACATGGGGATATTCTTATCTCCGAAGTAAGTTGGTTTAGCTAACAGATAGTTATTACGGGCCGGGCTATTTTTCGATTTTTTGGGTGTCCTTCTACTCATATTTAATAAATATGATTTGTCTATATTTAAACTATACCAAAAGTAAGAATAAAATACTATATTTGTGCACTCTGGAATGGTATTTATTAACACTGCTACAGACTGACTGACTTAAAAAAACTTGATAATCTGAATTATACGAATGAGCGATGTTCTTAACGTATTAAAAAGGAAGAAAATGCAATTCTTCTTTCTTTTTTATATATTACTCTTAGTGCCCATATTATGCCCGTTAGCTGAAAACTTTTCTTTCATCGATAAAATCGCTGTTTTCTTAGTTTGCGGATTGCTTTTTGCTTCCATTTGGACACTTTCCCTTTTTATCAGTTCTAAGTCTGAGAAAGTTATTTATTCTGTTATGTTAGCCATCTCTATCATACCGGGATCGATATATCTGGCATACCTTCTGTTTGCAAATGTTATGCTGGAGCAAAATAGTGTCACCAGCCTTTTTGAAACAAATCCTGAAGAAAGTAAGGAATTTGTTGCGCATTATCTGAGTATATGGGTTATAGTCGGTGTTCTTGTATATGCAGCCATTCCCATCGTGATGGTGTGCACAATGAGATCGTTCAGACCTTTGAAGATAAGGGAACATAAGACTTTGTTTATCTTTGGTATTATTACATTATTATCTATTGTTGGTATCAACAGGGTATCACGTTCTGTTTATTTCATCAACTTTTACAAAACATTTGTCAGTTATAAAATCCGTACCAGTGGTGAGGTCAAGGATATAAGAAAGCGGCAAACAGAACCTTATGAAGTAAAGATAAATCAACAGGATACCATACCACAGGTATTTGTTATTGTGATAGGTGAATCATTGAACAAACATCATATGTCATTGTATGGCTATCCACGAAACACCAATCCTTTACTATCACAATATGGAGACAGCCTGGTAGTCTATCAGGACATAGTAGCACCACATGTACATACAATCCCTGTTATTCGTTCTTTATTATCAATGTCAGATTATGAACACTCTGAGTACTTCTCCAAAAAACCATCGATGTATGAATTATTTAATCGTGCCGGATATGATACATACTTGATAAGCAACCAGGGATTTAGCGAAGAATTACGTTCCAGTTTCGATATCTTATTCTCACTGGCAGGTACAAAATATAATCTGGCTACATATAAGCAACATGATGATATTATACTTCCTGTTCTTGACAAAGTATTGAAAAAAGATAATAAAAAGAATAAACTTATTATTATTCATCTAATTGGAAATCATATGGCATACGAATTCAGGTATCCCAAAGAATATATTGTTTTCAATAACAAGAAGGATGGATTAGTACCTGATGCACTTTACAGAGACGAAAAAGCAAAGAAAACAATAGACAGATATGATAACTCCGTATTATATAATGACTCGATTATAAACAGCGTTATCCTTTCCCTTAAAGAGCTACAGGATCAGGATGCTGTAATGGTATACTTGTCTGACCATGGCGAAGAGTTATATGACTATCGTGATTTTGCAGGCCACGCCTATGAGAAAGTCTCTCCTACTATGAGTGAGATACCTTTCATGGTCTGGATATCTCCTTCTTTTCAAAAATACAGAACAGACCTCGTTTTTGACAAAACCCGCCCTTATTCTTCCGAAGACTTCATATATTCTATTTCTGACCTTGCAGGATTAAACTATTCCGATTATGATGATACAAGGAGCCTGTTCTCAACAAAATTTACTCCCCGTAAACGTTATGTCGGAGAAAAGACCTATGAAGAAATAAAGGAAAAGTTTGAGAAATAGTTAAAAATCAATCGAAAACAATTTTTCTTTCATGCTAAAGGTTTTACCTTTGTTTATAGTCAATACTTAATTTAAATTAGGTAACACATATTGCGTATGAATATGTTATTAAAAATTAATTTAATTATCTGTATATAAGTGGTTTTATATAATATTGATGTACCAAAAGGTTACTATTAATAAAATGCATAAAAGCTGTTACCTTTGTCACTTTCTAATTATATTTAGCTAGAAACAAGCAGTTTATAAAACAGAGAAAATATATTATTAATTATTACCGATTACTTATATAACCTTATGATGAAGAAATCTGTACTTTTTCTTTTCATATCATTGGTTACTGTACCACTGATATTTGCCCAGGAAGCCCGGTTACTCCGATTCCCTTCCACCAATGGTTCCGAAGTTGTTTTCTCATATGCCGGAGACTTATATAAAGTCTCGATAAATGGCGGAGAAGCCAAACGCTTAACTTCACACATCGGATATGAGATGTTTCCGAAGTTTGCTCCGGACGGAAACTCAATTGCATTTACGGGACAATATGATGGTAATACGGAAGTGTATACCATCCCTTCTGTTGGAGGTGAGCCTTTACGGATTACATACACCCCTACAAACAGCAGGGATGATATCGGCGACCGCATGGGGCCTAATAATATTGTTATGGGGTGGACTCCTGATGGCAAAAATATTGTATACAGGAACCGTATTAGCGACGGATTCTCAGGTCGTCTGTTCCTTGTAAATAATGAAGGCGGATTATCAAAGGGGCTACCATTGCCTGAAGGTGGATTCTGCAGTTACTCTCCGGATGGGAAGAAACTAGCTTACAATCGTGTAATGCGTGAATTCCGCACATGGAAATATTATAAAGGCGGGATGGCTGATGATATCTGGATTTATGATCCGGCAGCAAAATCAGTAGAAAATATCACTAACAATGATGCACAAGATATTATGCCAATGTGGATTGGTGACGACATTTACTTTATTTCCGATAGAGACCGTACAATGAATATCTTCGTATACAATACAACATCAAAACAGACATCTAAGGTTACTAATTTTACGGAATATGACGTAAAGTTTCCAAGTCACCATGGTAACATAATTGTTTTTGAAAACGGAGGCTATATATACAAGCTGGACGTCACCAATAAGCAGCCTGTAAAAATTAATATATCGCTTGCTTCAGATAATATCTATGCAAGAAGCGAGATTAAGAATGGAGAAAAGTACTTCAATGCAGCCAGCCTTTCACCTGATGGTGAACGGATAGTAGTAACAGCACGTGGCGAGGTTTTTAACCTACCAGTAGATAAGGGTGTTACAAAAAATATTACCCGTTCGCCCGGAGCACATGACCGTGGTGCCGAATGGTCACCTGATGGCAAATATATCGCTTATATGTCTGATGCAACAGGAGAGACTGAACTTTATATGCAAGATGCAACAGGGTCCGATCCTGTACAACTGACAAAAAACAATGATACCTATATCCGCTCTTTTCTGTGGAGCCCTGACTCTAAATCTATAGTATATACTGATCGTAAAAACAGAGTCAATTTATTAGATATCACCTCAAAGCAAAAAACAACATTGCTACAAGATCCTGTTGGAGAACCAAGAGGAGTTGTTTTCTCTCCGGATAGTAAATGGCTGACATATAGCCGCATGGGATCGAACGACTTCAATGTAGTATATGTATTCAATATTGCAGCAAAAAAAGAATATGCAATAACAGATAAATGGTATGAGTCTTATTCTCCGGCATTCAGTAAAGATGGAAAATATCTGATATTCACTTCAGCGCGCGATTTTAATCCAATGTATGGATCAAAAGAATGGAATCATATCTATCAGGCTTCGAACGGAATATATTTAGCGCTTCTATCTAAAGACACACCGTCTCCATTCATGGAAAAAGATGCCGAAGTAAAAACAGGAGACTCCAAGAAAGCCGATGTACAGAAAAAGGACTCCACCAATAGTGTAAAAATCGACTTTGAAGGTATTGCGGATAGAATCATTAAATTACCTATTGCCACCGGATACTATTGGAGTTTCTATTCGGATGGTACGAAAGTATATTATAATAAACAAGGGGCTGCAGCTGTCTTCGACCTCAAAACGCAAAAGGAAGAAACTATTGCAGACGGTGCATCGATACATATAAGTAATCATGATAAGAAAGCTATATTCGTTAAGAATAAACAACTATATGTTACGAATATACCTTCGGGCAAAACAGAGTTGAAAGATCCTGTTAATTTGTCCAATATGAAAATAACAACAGACTATCCACAAGAATGGGCTCAGATATTCGATGAGGCATGGCGTGTTTACCGTGATGGTTTTTATGTAGAAAATATGCATGGTGTAGACTGGAAAGCCATTAAACAAAAATATTCAGTGTTACTACCCTATGTAAAAAACCGTTTAGATCTCAACTATATCATTGGTGAAATGATAGGCGAGCTAAATTGTGGTCATGCATACGTAAATCCGGGTGAGGTAGACCGTGCCGAAAGAATAAATACAGGTCTGCTAGGTGCTGAAATTTCAAGAGATAAGAGTGGATTCTTCAAGATAGAAAAGATACTGCAAGGTGCATCATGGGATAAAAAACTTCGTTCTCCGCTGACTGAAGCCGGTATTGAAGCAAATGAAGGTGACTTTATTGTGGCAATTGACGGAGTGCCTACCAACAGTGTAAAAGATATGTATTCGTTACTCACAGGAAAAGCTGGTGTACCAACGGAAATATCATTGAATAATAAAGCCCAGTTAGCCGGAGCCCGCAAAATAGTGATCAGCCCTATAGCTGAAGAGTATTCCCTTTATCATTACGAATGGGTACAGAATAATCTGAAAAAGGTAGAGAAGGCATCCAATGGAAAAATCGGTTATATCTACATTCCTGATATGGGGCCGGAAGGCCTAAACGAGTTTGCCCGTTACTTCTATCCTCAGCTCGATAAGGAAGGGCTTATCATAGATGACCGCGCTAATGGTGGAGGCAATGTTTCGCCAATGATTCTTGAACGTCTGTCTCGCGAACCATACCGCCTGACTATGCGTCGTGGTTCTAATCGCATAGGTACAGTGCCGGATGCTGTGCAGGTAGGCCCTAAAGTATGTCTGATAAACAAATACTCTGCATCTGACGGAGACCTCTTCCCTTGGGGGTTCAGAGCTCTGGGACTTGGTAAACTTATCGGTACACGTACATGGGGAGGTATTGTCGGCATTTCAGGTTCTATGCCATTTATCGATGGAACGGATATCCGGGTACCATTCTTTACCAGCTATGATGCTAAAACAGGTCAATGGATTATAGAGAATCATGGTGTCGATCCTGATATCCTGATTGATAATGACCCTATAAAAGAATGGAATGGCGAAGATCAGCAATTAAACAGAGCCATCCAAGAAGTGATGAATGATCTGAAAAACAGACAACCATTAAAACCTGTGCCAGCACCAAGAGTATGGAATAAGTAGTTAGATATAAACACAATAAGGCTCACATTTCAGATGGGCCTTATTTTTCCACCCTTTAGTTTGCGTAAAAAATACGCCAAATATTTTGCTAAATAAAAAACTATACCTATATTTGCGTAATAATTACGCAAATATTATTTAAACTAAAGTATTATGAGTCATTCAAGCAACAGAAATAAAAGAGTTGAAAGCGCTCAACAAACTCTGGACATAATAAAACAAGGGTTCTATATAGTAGATGATGAAAAGATAGATATATCGCATACTATTGAAGAATCAGTAAAGAAAACAACCCTATATATTCCCGAATATTTTGATAAAAGGCTAAGCTATATCGAAAAGGAAATATCAGAGCGGGGTTTTCAAACCAATATTACAGTTAAGAACTGTACGGCAATGGAAGCTGCAGCGGAACTACTCTCCCAAGGGGGCAAAACAGGCTGCTTAAACTTTGCTTCTGCCAAAAATCCCGGTGGCGGCTTCCTCGGTGGAGCACAAGCACAAGAGGAAAGTCTGGCCAGAGCTTCGGCTCTATATCCGACACAAATGAAATATTTCAAAGAATTCTATGAATATAACCGGGCACAAAATACATATCTATATTCCGATTACATGATTTACAGTCCTGACGTAATATTTTTCAAAGATGACAGGGATGACCTTCTAGCTAAGCCTTATGTATTGGATATCCTTACCAGTCCTGCTGTAAATATTGGAGCAATGATCCAAAACAACAGACTGGATGAAAAGGATGAAGCCGAACAAACAATGATGAGCCGTATGGATAAACTCTTGTCCATATTTGTATCACAAGAGGTAGATAACCTTATTCTTGGTGCATGGGGCTGTGGTGTATTTCGCAATCGTCCTGAAGATGTAGCACGTTACTTCGCCCATTATTTACTTAATGAGGGCAAATATGCCAAATGCTTTAAGAATATCACTTTTGCGGTATTCGATACAGGCAAAAAGCAAGAAAATATAAATGCCTTTACACAAACTTTCAAATAACTCCTCTCCCACTGGCACGTTGAAATGCATCATATAGCATCTTTTCTGTCAGTGGGATTATTTCTTACTCATTCAGAGCATGCATTAACCGATACAGGCATATTAATAAATGAGCATCCTCGATCTGATCTATACTATTCATCAAATCATCAAAATTCACCCATACTAATTCTTTTGCAGGTCTGTCTAAACATACCACATAAGGATACACTTGTTCGGTAGTAATACCCACACTCGGAAAGTATTTTTCCCCCAATTTATAATATTGCTCTATCCTACTCTCTCCTATATGCATTTCAGAAATATATTGGTTCAGACAGGCCATATTCTCAATATCTTTTGGTAAACGCTTTGCTGGAACGGTAAGAATTGTGCTATTACCACTCAAAAGTTGAGGAACAGGTAAGTCCCTAATTTCTAATCCTATATATATCTGCTCTCCTTTTTCGTATACAGGGAGGGTTAGTAATGTGTTAGAGCTGACTTTTTCAGGATATACGTACTCCAATATGGAATGGCTTCCTGTAATATCCGTTTCAGCAAAATATCCCCTCCCAATCTTTAAAAATCCAGCTCGTTCATGGCTTTCAACGAAGACATTTTTCTTTATGGAAAGTAAGTCGGATGCGTTCGCAACAGGAGTAATGAAATCATTATATTGTATCTGGATCTTTTCTCCCAGCCATTTAGGCAACTGAACGTTTTGCTTATGGAGTAAGTGATAGATATTAAGTTCTAAGCGAGCCTCAACCAAAGTTCCAGTTTGAGCATTATTTAATAACTGTATTGCATCATATTGATGAATAAATCCTGATTCTTTAAATCCTGAAAAACCATTTTTGAGAACTCTTGATTTTAGTGGCATCTCTTTCAATTCAATAAAGTTTGAGGATACCTTTTCGTTGATGCCTCCGGGAGAAGTATAATAATTCAGTGAATGTATTATAGAAGTATATGTATCTTTGCTTATACCAAACCTTTCGGCTAAGACAGCTTCGATATTCTCTGTATTCCCAACTGTAATTCCTTCAGGGATATATCCGCTAAAGTATTTATTATCAATCACAGGACTATCTGTTTTTACATTTACCAAAGGACGCGGATAGCCATGCTTTGCCAAGACTATGATTTTATTTCCATCTTTATAATAAGGTATAAAATCGCTTACAGGATGAGGCCTCTCAGCAACATCATAAATATGTCCCGTCTCTGTATTCTTATAAGATATATAATTCAGATAGGGCAGTTCTGAAAGAGGTAGATGACGTACAAGTTGTACTTGTTTTCCGGCTTTAATCTTCTCTCCGGCAATTAAATAATTTGTAGGAGGGAAACCTATTTCCTGGCCCTTTATATCATATAATCTGAACTGATTTTTATACCTGTTACTTATTATCCACGAATTATATATTGGGGAGGACAGTATTACCCGCAAACCCAGATTTTGAAAAGATTCTTCGAATTCTCTTTGTGTGAGATATGCATATTCTTCCTGAAGCTCAATATCCCAATTTGCATAATAATCTTTTCTACGTATAAATTCTACAGCATCAGAATAGAATATTTGGAATAAACGAGTCTTTTTATTTTGCGATTTTAGTTCTTTTATGGGGAAGCCTCTTTCTTGAAATGGAGCTAATGATCTGGCTGTCTTGGCAAACAATAACAATAAGTCACAATCATTAGGCCTGCCCTCTCGATCTTCCAGAGACAATTCAATGACAACTTCCTGTTCTTCCGGCTTTACAAAGTCGCGTACAACCAGGATACCTCTTTCTTTCAGCAGGTCAACCTGGCGACGCAGGGTATTTAGCGCACGATTAGTGTCATAGCCATTGTAAGAAGTAATATGATGTATTGCAGAGCAATTAAAAAATCCGTTTACAGAATTATCCTCAAAACTATCCAATTTCTCACCATCATCTATCCTGAAAGATAGATTGGGCAACTGGTAAGTCCTTTGAGCTATTTCTACCATCTTAGGGTTAATATCTACTCCAATAATATTTAACTCAGGAAATAATTCAGCTAAGATGGCAGAGCTTGTACCCGATGCCATACCAACATCTACAATCGTATTTTCTTTTTCCGGCTCAAAAAATGTACTGGCAGAAGCCACTTTTTCTATGGATATGGCATCCATAGCATCCAGATATTGCTGATAACTTTGCTTATCTCCCCTGTCTTGATCAGTATAGTTTGTATTCATTGTATTATATCCATTAAAAAGTAACAAAAGTAACACATTTTATATGCTTTTTTACTGTTACTTTTTCCCTTTTATCAAATCAAGAGCTCTTTATATAAGACAATTTGCATTGGAAAAACTCTTTATACTCTGTAGTTTTAGGGCCGACTTTTTTTTCACTTATGATAAGTCAAATTATCCAAATTATATTCTTCCCATGGAATAGCCAGCTTTATCGGAGAGGCAGTAATAAGATCAAGAACTATTTCACTTAAGTTTACCATTGTTACTACACCCAAATCATTTTTAGCTGCTATTTCGAGGAATATCCTCAGTTCAGATATATAGCTAGCAGCATATTCTTCTGTTTCTTGAGGTATGATATCACCATAATTGGCCAAAAGGAGCTTAACTTCATTATCTGTCAGCCAATTTACCATACCATTTCCAAGATATGCATGCAAACTGCCAGACTCCGGAAAACGGAGTGCTTCCAAATATTTTAAAGCAACAGACTTATAATCCATTTTGTCAAAATCGACAAAATAGCTTAACAACCGTTTACCTAACCTGAAATGAGGAGTAAATAAGGCGCATTCAGAAAAAACAATAAGTTGAATAATCCTACTCAGATCTTCAATAGCTTGTATATGTATATTTACAAAAGTATCCTGATTGGTAGCATGCTTATATATAGAATGAATCTTAAAACCGGCATCAAAATCCCTGCATAGTTTTAAAATATTCTCAATTCTGTGACCTCTATTTGTTACATTATCCCAAAGAATGGACTTACCCAGACATGAATTAAAATAATGTTGAAGGATCCGGCCTTCCCCCATCAAGTCTGGCACTATTATATTGTGAAATTTTTTACTATCGAATAAATGTAATGTATTGCAATCCCCCATAATGTTTGATTATAATACAAATATACATTCTAGTTTATTAGTTTACAAGCCAGTTACGAATAGTTAGCATTTTACCTTCAATCAATCTGTCTATTTCATCTACTGCTTTTTCGAAACGCTCGTCCCAATTTCCCATAATTTCTGTATAAGGGATATCATGTTCATTTAGTGTCTCACGGTGTGATGCATCCAGCCTGTTCCGGCTTTCTTCATCCATTCGGGTTCCATCCTGAACAAACTTTACATCATTGCTTAGATATAAATACAAATTAGCTCTATTGGCATCATATACATGATTATCAAGCATTAAATCTTCGTTGAAAGTAAAACGTCCATATGATTTTGTAATATGAATATCCGTATCGATTATAATAAGCGGGGAATCTTTTATCTCTGATAACCGAATACGTTTGGCGTGCTCGTCAGCTACCAGATATAAATCGTTAATAGAGAAATCATTCGAATCGGCTATAATATCCCTACCTGCCTCAAAAACAGCTATTGCATTATAATGCTTAGCCAATTTTCCGGTCAATACAGTTTTGCCTGTCGATTCGGTTCCCAAAATAACAACCTTGATAACCATATCAGGCTTTACAGCATCGGGAAGGTATTGCCAATAAGAAAACAGGTCGGAACGTATCTTAGATGCTGCAACCGGAACCATATTCCTTTCCATATCGAAAAGGATATGTTTTATTCCTATATATTCAGCTATATACTCCCCATAAGGCTCTGAGGTGATAACAGTTGCATAATCTGGAAAATATTCCTTAAAAACTTCTGTCCATTTCTTTGAAACGTCCCGTGATGATTCGGAAGAATTGGGCAAATCAGATTCTTTATAGTTGAAAGTAATAATTTCGATGTTAGGAATATCAGCAAAAGTTTTCTCAATCCAGTTTTCACGAACTTTTGCCGGTATATTTTCCTTATCGCTTGCACAAACAAGTACAGATAAAAAGTCGACCTGTGTCAAAGCAAAGCGAATCATAGCTTCATGCCCTTTGTGAAAAGGCAGGAATTTACCAAATACAAAACCTTTATTCATTTGCCTGCTTTTTATACCAGTTATACAATCCATAAGATGCAATAAATAGCAATACCAGATATTCCAATGCTATGAAATAGATGCCTTGCTGATAATACAGCACAATGCAAACGACATCATTTATCACCCACAAAGCCCAATTCTCAAACTTCTTCTTAGCCAGCAGGATAGTGGCTACAATACTGATAACCATCACAAACGAGTCTGCATAAGGAAAAGCGGAAGCTTCTTTAAAATACTCAGGCAATGTAATATGTATGTTACCGATAAAATATCCGGTCAATACTGTTCCTGCTATGATAATCAGGGCAGTCAAGAACAGCCCTTTGGGTCTCAGCCTTGTAACTTTACTTTCTTCTTCTCCATATTTCCATCTGTACCACCCATATATCGAACTAAAGAAGAAAATAACCTGCAAAAACATATTTGCATATAGCTGAACCTGAAAGAAAATGACAAATAAAAATAGTTCATTGACAATACCACTGGGCCATGTCAGTATATTTTCCCTTGATGCCCAATAAACACACAACAAACCGAATACTGTACCTATCAGTTCAGCATAGCTAAGTGGGTAGCCCAGTATTTCGAGAAATATATTTTGTATGTCAAACATATGTTAGTCATTAAGAAAACTGTCATTCTGAATGCAATGAAGAATCTCGACCCTCCGGACACGAGAGTTTGGCTCCGCTTCGCTCTGCCGATTTTCAATTCACTTCGTTCAACATGACAAAGAGAACTACAACGTATACTTCAAAGATAAATAGAAATTCACCGGTGCTTGTACAAAATACTTCACTGTATTATCATAATCCACATAGGCATTATTGTAATACTTGGTGTTGGTAATATTGTTTACATAAGCATTCCATTCCATATGTTTGTAAGTATAGCCGATACGTGCATTCAATAATACATAACTACCAATTGTTTCAGAATTTGCAAAGTCAATATATGACTTATCCTGATAACGCGCAGATAGTGATATATCAAATTTATCCTTTTGCCATACTACTTCCTGATTTACAATAAACTTTGGAGTAAAAATAGGACTGAATTTCTCCCCCTGTTCCTTTATCCGGCTGTGGTTGTACGACGAATTATTGATAAATGCAAACATTGGAACAGGCTGATAACTGACAGACAATTCTGCTCCCGCCCTATAGCTTTTATCTACTTTATTGGTTAGTGCAAGCCCATTCGGCCCAAAATTACCGTTCAATACAATTTCATCTTTGAAGTCCATATAATAAAGATTGGCAGCCAGATTAAGATTCCGGCTTCTGTATCTGAATCCCAATTCATTATCGACAACATATTCAGGCGAATCTATTACGATTTCAGGTTTTCCGTTTTCATCAACCGTAAGATTCTCATTTCCACCGAACATATCTGTGCGGGTAGGTTCCCTGCCAATACGCCCTATGCTGTAATATACCTCCATATTATGAGCAGGTTGGTAACTGATACCTGCTTTCGGATTAAAGAAATTCCAGTTTAACTTATCCAGAGGTACATCCCCTTTGTAATCGAAGTTCGCATGACGATATTGTATATCAGCATAAGCCGTGAAATTGCTGAAGTTATAATCTATCTTCGTATAAACACTAATCTCTTTTTTATAGCCGGTATTGCGAAAGTCCTCCCCTGCTGTTCTTTCACTTCCGATGTGCCTGCGGTTGTAGGTATTGGCAAACACTCCTGTTGTCCATTTTACATTCTTCCAGCTATGGATATAATTAGAATACAGACCGAAAAGATTCGAGCGAAAGGCATAGTTATAGATCTCATCGGTGGAAGGAAGCCCTATGTAATTATTTATATCAAAATCGTAGTTGCCATTCAGATAAGTATAGTAAGCTGCTGATTGCAACAATGAGTTTTCGCCCAATCTGTATATATTATGCAATTGTATCATAGCTTGTGTAAATTCATCTTTTTCATCTTTGGTATTCGCATTTGTTCTCCTGTCTTTTCGGATAAGCGAGTCCGATACCCCCAGCCATGCCATATCATTCTGCTGATGTCCGGCAATAATATTCACTTTCCATACAGCTTTATCGGTAAACCAAGCCCCGCTTGCAAACAAAGACTGTGAATGATTTCCCGAATGATGTTTATACCCATCCGAATATACTTCCGACAGCCGGGCATAGAATGCCTTGTTATTTACTTCTCCCGATTGTGTTTCTGCATAAGCCCTCAAGCTATTGTATGAACCATACCCGATACCGAAAGTCGTCTGTGCCGGATTCCGCAAATTAGGTGAAAATAATTGCACACTTCCGGCATAACTGGCAACTCCGTTCTTGGTAGTACCTATTCCCCGCTGTATCTGTACACGGTCGAGCGAATTGAATATATCGGGATAATTGGAGAAATAAGCGCCCTGGTCTTCGGGTTCATTCAGGGGAATACCATCCAGAGTGATGTTGATACGTGTCTGGTCCATTCCCCTCATTCTGAAATAAGAATAGCTCTGTGTGCTTCCTGCATCGGAATAAGCTGTTATTGAAGGTGTTTCCATCAGAATAAAGGATGGCTCCTGTCCTATCGATTTCACCTTTAATGTCTTCATTTCAATATTCTGATAGCTGACCGGAGTCGTCTTATTCGCCTGATAAGTTACAACAACTTCCTGCAAGCCAATAGTATCAGGCTTGTTTATCTCCTGTGCACATATTATATGAACTAAAAAAGCGAAAGTAACGAGTAGTAATATTCTGTACATTTTTATAATAATTAACCGAAAGTTTTTAATAATATTTTCGAATTATAACATACTATTGCTGTTATAAATACAAAATAATAAATAGCTCTGCGAGCTTAATTTGAGGTGCAAAGATAATTAATAATGAATATTAACCCCTCCCGACTTCCCCAAAAGGGAGGTGAAAGATATATCGATTTAATCTCCCCTCCTTTTGGAGGGGTTGGGGGAGGTGCTCCAATCAGGCCTGTCTTTCATTTCCACTCCATTCACCATTTGCAATAAATTACTATCACCCAGTTCTTTCAGAAAGGTATCCTTATCTTTCAGTTGGTCGAGGCAAGTGAATATGAGAAACTTATTACTGTCCGGATTGTATATCCTGTCGCAATTGATAGCATGTTCCACCAATGAAGCATCAAAAGGAGCAGTGCGGAAAATACCCTGCCAGTCGTTTTCCTGATTTGATTCCGTTGTGGTATTTATAAGTTCTATCTGTTTGTTATCGGGAAAAGGTCCGTTGCCATGCCGTGTCTGATAACAACGGCTGATATAATAAGTATTGATTACCTCGTCTTTCAATGTACTCTTGCTAATAATTTCCATTGCATTTTGCGATGTGGTATTGCTTCTTGTCACATGAGGAAAGAAACCGAAGTGCTGGTCTAATAATATACCTTGCGATCCTTCAAATACAAAGTCTTTATACTTTGCTGCAATATCATCTATTGTTGCAACAGTTACAAAGCTTCTGTAAAATTCAAGGCTTTCTTCCCATGATTCCATTGCTATTTCCAATTCACTCTCATAAGTGATTTGAGAACTCATGTTCAATGTCTTTACCCTATCTTCATAATATCTTTTGATAAAGGACATTTTAGTTTCAAATACATACGGAGTTTTTAAATCGTTTGTGTAAAGGTTGAAGAAGTCTTCGTTTCGTTGTAAAGTTGTACCGAATCCAACCCCGCATGTACCATGTCCGGTAATCATAGACAAAGCCCTGTTGAAAGCTAAATCATAAGGTGTAGTAAGCATTGCCATTGGATGAACATAATATGCTTTTCTTTCTATTGCTAACAACTCAAGAGCTTTGTATTCATTCAGAAAAGCAATAGGAAAGACCGTGCAATGCTGGCTTATATAGGTTGATGCACCCTGAAATGCTCCAGCTCCGAACTGTGAGAATATATGCTTCTTTCCATCTGCAGAAATGGCCGTATGTCCGCATTGATGCCCTCCTGAAAAGCGAATGACAAGCGCTTCAGGGTGAGACAGGGAATGGACTGCCTGCCCTTTCCCTTCGTCTCCGAAACCTGTGCCTAATACTATGTTAATCATAATTTTAAAAGAAATAGTAGATTACCTAAAAAATATTCATGTATTTTGTCATACTGAGTGCAACGAAGTATCTCGACCCTATTGGACACGAGATGTTTCACTCCGTTCAACATGACAAACACTATAATGTGATTACCGATGACCCGTTATTATACCTATCAGGAACAAGCGAATCTATTTTAGCAAGAGTGGTTGAGATATTCGAAGCAGTGGCATTGTCAAATGATTTTAGTATCTTATCCATATCCGCACCATTAATTACCGATACAGTTGTACCAATCAGTTCAGCAATATTATCACTGTCTTTCAAAACCAGAAACCGTTCGCCTAACAACTTTTTCCACTTATCTTCTATATAACTTGACTCATAGCTACCATCCTCCACATGAATATGGAATACATGGTATTTTTCCAATGCAGCATTATACAGTTGTTCTGCCGTATAATTAGCCGGAGTTTCTTTCATACCCATCATATTTTGGATAAAGCGTCCGTTATAATCCGGATGAAAAGATTCGTCCCCAATAGTAAATAAAAAACCTTTCATCCCTCTTTTTTCGTATGCATCGGTAGATGTATGATATCCCGCCACATACCATGCCAATGGATATGATTCCATCGCCTGTCCTCCACCGCAACCTTCAATATAAATATCGGCAAGGCTATCTACCAGCTTAGTCGTTTCCTGTTCAAACTGTCCAATCTGTAATGGAACATTATCTGATATATGGTCTCCTATTGCACCGAAACATATCTGTGCATCATTTACCCCGTGCAGAATAAGTGTATCCATCATCTTCGGAAATTTGTTCTGTATCAGGTGATAAGGTATCTGACCCATAGAACCAGTTACATCTACAAATACCATAACCGGTACACTATACGGATGGTCTGCAGAGTCTCGGCATTCACGCATCCCATTTTTCAGCAATGCCGGATTCATTGTATCTTTCAGCGAGTCTGAGAAAATCTGGTTTGCAGATTTTGAACCATAGTTACGGGCACTTGTTACTGCGTTGTACGTTCTTGATGAATAATGTCCTGTTCCCATAATCTTTAATTTTTAGAAAGTTTGTAATCAGTTGAAAAGTCCTTAAATATAATTTACGTATTATTTACGCAAACAAAGTAAGAAATAAATATTCAATCTAACAAATAAATTTGCGTATATTTTACGCAAATAAAAATAAATAATAGATTATGAGATAATTACAAATAAAAAATAAATTGTATCGAAAGTTTGTCATTCTGAATGTAATGAAGAATCCCGACCCTCCGGGGCACGAGAGTTTGGCTCCGCTTCGCTCTGCCGATTTTCAATTCACTCCGTTCAACATGACAAAGAGATAAATAAAAAAGCCCTTGAATTATCAAAGGCTTCATTATCATATAGTAGTATTTCTATATCTTTTTCAGAAATTCACACAAAGCTTTTGTAGCTAAAGCACGGTGACTAATATTGTTTTTTACATCCATACCCAATTGGGCGAATGTTTCAGTATATCCATCAGGTTGAAAGATAGGGTCATAACCAAAACCGGCGCTACCCTTTTCTTCTGTGATAATAACTCCTTCTATCTTCCCTTCAAACATATATTCTTTACCATCCAAAATCAGCGCAATCACAGAGCGGAATTGGGCTTTTCTGTTTGTAATGCCATCCAACTCTTTCAATAGCTTCTTCATATTGGCTTTAGCATCGTGGTCTCCACCTGCATAACGAGCCGAATATACACCCGGAGCACCATTGAGGGCATCTACTTCGAGTCCGGTATCATCACCGAAGCAGTCATAACCGTATTTCTCTTTAACATAGCAGGCTTTGATTAAAGCATTTTCCTCTAATGTCTCGCCCGGCTCTTCTATATCTTCGTAGCAACCAATATCTTTCAGGCTAAGTATATCGAAATTTTCTCCCACAACTTCTTTTACCTCTTCCAGTTTATGGGCATTGTTGGTAGCAAATACTAATTTTCTTTTCATTTCTCCTCCAATGAATTATAGGCTTCCAAAGCTTTTTCCAATACAGTAAGCGCCTTGCCTAAATCTTCCTTTTTCAGCACATAAGCTATACGCACTTCGTTCTTACCCAGTCCGGGAGTTGTGTAAAAGCCAGATGCCGGAGCCATAAAAATAGTTTCTCCTTCATATTCAAAATCAGACAGACACCATGCACAGAACTTATCAGCATCATCTACCGGTAGGCGCGCTACGGTATAGAAAGCACCCATCGGTATAGGTGAATACACCCCTGGAATACGATTCAGCCTGTCGATAAGGAATTTTCGCCTTTCCACATATTCCTCATACATATCCTGTATATATTCATGCGTCGCATCCAGTGAGGCTTCCGCAGCTATTTGACCGATAAGTGGCGGACTAAGACGAGCTTGGCATAACTTCATCACCGTTTTGCGAAGCTCTTTATTTTTTGTTATTAATGCACCGATACGGATACCGCACTCACTATATCGCTTCGAAACGGAATCGATAAGCACAACATTTTCTTCTATTCCAACCAGATGGCAAGCTGAGACATAAGGAGAGTTGGTATATATAAAATCGCGGTATACTTCATCAGAAAACAGATATAAGTCGTATTTCTGCACCAGATGCTTAATCTGATTCATTTCTGCACGTGAGTATAAATAGCCTGTGGGGTTATTCGGATTACAAATCAGAATACCTTTTGTGCGTTCATTGATAAGCGCTTCAAATTTTTCTACAGGTGGCAATGCAAAACCCTCTTCAATAGTAGATGATACGGTACGGATAACAGCTCCTGCCGATGCTGCAAATGCCATATAATTAGCGTAGGCCGGTTCGGGAACAATAATCTCATCACCCGGATCAAGACAAGCCAGGAAAGCAAAAAGAACAGCCTCAGAACCTCCCGTTGTTACAATTATATCATCCGGCGATACACTTATATTGTATTTTGTATAATAACCCACAAGTTTTTCCCGATAAGAACGGTAACCGTCACTCGGGCTATATTCCAATACTGTACGGTCTATATTTCGTATCGCGTCAAGGGCCTCCTCTGGAGTTGGCAGGTCTGGCTGACCTATATTCAGATGATATACTTTCAGTCCTCTTGCTTTTGCAGAGTCTGATAACGGAGCCAATTTCCTGATTGGAGAATTCGGCATATCTATTCCTCGTTGCGAAATTTGTGGCATAATAAAGATTATCTATTCTTATTAACAATAAGGCACAAATATACAAATAATAGGAATATATTAAGGTTTGAGCGGAAGAATAGATTTATTTAATTGATATATAATCTAGAAAACATTAGATTGTTAAATATAAGAACAAAGTATACGTTTTTAACTCATACTTTTTTTATTTATAGCTTTTTGGAACATTATATTTTATTTTTTTACTAATTTTGCAGGCTGAATTTGAATCGCTTATAATTAATTATTAAATATTGAAAATGAAAGCATTTGTATTCCCTGGACAAGGGGCTCAATTTGTAGGAATGGGAAAAGACCTTTATGAAACATCTCCCGTAGCAAAAGAAATGTTTGAGAAGGCAAACGAAATTCTAGGATTTCGTATAACAGACCTGATGTTTGCCGGAACTGATGAAGATCTTCGTCAAACAAAAGTTACCCAACCTGCTATTTTTCTACATTCAGTAATTTTAGCTAAAACAATGGGTGAAGATTTCACACCGGAAATGGTTGCAGGTCACTCATTAGGTGAATTTTCAGCATTAGTTGCTGCTAACGCTTTATCTTTCGAAGACGGACTAAGACTAGTATATAAACGTGCTTTGGCTATGCAGAAAGCATGTGAAATGAATCCTTCAACAATGGCTGCCGTACTTGGCTTACCTGATGCTAAAGTTGAAGAAATATGTGCTTCAATCAAGGATGAAGTTGTAGTTCCGGCAAACTATAATTGCCCCGGACAAGTGGTTATATCCGGTACCAATGCAGGTATCGATCTGGCTTGTGAACTTCTTTTGGCCGCTGGAGCAAAACGTGCACTAAAACTAAAAGTAGGCGGTGCATTCCATTCCCCATTGATGGAACCTGCCAAAATAGAATTATCAGAAGCAATAAATACAACAATATTTGCTTTACCAACATGCCCTGTTTACCAAAATGTATCAACAGTTGGTGAGTCCGATCCTTTGACTATCAAGGCAAACCTGATTGCACAATTAACAGCTCCTGTAAAATGGACTCAATCGGTAGAACATATGGTGGCTGATGGCGCTACAGAGTTTATTGAACTTGGACCAGGAAATGTACTACAAGGACTGGTAAAGAAAATAGCTCCACAAGTAGCTACCAGCGGAAAGCAACAACTTGTTAATTGCCTTTAAGGTCGCAGACCTATTTATTGCTTTCATATCTATAACAGCAATAGGGCGTTATGATTAAATAATGTTTCAGTAAATATTTCTTTTACTAAATTAGGGCTAAGATGGCATTTTTTTCAGGAAACAAACAAGCTGACGATCAGGACGAGACGGCAAAAAACATCTTTCTGTTCGAGCTTGTTCAAAAGAATATCCTAGTAACGGGAGCTAACGGTCAGCTAGGTAGCGAGATCCGGCGAATATCGGCAAATCATGAGAATAACTTTAAGTTTTTCTTCACAGATGTAGCTGAACTAGATATTACAGATCTACAGGCTATAGATCGTTTTATCAAAGAAAATAATATAAAATACATTATCAATTGTGCCGCGTATACAGCTGTAGACAAAGCTGAAGATGATGTAGACCTATGTTATAAAATTAATCGTGATGCTGCAAAAAATCTAGGTATCGCAGCTACAAATAACAATGCTAAAGTTATACATGTTTCTACGGACTATGTGTATGATGGAACAGCTAATAAGCCTTATGTAGAAACAGATGCTGTAAACCCTCAATCGATATATGGTAAATCCAAACTGGATGGAGAGAATGAGTTAACAAAAGCTTGTCCTGAAAGCATTATTATTCGCACAGCCTGGTTGTATTCAATCTATGGGAACAACTTTGTAAAAACAATGATAAAGCTTGGAAAAGAACGTGACACATTAAATGTAATTGCTGACCAGACAGGTACTCCGACAAATGCAGCTGATCTGGCCCAGGCAATCATAAAAATCTTAGACTTTAGTGAAGCTAATAAATTTATACCCGGAATATATCATTATTCTAATGAGGGTATTACCACATGGTATGATTTTACATTAGCAATACATAAAGATGCAGGTATTACATCCTGCAAAGTAAATTCAATCACTACAGATCAATATCCGACTAAAGCAACCAGACCTAAGTATAGTGTATTAGAGAAAGCTAAAATAAAATCCACATTTAATCTTTCTATACCTAAATGGGAAGAAAGTTTAAACATTTGCATCAAAGAATTGTTATCAATATAACGTATTATAATTCACTCACAGCTATATTTTAGCGCAATGAATAAGATTTATCTTTTCAATTTGATACTCTTTACAACATTCGTTTCCTGCCAAAGCAAACAGGAGAATAATTTGAAAGCTCAATTAGGTACTTTGAATGTAGAACTTACCGAAACTTTTCTTAGCAGTAAAGCTGACAGTATCGACTTAACAGATGTTTTGAGACTTACTCAGAAAGAGTATGATGATTTACAGTTATCTAAAGTTAAAGGGCTGGAAGGTTATGAATTAAGTGACCTGACCATGGGACAGGTATTATTGGATAATGCCAATGGTACAATACTCACAATACAGATTATCACAGATGGCGAGATTACTGAGTATCTTCTCAGTTACGACAAAGACGGAAATTTGGTAGATAACCTTATTGTTGCCTATGAAGATATGGTAGAATATTATAGTGAAATATCTTCAAAAATAAATTCTGATTTAATTACCGTACAAACGGTTAATTTTACCTATGGTGATGAAGATGGCAACCAGACTGAAGCTTCTGACACTGCTATTGCCAAATATCAAATCACACCGGAGTTTAAGTTTGTAATGAATTGAAATTCCGTAATATTTAGCAAGATTAATAAAGATTTCTTGCAACACACTATTTTAAACAAAAGACAACAACACATAATCCAGAATTAATACAATTGTATTAATTCTGGATTTTATCACAACGCTCAAAACCGTTAAAATGAAGCAAAAACTTTTTTTTGTGGGTATCTTTATTTCGATACTCTTACTTCCTTCTACTACGAAAGCACAGGTAACAATCGGATCTAATCTTACACCTAATACAGGGGCATTATTAGACTTGAAAGAAAATGCAAATAAAGATACAAATGCAAATAAAGGGTTATTACTACCACGCGTAATGTTAGAAGACATAGGGAATCTATACCCTATGTTTACGAATGGAGATCCCCTTTATACAGATACAGAAAAGGATCTGCATACCGGACTAATAGTATATAACCTTAAAGATGATCCTGCAAATGGATTATGCCCCGGGCCTTATGTATGGGAAAACTCTAGCTGGAACAGACTATTAGAACCTTGTGAATATACTCCGCCGTCAACACTTACCATTGAGTGCCCGATAACAACACCTATTGTTTCCGGAACTAAAGGCGCAACAATGTCAGGGACAATAGTACCAATCCCGTACACAATCACGGGAGCCCTTCCTTATCAACTGACAGGTTCATCCGTAACATATAACGGATTGACTGCAACTGTAGCAGATCAGTCCTTAAGTTCTAATTCGGGTACCATTAATATCACTATTAGCGGCAATCCTACGAATGATACTGGTGGGCTTTATGAATGGTCTATACCTATAGGGCAAGGACAAGCATCCTGTAAAGTAAACTTAAGTGTAACAACCCCTCCAATAGGCACTGATTGTGCCACAACTAACAGTCCTGGAGTAGCGCTTGTATTCAGCTATAACAGCAAATGGTACGCGGTTAAAATAGGATCACTTAATGGAAATGCAGTTGCTGCACTAAATGAACACGACACAGAGGAATCTGCATTAAGGGATCCTGAAGGACTTCAGTTTTGTTCAAATCTATCCGGACCGAGATGTGTACCAGTATTTTCAAGGGATGGTGTTAGGTATAATACTCAATTCTTCACTGTGAATTCGATTAGTAGCGAAAATAACGGAGTAGTTGCATTTAGTGGGTGTACACAATCTATGATAGCAAACCCTGGAGAAATGCTTAGTTATCAGAATGCCACTATTCCTCCAATGGCTACATCCGGAAATCTCGGAGCTATAACAGTTAACGGTACATTATATCTAGGTTATGTTACCGGAGCTGGAGGTATATTGACAACCAAAAGTATTATCTACTAAGATATAGTATGAGGGAAATAGCCAGCTGATTACAGCAGGCTATTTTTATATTCCGATCCATAATCATGTAAATACAGTATTAGGATTTATTCTCCTTTTTTTTTAGTATTTTTGCAGCTTATTAGAAAAATTCAATGAGCGAACTCGAAAAAGAAATTCACAGAAGGCGTACATTTGCCATTATCAGTCACCCCGATGCAGGGAAAACGACCCTCACAGAAAAGTTATTATTATTCGGAGGTGCAATTCACGTTGCAGGAGCAGTAAAATCGAACAAGATAAAGAAAACAGCCACTTCGGACTGGATGGAGATAGAGAAACAACGTGGTATCTCTGTTGCTACGTCCGTTATGGGATTCGAATACGATGGCTACAAAATAAACATTCTCGATACACCCGGTCACCAGGATTTTGCAGAAGATACGTATCGCACTCTTACTGCAGTAGATAGTGTAATTATAGCTGTCGACTCAGCGAAAGGTGTAGAGGCCCAAACACGTAAACTGATGGAAGTATGCCGCATGCGCCATACTCCGGTGATGATATTTGTAAACAAAATGGATAGAGAGGGGCGAGACCCTTTCGAACTTCTTGACGAGCTGGAAGCAGAATTACAAATAAATGTACGTCCGCTAAGTTGGCCTATCGACAGCGGGCAACGCTTTAAAGGCGTTTATAATATCTACCAGGAAAAGCTGGATCTATATACACCCAGCAAGCAAACAGTAACAGAATCTATCGGATTTAAGGATATAAACCACCCCGATCTGGAAAAACATATTGGAGTACCGCTTGCAGCCAAACTAAGGGAAGATATTGAATTGATAAATGGAGTATATTCGGATTTAGACATAGATGCTTATCTCAAAGGACAAGTTGCTCCGGTATTTTTTGGTTCTGCTTTAAACAATTTCGGAGTAAAGGAACTACTCGATTGTTTTGTACAGATTGCACCATCACCCCGGCCTATAGAGGCAGTAGAGCGTGTTGTGGAACCGGAAGAAGAAACATTCACAGGATTCATATTCAAGATACATGCCAATATGGACCCCAATCACCGCTCATGTATTGCTTTTGTAAAAATCTGCTCCGGTAAGTTTGAGCGAAATGTCAATTATAAGCATATGCGTTTAAACAGAACGATGAAGTTCTCCTCCCCCACTGCTTTTATGGCACAAAAGAAAGAAACAGTCGATGAAGCATATGCCGGAGATATAGTTGGTCTGCCTGACACCGGAAACTTCAAGATTGGTGATACACTTACCTCCGGGGAAGACCTACACTTTAAAGGACTACCTAGCTTCTCTCCTGAAATGTTTAAATACATAGAAAACGCTGATCCAATGAAAGCTAAACAGCTTCAGAAAGGCATTGACCAACTTATGGATGAAGGTGTTGCCCAGTTATTTACAAATCAGTTTAACGGACGAAAGATTATTGGTACTGTAGGACAGTTACAATTTGAGGTAATTCAATACCGTTTACTTCATGAATATGGCGCCCAATGTAGATGGGAACCAATTAATTTGTATAAAGCATGCTGGATTGAGAGTGAAAACAAACAACAGTTAGATGATTTCAAAAAACGTAAAGCTCAATACATGGCAAGTGACAAAGAGGGACGAGACGTTTTTCTTGCTGATTCGAACTATGTGCTAATGATGGCTCAGCAGGATTTTAAAGATATAAAATTCCATTTCACTTCGGAGTTTTAGCCTGATATGACAAATATACTCATCAACCCGGAATACAGTCAGCTAGAAGGTTTTATTACAAATCTTCCGGTAACTTTTTCTCACGCAGGAGAGACAGTCTATTCGGGACGTAATATTATAAAATTATTTGACATACAAGGCCTTACTATAAATGTAAAGTCATTTAAAAAACCAATATTTATCAATCAAATTGCCTATACAACTTTCAGAAATTCTAAAGCCAGACGTTCCTACGAATATGCATTAAAACTGGAAGAGAAAGGCTTTAATACTCCTGATCCGATAGCATATATTGAACAAAAAACATTAGGATTACTAAAACACAGCTTTTATATATCTGTAAATGAAAACTTTGATGGTATTATGCAAGAGCTGAAAACCGGAAAAATCGAAGACCTGAAAGAGTTACTATATCACTTTGCCCGATACACAGCAAGATTACATGAAGAGCAAATATTGCATTTAGACTATTCTTCAGGGAATATATTATATAAGACAGTAAAGGGCAATTACATCTTCTATCTGGTAGATTTGAACAGAATGATATTCGACAAACCTATCGATATGGATACAGCATGCTTCAATTTCAGGCGGTTGTGGGGCAGTGATGAAATGATAAATGTATTTGTAGAAGAATATGCAAAATCGAGAGGTTTTGATACTGCAACCTGCCTAAAGAAAACATTTGAATACAGAAAAAAATTTTGGGATACATTTACCAGAAAACATCCCGGATCCTCTCCATATTCTGGGCATGGTGAATAGTGTGGCTTGATGAAATCCTGATGAATAAGGATAATATATCGATAAAATTATCTAATATAAGTATCAACTAACAATATGCAAAGTGACAGAACAAATTGAAATAAGCTGTTTACTTTGTCACTTTTGTCACTTTTAATTAAAATCAAATGATGGATGCCAAAGTAACCCTTATCAAAGGTGATATAACAACTATAAATGTTGATATCATTGTAAATGCTGCTAATTCGTCTTTGCTTGGCGGAGGTGGAGTAGATGGTGCTATACATCGCAAAGGTGGAGGGCAGATACTTGAAGAATGTAAAGTTATCCGAAACAGGCAAGGCGGTTGTAAGACAGGGGAAGCCGTATACACAACAGCCGGATTACTACCTGCCAAGTATGTGATCCATACGGTTGGTCCTGTGTGGAATGGAGGAAGTAAAAATGAGAGAGAATCATTAGCTAATTGTTATATTAATTCTTTAAGGTTAGCCAATGAACTGAATGTAAAGACTATTGCTTTCCCTAATATAAGTACAGGAATTTATCATTTTCCCAAGAAAGAAGCTGCGGATATAGCTTTTCAAGCTGTTAATAGCTTTATGAATGGTGAAAATAAAACTCTGGTCGAGGTACAATTTGTTTGCTTTGATGATGAGAATTACAAATTATATGAGACTATTCTAGGTAAGAATCAGTAAATCATCTTATAACCTATACCTCTGATGTTTATGATCTGTATTCTTGAATCGAAAGATAGCTTTTTTCTGAGTTTCACAATAAAGACATGGAGGCTGCGGGTATTGAAGAAACTGTCGTCACCCCATAGTTCCATTAGTACAGCTTTGTTTTCTACAATATTATTCTGATTGGAGCAAAGCCGTTCCAAAATTGCAGCTTCACGGTGAGAAAGGATTTCTGTTTTTTGAGAATGGACAAGTTTTTGCTGTATGGAATCGAAAGTGTACTCGCCTATCTGGTATATCTTATTTTGTGGTATCTCGTTTTGTACACGGTTTAGCAGAGCTTTTATACGAACGATAAGCTCATCCATTCCAAATGGTTTTTTCAAATAGTCATTTCCTCCTATTTCGAATCCTTGTACTACATCATCGGTTCTTGATTTGGCACTCAGGAACAGGATTGGTGTTTGCTTATCACTCTGGCGAATTAATTGAGCCATACTGAACCCATCCATCTTAGGCATCATAATATCTGCTACCACAATATCAGGTTTTATTTTGTGGAACATTTCCAAACCGATATATCCATTTTCGGCACATTCTACCGAAAACTCTCTTTTTTCAAGTGCGTCTTTAACGATCATCGATAAGGCAGGCTCATCTTCAACTAATAATACCTTTATTTTATTCATTCTATAATTATTTTAAAACAAGTTCCCTTTCCTTCTGCACTTTCTACTTTTATTTCCCAACCATGTTTATCTACTATTGTTTTTACATATGATAATCCCAATCCGTAGCCTTTTACATCGTGGATATTACCAGTGGATACCCTGTAGAACTTATCAAAGATCTTGTCCAAAGAACTATTGGGAATTCCTATTCCATTATCAGTAATAGATATTATTGTTTTACTACCTGCCTGGTAAGCTGATAACTTGATATTTACACTCTCTTTTGAATATTTAATGGCGTTTTCGATCAAGTTGCTGATCACATTCTCAAAGTGCAATTTATCGGCTTCTACGTTTAACCCCGTTGGTTCAACGTCAATTGTAAACGCAACAGGTTTGGAGGTATTTAATAAGAACTTATTTTTTTGATTCTCGAAAACTCTATCCAGCTCTATATCTTCAAATACAAGTTTCAGGTTTTTTCGTTCTTCAACCGACATTGTTAAGATTTGCTCTACCAATCTGTTGAGATACATTAATTGCTCACGCGAGATAGTCAGGTATTTATCGCGTTTTTCAGGATCGTCACCCATACCGAAATTTTGTAAAGCATCTACGGCAGCGTATGTTACTGATATTGGAGTCTTCAGTTCATGAGTCATATTATTAATAAAGTCTCCCTTTATTTCATCTATGGTTTTCTGCCGTAATATTATCTTTATCAGATAAACATATGTAACGATAAGTAATATTACCATCAATACAGATACAGTAACCAATCCCCACATATCTTTAAAAATATACCATTTAGGGTTATCCATATATAAAATATATGAGTGCATACCATCATTTATACTTTCTATAGCATATTCTGCACTATTTTTTATATCAAAAGATATATGAGGAATTTGTGTCACCAGACTGTCTGTCTCTGTTACCCTGCATTGGATAATATGAGGCATATTGAGTCCCTGAGCAGATAAGTCTGCAGTCAATATACTATCAAACCTTACTAAATCCAATGGTTGTATACTTTCCATAGCGGATAGAAACCCTCTTTTTAAATGAACGGTTATATATTGTAGATCTGCAAAAATGGAATCAGGATTATTTTCTCCACTCGTACTGTCTCTGGAAAAACTCATACTAAAAGATGCTTCATCTTTATTTTTAGATGAATCTGTTTGTAATCCAGTATCTTCCTTCTCTTGGTTTTTCTTCGTTGACACCATCGCCATCCTTATAGATAGCTCTTTAAAAGTACTGCTTTCAATAGTATTGTTCACTACTGTTTCCATCTTTTGGTATTGCTGGTTGTGAAAATTTACAAGCCAGTAAGTCTGATAAGTACACACTGATACTAATAGAATTAAGATGACAGTAGCGGTAAGTTTGAGACGAAATTTCATATTTCTTTTTTATAGTTATGACAAAAGTAAGGAATCAGTTTGTAACAAAAAATAGCGATAACACTAAATAACAGTACTTGTTTTTATTTTGATCGATATCTTTTTCACATTATTAATAACTAACAGAATGTTGAGAGATATACCTTATAGAATTTTTCATTATCTTTGTCCACAATTTTTTAAGCAGATTATAATACACATTATGAGTAAGCAGTTTTCAGAGTATAATCGATTTAACTTATCTGATATCAATAAAGAGATATTAGAAAAATGGGACAAAGAAGGCATATTTCAGCAGAGTCTGGATATACGTGAAGGGGCTCCATCTTTCGTTTTCTACGAAGGACCTCCGTCAGCAAATGGCATGCCGGGTATTCACCATGTAATGGCAAGATCGGTTAAGGATATTTTCTGCCGTTATAAGACCATGAAAGGTTTCCTTGTTAACCGCAAGGCCGGATGGGATACTCATGGCTTACCTGTAGAGCTTGCTGTAGAAAAGAAACTGGGAATAACCAAAGAAGATATTGGTAAAAAAATATCTGTAAAAGAATATAACGATGCCTGCCGCAAGGAGGTAATGAAATATACTGGAGAATGGGAAAATCTGACCCGTATTATGGGATACTGGGTAGATATGAATGATCCTTATGTTACTTATGATAACCGTTATATAGAAACACTCTGGTTCTTACTGAAAGAATTATATAAAAAAGGGTATTTGTATAAAGGTTATACAATTCAACCTTATTCTCCTGCTGCAGGAACAGGATTAAGCACACATGAATTGAATATGCCAGGTGCATATCGTGATGTAAAAGATACAACTTGTGTAGCACAGTTTAAAATAAAGGATCCTAAGCCTGAAATGTCTCAATTTGGAGAAGCTTTCTTTTTGGCATGGACAACCACCCCGTGGACATTACCTTCAAATACAGCTTTAACTGTAGGACCTGAAATAACATATGTTGCTGTACAATCGTACAATCCATACACAGGTAATAAGATAACTGCTGTAATGGCAAAATCACTTGTCTACAGTATGTTTAATGAGAAGGCTAAAGATTTGTCTTTAGAAGACTATAAAGCCGGAGATAAGCTGATCCCATATAAGATAGTAGGAGAATGGAAAGGCAACGAGTTGGCGGGAATGGAATATGAGCAACTTATACCTTGGATGAATCCTGGAGAGGGAGCCTTCAAAGTGTTGGTTGGAGATTTTGTTACAACAGAAGATGGTACCGGTATAGTACACACAGCTCCAACCTTTGGAGCAGATGATGCAAAAGTAGCCAAAGCAAATAATATTCCTGCACTTTTATTGTTGGACAAAGACGAAAACCTGCGTCCGATGGTAGACCTTACCGGTAAATTTTTCAGATTGGAAGATCTGGATCCGGAATATGTAAAAAACAACGTTAATGTTGATTTATATAAAGAATATGCAGGCCGTTATGTGAAGAATGAATATGACGATACATTGCCTGCTGATGCATCCACTCTGGATATCGATCTAAGTGTGATGTTGAAACAGCAAAACAGGGCATTCAAAATAGAACGTCATGTCCACAATTACCCACATTGTTGGCGTACAGACAAACCTGTATTATACTATCCTTTAGATAGCTGGTTTATAAAAACGACAGCGAGCCGTGAGCGTATGATGGAACTCAATAAAACCATCAACTGGAAGCCTGAATCGACTGGTACGGGACGTTTTGGTAAATGGCTCGAAAATTTACAGGACTGGAATCTGAGCCGTAGCCGTTACTGGGGAACTCCTCTACCTATCTGGAGAACAGAAGATGGTAAAGAAGAAAAATGTATCGGTTCTATGAAAGAGCTTTATGCCGAAATACAAAAAGCAGGAGAAGCCGGAGTAATGAAGGAAATACCTTGGAATGATTTTGAAATAGGTAATCTGGATAAGGGCAATTATGAAAAGATAGATCTTCACCGTCCATATGTCGATGAAATCGTACTTGTTTCGGATTCGGGGCAGCCGATGATGCGTGAAAAGGATCTTATCGATGTTTGGTTCGACTCTGGAGCCATGCCTTTTGCTCAGGTCTTTTATCCAAATATAAGCGAAGAGGAGTTTTCAAAAGTCTATCCGGCCGATTTTATCGCAGAAGGAGTTGATCAGACACGTGGATGGTTCTTTACATTACATGCTATATCAACAATGTTTAAGGATAGCATCTCCTTTAAGAATGTTATCTCTAATGGACTTGTCTTAGATAAGAATGGCAATAAAATGTCAAAGAGTAAAGGAAATGTTATAAACCCATTTGAAACGATCGAAAAATATGGTTCAGACCCTTTGCGCTGGTATATGATTACAAATGCATCGCCTTGGGATAACCTGAAATTCGACTTGGAAGGAGTAGAGGAAGTACGTCGTAAATTCTTTGGAACATTATATAATACATATTCGTTCTTTGCTCTATATGCAAATGTAGATAATTTCTCTTTCGAGGAGGACTTGATACCTGTATCAGAACGTCCTGAGATAGACCGTTGGATAATATCATTGCTCAATACTCTGATAAAAGATGTGGATGAGTATTATAATACCTATGAGCCTACAAAGGCAGGACGTGCAATATCTGATTTTGTAAACGATAATCTGAGTAACTGGTATGTTCGTCTCAACAGAAAACGTTTCTGGGGAGGTGAGATGACTAAAGATAAACTATCTGCATATCAGACTCTATACATCTGTTTAGAAACGGTGGCTAAGCTAATGGCTCCAATATCGCCGTTTTATTCGGATAAATTATTCTGTGATCTGGTTGCAGTATCGGGTAGAGAAAAGGTGGCTTCGGTTCACTTAACAAATTATCCGGCGTATGAACCATCTGTCGTGGATAAGTGTTTAGAGGAACGTATGCAAATTGCGCAGGATATATCTTCTGCTGTCTTAGCTCTTCGTCGTAAGACTAATATAAAGGTTCGCCAGCCATTGATGCAAATCATGATACCTGTGTTGAATGAACAACAAGGCAAGGATATAGATGCAGTTTGTGAACTTATACTGAATGAGGTTAATGTTAAGGAATTGAAGTATGTAGATAATGCAATGGGTATCTTGGTTAAGAAGGTAAAACCCGACTTCAAGAAACTTGGACCTCGGTATGGTAAGATAATGAAACAACTTGCAGCTGAGGTACAAGGCATGGCTCAGGAGGCTATTGCTGCACTCGAGAAAGATGGTAATTACACTTTTGATATAGATGGACAATCAGCTACTATCGAAATGGCTGATGTAGAGATCATATCGGAAGATATACCCGGATGGCTGGTAGCTAATGCCGGAAAACTTACAGTCGCCCTTGATGTAACAATTACGGATGACTTGAGGAAAGAAGGTATAGCCCGCGAGTTAGTAAACCGCATACAAAATATACGTAAATCGAGCGGATTTGAGATAACTGATAGAATAAATATAAAAATATCTGATCAGGAGCAGATAAGAGATACTATTTCAGAATACAAGGATTATATTGCTTCTCAGGTACTTGCAGATAAAGTTGAATTATCGGATACAGTTACGGGGCAGAATGTAGACATGGATGACTATATTTTACATATATCAGTAGAAAAAGTCTGACAAAAAGTATTATCTTTAAGAAAATAAGTAGCTGTAAAATTTAATGCAACAGTATTTAATCATAACTAACATTGTTATTTTACATAAAAAATAGTAAATAGGTCTATGACCTAAAACAAGAATAAAAACTAACATTATGGCAGAAAAAACAAGATATTCGGATGAGGAATTGAATGAATTCCGCGATATTATTCTAGAGAAGCTAAACAAGGCTAAAGTAGAATATGAAGAATTGAGAGCAGCTATAACAAATGCTGATGGTAATGATGTTACCGATACTTCTCCTACATTCAAAGTATTGGAAGAAGGTGCATCTACGTTATCGAAAGAGGAAGCCGGACGTTTAGCTCAACGTCAGATGAAGTTTATTCAAAATTTACAATCGGCTCTTATTCGTATCGAGAACAAAACATATGGTATTTGCCGCGAAACAGGCAAGCTTATACCAAAAGAACGTTTACGTGCTGTACCTCATGCTACATTGAGTATAGAGGCTAAAAACAGCGGAGTAAAGTAATGAATTAAAATATAATAAGGAAAAAGAAGAAAAAGCAATGGCATACAGCTCTGTTTTTTCTTCATTTTCTTTACGGGAATCAGTCAGGTAATTATATGAAGAAGAACAAAGGCCTAATTGCCATATTTGTTATAATATTGATTTTAGTAATAGATCAGGTATCTAAAATCTGGGTAAAAACCAATATGTCATTATACGAAAGTATAGAAATAGTCAGTTGGTTCAAGATTTACTTTGTAGAGAACCCGGGTATGGCTTTTGGTCTTGAACTGGGAGAAGGAGGTTCTTTCGGAAAACTATTTCTATCGTTATTCCGCATAGTAGCAATAGGATTCATTGGCTATTACCTGTATTCTCTTGTTAAGAAAGGGTACAAAACCGGCTATATTGTGTGTATCGCCTTAATTCTGGCCGGTGCTTTCGGCAATATTATAGATAGTGTTTTCTATGGTGAAATATTTTCTGCCAGTTATGCAGGACATGTTGCATCTTTGGTTCCATTAGGAGAAGGATATGCCGGATGGTTGCATGGAAAAGTTGTAGATATGCTTTATTTCCCCCTTATTGAGAGTACTTTCCCAACTTGGGTTCCTGTATGGGGTGGACAAAATTTTGTATTCTTTAGCGCCATATTCAACATTGCTGATTCGGCAATAACCGTAGGTATTTTTATTCTTCTTATTTTTTATCGTAAGACATTAGCACTATCTTTGGAGAAAAAAGATAAAGCCTGATTATGCTGCGTCCTATCATCTATATTATTATAACTACAATTGCACTGCTCAGTTCTTGTAGCAGGAGACCGGGTTATGTGATACCCGAAAAGAAGATGATGGAAGTACTTTACGATATCCGCCTGACACAATCTATTTATCTCAATGATCCTCAATTTAAGTCTGATGAGAAGAAGGATGCCTTGGTTGCAGGAGTTCTTGAGAAACACAAAATAACACAGGTGGAACTGGATTCATCACTCCTTTGGTATTCGGACAATATACAAGCTTATTCTGAGATTAATGACAGTGTAGCCGCACGCCTAAGAGCTAGAAATGAAGCACTGATGTCTTCACGTATTGTTCAGAACACAAAGGGACGGCAAAGATTTGATCTGGTAATTCCAACCTATTATTATCTGGATAAGTATACTCCGACATTATCCTTTAATATCGATTCTTCAAAGATTAAGGGAATTAAGAATATTTCGGCATTCAACTTTAAATTTGATGTACAAGGATTGAATGATCTCCAGAAAGCTGAAGCTGCAGTTTTCTTTACCTATAAAGATACGTTGATTAGAAAAGTTATTCCAATTGATAGGAATGAACAATACTCATTATCTAAGCCACAGTTACCGGATAGTTTGCTGAATAATATTTCCGGATATGTTCATATAAGGAATAATACAGGAATTTCTTCCGGGGTTATATTGTATAACATGAGTTATATTGATTCTGTATCAGTTTCCCCAGCAACTCAAAGTAATCCAACTGAATCCCGTAGACCCGCCGATCGCAGGCCTGAAGTTGAACTAAGAGAGTCAAAAGTTGAAGAGGTGAAAACTGAACAATCTACATCAGAGCAGACTGTTAAACCTGCTGGTCAGGCTTCGAAAAGCCCTGTATTGAGGGGTAAAAGACCCAGATAACATCGATATGAAACGTTATTATTCCCACTATACATACATATATCCGGATATCTTTCTGAAAAACTGCATAATTGAAATGGATGATAAACATAGGATCATCCATATTTTTCAATTTAAAAAAGAGGTTGAGAAAACAGAATTTTATTCTGGCCTTTTATTATTCCTTCCAGAAGGAACCGACCTAAGTGAAGACATGTTTACTAAAATAAAAGGTGCTGATTTTAAATCGGTAGATATGAATATTTCCTCAGATAACAGCTATTATTTCATACATAGAGAAGATTTATACTAGCGATTATTCATCACCAAATGAGTGATAAAAAACATTAAGGTTACTGTTGTTTCCATATTATATTTTCCACCAAATATCATACATTTCATCAATAGCTTTTGAAGACGATTCTTCCTTAATTTTCATCAATTCTTCATAAACAACTTTTTTAGCATTATCTATCGTATCTCCAGTCACAATATATTCACCATGTCCCAGAATAAAGTCAGCACGATATTCACCACCGGATGAAGAGATGAAAACTTCTATTATTCCTCTCTTTTTAGGCAATTCAGGAGAATCCGGAAGATTGCCATAACCAAACAATCTAGTAAATAATCCCATAATACTAATTCATAAATTTCATAACACAAAAGCTTGCCTCATCTGTTTTACTTCTGTCAAAACCGTCTCCGAAAAATACCTTTACAATCTCTATCCGTCCAATAATCTGATTATTAAATTCTTCCAAATCCTCAGCCGGAACCCATAATTCATTATGCATAAATCCTCCAACATTATGAACTTCATATTTTTGCAGATAATCTGCTGGCAAGTCAAATTTTGTAACTATACCACAATAGCCCGAAAACTCGTCTTTTGTATTCCATTTTTCAGCAATCTGCTCTGCATAATCCTGATTAAGCACCGGATAGAAGATCGGCTGCCACTCTAAACGGGGAGGAAATCCTTTGAAATTCAGATCTATAATCAATTGTAGTTCTTTGAGTCCTATAGGACGATATAATGTTGTTTTCATTTTATTCTTTCCATTTATCCACCATTTCATAAACAAGTGGTGCTATATCCAAATAATTAAATTTCTCTATAAATTCTACAGGAATCATATCAACCCCCTTCAAAGTCCCGGTTATCTGCCCGAACATAGAACAAACGGTATCCGTATCACCACCTAGTTTTATCAAATCGGTAATGATGGTTTTAAAGTCGGATTCATTTATCTTTTGCGCTGCAAAAATAGCCAGGGGAACAGAATCGACTACATAACCTGTTGATTTATAAATCTTCCCGATTTCAGAGATTGATAAGTCCTTCAATTTACCCATCTCAATCAGGCGGTCTCTAACCCGTGTATCAGGTATCTTTTCTACTACAAAATCTATCAGATTATTATCTCCAGTCCATGCTTCAATTATGGATGCTTTTATTGCGTAATAAATTGCTAATGCACCACAATAAGCTTCATCGTTACGATGTGTGATTGTACATATATCCTTAATCTTCAGTCTAGTTGCATATTTCTTAAAAGCCAGAGGAGCAATCCGCATAGCAGCGCCATTACCTCCAGCATATTCGCCCGAACGGCCAACTATTGCCCAATGTCCTCCCACCTGTAATTCGCGCAACGCTTTTAGAGTACTGGAGCCTAATCCAATAAGCTTCCCGCTGTTATACCAATTCAGGAAACGTTCAGCTACTTTTTCAGGCCTGATTTCGATATCATCACCTATAGCCTCACAGGTTGCCAAAGTCAATTGAGTATCATCAGAAACTGCCCAGTTGAAATCAAAACCGACATTCAGTACATAGTCGATATTCTCATACCGGAAGCCAAGTGCATCGCCTATAGCCCCGGCAATAAGGCAACCTTCGAGCCTTTGTTTTATGTTCATTTTCTATTCTGATATATACTTTGAGTCTACAAAATCTGTCAGCCAGACACCATTATCCGATACAAAAAATTCAATACCATTACGATGCATTTGTCCCGACAAGATAGTGAGAATTACCGGACGTCCGTGACGAGAGCCAACTTTATGTGCCGTCTCTTTATCCTTACTCAGGTGTACATGCTGACGGCTGGCTTTCCTTATCCCATTCTCCATAATAGATGCGTAGAAACGGTCTGCCGTACCATGATACAGATATTCGGGTGGTTCCACAGGGCTTAAAGCTAAATCTATATCAACAGAGTGTCCCTGATTGGCTCGTATTCTTGTTTTATCTTCGTTGAAGGAATAACGCTTCTTATCGTTAGTCGCTACTATTTCTTCCAACTCATTCATTGTGAAACTGACTCTGTGTTTACTACATTTTTCAATTAGTTCATGTACATTTACCCAACCATTTGGGTCTAGTTCAATACCTATTTTTTGAGGTTCATGCCTTAGTATAAGGCTTAAGAATTTACCTATTCTTTTTTTATGTTGTTCTGTCATTTGTGTTTATTATTATAAAATTAATCAAAGTAAAAAGTATCTGTACTTTCTACTGAATTTAGCCACTCTTGCGGTATGGTTTCATCCGGGGCATAAAGTATCACAATACTGCCTACCATCGCACAAATAGTGTCCCTGTCTCCCAATGCCGAGACTGCACGCCAGAGAGCATCTTCAAAGTTATCGAGATGATTGGCAGCGCACCAGATGGCAATAGGCACCGTATCCTGAGAGGTCAGCTTAATGCCATTACCAAGAATGGAAACCACTGTATCTATACGGTATGTTCCGGGAATATGCATCGCTTTTCTTATTTTAGACTTTGTGTCACTGTCTTCTAACTGGTCATATACTTCCTTAATAAAAGCCTCAGCAGAAAGTTGAGTATTTGTTAACCTGAGATTCAACGCAAGAGAAGCTGCATAAGCAATAGCCGTAGCCCCTACCCTAGCTTCAAGGTTGAAATGTGTAACTAATGCTGATTTAGCTACTTCTGATTTCAGCCACTTCAAATCATTATAGAAATATGCACCCAAAGGAGCAGTCCGCATAGCCGCGCCGTTACCCATAGAGCCCTGTCCATCGAATACACTGGCTGATACTTCCTGCCAGGGTTGCCCCTCGCCTATTTCTCGCAAAATCTTATGAGCCGTTCCACCATATCCACGGTTGATATCTTTTCGGTAATTACTTGCAAACTGTTTTGCCAGCATATCCTGATTGACTTCACCATTAGCAACCAGATTATTTAATACGGCTATAGCCATTACAGTATCGTCCGTATATTCCCATTTAGTATAGGGAGGTACAATGCGGTTATCTATATAATTGTTTACAGTATCCAAATCTCCGAAAAAGCTATCCCCAAAGGCATCGCCAATAGATAATCCCAACAGAGATTTCTTTGCATATTCTATATTTAATTTCTTTGTCATTTAATCAAAATCGTAGATATAGACATCTATATCATTTTTTACTAATGTTTTTTCAATTAGCGGCTCTACTTTTTCCCACTTGCCACCTGCCAGACCACACCCAATACGGGGCATATGTACGCTGGCGCGTAATTGTTTTGCTCCCTCAGCCAGTTTTTCGAGGCAGGACTCAATAGCTTCATATCTTATAGGTACTCCCGTACTTCTCCCTGTTTTGGTTCCACGCTGGCCAATCATATTCGCTACGTAAATATACGGTTCTACCTGCACAATCTGTATATTTCCCAATGCAAAATTGTTTTCTGCACGTTCCCTGTGCCATAAGCGGAATGCTTTTTCCGGTTCGGGCCAGCGTTTAGATATGGCTAAAACAAAGCCTTTTCCCCAACCGCCTATATCATTGCTTATATGAGCTATTATCTTTGTTCCGCTGGCTTGCGGGGAAGTAGCATCACCTTTTAGGTATGTTATCTTTTTCATTTTAGTATCATTTTTCTTTAATCCATCCCTAGCCGCTTCATTATTTCCTCCGATATAGGATAAACCTTTTCTTTCGGTAACAACTCTTTCGCTTTATCATGTCGACCGTCTAAGCGTAATTTATATATCTTATTTGCCAAAGGGGAATAGTCCTTAATATCCACAATCCATTCTTCGTTATATTCCTGTATCAAATGACGGCTGATACCCACTTGTATAGAGCGGTAATCCATCTTTTGTCCCCTGATAGAACGTTCAGGGTCCCATTGTACATGCACCTTTGCCTGGTCAAACATTTCGCGCCAGACATCACCATTAGCATACACCCGATGTGAAGGATGTGTTAATACAGCCTGAGAAAGAGCATATTCCCACGCCGAACGTTTGATTCTTACTGCCAGAATATACTCCTGTCCTGACTTTTGTCCGTAACCGCTGCGTTCCATCATCCACAAGAACGAAGGTTTTATCCATGTCATGCGGGTGTATGAAAATGGCGGTACAAACCGTTTATTTTCTATTGCGGGTTTTCCTATTGCTTCTCTGTAAGCCTGATAGACAATAATTGTATCCCTGTCGTAATCGGCTCTTATTTCATATTGTTTCATTGTATTTCTTTTCTAATCTGTCACATAAATCCATTATGTCATCTTTGCGGGCTAACTGGTCTATCCATTTTTGAGGAATGGCATCGAAACCATATAACAGACCGGCAAGCCCTCCGGCAATAGCGGCTGTAGTATCCGTGTCGCTACCCAGATTAACTGCTCTGAGCACTGTCCCCTCATATGTATCTTCTTTAAAGAGGCACCACAAAGCTGCTTCGAGACTGTGAACCACATAGCCCGACGATGCTATTTCCGATTCAGGATATTCATATATTGGCTTTATCTCATATCCTCCAACAGGATTTAGTAAAATCCGGTGGAATTTATTTATCTCATTATCGGAACAAATAGGGTTATTATGTAAAAAGTTATTTACTATTTCCTTTGTATTTTCAAAGGCTTTGAACTTATCATGCATCTTAATCAGTCGCAGCCCAAACTCTATATAGATAAAGCAGGCCAGCACAGACCTGATATGTCCATGGGTAAGGGAGGATACATCCTGTATATGCCTGAAACGTTCTGCGATATCCATATGCTGCACATAAAACAGTAAAGGCATAATGCGCATTAGTGAACCGTTTCCATTATCGGCTTCCTCGCGGCCACCTGCCATAACAGGATTTATATCTTTCATCAACTGATATATAGCCCTCGATGTAGCAACCCCAACATCAAAAACCTCTCCATGAGGTGTCCAGTAATTATCTTCGTACCATGATACAAAGCGCATCCCCATATCTTTCAGGTTATAACCTCTGGTCAGACTTTCAGCCAGGCAAAAAGTCAAAGAGCTATCGTCCGACCATGTGCCTGCAGGCTGGTTATGCGTTCCATAGGCAAGCATATCTGTAACGGGATTTTCTTTCAGATAATCCCTATTTCTGAATTCGACAGGTACACCTAAAGCATCGCCAACGGCTACGCCGAATAAAGCGCTATATATTAGTTTCATAATCAGATAATTTAATTGTATGGTATACCCATTCTTTAGAAGAATCCAAAAGTGATACAAGCAACAACTTCTTATTCTTAATCAGAGATATTGAACTTCTCTGAGATAATAGTTGTTTGTCGGATTCAAGTTCTAATACAAGTTCAGGTTCTCTTTTCTGCATATTAAAATTATAAATCGCATTTGAAGAGAATATGAATAAACAATTTTCCAAAGGAGATTCTGCAACCCCAGCAATCTGAAAGCTGCAAAAATCATTCAGCAGGATTAATTCATCAGTTTTTTTCAGATAACAATAATATTCGTATTCGTTTATATTATCACTCTTGTAAAGGCAAGAATAAAAAATGATTCCAAGAAAACTCTCAGGGATAAAAGAAATCCAATTTAATCTTCTTTCTGTATAATTCCCCGAATATATCATTTCCATTTTTCCTGAATCCATATCAACAAAAACAATCTGGTTACCTTTTTCCACTAGAGAGAAATAACATGTTTTTGAATCTATTGACCATGGATAGTTTGAAATTGCTCTTATATAGTCTCCCTTATTATGTTCCCAAACAGTTTCATTTGATTCTGTATTTATTATTTTGCCATAATAAAAAGCATCTCCAAATCTGTATTCTCCCATATAAGTTAAGCCTAACCGATATTTTTTATCAAGAGACACATAGTTATCTTTTCCATAATATTTAGGTATGCATCCATTAAGTACCTGATAATCGGCTTCTGTTATAGCATCTATTTTAAGCTTCATGATTTTTTGGAAAAATTATCCACAATTCTTTTTTAATTTGTCTCGTACCTCCATTAAGGCAAAGCCTAACAGATTTGTCCCTTTCCACAAATATGGATTATTTACATTTTCGTTTTCTTCACTTAACCCTATGCCCCATATCCGGTCGAGAGGGCTGGCTTCAACAAGAACTTTATTTCCTGTATCCAACAAAAAAGACTTCATCTCTTCATTCTGAGAGAATTTATAGAAGTTACCTTCCTCAACAATACCGGATTGGTATTTTTTCCATTCAGTCAGGTCAAAGTTTCTGACTTTCTTTCCTAAAATCTGGACTTCGGCAGGAGATTCAGTAGAAAGTATCTCCCGGCAAATATCCTTGTCTCCGAATAATTCTGCTTTTTTAGCCATCATCCAGTGCTCAGTTGTCAGATAACACACATTATCTACAGCAAAAGGTGAATATGTCCATTGGCTAAGACATGCTCCGGTTACAGTAGTACCTTTCTCCGGCTTCCAGAAGAAAAGGTACTCTATTACCTCTGTATTTAGTTTATCGTAAAGCCAATTGATGTTATATGTTTTCATTATTCAGTTTATCCCTTATCTCCATTAATGCAAAGCCTAATAGATTCGAACCTTTCCATAGACGGGGATTCTCGGCATGTTCATCATCCTGCGCCATTCCTATTCCCCATATTTTATCTACGGGACTGGCTTCAACCAATACCCTGTCTTTTGTATTCAGCAAAAATTCTTTCAGACCGGCATGTTGCGAGAACTTATGATAATTCCCTTCACAAACGATATCAAAACAGTTTTCACCCCATACTTTCGGGTCAAAATTCTTGACTTTCCTTCCCAGTTTTTTAGCTTCGGCTGGAGATTTTGCTTGTAAGATTTGTTCTATCATTTCTTTATCAAATAATTCTGCTTTCTTAGCCATCATCCAATGTTCGGCAGTGGCATATGTCACGCCATCTACCGTGAAAGCACTCTGCCACCACTGGCTAAAGCATGATTTTGTTACTGAGCCGTCTTTTGACACGGCATGTCCCCAGAATAGAAGATATTTAGCACTTTCTTTTTTCTCAACTTTATTTAGTAGCCAGTTTATGTTGTAGGTTGTATATTTTTCCATTGTTTTTTTATTTTATATAATTATTTTCTTTTTACTGTGCGCAATCAAAGATTGCTTACCTTCCTTTTGCCCAAAGCCGCAAAAGGAAGCAAAAACGCTTTGGTGGCACACCCTCTCAGACGACCCCTTACAGGCTCACGGACTAAATCGAAAGAACTTGCCTTTCAGGCTTCGGACAACTTTCAATTTTACGTCCGTTTTACCTGAGGGGTACCCCGTCTGTCGGGTTAACGCCACTGAGAGCAAAGCCGCGACAAGAAAGGGTATTAATTTCAAATTTCTTTATATACTTAGTTGCACAAATTCTTTTATAAAGTTTTTATCCAGTGTCTCGCGCCAGGTTCGCATAGAGTGAAAAGCATCCGTTTCGGAAAGCATCAGATAATTCAATACATTCTGATTTACGTTAGCATCACTCCGAAGCCTGACTCCCGAACCGCTGACATCACCCAAAGCACAGATTGCCGTTTTCTTGGCCAGACTGATGTCTATATACGAACCAGCCTGCTTGGTATCGAACATATAAGGTGGATAGTAATTCTTATATTTCCCATTTATAGTCTTTACTTTATCGGTACATATATGATAAAAACTTGTCACCTTAATACCATGTATCTCAGGGATAATAAATACTGAATCGGGATTTATGCCTGCATGAGTAACCTCCAGTGATTCCAGCATAGATACAAATTCTATTAGCCGGGAGAATATCCAGTTCACGTGTTTATTTTTTTCATTTTCAGGGAGTAAACCGATTGCCTTGTTTAACGGAATACACTTATATCCGGATTTATAAACCAGTTGATTCCCTTCAAAATCAAGATTAGATGGTATATACTGCATAAAGTGGCTGAAAGACTGCGCATTAAAATTACTCTTAGCCAAAAATATGATTTTATCATAGTTCACCTTGGACTTCTTAAGCAAATCAACATCACCTTCCCACCTATGGACCAGATAATTGGAACGGAATATTCCCGATTCATCCCGAAACTCGTAACCTCTCTCAAAATCCGTTTTCAGATTATTAAGATGGGTAAAAGCCAAGACAGCATCTTTATCTTTATTTACATCCGGGTGAAGATTTTTTGCTAAAATCTTATAATCCGCGTGGTCTTTACAAATGTCAGGATACCAGTTTGTAGATAATATTCTATTGATGTAGTTGTTCATAAGTTTGGTTGTTAATGATTAAAATAATATATCTATGAGGGATGAGATTCTTCACTTCGTTCAGAATGACAAAACAATAGATACATATTCTCCATTACAATTCAAAGTAAAATCCATCTTTCGACAATTTCTCATATTTCTCTTTGTCGAAACTATACAGTTTTGGTGCCCTGTTTGGCGCTCCGCTTAGAAACTCATTTTTATCAATCAGAAGACCGAAGCTCAGCATTTTCTTTCTGAAATTGCGTCTGTCCATCTTTGTTTGTAGAACGGTTTCGTAGAGTTGATGCAGCTCAGGCAAAGTAAATTCCTCCGGTAACAGTTCAAAACCAATAGGCTGATATTTTATTTTCCCTTTTAGTCTTTCAATTGCCATTTTCAGAATTTCCTGATGGTCAAAAGCCAAGTCAGGAACTTCTGAAAGAGGAAACCATTTTATATTAGCCGTATCCGTTCCTGCCTGCGCATCATAATCGGATAGTTTAACTAATGCATAATAGGCAATACTCACCACCCGGTAACGGGGGTCACGCTCTACTGCCGAAAAAGTGTAAAGCTGCTCCATAAATAAATCAGACAGACAAGTCTCTTCCAATAATTTACGTCGAGCACAGGTTTCTGCATCTTCATTCATATCAAGGAATCCACCAGGCAGTGCCCATCTGCCTTTATAGGGCTCAATACCCCTCTCAATCAACAGTATTTTCAATTCTCCTTCATCGAATCCGAATATAACACAGTCAGTCGTCACTGCCGGTCTCGGATATTCATAAATGTAACTTCCCGGTTGTTCCATATTTTTTATTTCAAAATTCTAAGTTGTAAAAAGAGGTTTAATTAAAAATATCAGAGTATTATCTTCTTTGTCATTCTGAATGTAATGAAGAATCTCGACCCTCCGGACATGAGATGTTTCACTACGTTCAACATGACAAAGAGAAAAAATTACTTTTGAGGCTCTTACCATCCTATAGTTAGCGTAATTTTTACGCAAATATATATGGTTATTTTTTATCTGCAAAATATTTGGCGTAATTTTTACGCAAACTACAAAATTATTCTTGATTATTATATAGTTCTTTAGCCAAACGAAATTTCCAACCAAAAAAATCGACCAAAGACTGAGGAGATAATACCTTTATGCTATTAGCAAAGCCGAAAATCTCCCGTTGTAATTCCTGATTAATCACAACCTCTATTTCAAATACAATGGAACCATCTTCGTTTTCTTTGACAACCTTCTGGCTTTTGTGGAAAGGCTTTGTCCTTATATAGGGAGCGTTTTGCTTATCTGCCCAGAAACGTACGACTTCCGCCTCCTGATTCAATGTTTTTGTAACACCTATAACATTATCGAAGAAAGTGGTTGTGTCGAATATTGTATTTTCATGGTATGGTTCGTTTTCGGCAATATCCAGGCTATGAATCCTATCCAAAGCCAGATTCATAAGCATAGGTGTTCCTTTTTTTACTCCGAATACAAACCAGCGGTTACGATACTCTTTCAGCAGGTAAGGATAAAAAATAAATGTAGAGGCCGAACGTGCTTTAAACGAACGGTATTTCATTTCCAGCGATTGCTTATTGGCAATAGCATGATAGATTGCATCGAGGTAATCCAGTCCCTTCAGGCTTTCATTCTTCTCAAAATCGATAACAGGTACGGTTTTCTGTTTAGCAGAAGTTACATGGTCTTCGAGACGGCTAACAATATCGTCCATCCCCGTGAAATAAGAAAAACTTTTGAATTGCCTAAGTACCTCAACAGCTTCTGACATTACTTTGAGGTCTTGCTCCGACAAAGGTGTATTTGTTATACTATAGTCCTCATCTTCATAGGTGTAATACTTATTATCGTAGACAATAATAGGTGCGTTATACCCTAGTTTTTCACTGCGCATCATCTGTATATCCATTTGCACGGTGCGCTTGCTGATTCCTTTATCAATACCTTCGTATTCATACAAGGCATCCGAACAGGCATCAATCAGGTCTTCGAGTGTCCATCTACGGTACTTGTTTCGCAGGCAGGTGTCTATTGTTTTATAGCGTATCAGTGCGTTTCTGTTTGCTGGCATAGTTATTCATATTTACTATATTTCTTAATCCATCCGTCATCACCAAGCAGTTCACCTGCAAGCCCGTCACTTTCATCAACCAGATTATGAAAGACTTCTTTTTCACCGAGATAACCGACTAAATACTCTTCATTTTGCTCAAATAACGTTAATGTATTAAATAGCTGATTATCTATAGTATCCATAATAACACGATGTAAAATTGATTTTGCATTCTCGTCCAATTGAGAAATAAAAGTATGCAGTTTAAGGCTATTGGCATCCTTCATCTTTCCCTCTATAATCCTATTATATTTGTCAATTGTCCTATCTCTTACATTTTCAATAAGCAGCTCTCCAAAAGTATTTAGTTTATCATTTGCTTTCATAATCTTATTTCTTTTTCTCCCAAATCTTTTTTATTATACTATTCATAGTTTTTAATCGAAATCAAAGTATAATCTGTACTTCTTGCAATGCAAACATTGAAACAAATAGCCCTGACACGAGCCGTTATTCTGTAAATATTTTGGCAAGTCTTCCCTTTTCATTCCAAATTTTTCACAATCACCTTCCAAGTCGGCGAACTCATCCAGTTTATCCTCTATTTCCTGCCAGCCTACATAACCGACAAAAGCGCAAAGGTCTTCACAATGCCCCAACCAATGTTCCTGTTGCCAGCCCATATATCCGGGAGTGCATTCGGTCAATTCACGAATAGCCTCTTTTGTATAATTTATTGTGTTTTTATCTCCCAGGGCTACTGCAATACCTTCTATACTTGAATAATCCTGAAAATCACCTTCAAATTTCTTTGCTGCCTCTCCAGATGAAATACACCAGGGGCAGAAAGCCTCGATATCTTCCACACTAAAAAACGGCCCGGTATAATATATGGGGGTCTCTTTCCCACAGCAATCACATTCTACTGTCTGGTCAGATTGGAATGCTCCGGTTTCTGTTGGATTAGGGTGATACTTGAAATACGGCAGGTTCTTTTCTTGTATTTTCTCAGTCATAGTCTTGCATATCATGTTAGAAAATCAAAAATAGAGAAAAATATTCAGGTTGCGCAAATGAATTGCGTTATATTTTAATATTCTGTAATAGGCTTGCAAAAAAATAAAAAGGGTATCCAGTCGGATACCCTTTTTGAACAACTTATTAAATAACCTTATTTAATAGTAACTTTAATCGTGTTAGCTACAGTCGGTATAGGGAAAGTATTATCGACTTTCTTTATCACAGCATCTTCAACTTGTGATGTACCCCCAAATAAAGACTGACCATTACCGGCACCCGGATACTGGCTAACAGCTGTACCATCATCGAACAGTACTGTCTTACTGGTTAAGTCTCCTTTATAGCTAGCCAAAATCGATTCCTCATTAGCATAGAACCAGTCGTTACCATATCCAAACATCGTAACATATGCAATCTTATCTCCATCCCATGCCTTGAATTTAACTTCAGCACTTTTTCCCGGGTTAATCGGTTCTGAATTAGCTACGAATAAATATCTTACATTAGACATTCCCGAAAGAGCGGATTTCAGTTTAGATTCGTCTCCATTTTGAGCAAGTTCTTTAAGACCAATATTAGCATCTTTCTTATCAAGTTGATAAATTGGATTAACATCACCTGTATAAACAACTACCAAAACAGGAGAAAGAGTGGTAATAATACCAGTCATCTCACTAACCATATCTCCTAATGGTTGATTATTTCCATTTTCAGCAAGTGCTGTAAGTTGGGCAGATGATTTTTCGTCTCCTTTGAAGAATGGCTCTCTTTTGACATATTCACCTCCCAACATATTAGACACAACCCATACTCCAGAAGATAGTGGAGTTTCATTAATTGTACCATTACTGTTATTTTTGATAGTAAGCGTAAATTCTGAAGTAACAGCATCGTAAGTTAAGTTTAGCTTTACAAGATCTGATGCCGGACGATATAAATTGCCTTGAGCATCCTGCGTCTCTACTTTCTTTATCGTACCATCTTCAGGATCGCCAGGATGAGCGATACCAGATCCCGGTTGTTTATTTATTCTGGTACCATTGTCCCATAAATGAATTTGTGATGACACATCTCCAGTACGGGCTTTTCCGTCTCCATCAAATAATTCTACTCCCGGATTTTCAGGTGCAAAAAATAAATCATTGGAGTAACCATACATTGTAGCAAACATCAGACGTTGCCCTTTTCCAGCATGAAATTTGATATCTACCGAGTTACCCGGAAGTATACCGTCAAATTTACCACTTTGGACAAACTCTTTAAGAACCACTTTATTCTCAAATGTAATAGTGGATTCCAAATCATAATAATCATCAGCATCGTCATCATCGCTACAAGAGCTGAACGACAAACCAGTAATTAATAGCACTGTTAAAAATGCAATTGATAAAAATTTCTTTTTCATAAGATCTTAATTTTTTTTGTGAAATGTATTAAATGGACATTTATTCATACCCTATATAACAAGTGCTATTTTTCAAAAGTTGAGTGATTTTATAGCAAAAAGTGACAAATTAACGTTCAATAAGTAATTTTAGAATTAAAACTCGATTTTTTCTTAAAAAACTCATCATTCATAACATATTTTTAAATCAATTTAACACCAATAGAAATTTACATTAAAGGCTTTTCGAATGATAGATTTGATTTGGCTAAAAAATCTTTATATCTTTGTTCATATTATTTATAACTGTTTATAATTGATGTCATGTAATTGTTTAGGATACATACCGGGAGCCTTCCCGGAGATTGGAGACCGCAAGCTGTAACTTGTAGGTCTTAGCTATTGTATTCTATATTCATTAAAAACAATTACATAATGTTATCACAAAAATATGGTCGCACATACCATTTTCCGTTTTCGCCCGGAACTACAAGCGACGACCGAATCAATCATACATACTGGGATGATATCCAACAGATAAAAACCCTTATTCATACAGAGAAACTGGATGGCGAAAATAACTGTCTTAATCAGTTCGGGGTATTTGCACGTTCGCATGCAGCACCTACAACCTCAGCCTGGACAACCCAGCTGCGTGAACGGTGGGAGCTGATAAAACGCGACTTAGGAGAAATCGAACTTTTTGGAGAAAATCTGTATGCAGTGCATTCTATTGAATATAAACAGATAGAATCCTACTATTACATATTTGCAGTCCGTTGTCTCGATAAATGGTTATCATGGGAAGAGGTAAAATTCTATGCTGCAATGTTTGATCTTCCTACTGTACCCGAAATTGCAGCTCATTCAGTAAACAATCTCACAAAAGATAGTCTGGAGAAGCAGATTATAGCATTGGCTAATGAACCCAGCATATTTGGCTCTATTGACACTCAGACTGAAGAAGATTGTACACGGGAAGGCATTGTTACACGAAACGCAGAGGAATATGCAGCAAAAGATTTTGCCCACAATGTATTCAAATATGTAAGAAAAGGACATGTAAAAACAGGAGAGCATTGGACCCGTAACTGGAAACGGGCTCAGCTTATTTGGGAAAGGGGAAAAATATGAAGAATGATACACGAATAAACGGAATTATATCCCCCCAAAATTATCTAATATAAAGATCGTAAACTATAAGTCATAAAAGAAAAAGTAACAATAAAAAACAAGTAAAATAGTGTCACCTTTGTCACTTTTTAACATAAATCACATTGATTACTATATGTTTAAATATTTTAAGAAAGGTGTCACTTTTTTATATATGATAAAATATAAATTATGGAAAAGATTTGGAAACTGACACAAGATAAAAATTGGGATGCATTGGAAAAGCAATTCCAATGGGTAAATGATATGAGTAATGTACCACAACATAAAATACATCACGGAGAAGGTAATGTTGCCAAACATACACAAATGGTATTGGACGAGCTCATCAAACTTCCCCAATACAATACATTATCAGAGCAAGATAAAGAAATATTATGGGTTAGTGCTTTGTTGCATGATGTGGAAAAACGATCTACATCACAGGACGATGGATTTGGTAAGGTTTCGGCAAACGGACATGCGCGCAGAGGAGAATATACAACACGTACTATTCTTTTCAGGGATATCCCTACCCCATTTCATATCCGTGAAAAAATAGCTTCATTGGTACGCTTTCATGGATTACCATTATGGTTATTAGAAAAAGTAGAGCCGGCAAAAAAAATACATGAAGTATCGTTAAGGCTTGACACCTCACAATTAAAAACGCTTGCAGAAGCAGATGCAAAAGGAAGAATATGTGAAGATCTGCCTCAATTGATGGAATCATTGGAATTATTTGAATTGTTCTGTAAAGAGCAAGGTTGTTGGGGTAAAGCTTTAGAATTTGAGACACCCAATGCAAGGTTTCAGTATTTTAACTCGATAGACGGATATATAGGATATGTTCCTTTCGACGATTTTAAGAGTGAAGTCACAATACTTTCCGGATTACCGGGCATGGGAAAAGATCATTACATTCAATCCTTAAAAACTGATATTCCGGTAATAAGCCTTGATGCTATCCGCCGCAAACATAAACTAAGCCCGACAGACAGGTCTGCCACAGGGTGGGTAGTACAAACGGCCAAAGAGCAAGCTCGCGAATACCTTCGCAAAGGACAAAATTTTATATGGAATGCAACTAATATTACACGACTTATGCGGCAGCAACTAGTCGATTTGTTTACATTATACGACGCAAAAGTAAATATCGTTTATCTGGAAAAGCCATATGATAAATGGCGTACTCAAAATCGTAATCGTGAGTACCCATTACCTGAAAACGTATTGAATAAGATGCTATATAAATTGGAAATACCTCAACTCGTAGAAGCACACGACGTGAAATATATTATAGAAGAGTAGTCAAGAATTACTAATATAATTTAAGGTGTTGCTTATGTTTCGCCTTAAATTATATTCAATATCCATCTATTTTTCGTACGTTTGCTAATATAAGAAATGAACAGGTCTACTTCCTTAACTTTTTATCTAAGCAATAATGTCAATCTTTACTATACTCGTTATAATATTCATTATAGTACCTATTATTAAAAGCATATTTAAGCATTATAATGAACAAAAGCCGCATTCTACCGGCTATAATTGGGGGAAATTATATTCAGCAAGACTTCGTTCGATATTAAGTTCCTATAATAATTTACGAGATGAGGAGATTATTGACAGTGCCATCGGATTTTATCTTTTTAGTTATAATGACGACACGAATGAATTCATCTTCATACAAGAAGAAGATATCGCTATTATAAATCATTTTACTTATATGCAACTTATAAGCTATAATATCAGGAACACACGGGATTACAATATCATTATAGATCTAAAAACGACTGTACCTAATAAGACACATATTTCCATCGAATGCTTTAATAGAGAAATTGCTCTGAAAAAGATACCATACTTAACATCAAGCCCTTCTGAATTTGATAATTTATATCAAATTGAAAAAGAGAAAGTAGAAGAAGTAGAATACATACTTCAGGAAATTCTTGAAAAACGTGGTAATACTGAACAACCTCCAGTATATAAGGAAGAGGCTATAACTAATGAGGTTCCTATATATACTATCCCTATACCCGTAGAAGATGAAGTTCAGGTAATTGATGTCAAAGAAGAAATCATTCCGACAGAAATAGAGGAGGATGTTCCAGTATTGGGCGAACTAGTAACGGAAGAGGAAGAGCTTTTATACGAAACTCCATATTATGAAACTTCTCAACTTGAAGAATTAGTTACCAAGCAATCTGATAAAGAGGATAAGATACCAGTAACAGAAGAAAGCAGTGGTGAGATTGAAGTATCTTTATCTGATATCGATGACTATTCCCGGGGGAAATTTCTGGATTGGGAAATACAGTCGGCAGTAGGTGACGCAAAAATAAAAGGACAGAAATCGATCTATCTCAGTGCCGAACAATTAGAGAAACTAAAATCGTAAATAATAAACATTTTAAAGAGAAAACCGTTTATAAATAAGTTCTGTAATACAATATAACAGAAATTATTACTTTATAAACAATTTAATTATGTACAAATTAATTCTAAGCTTGCTAACAATGACCTTATTTTTAGGTGCATGCAGCAGCTCACAAAAAAACACCGATTCAGAAAATGTAGAAACCCTGGTAATAGCATCACAGCAAGGTGATTGTGTAGGTGTAGCGCCTATGGAATGTTTTCTTGTAAAAAAAGATGGGCAAACCGAATGGGAGTTCTTTTATAACAATATAGAGGGTTTTAATTACGAACCTGGAAACGAATATGTAATAGAGGTAAAAACCGAAAAGATAGAAACTCCTGCTGCTGATCAATCATCTTTAAAATATACTTTAGTGAAAGAAGTATCGAAGACACAAAAGACATCAGAAAATTTGCCTGTCAAATAAATACTTTCAATGAGATAAATAGAATAAAGCTTACATGAATTTATGTAAGCCTTATCTTTTAAATTAGTAAGTTATTCAAATAAAAATGGTTTGACTAACTCCAGTTTTGCTCTTTGCTCTTCAAAAAAGAATTTGTCATCACCAAAGGCTGGTTTCAACTGATTAAACCACGTTGCCTTCGAATCATATTGAGCAAAGAAAGGAATATCCACCCATTTAGGATTTCTTCCCTGTATAAAGCGTAGAACGAATATCTTCTCCCCTCTTACTTCTTGTACACCCAAGACTTGTATTTTCCCCGCATGGTCACTCATACTTGGACCTCTAACTGTCCGGCAAAGACCGCTAACCTTACGGTATGCACGGCGGAAAATCTGCCAACACCTGTCTAAAGGTAATTCAAAATAATGTTTGGCACCCGTATCCCGAGCTATAAACATATAATAAGGTATGCATCCCAAATCAACCTGCTTTCGCCACATTTCAGCCCAAAGTTCAGGCTTGTCATTTATATTTCTCAGCAATGGCGATTGGGTACGTATCTGTGCACCTGTATTACGAATACGCATAATAGCCTGCTTCACCGCATCAGTAGATAGTTCCCTTGGATGATTAAAATGTGCCTGCACCGACAGATTCTTACCAGCTTTGGTTATATCTTCAAACAGACGGATTACATCATCACTGTCTTTATCGGTCAAATACCTGTATGGCCAGTATGCCAAAGATTTTGTACCGATACGGATAGAACGGATATGGCTGAATTCAGGTCCGAGCAAAGGCTTTATATATGCCTCAAGTGTAGCTGCATTCATTACCATCGGGTCGCCTCCGGTAAATAGTATATCTGTCACCTCTTTGTGCAATCGCAGGTATTTGAGCAATAGATCCGCCTCTTTCATGGCAAACTTAAGTTCACTCATACCCGAAAATTGTGGCCAACGGAAACAAAATGTACAAAACGCATGGCAGGTCTGTCCCTGGCTGGGAAAAAATAATACTGTTTCAGGATACTTGTGCTGTATCCCCTTCAACTTGATCTCACCTAAATAAGGTACATTATGTTCCTGTCCTGCAGGATTGGGATTCAGAGCCATACGTATCTGTTGTACTTTCTTGGCTATAGTTTCCTTATCCGCATTCTCATCTAACAACTTTTCAATAGCCGTATAATGCCTCTTTTCCAACATCCCTTGTCGTGGAAAATTCAACGTAAAGATAGGATCAGACTCTACATTTGTCCAATCAATCAGTTCATCTACCACATAGCTGTTTGTTTTAAATGGAAGAACTCTTCCTACAACATCTATGTCTTTTATCATCTCTTCTGTAAGAGATAAAATCTGTGGAATTGTACGGTAGTTATGTAACGCGTACGATATAATTTGCTTACTCATAGTTATAAAATTTCGAAGGGCATTTGATCTCCATCCATACAATATACTAAAAATGTGTCACATATACAAAATACGTACCTTAGCGCACACATTTTTTTAAAGTATTATAACATTTACCCCCCTCTATCGGGCATTTTTTTTCTTTTTATGCCAAAATAGTTATAGGTACGCAAAAAAACTGCGCAATCACTATATTATATTTGTACCAATATTAGAAATAAGATAGAAATTATGATCTTAAAAATTAGAAGCAAAAACGATTATTTGCTTGATATTCTTTTCAAGAACCCGAACACAGACTATGGATTGTATTTCAAGACTTTAAAGAATGGTCAGATAGTAGGAAATGCGGTTAACAAACATTACTATGAGGTAGTTTTTCAGGATACTAAATACAGTTATCTGCCTGAAGAAAGCAACCAGATAGACTATCAAAGCTATTGCACACCATTATCTGTATTGCACATATGCAATGAGCTTTTTACACATATACTAAAAAGTAAAGACGAGTTTTCTCAAAAACCAATTACGTGGCTTGACATTACACAAGGTAAAGCCGATACAGAAAATTGTATAATTGAAATACCTTCTTTTTATATTGACTCCAACTGGTTTCGAAACGAACGTTTTCTACCTTCAAAGTATTTTGATGGGGTAAAGGTCGAACAACAAACAAACCGCATCTTTAAGTTGACAATTACTGCAAAATCTGTTTTTGAAGCATTCAATTTACTGGCTTTGGTCGCATTGTTTACTCATGTTACAAATGAATATAGAATACATACTTATATAGATGATCAATTGGCCCAGAAATATGGACGAATATTGACCAATATTGAAAATGTTCCATATTTTGTTTTCTACCTGTTCATTATGAAGGCTGTGAAATCCGAAAGTCAGTTTAAGGAACTGAAACCTTTATTCGAGAAATATCTTGAAGGAAACGGATTGATAGCTAATCTGGTATTAAAAGGTACATACCTGCAGCGTATTCATTATATAGTTAATCAGCTAGAACTGGATATACCAATTCTGGATATTGGATGTGGAGAATTCACCTACTATAAAAAGATGATGGCTAAGGAATTTAAAGCACCATATTATGCTGTAGATCAAGATAGCCAATTTGAACGATTGAGTGAGAATATTGCACGAAGGTATGAGGAAGACAATCTGATATTCTACAATTCATTAGAACAGTTTACATCTGACGAACAGGTAAATATTCTTTTGACCGAAGTTATTGAGCATAATCCAAGGGAAGAAGCCGATATATTGATAAAGAAGGCTTTATCATTTAATTTCAACAAATTATTAATTACCACCCCAAATGTGGAGTTCAATCAATTTTACAATATGGAGAGTGAGTTTCGCCACGACGATCATCAGTTTGAACTTACCCAAAAAGAATTTGAAGAACTAATAGAGAGTTGTATCTGGAACATGGAAAATCCGGAACAATATAAAGTAGCGTTTTTTCAATTAGGTGATAGTCTAAATGACATTCAGCCAACACAAGGATGTGTAATCAGAAAACAATAATCAGTTAATAGTTATCAAACGATATAATTATGGAAGATTTAAAACGATTAAAAAATAGAATTGACTGGTTTTGTGAAAACAAAGTGAATGCTTTTTCACCTACCATATCACCGGCTCCAAAATCGATTGAACGAAACGAGATAGAGAGTATATATGAAGGTATCCGTTACTTCTTTGAAAATGGAGTACAGGAGATAGTGATACAAAAGAAATATATGGGCTCTTACTGTGATATATATTTAAATAAGAATCTGGAAGATACCTATTTCGTTAGCCGAAACGGGCATAAAATAGATCATATTGACTTGATTGCAGCAGTAGAAGCCTGTAGAGAATTGCACAGCCGTATCGACTGGACTGATACTGACATGCTCATTATCCAATCGGAACTTATGCCTTGGAGTGCTTTAGGTAAAGGACTGATTGAAAATGAATTTGAAGGCTATCTGAATGTACACCAAAACCACTGCAACCATCTGACTCAATCGGATATATATGAGAAAATCTCAAAAGTAAAGGCTTCTCAACCTTACATAGACTTTATTGAGGATAAGAACAAACTTTCTCTCAAGGAATTGAGAGAAAGGTATCCTCATCATATTATCCGCCAGTATGAATCTGTAGCCGATTTTAATATACTGGATATGGAAGTGTATAAAACAAGTATCGATATATACGAAAAACAGATCAATCATTTTGGCAAAAAAGATTCTATACACTTCAAGCCGTTCAATATTCTGAAAAAAGTATTTAAAGACGGCTCTGAACTGATAGTGAACGACAACCTAAGTTATAGAGAAGTAAATAATGATGAATGTCTGAACTTGTACATACGCAACGAAGAGGAATTTAACCAGTCAGTAGAAGAGATATACAAGTGGTTTGTAACCCTGGAGCAAAATATGGAAGAAGGTATTGTAATCAAACCCCGTCAGGCGTTTATCAGAAATATGCCTCCTGCATTCAAAGTAAGAAACAATAAGTATCTTACAATGATATACGGAGTAAATTTTCATGAACAATATGATTACTATCTTTATAAACGTAAGATCGACCGTAAACTGGAATGCTCCATTAATGACTGGATGATCAATTGGGAGTTGCTGAAAGTGAAATACAAAGATATCAGCAAAGAAAACTACCTGTTGAAGAACCTTGTTTTCGACCGCATTATGGGAGAGAGGGTTGAAGCTGGATTGGATATGAGATTATAAGAATGAACTTGTACAAATTGCTGGGTATGTCTGAATATTTTTATGGAGATTCTATTGAAATAGATATTATAAAAACAGACAAAACGAAAACAAGATTTTTGAATTAATCTTTACATACTTTATAAGCAAAAATTAAGTAAGACATAAGTATATAACAATGAAAAAAAACTCCAAAATATTAATATTAATCGGTGCTCCCGGATCGGGTAAATCCACTTTCGCAAAGTATTTTATCCGCACCGAAGAAAATTGGATGCGTCTTTGCCGTGATGATTTTCGCATGATGCATTTTACATATGCTAATTTATCTCCACGCGATGAAGGTTTGATTACCGACATGCTGGATGTATCTATAGAAGCATTACTAAAGAAAAGATGTAATGTGCTGATAGATGCTACTCACTGCAGAGCAGAATATCTGAACCACTATATAGAAAAATTTAACCATCTGGCAGATATATCTTTCAAAGTATTTGAAGCCGATGCCGAAGAAATAGCCGAACGCTGTGATAAACGTAATAAGGAAACGGGCAAATATATTCCGGCGAATGTGCAAAAACGCTATATAAAAGAACTGGAAGAGTTGAAAAAGACATTTGATCTCTCAACCCGTCCTAAGATTGATAAAAGAGTAAAAATAGCAGAGCAGAATACAACCCTACCTAAAGCTGTTATTTGTGACCTTGACGGAACGCTTGCCCTTATGGATGATCGTAATCCATTTGATGCATCCCATAGTGATAAAGATGAATTAAATAAACCGGTAGCAAATACATTAAAAGCTTTAGCGAAAGATGGTTACCAGATACTTTTGGTTTCAGGTAGGGAAGATAAGTTCAGAGAACCGACTAAGCGTTTTCTTGAAATCCATAACATTCCTTATCATCAACTTTGGATGCGCCAAAGCAAGGATTATAGAAAAGATTCGATAATAAAAAAAGAAATATTCGACGCTGAAATAAAGGATAAATATTATATCGATTTAGTACTTGACGACAGAGACCAGGTGGTAGAAATGTGGCGTAAAGAGTTAAAGTTAAATTGCTTTCAGGTGAATTATGGGAATTTTTAAAGCATACCATGTATGCTTACATAATATCCAGTTTGCTTTTGTCTTTTTCGAAGAGAAAAGTATAGCCATATTCACCAAGCCTTTTCTGTGCATCAATCATATCTTCTGATGATTTTGTGAGAATCAAAGTAGAAATGATTACAGGATGATCTACATCTTGTAGGTAAGGTTGAAAATAACCGATAGGTACATCAAATCCCAGATACTCGGACTAAAACTGATTGCTCATTCCAAGGCTCTATATTTTCAGGTCTTTCCTTTATTACTCTGTTATGATATATATCTAATTGATCCAATAATGAAGAAAGAATGTATTAAGAAAACAATGTTCGGATTCTGTTCCAATGAAAGTATTATTATCATCAAACGATCGAATTTAATCATTATCCCCAACATGAACCCGTACAAGATATACTTGTTATGATAGGCCGTCACTTCAATATAGATCCCTTGTTGAAACAATGGACAAAAAGTAAGTCAACAGCTTCTGTTTTACATTTTGTTGATTTAATGATTAATAAAGATTATAAACAGATTAGCTCATACCCCAATGTTCAAATGGAAAGTAGGATTGATATATGGCTTAAAAAGGCTGATACTAAAATACATTTTATGGCTGAAAGTCGATATAGAGATAGCATATGCTACATATAAGAATATAGATACAGGCTTTCATACATAGATATTAACAATCCAAATTGTTATACAAGTAATACTGAATATCCTACCTTTGTTATATTAACTAAATAGTAGAATTATGGTCTTAATACAAATAAATTTTGACTTTCCGGTAGAAATGATGGGTGACGCTCTCACTATAGGAGCTAAAGAATTGGCAGAAAGTATTAATAATGAGCCTGGTTTTGTTTCCAAAATATGGATAGAAAATGTTAAAACTGAAGAGAGTGGTGGAATCTATATTTTTAAAGATATGGAGTCTGCTGAAAAATATGCAGCGATGCACTCTAAACGAGTTGAGGCTATGGGTGCAAAAAATATTGTATGCAAATTCTTTAATGTGAACGAGCCTTTATCTCGAATTAATCACGGAATATAATATACAAGTAAGGTAACAGGCGAGAAGAGACTTGCCTTGCGGCTATCGGACGTTCTTACCCCCAGGAGGCAGTGAACCGGCATTCGACATCTCAGGGAGACTTGCGCATTGTGCTTTGCCCTGTCGGTTTTCAACCCGACTTCGCGGAATCGGTTGCCCGAATCTAAGCTACCTTAGGCCCATTATCGAAGTAACCCTTCTCTACGACACTTACTTGTTATTGTGCAAAGATAGTAAAAAAGAACTTATCGGAAAGACTTCCTCTTCTGAATGGCTCCGGCAACAAGCATCACTAGCCCAAGGCCTGTAGTAAATCCCTGAAAGAAAGCAATTGCTGATATCGTATGGTCCGGCGATAAATATTTTAAGATGAAAGACACAGATATTAGAAATAATCCCAAGCTTATTTTCTTATTCAAATTTATGTTTTTCATGATATGTCATTTTTATTATATACAAATATAATAACTATCTCCATTTGTTCACTTGTTCCGATGTATTATCATCCGTAAAATTTGCCGAAAGGGCTTTCATTCTGGCCTCTAACAGTTGTTTTCTACCTTCAATTGTACGTGTATAAATAAGGTCGCATGGACCAACAAGTTCGAGCCATTGCTGAGAGAAATATTGAGCAAGTTTTTTATTCCTACCCAAGATCTCAGGTACTGCATGGTAGTCGCGCCGGATTTGTTCTGCAAAGAATTTACTTTTACGTACGATTATATAACGTGGATTTTCAATGACATTAACAATTTCTTGCAATGTATCGATAAATACAGCTTGCTCAAAAGTACTTCCTCCATCGAGATAACAATAAATGGCTCCAGCTTCATCAGAATATGCAATAACCTTTAGGTTTGCAGGATTAGTAATTATTGTGCCTTGCTTGATTAATGACTTGAGCAACACATTTCCTATTTGTTGAATATCTTTAGAAATATCCCTGAATTTTATATATAGTTTTAGTGTCTTATAAGTTTGCCTGCCACACATAAATAATCCTGTAAGGGCAGTAAGAAGAATAAAGAAATAGAAATCTTTTGGGGTTCGCAATGCCTTTATATTGTGTATCAATGATTCAAGAGTCTGAGAAGCAAAAGCTGTAAGTAACAATAGAAGATCGGCTCCAAGATACTTTATCGTCCGCATCATGTATAGTTGTTTTAGCTTTGGGTATTCGCCCCCTTTTTCGCTATAGAACGGGATCTTTATCTCCTCTACAATTTGTACCCCTCCGGCAATAGCTTTTGCCCATCTTTCATTTAGGGTGCATCGGTCTCCGGCATTCGTTAATGTAACAAGATTAATTCCTCTGATTGTTTCCTCATTGTATGAATCCCTATGTATATTAAGGCGTTGCAATCCATTTTCAATTGTCGGTTCCTCATAGTTTGATAATCCGACAAAGCTTCGAAAACGTCTTCTCATTACTTCCAGGTCGCTACCTCCATCTTCCATTGTAGGATCGAGGCAGACAAGATGCCATATATTACTTGTTTTGGATGGATTATCTTTTTGTGTTCTTATTGCACGTCCCCGCATTTGATTGGAAAGTACAAAAGATCCTACAAAACTAGCTAAAATCAGACTATTGATTGCCGGAGCATCCCATCCTTCTCCCAACAGGGATTTAGTACCGATAAGAATCTCGATCTCCCCTTCCTGAAATAGTTGTGTTATGATTTGTACCAGTTTATTTTTAAGAGTTGCATTTGATTTGATAATCCTGTATCCATCTATATACTCATATGTGAGCGGATCCAGTTCTGTCATGCCGTGTATGATGCATAATTCATGGAAACGACTAATTGCATCAATAGGTATGATTGTTATTGAACCTGTGAGTACTCCGAGTTTTTTATTATCATTGTTATATTTACGTAGATGTTCGAATATGGGAATCACCCCAATCTTGCTTAACTCAATGTCTACATTGTCTTTATTGAGGCATTCACTTCGTATATAATCTGACAAAATAACCATGCGCAAATCAGATTGTAAATGGCTATGTTCAAAATCAACAATCTCTTTTATGCTATTCATCTTTCCATTACTGGAAATAAGAAGCTTATTGATGCGCTGATTATAAAGCATGTTCACTCTGTTGCGTTCGAGTACTCCATATCGTCTTAATTGATTCATCAAGGCTTCCTTTTCTTCTTCAAACTCTTCAAAGAGTTCTTTCTCCTGAAAAAGAAAGAAGTTAAGTAATATTTCAATACGTTCATAGAGCAATTCTGGAATATCTACTTTGGGTATATCATTTCCCTCATATCCACTTACTATTCTTAAGTGGATAACGGGAATCTCGATATTATTTGCATGCAGGAATATAATACATGATGTGTATATAGGTAAATTATCATAAATCCAGTCCAGATACTTTTCCGGCTCATTCCATGCAGGGATACTTGCCATTGCATTAATCAAAGTCTCCGAATGGGATAGCTTCTGATAAAGATCATTCATGTCTTTTCGAAACTTATTTATCTTTCGGTATTCTTCTTCAGTAGGCATTGAAAAGTAAATATGATCCTGATGAGGGCACAGATCGCCTTCGATAATTAGTTCCGGAATGGAAATTTCTGTGTCGATACTACCATTCAGGTCGAGGTAGCGTCTCCATTCAGTATAGCTGACATCATAGGGTGGAGTGGCCGTAAGACCAACGACAAAGGGATCTAATTGTTCTTTAACCTTTATGAGAGTATGCCACCATTCATTCATCAGATGATGTGCTTCATCAACAACAATTGTCCCTATTCCTACACTTTTTAGTCCTTTAACGATAGATACCAGAGTGGATTTATTATGAGCTTTGGCTTTGATCGGTTTAGGTTCAGAATTTTCATCTTCCGGTTCTTCATCTTCTGCTTGTATTTGTCCGCTACATGATGAGTGTAAGCCTTGATACGTCACTACAGTTATGAATGCAGGCTTGCGGATATCGGTTGATATCCATTCGGGAGTGATATGTGTATCTAAGAATAGTTCACAAAAACGTTGTATCCATTGGTTCCGGATGGTTAAAGACGGGGCTAGTATTAAAGTCGCTTTATTGATGCGTATTGCTACTTCTAGTCCTAATACTGTTTTACCTGATCCTGGAGGTGCGATAACATGCAAATGCCTGTCTTCCATATGGAAGTCTAATTCATCCAATACTTTTTGTTGGTATTTTCTCCAGGGATATTTAAATTTTGTATTGGATGGAAAGGTTTTCATTTGTATTGTTTGAGTAATAAATCACAAAGATAATTGAAAAAAGGAATAACTCCTTGTTATCCCTTTAGTCTCTATCTTTTAAAATTCTCCATCCTGGTTGGGAATACATTACTTCCATTATGAAAAGCAAAGGGGATTCTATACTCAGCAACTGGGTTATCAACGTAAAGGGATGAATAAACGTTTCCGGGAACGTTTTAATCATGAAGAAACCTTTATATTTACCAGGAAGGATAATTTTGATTATGCCTATAAGTGTGTCAATTATTATTGGCATGATGACACAAAAGAAGATGTTGATTTACGTAAAAATTCAAACATGATTTTATAGATAAATATATTGAAGGTGCAAGTTTTATGATGCCGGACTATTAAGTGTCTGATAAATTATTGTACTTTTAAAAGAAATTATAATCATATGAGAGAAAAGAGGGATTTAAATCTGGCAGTACTGATTGATGCAGATAATGTACCGTATTCTAATATAAAAGGTATGCTGGATGAAATAGCCAAAATAGGTGTACCAACAATAAAACGTATTTATGGAGATTGGACAAAGCCAACAGTTTCGGGATGGAAGCAGCCGTTACTGGAGCATGCAATCACTCCGATACAACAATATAGCTACACTACGGGAAAAAATGCGACCGATTCTGCAATGATTATTGATGCCATGGATATTCTGCATAGTGACAAAGTAGATGGATTCTGTCTGGTTTCCAGTGATAGTGACTTTACCCGACTGGCAGTAAGACTCAGGGAATCTGGTATGCAGGTGATCGGTATAGGAGAGAAAAAGACGCCGAATCCATTCATTGTAGCCTGTGATAAGTTCATCTATATTGAAATTATCGGTGATTCTGAGGATCAGCAGGATACAACAACTTCTGCAACAAAGAAAGATAAAGAAAAGAATATAGAGCCTGTAAATAAAAAACTTATCAATCTGTTAAAGAGCACAGTGCGTGATCTTGCCGACGATGACGGCTGGGCCTATCTGGGAGATATAGGTAATCTCATTATTAAAAAGCGCCCCGATTTTGATTCCCGTAACTATGGTTTCTCCAAGCTTGCAGCTTTAGTAAAGGCGCAAAAGAAGGTATTTGAGATAGATGAACGAAAGACTGAAAAAGGACACTCGCAATTGGTATATGTGAAAATTAAGGAGTAGCTCAACCTGCTCCATTTATACAATAAAGCAGGATTTTTCCCTCTTTATTCTTTCGTATATAATATATTTCAGAAAATTCGGTGATACTTTCTTTTGGGTCTCCACTGTTATAGCTCAAATGATAATTTGAAATATACTCTCCTTGGTATTCCTCTCCGGTAAAGAGATGGATAGAGTGTATATAGCCATCGGATGTTTTTAGGGTCGGATTATATGCCTTGTCTTTTATTGCTTTATCAAAATCATATTTAACTAATAATTGTATAAACTCCTTATCAAAGATTTTACTTGCATTCTCAATAAAGTCCTCTCTATAGAATTTACCATCTTTGCTATTAGCTAGTGCCACCTGTTCATCAGTATAATCCGGCGCATAAACTTTAAATCGAAAAACATCCCCAAATAAGGGATATTGTACCATGTCGGCCAGTTTATGATAATCTTTTTTTAAGAGGTTCTTTTTGAACTCTTTCCAAAAACTGATTTGTTCTTCAGCACTCATTATTTCTGTGGAAGTCATCTCCTTATAAGGATCGTCCTGAATATCTTTCCGTATAGTAGTTTCGGATATTATAGAATCAGTCAATGATACCACTGAGTCAATTTTTTCAACGGGAGCTGCTTTACTTGTATTGCTCGTACATGAAAAACAAATCGCTGAAAATAGTATGAAAGAGAAATAAATCAGTTTGTTCATATGTTTGTAAAGTATGTCTGTATAAAGATAGATAAAATCAGAGCTGAAATATTACATTTCAACTCTGATTATTAAAAAAATCTTGTGAAGTAACTATCACAAAGAGGCTAGCAAATTTTAAGTCCGAAGGAACTCTATGCTACGACACTCACAAGATTTCTCATTTATAGTTCTATTTTTCTTACTTCGTCCAAAGCGTTCCCACCATTATCTATAGCCGATATGATGTCAAATATTTTATCGGACCAACCAGCTATCAAATACACATCGTTCTGAGTGATATCCAATGGAGTGTTTCCATAACCGGACAAGTCGAACAGATATAGCTTACTGCTTGGTGATATCTTTTTATATTCATTCCATAGATCAGCTATTTTCTTGTCATTTTTGTTGTTCCACAATTGCAAATCAGTAAACATCATGACTTTATCCATCTGTTGTTTTCTCTTTATCAGGTCTTCTATTACCAGATAACCGTTGGTTGCATAGCCTACTTCTCCTTCGCGGCGATAGAAAGCATCCACATTAGACAATATACCTTGTGTAGGTACATTTATCACCTTCCACTTATCACCGAACATCCCGGTTATGGCATTTTCGCAGCGTGACTTCAATAGCATAGCCAGCATCAAACCTATATCATAACACAGTATTTTACTTTTAGCAGATACCGGACGTTGCATAGAGCCTGATACGTCACATGCTATCAGTACACTGGTGTCAGCATCAAAACCTTTTATATTTTCAGCAGATACAGCTACGGCTTTTTCCAATGCATCCAGTACACGGCTTGCATATGCAGACTTCACTTTAGATATTTCACGATACGCAGCCAGAAAACGGAATGGCAATTGTTTTGAACGACGTACAGCTTCCGGTGAAGCCAACGCACTGCATACTTTTATGATATGCTCTTTCGAAACATTCGATTCCAGTATATTACGCAAGTTACGCATCAATGCCATATAGCCTATTTTACCACTATCTATCAGTTCTTCCCATTTGATGCGGAATGCAGTTCCCTTTTCAGCTTCGGAATCAAATTTTATTTGACCCAATGCAGAAAGTTCTGTTTCCCAAGTATATGGTGTTTCCAATGTATCATTTACTATCTTGTTGAACAAAGCCTGTTGGTCTTCATCCTTTGCCTTAGGGTGTACAAGAAATAGTGCATCACGAAGTTTTATTTCCGCATCACGATTATATTTTGCAAACTGATATTCATCAAACCGGTTGAATGCATTCTGCAATCCGGCTTGTAGCTGTTTCGACAGACGATTTAGTTTCTTTGTGTCTTGTCTTTCATTAGCAAGCTGGTAGTAGGCCAACAGTTCTGTTATCTCATCTGCACGCTGCACCACTTGCAATACCATTTTGCTTACAGTAGAGTCTCCTCTGTGTATTTTAGCCAACTCTACAGCCAATACCAATGGAATTGAACGCAGATTCATCTTCTGGCGTGTATATACAGCCAGCTGTGCTACAAATATCGGGTCACATCGTTTTATCAAACCACGCATTGTTTCAACTCGGGCTTGCGCGCTTTCGTAAAACTTGTCACTCAATGCAGAGGTAACGGCAGCAGTATACAATTGCCACTCTGGTGATAGACGGTATGCTTGTGCTCCTTCATAATTTACCACCTTGTTTTTTCCTTTGTTTCTGAAATTGAATTTCATCTCTTTTAATTTTTAATGTTAAGGTCTTAACGACACTCTAATTGTTTGACATTACAAAGATTCAAAAACAAGTACGCAGCTTTTTTGCGTAACAAAAACTTTCTTTTAAAACTTCTCATTTTTAACAATTATCATAAAAAAGTAACAAGTTACATCGATCTCCAATATTCAATTAATTATTTGATTATTAAATATATGATTCTAACATCAAGCATAAAAAGTGACAAAAGTAACAGGTTTTGCCCATTTTTTATTGTAACCTTATTCTTTTATCGATATGCTGACCTAATAAGATAAAGTTTTTAAACAATCTCAAATCTGGTAATTTCATACTGATTATAAAAATAATAAGTGTATTTTTGGCTAAAATTTAACAAATGTTTGAAAAGAAAATCAGTACGGCAATAGGCCGGTATTTCCCATTATTTATAGGATGGAGCCGATATATATTATATAAACATCCCGACTGGCTGCTTCGAAAGGATATTCTTAAATATTATGATTCCGTATCTCCATCAGAAATAAATGAAGAACAAGCGGAAGCAGTTTCTTACATTCGTAAAAAAGGGGCGCATTATTTTCCCTATTCGTTTATTGAAAAGTATAATCCGGAAAAAATAAAAGTATATACAAATGAAAAATGTGGATTAAAGTATGTATTACATAATGAGAAACGGCTCTATTTTGCAAGAGAAACATCAGCTTTTAATATTCAGAGGATATATACCAACCTTTTGTACGAGCAGGATCGTAAATCTGCACATTGCTACCAGACTGAGACTTTTAGGATAGAAGAAGGAGACATCCTGTTTGATGTAGGTGCTGCAGAAGGTATATTTTCGTTAACAGTGATTGAGAAGGTAAAGAAAGTCTATCTCTTCGAAGTAGAGGAGCGCTGGCTGGAAGCATTACGCGAAACTTTCAAGCCATGGCAGGATAAAGTGGAGATTATCTGCAAATATGTATCTGATACGGATAGTGAGCAAACTGCCAAACTGGATACTGTTATAAAAAAGCTTAGTAATGAATCTTTATTTCTTAAACTGGATGTGGAAGGAGCCGAAAAATTAGTTATCAAAGGAGCAAACGAGATATTAACTTCAGGAAATAATAAAATTAAAGCTGCCGTATGTACCTACCACAATCAAGATGATCATGAAGAACTATCGGCTATCATGAAGGATTTAGGATATAGGGTAAGTACATCTCCCGGCTACATGCTTTTTAAGCAACAAAATCTGGCTCCGCCTTATCTGAGAAGGGGTTTAATTTATTGTAGTAAAGAATAATCTTTACATTATCAGAGAAATAATAGAAGATGACAATACAAGAAATAAAGGACAAAGGGCTATTACTATTTGAATGCATAAGTGGCAGTAAGGCATATGGTCTGGATACACCAACTTCTGATACAGACCTGAAAGGAGTATTTTATCTACCGAAAGACCAATTCTTCGGACTGGACTATATTACTCAGATAAATAATGAGACCAACGATGAAGTATATTATGAGTTGGGGCGGTTTGTAGAATTGCTTTGTAAAAACAATCCTAACATACTCGAAATACTAGCTTCCCCTGAAGACCGTATATTATACAAGCATCCTATTATGGATAGCTTAAATATCGAACTGTTCTTATCCAAACTCTGTAAGGAAACTTTTGCGGGTTATGCTCATTCACAAATCAAAAAGGCCAGAGGCTACAAAAAGAAGATCGTAAACCCGATGGAAAAAGAGCGGAAGGATGTGCCCGACTTCTGTTATATTCTCGAAGGATATTCTTCTGTTCCGGTAAAAGAGTGGCTACAGGCGAAAGATTACCTTCAGGAAAGATGCGGACTGAGTTCTATACCTCATACTAAAGGAATGTACGCCTTGTTTTATGACGAAGATGATAAATTCAGATATAAAGGAATAGTACATAATCCCGACGCCAATGAAGTTGCTTTATCTTCTATACAAAAAGGAGAGAAAGAAGTCGCCTATCTGTATTTTAATGTTGAAGCTTATTCTTTGTATTGTAAAGAGTACAAAGAATACTGGGATTGGGTTGCCAATCGCAATGAAATACGCTATCAGGGTAATCAGCAACATGGAAAAAATTATGATGCAAAGAACATCATGCACACTATCCGGCTGTTGCAGGTTGCCGAAGAAATATTGCGTGATGGGAAGCTAAATGTAAAGAGGCCTAATCGAGAACAATTGCTGAATATAAAAGCTGGAATGATGGAATATGATGAACTCTTGGTAATGGCGGACGACCTGATGCACAGGATAGAGCAATATGTCGGTAAAAGCCACCTGCAAGATATTCCTGATAAGAATAAAATAGAGGAAATATTGATCGGGATGAGAGTGAAATTATATAAATAGCTATAGATCAGAATAATATATCAGAATTCCTATCTAAAGTTGAAAATATTATTAAGTCTCTTGATGAACTTTCAGGTTTATCAGACAATTGCATTAAAGAATTCGACGGTACTGAATTTGATGGACAAAGCCAGTTAGCTGGTAAGTTGGATGACCTGTTCCTTATAGCTAGCCACGAAATGGCAACACAACTTGCTTTCGTAAAAGAAGATATTCTTATCCTTATAAAGTTCATAAAATTCAGAAAAGGATATCCCCAACTATCGGAAACAGAGCTCGAACAAATATTAGACACTGAGAATCTGGAACTTAAATTTAAAATGGAGATAAAACCTAAATTGAGAGACCATAGTATTCTTGAAATAAAGGAATTATGGAACAATACATTCAACAATAAATCATTCAAGAAGATAATAAACCGGTTCAAATAAAAAATCAGGGTAATAAGGCGAAAAGGCTGATATAAACCGGCGCTTTACTTTAAGCTACGAAATCGATAGGTCTTGCACCTATATAATCCGGATCCCAAATCGAAGAAATCCTCTTCTACGACACCTGAAATTATAAAAAACAGAAGTAACAAGCGAAAAGAGCGAGCGGGGCATGGCTTGCCGGAGTCGAACCGGATAGTCTCGCCGGATTTACGACCTCACTATTCCTCCCCTAAAATTGGTAGCCGAAGTATCTCTCTTCTACGACATTCTGTTATATTTAATCAACAAGGCAACAAACGAACAGAGACTATAATAGCTTGCTCTACCCACTGAGCTACACCCGAAGATGACAGGAATCGAACCCGTGACCCAGTTAACCGAAGTAACTCTATTCTACGGCACTTGTTTGTACTAATTCACAAATAAACAAGGTAACAAGCATAAAGAGCAAACTTTGTCCAACCTCGGACGTTGCGGGAGTCGAACCCTTTTCATTAATTGGCGTTTAGCAAACGAAGTAACTCTTTACTACGACACTTGTTATATTATTTAAACAAGGCAACAAACGAGAAAAGCCTTTTTGATCTGGTGTCCTATTTTACTAGACGACTACAACTTACATTGCTGGCTGTTTTTTCAACAGCGTTTCCAGAGTGGATTACGAAGTATCTCTTCCCTACGGCACTTGTTTATTTATTTCAATGATCTTTTCTTATTTATACTGCAAAGTAATAACCTTGATGTGCAATCTTTTTGCGCAATGAAATATTTCTTGAAAAAAAGCTATTCTAACATATTGAAGATACTTACATCAAAACATTATTATTTCCTATTGGGGTCATATACAGCAACAGCCACACGTGAATCAGCACAGCCATAATACAGATACCATTTTTCATTATGTAATACCAGACCTTCAATGAACACTGTTCCTGCAGGATATTGTCCACTCTTCTCAAAATCAGCTTCCGGAATATAGAAAGGCTTATCAAGCTGCCCGATCACTTTTGTCGGATCTTGCAGGTCGAACAATACCTGTCCTGCACAATAGGAGTTCGCAGTATATGCAGTATCACCTTCTGCTCCATCTGCATTTTTGCCATTATAAAGCAAAAGGATACCCTTGTCTGTCATTACAGCAGGTGGGCCACACTCTGTAAGAGAGCTATCAAACTTGCCCGGACGAGGCACTATCACTTTAAGGAAATCTCCGCTTTCTGTCAGTATTGGAGTCCAGTTGATCAAATCATCGGAAGTTGCAACATTCACGAATTTTTCACCCCAATACATCCAGTATTTTCCATCAATTTTAGCAATTACCTGTTTTCCATCTACAATTTTAGTTATAATCGATGCCGACTTCGAAAAATCATCTTTAAAACGTCCGTCATAAGCTTTTGCAAATGCAGGCCCATGTTTTTCCCACTTTTGCAAGTCACGGGTAGTTGCTACAGCCAGGCGTGCCTGCTTTCTGTTCCATTGTGTATACAGCATCACATACATACCATCTTCAGTCATTGTAAGACGGGGATCTTCACAACCTCCCGGCCATTCCAGCTCTTTCTGACTATCATTGTCAGGATAAAATGCCGGAGTAGATTTTCGTTGAAAATGCAACCCATCTTCCGACCATGCATATCCAAGGCGGGAAGTACGGCCACCTATACCCTCTCCCGATTTATCCTCTGCACGATAAAGAACTACTACCTTTCCATCATAAATAGTTGCTGCAGGATTGAAGGTATCATTCGATTCCCAGTCGACAGAATCTTTTCTCAACGGACAATAGAAACGGGTGGTAGCATCCGGTGAAATAATTGGATTTATCCCTTCCGGACGTTGAAAATCAGCCCATGCCCAATCCGGAAATTCCGAACCTTTTTCAGTTGGTTTCTTTTCATTACAAGAAACGAGCATAGCAGCTGTTGCTAAAAACAAGCTTACTTTAAAAATACTTTTTTTCATTGGTTATATATTAATTATTTATTTGCAATGTATTTTACTTGTCTATCAAAAAGTAACATTAACACAAAACATCTACTCATCTAATAATCAGGCAATATACTATTAAAAGTGACAAAAGTAACACTTTTTTGTATGTTTTTATATTGTTACTTTATTGCTAGATAACACGCTTGTTATCTGTATTATATAGACAATATTGAAAATATAAAGTAACAGCTTTATTGGTAAAGAGATCCTTCGTTCCTCTGGATGACAAAATCTTCATTACTTATGGAAATGAAGGCGGATCTACCTTAGTGCCCCATTGTAAATCAGGCTTGGAGGAAGTATTATATTCCAGTGTTGCTCCATTTGAGATATCCTTCCAGTCTATCCATGTACTATCATATGGTTTGCCATCTATCTTTAAAGACCGTATATAAATATCTTTTTCCGACCCCCCTTTTATTACCAGGTCGCCATTCTTAAGCCGCATCTTTATAGAAGGGAAGATGGGAGTGTTTATTGAGAAGCCTCCAACACCCGGAATCTCCGGATATAGACCCACACATGCAAAAACATACCATGCACCCATTGTTCCCAGGTCATCATTTCCAGGAAGCCCATCAATCTTATTAAAGTACTGCTCATTCAGCACACGATTTATTATTTTCTGTGTTTTATCCGGACGTCCTACCCAGTTATATATCCATGGAATATGAAAACTAGGCTCATTTCCCGAAGCATACCAATCATCGTTATAACTTGCATCTAACCGTCTGAACAGATCATCAAGCCGCGCTTCCGCCTTGGCTTTACCACCTACGATATCTATCAGTCCGCCTATATCATAAGGAACCATCCAGAAATAATTTTTGTATGTGGATTCACGGAAATCATCGCTTAATGGCTTCCATGAGCCATCCGCATTCCGGGATTGTAACCATCCTGTTTCAGGATTATACAGATTTTTCCACGATCGTGCAAAGTGAGTGTAGCGCCAGGTTGTAAATTCGTCACCACAGGCATATAATGAAAATCTGGCAATAGCAAAATCGGCAGAGGTATATTCCAGTTGTTCAGATGCATTGTAATAGCCTTTTTCCAGATATTGTTTCAATCCCGGACGCACTTCTATTTTTTGTGACATTGAACCGGGAATTTCGGCTCCATGTTGCATTATCTTGAGGATAGGCTTAGGATTATAATTTCTGGCACCAAATGCCCATGCATTTGAAATAAGTATCGGAGTAGGATCTCCCTGCATAATTCCGGTCTCTATATTTGCCATCGCCCAACGTGGAAATCCCTGTCCACCCGTTTCCTCTGCAAACAACTGATGAGAAATCACTATATCGGAAGCAATATCAGGATCGAGCATAGAAAGAAGCTGTATCTGTGTGTGATAGGTATCCCAGTTACTGAAAGAAGTATAATGTTTAGATTTAGTTTTATGGATCTTAAAATCCGCGCCCATATATTCCCCATTCACATCACTACAAACATTCGGATGAATAAGTACTCGATAAAGATGTGTATAAAACTGGATAGTGCGGTCAGGATTGGTTCCTTCCACTTCTATTCTGCCTAAATATTCATTCCATTTAGCTTCAGCCTGACTTTTCGTAATATTAAAATTCCATCCTGTATTCTCAGCTCTCAGATTTTCTCTGGCATTTTCAATAGATACATACGAAACCCCTACTTTATATTGTACTACTTTATTACTACTAACATCGAAAGTAAAATATACACCGGAGTTACTCCCTTCGGCAAAGGTTGATTTTTCTCTTATCTTATCGTCTTTCCATGTTCCTGTATCAACAGCTTTAGTATCAAATTCGGCAACAAAATATACCTTATACGGTGTAGGAGTTCCACAAAAATTACCTCCTTCGGCATACCCCTCACAAGTATTTGGACTTGTAATAATTACCGTGGCATTTTCTGTATGCGTTGCAGCTACACCTGCCCCGATTATAACAGTGCCTAAATTCTCACCCTGAGGATATTCATAGCGGGCCATACCTGTTCTTTCCGTAACAGTAAGTTCAGCTTTGATATCTTCCTGCACCATCGTTTCATAATAGCCGGCATGTCCTTTTTCTTCAGATAAATTTATGCGATAGCTGATAATATCATCAGGGGACATTTGCAACCTTCCCTTTACCGGAAAAGTAGGAAAATTCCCCATATGCTCGCAGCCTCCACCGCTTAACTGATTGATAACAAAACCCGACTGTTTGGAAAAATAAGACGGTGTAAACTGCACCATCCCGAAAGGATAAGTAGCTCCGGGATATACATATCCGGATGCCCAGCCTACCCCTTTATTACCGATGAGCGTATTTACCTTACTTGCATAGTCTGATAGTGCCGTTTGCGCATTCATTACTAAAAAAGGAATGATAAAAAGTAGACATATCAATCTGATTTTCATATTGTTTTCTTATTATTATAGGAAACTATTCCTGTTCATACCTAACATTGTCGCTGTTCCGAAAAATTCAGGTATTCCGTGCGTTTACTGCATAAACCGCCAGAACAGCAAGCAGATGTTACTATTCATTTATTTAATTAACTTTATTCGCCTTATTTCTTCGAAAGAGAGAATGGAGCAGCGTCTTTAGTTACACCTCTACTCCTATTTGGCTGCCCGCTCATTTCATATTTTATAGTTCCGCCGTTTACTATGTCTTTGTATGTGATATAATTTTTATTCAATGCATTACCATTCAGTGTAACCGATTGTACATACACATTGTCCTTGCTATTATTATTTGCTTCCACAACAAATTTCTTTCCGTCTTCCATTGTAATGGTTGCTTTCTTAAATAATGGGCTACCCAATACATATTGGTCAGTACCCGGACAAACAGCATAAATGCCCAATGCACTCAGAATATACCAGGATGACATACCTCCCTGATCTTCATCTCCCGGATAACCTTTTTCTGAGGAATTGTACAACCTGTCCATAATCTGGCGTGCCCAATATTGAGTCTTCCATGGTTGCCCTGCATATGAATACATATATATCATATGCTGAATAGGTTGATTACCTTGTGCATACTGTCCCATACCGGAAAGTTCCATTTCTTTCATTTCATGGATTACACTTCCGTATGTACCCGGTTTGATAACATTAGGAACAGTAAATACCGAATCCATTTTTGTTGTCATCTTATCAGGTCCGCCAAACAGGTCGATCAAGCCCTGTACGTCATGAAATACAGACCATGTATAATGCCACGCGTTACCTTCACAATACGGTCCACCCCATACGAATGGGTCGAAAGGCTCCTGCCATTTACCATCATTGCCCCTACCCCTCATAAATCCTGTAGAAGCATCGAATACATTCCGGTAGTTATACATCTGTCTTTCAAAAACATCCATATAAAACTGATTTCCAGTCATTCTGGCCAGCTCATAACCACACCAGTCATCATAGGCATATTCCAGTGTCTGAGCACTAGATCCCGACGACTCAGGATATGGTACATAGCCTAACTGGAAATATTCTTTCCAGAAGATGCGACCATTAGCCCCACCCCACGGGCCTTTATTCATAGCTTCATGTGCATAAGCTTTGAGAGCGCGTTGCGGATCGAATGTACGGATACCCTTTGCCCATGCATCGGCAAGAAGTGAGATTGCATGGTTTCCGATCATACCACCCGTTTCTCCGGGTTGCGACCATGAAGGCAACCAGCCGCACTGATCATGAGCATCAAGCAAAGCATTCATATATTGTCCCTGCATAGTAGGATGAAGAATATTTGTCAACGGAAACTGTGTGCGGAATGTATCCCAGAATCCATTATCGGTGTACATATAGCCATTATAGATTTTACCATCATAAGGGCTGTAGTAATATGGTTCATTATTCGCATTACGCTCGTAGAATTTGCGTGAAAAAAGATTGGCACGGAAAAGGCATGAATAAAATGTCCTCATCTGTTCATCTGTTCCACCTTCAACGACTACCCTGTTCAGCAATTTATTCCATGTCTCTGCACCACGGGCTTTTGTTTGTTCCAGATTCTTATCACTACCCAATTCCCTGTTTAACGTTAATAAAGCCTGTTCAGGACTTATATAAGACGAGGCTGCTTTTGCCTGCACCTTTGTCCCTTTTTTGAACTTGATATATGCTCCAGCTCCCTTTCCTTTACGGTGGGCTTCACCAGAGAATATCTCATCTTTCTGATTCTCCCATGTACCATAAGCTTCAAACGGTTTATCGAACTGAACAACAAAGTAGTTGCGAAAATTTTCCGCATGATTTACGAAGCGTTGATTGTTTACCCAACCTGTAATTTGTCTTTTCTGTGGGTCTATCGTAACCTCACTCATATCAGTATAGCCATCTAGTACCAGATAGGCATCGCCTTTAGGGGGAAATGAAAAACGAAGATGTGCTCCACGTGTAGTGGGAGCCATTTCGGTAGTAATTCCATTGTCAAGAGTAACCTTGTAGTAATTTGGTTTAGCTATTTCATTATTGTGGCTGAATTTAGAAGCTCGCTTTTCCTGATTTACAACTAATTCTCCCACCATCGGCATAAAAGAATATACAGCATAGTCGCTCACCCACGGACTGCACTGATGTGCCTGCTGGAATCCGCGTATTTTGTCTTCAGCATATTGATATTTCCATCCTTCACCATTAGGCCCGGTCTGTGCCGACCATGTATGCATAGCATAAGGCATAGCCGTAGTGGCATATGTATTCCCATAACTTAATCCGAAATTAGAATCTGTTCCCTGTAAGGTATTTACATATTGCACCAGGTCTTTTTGCTGTGAATGCACAGCAATAACTGATAATAAATAAATGAAAACGAATATTGCGATTTTTTTCATTTGAATTTAATGTTATGTTTTTATGTTATCGTAATTTTGTCATCCTGACCATCAGAAAGGGTCTCGACCTTATAAGTAAGAACCAGAGAGAAAAGAGATTCTTCACTTCGTTCAGAAACAACTGTTAGCTCTGCTGATTCTTCGAATTCGGCAGAGCGAAGCATAGCCAATGACAAAGAGAAATAACTCTTATTAAAAATACCTTATTATATTCCCCACTCTTTATTCGGTTGGTCTCCCATATACAACTCAAGTACCCCGCCTTTAGAAATCTCTGAAAAATCGATAAAACAATCTTTATATTCCTTACCATTTAGCAAAGCTTTCTGGATATAGATATTCTTAGAAGAGTTATTATGAGCTTTTATTGTAAATGTATCTCCTGTATAATATTTAGGATCAAGCTTAAATTCCACTTTATTAAAAACAGGGCTGGTAATTTCTAAACGTGTATCTCCCGGGCATACAGGATGTAATCCTGATGCTGCTAATACATACCAAGCGGACATCTGCCCCACATCTTCATTTCCTACAAGTCCTTCCACCTTATTGGTATAAGCTTTGTCGCAAATATGTCGTGTCCATTTTTGTGTAAGCCATGGTGTACCCAAACGGTTGAAAAGGAAAGGAACATGATGGACCGGCTCATTGGCATGATTGTAATAATCATTCCATAAAAGGCTTTCAGGTGTTTTCTCAAACATATTTGTAAGGTCGGCAACAGTTTTCTCCTGTCCTCCCATCAGTTCGACCATACCCGGAATATCATGCGGAACAAACCAGCCTTGCTGATATGCATTGGATTCTATACATCCGTACCATTCTTTGATACGTGCATTTTCAGGCCATTCTTCCCAAGTACCATCTTCTTTTTTAGGGCGGAACCAGCCTTTTTCTTTGTCGAAAATATTCTTATATGCCTGCCCTTTCTCTGCGAATAATTTCTCATCATCTGATTTTCCTAATTCTTTAGCCAGGCGTGAAATACACCAATCGGTATAGGCATATTCCAAAGTATGGGAAATACTCAAAGAACCTGCCGTATAACCAAGTTTATCATTACCAAATATCTTTGAAGTGTTTAAGGCATATTTATAAGCTTTCTCAACATCATAATTGCGAATACCTTTGGTATATGCATCAGCTAAAACAGATAACGCCGGATTACCGATCATGCAACCGGAATATGCGTTTACTATTTCCCAACGCTCATAATATTCGCGACTACTTTCGTCAGCCAAAGTTATCAAAGAGTTTAACTGATCATTTACCAATTCAGGATTGATAATTGTCTGAAGTGGAAACTGACTGCGGAATACATCCCAGCCACTGAAAATAGTTCGTTTTGTAAAATCTGTTGTACCATGAACCTTTTGATCTCCCCCTATATATCGTCCGTCTACATCAGCATAGGCACGCGGGTCTATCATTGTATGGTAAAGGGATGTGTAAAAAATCGTTTTCTCATCTTTTGTACCGCCTTCTATCTTAATACGTCCGAGTTCTTTATCCCAGAGGCTTTTTGCTTCTTTTTGAATCTGGTCGAAATCCTTATTCACCATTTCCGCTTTGAAATTTTTCTCTGCACCATCCATATCTACAAAAGATATTCCTACTCTCAGTATAACTTCTTCGTCTTTCTGAGTTTCAAATTCAGTGAAGAAACCAAGATGTTTTCCTTCAAGTTCTTCTTTCCCTTTAATTACAGGTGCTTCGGAAACTCTTTGCAGATAAGGGATACCTGTTGCTTCATCTATTTTACGTTTCCAGTCGTCAGGTATATTAGCACTCCAAAATCCATAATTATTAAGCGGCTTACTAAACTGTGCATAAAAATGAACGGTGTAATCGGTCTTACCTTCGCCATTTCCCCAGCCTCCGCCATCAGGAGTACATTTCATCCATCCTTGGATAGTACTATCGTTCACTACCTTAATATATTGGTAAACAGAAGTCCCACCTACCCTACGGGCCAAATCTATTTGAATGCGCGACTGTTTGTTTTCGGGGAATGTAAACTTTAATATCCCACTATGTGGTGCTGCAGTAGCCTCTACTTTGATATTATAATCGGTAAGTTCAGCCGAATAATAGCCGGCTTTGGCAATTTCTGTATTCTTATTGTATGATGAACGATAACCTTTTATGCTTCCATCCTCTTTACCTGCAATTGTTTTCAGAGATCCGGTGGTAGGCATTACAAGGAAATTACCTAAATCGCCATACCATCCCACTCCACTCATTTGAGTAAATGCAAAGCCCTCAATAGTCTGATGCTCATAGCTATAACCGGGACTATTGTCTCCCCCAGTGATAGTATTAGGACTTACCTGAACCATACCATAGGGAGTAGTTACACCGGGGAAAGTTTTCCCCAAGCCATGATAAGTTCCGGCAGCACCAACACTGGTACTGGCTCCAATAAAAGGATTAACATAATCAGAAGGGCTAAAATCTTCTACAGGCTTCGTAGCTGGAGTGCAGCTTGCTGCTATCAGACATAATCCTACTATAGAAGTTATTATCGCTTTATACATAATAATTTGGCTAGGTTAATATATTAGTCAATTAGTTTTTAATAATAGTGTTTTTATCCCGAAACGAGGCATAGACATTGAAATATTTCTCTGATCTTCAACTTTTTTTGTAATGATATTTCCATTCAGATCAACTTCTTCTATACTGGAAACAGGGAATTCAAATTTAATTTTTTTTATTGAATCATCACTCTCTGCATTAAAAAACCTGATGAGAATATTATTACCCTCAATTTTGAATGCAGTGACTTCATACCCCGGTTTATCTATACTCAGAAAAGATTTATCTGTCAGAGATATTTCTTTATGGAAAGAAGCTACTAATGGTTCATTCCATTTATTACTTTCTGTAGATATTGCAGCCTTATCCCACTTCCCACTATGAGTAATAATAGCATATTTCATTTTTAGGGGACGTGTAATCTTATAATCCGGCCCCCATAGGCCAACACCTGAATACTGAACGGTGAGGCCAAGAGGGGAATCCTCTGCATAAGAGTAAGAAGTTGTGTGGTCGGAAAGTACTGCTAGTCCATGTTTCTGATCTTTCTGTACTAGATCTACCCAATTCAGGATAATATTGTGCTTTATGCTATCCCATGTTCCGAAAAAAGTATTATCCAACTTACTTTCGCATACATCAAACGGGGCATTCTTATATAAAGTAGAAGATGATAAAGCTACAGGAAACAATACGTTTAATTTAAACTCATCATTCGTATATGCTCTCCTGTTGTCGCGCCAGTTATCACCCTGTTTGTATTCGCCTATACCTACATTATTTTTCCAATTTACAGTCAGGTCAAAATCAATACGCTTCTGGCCTTTGGTCAAAGTTATCATCTGACTGAAAGGATGTGAAGCAATTTCTCCTTCCACTTTTACTTTTGTACTGAAAGAATTATTTTCCAGTATAGTTATTTTAGCAGGGGAATCTGTTGTGGAATAGAATTTACCTTCATCATAGAAGTGTCCTCTGAGTTCTCCCATACTATATTTATTAGTTTTATCTACGTATTCCTTATTTCCTTCCGCCTTTGCAATGAGGCTTTTGATTATACCACCTTTTGCAGGATCGAGTACGATCCTGTACATATCATTCTCAAGGATATAATCCCCATTGGTACTGGTATGTACAGGAATACTCTTATTTACCGTAGCCTCTTTTCCTAAAACCTTAAATGTTGCATACCCTAAAGCAGGAACTTCTGCCTGAAAGGATACACAAATAGAATCTCCAACCTGCTCTGAATGAGAAGGTAGCAATTTATTACTTGAATTATATATAGCTACATCCCGCTGAACACCAGATATTGGTAAAACAAAATGAACCGGTTCGGTACGTTTTATGCCCAAAGTATTATATACCCTGATATAACCGTAACTATCTACGCCTGAGAGATTATAAGAACCAACTGCTGCCTCAACCACATTATCAGCTATTTCATTTGTATTATTAGTCCATAATGTAATTTCCTGAGCCCATGTGCGACCCTTATATAAGCCGTTGTAAGGTACTATCCATGAGTCGTGATGCTGGGCCATCAATAAAGTACGCCACGCATCGTCAATTTTCTCCTGAGACGGATAATATTTATTATCGATATTTGCCATAGCAGCTATCTTTTCAGCCATAACTATTTTATTCTCAGATACCCGAACTTCCTGTGCTATCTTTTGCAGTACCTGACTTCCCCACATTAAATTTACCCGGACATCTTCCTGCGAAAAATGATAATTATCATCTGTTCTGCCATCAGAAATATTTTCGATATAATTCTTCCATGTAGTGTATATGGATTTATTTTTTATACTGTCACCAAAGCCTATCCACGGCCCATTATTCCATCCGGCATCCTGATAACACATCCCCACAGGGTTCTTTATTCCATAGTCAAAGCTTGCCTTAAGATATAAATCTGAATTACCCCATGCCTCTGTCTGCCATGTAGAATTATCTTCCAGTCTTTCGCTGGCGTACCGCGGAACTGTAAGTATAGATGTACCATCAGGTCCTATCCAGTTAACCAACTGTCTGCCATACGGCGCAGTATAGCCACCCCAACATGTATTGGGGCACTTTAATACTGCATATTTGAAACCAAACAATCTCAATATTTGAGGTAGACTACTTGTAAAACAAGGTTCCTCTACCGAATAAGTTATAAAATTGACATCAGGGAAATGTTGATGTATTTTCTTTATACCATATTCAAATTGACGTATAATACTTTCACCTGAAATATTGTAGCAATAAGGCTGTGCATAAGTAGGATTTGTAAATTCTATCCTTTTGTCCGCCGCCATTTTTTTGAAATTATTATAGGCAACCCATTCCTTTACTTTTACAGTATCCCACGTTTCAGGTTCTATCTCCAATCCTATCTGCCATTCAGGATGCTTAGTAAGCCCATCTACCATAAATTGTGTGACCCACATGGGATAATGTCCATAAATACCTCCATGATAACCATCAACAAAATAAGCCTGCTTCTGGGAGAAAATATTACCGCAAAAAGAAAGAAAAAGTATCGCAATAGCAGCTGTTTTTCCCATAATTATTAATCCTTTATTTAGCTTTTACCAAAGTTATTTTTCTCTTAACAGGAGAATTAATATCATAAATAGCCGAAAGGAGCATGTCCATTTCATCCTGCCATGCTTTTCTAATCTCAGGATACATTACTTTACTATAATGATCACGCTTAGAATTCAACCAGAAGTTTTTTTCCTTATTTTCATCCACTACTTTAATAGCGTCTCTTGTACTAATATCGCCTGTTATACCTTTCGATAAAAAGAAATTAAACTTTATCCATGCATACTCCCTGAAACGACGCTCTATTTCCCAACGCTCTTCATTCAGAAACATTATTTTCAGTGCCTGCTGATATTGTGGTGTATTTGTAAGGGTTGCCAGGTTGATTCCTTTAGCAAAATCACTGGCAGACCATGTACCGATTTCTTCTTCATCTATCAAAAGTCTGTAATTCCCTTTAAGACCTTTTACTGTCAGCATTTCCTTATTCATTTCATCAATGAAAGGTACAATTTTTACAGCTTCTGCCTGGCTTTTCTTTTGCTCCCATCCACGGGCAATAGTATCCATCGGATATGGTAATGCATTTGCCAGATAATCGAATTCTATTCCTCTGGCTGTCTTTCTGATATCTGTTATTTTACAATTTGATGATGAAGTTACAGAAGCCTTGGAAGCATCTATATTTATATCTGCCACTTCTTTTCCTGCAAGGCCCTGTGCTTTAAGTATTAGGTAAGCCATAACCATATGTCCGTCATTATCAGGATGAATCCGATCTCTACCACAAAGAGTAAATGTAGGATCCTTCTGTTGGAATTGTTGGTTAAGGGCTGTCATTGGTTGATTAAGATCGAAAAACTGCCACCCATTTGCCTTTGCCGATTCCCTCTGAAAATCAACAATACGAAGCATTGCTTTATTCTTATTCCTCAAAGGTGTATTCCCTTCTATAACTGCAGTTTCGTCGAAAGGCGAGCTGCCCATTAGTACTATATTGGTATTTACCAGACTTTTAAACCGAGCTTCCATCTGCTTATAAGCATCATAGGATGCTTTCACTTTCTCATCCGCGAATTTCTCAGGTTGGTCACCATTATATTCCAGATAACCGGAGTCGTTCATTCCGAAGGTTGTGATCAGAACAGTAGGTCTTTTGCTGAAAACATCCCCATCGAGCCGTTTTACCATATCACTGGCCTGATCACCTCCAATTCCAGCGTTGAGAACAGTCAATCTCATATCAGGAAAACGAGTCATATAATAGAGCCATATGTATGAATGGTAATGACCGCCGTCAGTTATACTATTACCAAGAAATACAACCCTGTCACCATCTTTAAACGGTGGTATTTGTTGAGCCTTAACAAGTGAATTTAAGGAGAATAGAAGAACAATGGTTAAAAGTATATTTTTCATTTCTTATTATTTTGATTTCTTTCCTTTCTGAGCATATTCTACAAATTTAGAAAGTTTTATTTTAGCTATTGGCATATCTTTTTTGCGAAGAAGTAATTCTGTTAATCCTATTAAGTTTTGAGTTTCAATAAACTCCTCTGTCAAATCAGTATCTTGGCTGATATGAATAAGAATGTCCTGCTTTTCTTTTTCAGTAAGTTCCCCGCTAAAGTATTTACAAATAAGATCGTCCATTCAACTTCTTTTTTTATTATGAACGATTCTCTAGTAAGATACCCCCAAAAAAGATTCAATATTTACAAAGATAAATGCCCTTTTAGCTTTATCCTCAATTTCTTTAAAGCTATACTCATTTGATTTTCAACAGTATTGACGGAGATACCAAAGCGTTCGGAAATCTCTCGGTATTTTAATCCTTCAATCCGGCTTAAAAGGAATATTTCACGACATTTGGGCGGTAAATTGTTTATTGCTTCGTTAACTATGTCTTCCATGCTTTTTTCGGACACGAACGAATCGTCAAATCTATCTAACGATTGTATTTTAAGATTCATTTCTGCTTCGAATGAATTCTGAACAGTCTTGTTATATTTTTCAGTAGACAATCTGTATCTCAAATAGTCTACACATTTATTCTTCACCAACCGGAAAAGATATGCATTAATATTCTCAATCAAACATATTGTATCTTGTCGCTCCCACACCCTTAGAAAAATATCCTGAACTATATTTTCAGCGTCTTCATTTATTCCTACATACTCTTTAGCAAACCTAATAAGCTTAGGGTAATAATTGATATAAATATTTGAGAATTGGAGACTGACAGTATCAGGGATAATTTCTTCTTTTGTTCCTTCGTTTTGATTACAGGCACATAAAGATATATTTTTATAAAGAGGTTTATTATATAACATGGTATAGTAGATTAGATGTGGTTACTCCTCAAAAATGTATGGACAAAGATATATACACAAAATGCCTACTTCTTTTTCGAAGTAGGCATTTTGGTAAACGTTTTTCAAAACACAACCTACATAACACAATGATTACAAATAAATTACCAAAAACACATAATTAGATTTTGGTAAATGATATTGAATCATTTTTTCAAGAAAAAGTACCTATTTTTCTTACTTCTTCTTCAAAATTTTCACTTTCAATAGCCTTCCCTTTTACCTTACTTTTATAATTGTAGATAGTCTGCATAGAGTACCGGAGAAATACTGCTATCTGGTTCACATCGGTAATACCTAAACGTATAAGGGCAAATATGCGAAGTTCTGTATTCAACTGCCCTTTTTCCAATTTATAACGTTCATCTTCTTTCAATAAAGCATTAAACTTTTCTACGAAATCGGGATAAATCTTAAAAAATGCCTTATCAAATGTTTCATATAGTTCCTCTACATTCTTTTCCAGTCCGCGTGTAGATGATGTAAGTTTATACAGGTCATCAATCTGGCCTGCTTTTATTTTTCTGTTTACATTTTTTCTATAATCATCCAGCTGATCGATATAGACAGCACACTGATTCATAAAGTATCCGATGTACTTCTCTTTTATAAGATTTGCTTCATCCAGACTTTTATTTACATCCGATAGCTGTTGATTCATAGTTTTCAGGCTCTTCCTTGCTCTGGATACAATCTTTATTTGCCTATAGATAAAATATAAGGCAATGATAAGGATAACAACAAACAAACTTGTAAGTACAGCATAAGTACGAAGGTTTTGTTTCTGTTGCTCTATTTTCTGAAGATATGTGTCTTCTATAATGGGCTGTACCCTGGCAATAATTGTATTACGAAACCTGGAATTATAAAAATTTGCATCATCCAAAGCAGCTTTGATATATGTATATGCCCTGTCAACATCCCCTTTTTCATACAAATTGATAGCCAAAGCCAGTAATGCTTCATTTTCCTTAACGGCTAGCCTCGTATCTGTTATCGAGGCCAGAATAAGATATTTTTCTTCCTGTTCTGTATTTTTCAGATTTCCGTGAACTATAGCAAGACTCATGGCAGCCATGGCATAGCTATGCGTATAAGGCTCTTGTTGTGAAAATATATCTGCCAAAATCTTATAAGCTTCCTGATACCTTCGCTCATCCTGCAGTTTAAATGCTTCTTCTTTCAGATACATTTCAGAGCTCTTATCAAGGAAAGACATGATAGTATCCCTATAATGCCTCTCTTCTTCCAGATATTTAATTCTATATTTGGAATCGTCTGTATATTTTATAAGATTGCCATAATATCTGATATAAGTCCAACAGTACATAAACTTCATATCCAGAGATAATCCTTCAAGCTTTATTGTATTCAATACTTCCAATGCTTCAGTAAATAGTCCGGAAAGAGATAATACAAATGAATACCTCAGACGGCTCTGACTGATAAGTTCCGGATTGCTCAATTTTTCTGAAATGATTATATTCTTGTTTATATATGTTATAGCCGAATCACATATAAACGATTCATATTCGGCAATAATACCTTCATTTATATGGTACTCTTCTTCCAGAGGAAGATTGTCTATCAGTTTGGATTTTAGTGTATTTATTTTTGAAATTTTTTCGGAAGCATATTGCGGGCGGTTGGATATAGTCTTATCCAATACTTTCAATAATGAATCTATTTCATTTCCAAAACATGTATTTATTGGGATGTATGTAAAACAAAATATAAGGAGTAGAACCTTTTTCATCATGCAAGTTTAGGATATTGTAAAAGATTTAGGTCTCAGACCTATTTATTACTTTAATAGGTAAGCAACTATCAATCGTTATGATTTGAAAATGTATCATTAAATACTTATTACTAACATAAGCTTCGTACAAACTTACATAATTAATAGGAGAAATAATATCTTATTATAAAAAAATGCACCACGCTTATCAGCATAAGTGAAGGTAAAAAATAGTAAATCCGGCAAAGAGATTAATGTCTTCTTTGCCGGATTAAGGTCACAGACCTATTTCATTACTTTAGTTAGTAGAACAATTATCAGTTATGATTCGTATATACCAGTATTACCAACCCGGATTCTGTGTAAGATTCGGATTTGACATCATTTCGATATAAGGGAATGGCCATAACAATAGTTTGTCATTCCAAGAGCCCTTATCTGCTACGTCATCATACATTACATCATAATTACTCAAATCCCATGGATCAGCAGGACGTGGAGCATTCGGATTTTTAAATCCTGCAAGCCATGCAAAAGCTGTTCCCCAATAATCTCCAACTCCATTGTCTGTGGTATCAAGAATAAAATTCTTATAGTCTCCCCAACGGATTAAATCTACATAACGGTCACAATCTTCCATACACAGTTCGAAACGACGTTCCGCCTTAATCCCGTAGGTAGCATTATTCATATCCAGAGAAGGAGCATTTGTAAGACCGGCACGATTACGTACTTTATTTAAAGCCTGTAGGCCCGTAATATTAGCAGTTCCTTCAGAACCTGATGAACATACTGCTTCTGCATATAAAAGTAATACATTGGCATAACGCATAAGAGGGAAATTGGTACGGTTACCACTTGCCTGACCCGAAGCATAGCGGCCTTCGTCAAGATCGTCAAGATGGTTATAATATTTCATCCGGAAATATCCCTGATTACTAAATAACCTGCCACTTGTCATAACACCACGGGCAGCACTGTTTGCATAAGAAAAATCATTATATACTTCATAGTAGGTAGCCAAAGACATGCGACGGCGTACACTATTTCCATCATGCTTGCAAAAAGCAGTACCAAAGGCACGGGTAGGATTAATGAATCCCCAACCATCAGCTTGAGAGTTAGTACAATCACCCGGAGTAAATAGCTGGTCGTTACGCCAGCCTGTATATGCCCAAAACCAGTAAGGTTCGGTATTGGTAATAGTATTGTTATCACCATCAGTGTCTATCTCCAGTAGATATTCGTCGCAAAAGTCAGCCTCTGTACGGAAAAGTGTCAGATACTCATAACTTTCACTTCCATCAACCCATGTAGCAGACTTACTTTCTTTATACAGTGTAGTATTTGCTCCATAAGAGCTTGGGCCCATTGTTTTGGTTTTTGTCCAAAGGTCATATTTATTCGAATTAATAACTTTTGCCAGCCATACTTTAGCATTCTCATAATCATTCTGCCACATATAGCCTTGCCCCTTAAAGGCATAACAAGCCTCAGCTGTCCAACGTCCACCGATTTGCCTTTGTCCGCCTAATCCGCTTTTGGATGGAAGATCAGCAGCAGCTTCATCAAATTGTTGCATTATCCATATCCAACTTTCTGCCGGAGTAGAGTTTCCTGGTGTAAACGAATGGTTAATTCCATCCAGAACATGATCAACTAAAGGCGCTGATCCCCATAGCTGAGTAAGACGCATCATAGCCCATGCCCGCCATGCTTTAGCCTCAGCAATCACTCGTTTTCTTTCCGGTGAGCCATCATTCAACTTATCTACGATCATATTACTTTTGTAAATGATATTATAAAAACGTTGATACATATCCTTATATGCATTGTTCTCCGAATCATCTACCATCTTCGCCATCTTCTGATAGTCGCCACCATCACCCGAGCTAGAACCTCCAGGCCAGAAGTCTGCTGTTTTTACAGTAGTAGAAGCGATATAGTGAATCCCCCAATCTCCGGTAACAAGATTCTTAGCAGTAGCATATATTTCACCTACCAATTGAGTAGCAGTTGCATCATCAGCATTTGCATATGTTTCATCTACCGGAATCACCCCCAATTGTGGAATGTCAAGTTCATTATCATTACAGGAAACCAACATGATACCTGTAAACAAGCTGATTATGACTAGTGTTATAATATATTTTCTCATAATGTTATTGTTTTAGATTAGAATGAAAGATTGAGCCCAAATGTTACAGTTTTCGGACTTGGATAATCTCCGTAATCCATACCCATTGCTCCGGTTTCACTTAGAGTGCCTTTCGTATTCGGAGGAGTCACACTTACAGACTCAGGATCCATACCCGGATATTTTGTAAAAGTGAAGAAGTTATCCAAAGAAGCAAAAACACGCAGTCTGGATATTTCAATCTTCCTTGTAAGTGAAGCCGGTATAGTATAGCCAAGTTGTAATTGTTTGATCTTGAAATATGAACCGCTCATAAGCTGTGCCGATGATTTGGCAAACTTATCGTCAGTTGGATTCGGATGCGGATATTTTGCTCCCGGACCTTTCACATCCCACGAATCTGTCCAGAATTCTGCCAATTGATTAGCAGTTGCCGATCCACGCATACTAACCACCATTTTTCCACCTGAGCTACCGCTACCAAAAGCTGTAAAGTCAAATCCTTTGTAAGCTGCGGATATTGTTAGCCCATAATAAAACTTAGGTATAGCAGAACCTAAGAATACTTTATCAGATTCATTTATTTCACCTTCTCCTGTTTGATCTTTATATAGAGCTTTGCCAGTATCAGGATCCGGACCCAGATATTCATAGCCATAATAGCTCCACACCGGTTGTCCTTTGTAGAAATAAACGAATCCATTAGAATATCCATCCTCAATAGGTTTCTGAACTTCATCCAGTTTTGTAACCTTATTATGCAAAGTTGCCAGATTAGCACTCACACTGTAAGAAAAATCATCTATTTTATCTTGCCAGCCCAGATCAAATTCAAATCCTGCGTTATTTACTTTACCCACATTCTTCCACATCTCTGTAGTTCCTGTAGAAAGAGGAGGTGTTATTTTTACTAGCTGCCCAGTTGTATTCTTATTATAATAATCGACAGTAAGAGTAAGACGATCATTCAGGAATCTGGCATCAATACCCGCATCTATTTGTTTAGATTCTTCCCAGTTCAACATAGGGTTTGTCAATGTATTAGACGGAGAGATTGTGTTTACAAGGCTTCCTCCGATAGGATAATAACCCGGAAGGTTCAAAGATGAACTCCACCGATACCCGCTAAGAACATTTACGTTACCATTTACCCCATATGAAGCACGTACTTTCAGGAAAGATAAAGTTTTAGGACTTATATTCTCCATAAATTTTTCATTACTAACAGTCCATCCGGCAGATACAGAAGGGAAATATCCCCAGCGATTATCTTTTGATAGTTTAGAATTGTCAAAAGCATCTGCACGGAAATTAGCTTGTATCATATAACGATTATCATATGCATAGCCTATACGTCCGAAGTAACTCATTTTCTTACTTTTACCTACTGATCCGCCTACACCATCATTAGCGCCGCTTGAAGAATAGTCCAAATAATGGAAGTTTGGTGCACCATTTATAAATTCGTCTGTGGTACCTCTGGTATAGTTTCTCCAATTAGATGAATATGACATCCCAGCCATCGCATATACATTATGCTTGTTGAAAGTCTTATTATAGTTTGCAAAGTTTTCCCATTCATAAAATCTTTCAGTAGCTGTTTCTGCTTCGTAGCTTAGCTTCGAGCGTGGAGAAATAGAGAAATACACAGGAACTCCATAATATTTATAATCTTCGGATCCTAAACGGTAGCCCAAACGGGTAGTAAATACAAAACCTTTGATCGGTTTGAAATTCAATGATGTTACCCCTCTGATATTAAAATCCTTATGTTTACTGTTCTGACTATAATACCATGTCATAGGATTTGTATTATCAGCATTGTATTTAGGAACAGCAGCATAATCTCCGTTCTCATTTTTCATAAGCATATCATCACCTTTAGACGTAATCAGGTCTTTCATATATTGTGGCAAATTATCCTTATCATAGAAAAGAGGAGTCAACGGATCATAGTAATAAGCAGAGTTAAATCCTTGTTTATTAATTCCATCCCCTACTCTTGAGTATTCTGAGTTTTCGATTGAATTATTCGAAGAGAATTCGAGCCACGGCTTAATATTATAAGTAGCGTTCAGTTGGAAAGAAAGACGATTTATATAATCTTTATCTCCATAGTACATACCATCATTTTTCATATAAGATACTGATGAGTATAGAGTACCATTATCATTTCCTCCTTCAAAACCTACTGTATGACGCTGGAAAGAGCCATTATCTCCATAGAGAGCTTCGCTCCAATCTGTATCTGTAACGCCATCCCAGTCATTCACCAAAGAGTTACCGGCTGCCTTGTTATAGTCAACATATTGTTGAGCATTCATCATTTTGGGCTTGCGGGCCAATGAAGTAATCCCGTAGTTAAAATCATAGAAGATTTTGCTTTCCCCTTTTGTTCCGCTTTTGGTTGTGATAAGTACCACTCCATTACCGGCTTCTACTCCATAGATAGCTGCAGATGCACCATCTTTAAGTATCTCCATCGATTTTATGTTATTTGGATCCAGATAGGCAATATCTTTTACTTTAAGACCATCGACCACATAAAGAGGTTCTGAATTTCCTGAAGAGTTGGAGCTTATACCGCGTATACGAACAGCAGGACTGGTTCCCGGTGCGGATGAACCACCCATGACTTGTACACCGGCTGCTTTTCCCTGAAGGGCTTGTTGTACGTTTTCAACAGAACGTGATCCAAGAGCATCTCCCTTTACCGAAGTTATGGCTCCTGTTACATCGCTTTTCTTTTGTACACCGTAACCAATCACGACTACATCATCTAGCATTTTTGTATCTTCTTCAAGAATAATGTGAAGAGATGTTTGATTCCCTACAGATATAAGTTGAGGGCTAAATCCCAAAAGCGAGACTTTAATTTTTTGACTAGACGATACATTTTCCAATGTAAATGTACCATCATCTAAGGTTAGAGTTCCCTGGGTAGTTCCCTCGATCACCACAGTTGCTCCAATAATAGGTTCTCCCGTATTATCGACAACTGTTCCTGTCAGATTCCTCGTTTGCGCAACAGTCTGGCTGCCTGCAAACGGAATTGCAAGAATCATAATCAGTGTTATTAAAGTCAATTTCAATAAGCTTTGTTTCATAATCTTAAAAAAATTAATAATTTATTGTTTAGTAGTTCATTGTATCCGGCGTCTATCACTCTCTCGTCAACCGGATGAGGTCGTAGTATGGATTTCTTAGTTACATTCATAAAGATTTATTGGTTAGTATTAGGTGAATTATTTCATAGCATAAGATATTTTAGTGTTATCATCTTATGAACGACTTAGGATTAAAATACCACTAAAACATTTTTCAATTTCGTGAAAATAAGGGCTTAAAGAATTAAAAGGCCGGCTGATTAAATAAATAATCAATCGACCTGTATTTTAGAAGTTAATCTTACAATAACTTATTCTATTTTAGCTTTTTGTAAAACTCTGTAAGTTTATCAACTGAATGATGCATCTTTGGATATAAAAGAGATCAGCTTAACAGTAAGACCCTCAAGAGCAGCAGCCTCTATTTTATGATGACCATCCAACAAACAGTTGGCAAATCCCCAATGTGATACAATTCCATCTTTAGGAGTTGTAAAACTTAGTCTCGATTGTGATTTTCTGACTTCGAGATGTTTGTGATCTATATTACTTTCCATATTCAATCTTATTTACCATACATTAAAAAAGTGACAAAAGTAACAACTTATACATATATTTTATCTGTTACTTTTTCTTTCTGTCCCATTTATATTAGACAATCTTAATTATATATTCTTGTACTCCTAATGAGATTCGAACTCATATTCCCTTTCGGGCAGTACGGCTCTAAATACGCTTCCCTACTTTTCAGTTAAGAATTTCGGTGCATCTGTAAAATCTACCCATAACAACGCGCAGCTATTACGGGGCTATCCATACACTCTATGGTAAGTCTAAATTTTGCCACAGGCTTTTCCTTTTAAGCTATAGGAGCAAATTATAAACGAGGTAACAGGCGAAAAGAGACTGTTTATCCTGCTCTACCACTGAGCTACACTCCCGTTAATTTGTATTACTGAGAGAGTGAGGGGACTCGAACCCCCGACCCGGGCATTAAAAGTGCGAAGTAACTCTAATCTACGACACTCGTTTTATGCTTTGTATATGAATGATCGCTTGTTTGATGATACAAAGTAAAAGCACCGGAGCGCAGTGTTTTTGCGTACAGATATTTATTTGATAAATAATTTTAGAAATAGTTATGATAAGACTAATAATCAACATTTTGTACAAAACATTATATAAATAGTGAGACAACTACAATTATCATATTTATAAATTTCATATGAGTTGTTAATTAAAAATACAAAGATAATGTCTTACTTTGTGCCACATTAATAACACAACTAACTACACATGATAAGAATAACCATTTTATCGATCCTTCTCCTTGTAATATCCCAAAATATACAGGCACAATCTGAAACAATCACAGACAGTATCTACATAAAAGCAGATGAAATGCCTCAGTTTCCCGGTGGTGAAGAGGCTTTAGTCAGACATATATCATCCAATTTAAGCTATCCTCGAATAGCGATCGAGGCAGGCGTACAAGGCCGTGTGGTTGCACGCTTTGTTGTCGGGGCAACAGGTCTGGTCAGAGATATAGAAATTATGAGAAGTCTACACCCTGAATGCGACAAAGAAGTAATAAGGGTAATAAACCTGATACCACAATGGATACCTGGGAAAATGGATGACGAAAATGTCTCAGTCTACTTTACCTTACCTGTAATCTTCCGGCTACCGCATGATTATATAACAGATGATGAAAATGATTCAACAGAGGAGTATGATTCAACTGAGGATATTATTTTGACCGAAAGTGAGTATGGACCAGCTGACTCAGCGGAAGAATTCATTTCGAATTTCGAGCGCTTTATGAATGAGATTTATTTATTACCCGATCCCGATAATTATGTAAATGACTTTAATACAATAAGTAAAGACTATATAAAATTTCAGGATCAACTCAACGAAGAGCAGGTTATGCAATTAGTAAAAATACTGGAAGATGCACAGAAACAGGAAAAAGAAAAGTAAATAGTTATCTATTGTTTTTCTGTGGCTGCCTGAACAGCAGACATTACTCTTAAGAAATTGCCACCCCATATTTTTGCGATATCTTCATCCGAGTATCCTCTTTCCAGAAGCTTTACTGTTATATTAATCATATCATTACTCCCATTGCAGCCAATGAGTCCGCCGCCGCCATCAAAATCGGAAGCGATACCTACATGGTCTATTCCTGCCACTCTGACTGCATAATCTATATGGTCGACAGCATCCTCTAATGAGGCTTTCTTCCTGTCCTTATTGATGAATAAGTCTACCAGACAAATCTGTACTACTCCACCATTCTTGGCTATCGCCTGCATCTGCTTATCAGTCAGGTTACGGTCATTAAAACACAACGCTTTTACGGATGAATGAGAAGCAATAATAGGTTGGGTAGACAGATTGATGACATCCCAGAAAGTCTTTTCCCCGGCATGTGATACATCTATCATTACACCCAGACGGTTCATTTCCCTGATAACTTCTTTACCAAAGGGACTCAGGCCGTTCCATTCATGATTCGATTTACTTGAAGTATCGCATATATCGTTATCCCTCGTATGGCAGAGTGTAATGTAATTTACACCCATTTCTTTAAACCGGGCTATATTTGATATATCCTTTCCTATTCCATAGCCATTCTCTATCCCGATAAATATAGCTTTCTTACCGAACTTCTTTATACGCATTAAATCTTCGGCAGTATAGGCTATCTCACAGATATCCTTATTATTCTCTACCTGAGTATGTATACCTTTTATCAGTCCTTCTATCTTATCAACAGCCTTTTGTGACGATACCTTATCGCGCGGGCCCTGGCCTGTATAGGCAGCAAAGAAAATAGCATCAAGCATCCCCTCCTCCATCTTCGGGATATTCACCTGGTTAGCTTCACGTTTACCGATATCAAAGCCTGCTTTCTTAAACTCTAATGGAGTGTCACAGTGTGTATCAATAGTGAAAATACGCTTATGCAGTTCTTTTGCCTTACGGAAAGTCTCTGCTTCATTTACAATAAAGCTGAACAGCTTCAGCATGGTTGTATCACCTCCCCAGACATGCCCTTCGGGGTGCCATTGCACGCCCATAATCTTCCGGTTGGGATAGGCCTCTATCGCCTCAACAATTCCATCAGAGGTCTTTCCTACAACGTTGAAACCAGGAGCAACATCTTTAACACCCTGATGATGGTATGTATTTGTGGAAACTTCCGTTAACCCTAGTATTTTAGCCAGTTGAGAATCTTTTGTAATGGAAACAATATGTGTACCGACATCTCTTGGTTCACTCTGACTGTGTTTTATACTTTTATCCTTGTGCTGGGTGGGTATATCCTGATAGAGTGTACCACCAAAAGCTACATTCATAGCCTGCTCTCCCCTGCAAATACCCAACAAAGGAATGTTACGGTCTGTAGCCATCTTTAACAGCACCAAATCGTAGATGTCACGTATAGAGTCTATATCATTCATATCGGGTATAGCCCGCTCTTTGTAATAACGCGGGTCGAAATCCCCTCCTCCAATCATTACCAGTCCATCTAAATCCTTTATAATATCCCTTAATATAAGCCCATCTGACATCACCGGAATAATAACAGGTCTGCCACCTGCTTTAAGTACAGCATGAATATATGTACCAGCAACACTGGAGCCGCCACTTTGAGTATGGCTTGCAGATACACCAATAAGTGGTTGCTTCTTAGCCCTTAAATCTACAAAACGTGAATCGGTATACTCATATAGTTTCTGAAGGTCAGGTGTTAAAACGTCCTGCCCTCTTAGCGGTAAGAAACTTATTAATAATACTATAACAGATATATAGAATATGACTTTTTTCATTGTTTATTTTATCTCATTATTTATCAACGTTCCCAGTAAAGCAGCTAAAGTATTATCATTTATACATTTATTAGCTATATTCCATTCCTCTCCATCAAATTTGGAAATTACAATCCAATTGCCTGCATCAAATCTGAATGTATAATACATAAAGTCTGTACATTTATCAACATTACCTTCAATAGTAACATTATATACTTTATTGTCAATCGTAATATTCGTTGTTTTCCGCATTATCAAATACTTTATATACAAAAAGTGACAAAAGTGACAGTTTTTATATGTTTCTTTATTGTTACTTTTTCTTCTTTTGTTACTTGTTAACTTGTATCTCGTACCTTGTCAACTTTCTCATTTATAATAATTTATTCCACTTTCATTACTTCTTTCCTTACCCAATCCTTTCCTTCTGCCAAACGTGTCACCATCATAGCACAAACAACATTCCCGGTAGAATTAAGCAAAGTAGCAGGCACATCTATTATCGTACTAATAATCATCAGGGTAGCCGCAAACTCAGGCGAAAAGCCAAAAATAGAACAGATGAGTAGTTCCCCGGTCATGCCTCCACTTGGGATAGCTCCGACAACAGCTGCCGCTAAAACCGCAACACCTATAATCATAAATATATTGGACGATGTGGTTATTTCCTGCCCGAATATAGTAAACAGGAAGATAATCTTCAACACGCCACCTATGATAGAACCATCCTTGTGCATATTCGTACCCAATGGTATTACGGTTTCGGCAATACCTGCAGGAACTCCTATACGTTTCGAGGCCTCTATATTTACAGGAATACATGCTGCACTGGAAGATGTGGCAATTGCAGTAAGAGACGGGGTTATTATATTTTTCCAAAATTCAACAAAACCTTTCTTTCCCCCTGCCCAGAATACATAGAGGGAATTCAACCCGAAAAAGCTGATTCCGGTAAGAATAAGGAAAAGGATAAAAACATGCATATATCCGTTCAATATCTGTCCGCCAAGTTTCCCGACCGTATCGGCAAAATAACAGCCAAGACCAATAGGCGCAGCCTTCATAATAATATCCATCATCTTCATGATAACATGGGTTGACGCATTCAGGAAGTCGGCTACCAACTTCCCTTTATCCCCAGAAAAGGCTGTTGCCAGACCAAAAAAGATAGAAAATATAATCAGGGGTAACAGATTTGATTTGGTAAACAGTTGCTGAAAATCGGATACAGTAAAAATATTAACAAATATTTCGGCTGATGTCATTTGCTTTACAGTCTGTTCCGGTAAACCCAATAATAGTTCCGACTGATTAATCCCGTCAAGAGGATTGTATAATAATGTAAACAGATAAGATACGGCTGCTGCCACAATACCTGTAAACAGGAAGACAAAGACAATACTCCCGATAACTTTCCCTACCATATTGGAATCCCGCATATTGTATATAGAGGACACCACACTGAAAAACACAAGCGGCACAATAAGCACAAACATCAGGTTAAGGAATATATCCCCTACAGGCTTAACAACGGAAGTTGCTTCTCCGAAAATTATTCCGCAAATACCTCCTATCAGTATTCCACAAAGCAGAAGGATAGTAAATGCATAGTTTTTCAAAATATTCATTCGTCAATTCTTATTAGGCCTCAGACCTATTAATTATTTTGGTAAGTAAGACAATAAATCATTACAATTTAAATTATATCATCAAATACTTACTGGTACTTATAAGTCAACAAAAATACTGTTTCATTCCGAAATAATTGTAGTAAAAGGAGATAGATTTAAGATAGGGTAATAACCTTTAAAAATAAAGAAGTTTTTTTCTCATAAGCCTTGCTATTATAAGAAAAATGCATATATTTGCACCGCAATTGCAAAAATGGTGGTTGTAGCTCAGTTGGTTAGAGCGTCGGATTGTGGTTCCGAAGGTCGCGGGTTCGAGCCCCGTCTTCCACCCTGTAAAAGAAACTGTTAAAACAAACAGTTTCTTTTCTTTTTATAAGAAAAAACTGCATCTACAGCCATATTCCGCAAAAAAGAGTACAAGTAAAAGACTCTGATTTACTGACAATTACAAAACTTAACTTTTTTTTCAAAAAAATAATTTACTTTTTATTCCCTTTGAATATTGTATTTGTAAAAATAATAACTACATTTGCAAAGATGATTTTAACACTAAATCATGTAAGACAACAAACTTTATAAAACTTAATTTAAAAACCATTCAAGAAATAGAGGAAACCCAGAATTAATATTTTAACACTAGAGGAAATCAAATTGTAATTAACAATTATAATTTTTATATAAACAGATAATAGAAATCTATTATCACATATGATGATTTGTTTGTAAAAACAGTTGTCGGTGTACTTTGTGTACACAATAAATAAGGAAATCAGAGGAAATCAAATTTAAAACAACAAGACTAAAGTAGTAGGAAATCAAGACTTAAATACACAAACAATTAACTTTTACATTTATGACAACAAGCAATTTTTTTAATTGGTCATCAGTCCGTTCTGCCGGATTAACAATGAAAACTAAAACAATGAAAACTAAGACATTAGCCTACCTATGTATTGCTTTTGCCTGCTTTATGTTTATAGGTAATGCTAAAGCACAGGTAACAATAGGTTCAGGATTAGCACCTGAAGGAGGATCACTGTTAGATATGAAAGAAGACCCAACAGTTCCATTTGCAAATAATGCAACATCTACGAAAGGGATGCTTTATCCTCGCGTAGAACTTAATGATGCTTATAGAACAGATTTACATCCCATGTATGATGTAAGCAGTGCAGACTATAACACAAATAAAGCAAATTTAAAGAAAAGCCACACAGGACTTATTGTATTTAACGTAACCACAAGTTCATACTTCTCTCCTGGATTGTATTTTTGGAGTGGTATAGAATGGAGAAGAATGGATGATAGTCCTGCAGTGGAAGCTTCTGTAACAGATTTACTTTGTACGAATGCCATAATGTCGCCTAGTAGTTATTCTACTGGAGTTCCATTTGATGGGATTGTAAAGATTCCATATATTGGAGGAACTGGTGGAGCATATGATGGAACAGTTCCTATTGGAGGTACAGCGGCGACAAACAATTTATATATTGAAAGAATAGGTGGTAAATTAAACTATGGAGGTGGGGAGGTTATGTACCGTATATCTGGTACACCATCTGTTTCATCCCCTACAACCACCACATTTCCAATTAACTTTTTAGGTAAAACTTGTAATGTAACTGTTGGTAGTGGAGTATCGTCTGTAAATATAAAGAATCTAACAAGTGATGCAGTAATTTCGAGACCTTTTGATCCAAATACTGATGATTCTGCAAATGCAAACACTCTCACTTTTGGAGAGATAACTATTACAGAAGCTGGAAGTTATGCCTTTTCATTAAGACTCTACGGTCGCTTAAGTCAAGATGGAGCTGGTCGTTGGCCTTTCTATATATATCTACAAAAAAATAATAAATCTACAGTAATAGACGCTGCTGAGATTGATTTGGTAACAGTTCAGTTAGGTCATATCTACCGAGATTATAGTTATAGTGTAACATTAGGTGGGATTTATGAGGTAGGTGATAAAGTTATAATAAGTATGCATAAACCAGAAACTGGACCAAGTTGGACATTAAGCCAAGGACCAAATTCTACTTCCCCTGTGCGTACCAGTCTTATTTACTGGAAACTGTAAGAAATCAGAAACATACAGTTAACACACAAAGTTAACAGTTGGCAAAATAATAAAAAGAAACTACTTGATTTTAAGAAACCTCAGATAGTTTGTAATACTTTAGGTCGTTAAATGGAGTTGTTCTCGAAAGAGGCAATTCCATTTTTCTTTATTAGCTTTTATCATACAAACAAAGGAATATAAGTTGTAAGGAGGTAAAATATAAAAATAAATATTTGCAAAAAGTCATAGCAGCCACCAACTATATCACTATATATAAGCAAAATGAGTAATTATTCTTTATAGAAAAGTCATATTTAAATTCTCTTTATTTTAACAATTAGAGTTTAAACTATCTTTGTATTTACATATATGAACTAGATATTGGATCCAACTTCTTATCAGAAAGTCAATACAAGAAAATTAATTAACCAGTAAAAATTTATGAAGAATTTAACATTGGGCTTGATTAGCCTGTTTTTATTGATGGTCTCATGTAGCCAAGACGACCAGTATGAATCTAACCTATCTGAAAATGCCCAATTACACACAATTACCAATCACTACTACGGAGTAAAACGATCGGAACAAAAAAACACAAAAGGTGTGGCCTTACGATCAAACCTATGGAGCAATAATACTGTAATAACAGTTAAGTTTCTGAATGAACCTGCAACACAAAAAGACAAAGATATAGTTGTCACATATGCCAAAGAATGGGAAAAGTATGCAGGTATCAGTTTCAAATTTGTCGAAAGTGGTGATGCTATGATACGAATTGGCTTCGATTGGAACGAAGATCGTTATGTCACATGGTCCTATATAGGTACTGATGCAAAGATAGTAACTAACCAAAATGAGGCCACAGCCAGTTTTGCAGACTTCGACTATCTGACGGATGCTGAAAAAAAAGGTGAAGTTCTTCGTTTATTTGGCCAGGTATTGGGATTAGAACTGGAACATAGACATCTATCGTTCGACGCAGGCTGGAGAGATCGTGTGCAAAGCCAATGGGAAGGAGATATTTCGGACATTCCATGGGAAACATTAAAGAAATATGTTTTCGATCCACTGGAAACAACCAATGCAGTAATGACAGAAGATTACGATCCGCTATCTATTATGATATGGCCTTTTCCACGTACGGTTGCCACAAATACCGAACGTGACTTCAATCTGGAACTTTCGGAAAGTGATAAAGCTTTTATTGCAAAATTGTACCCGAAGGTAGAAGACGGTTGCATTTTTGAAGGGAAAATTACAGAAAATAGCCTTATGTATAATACATACTATTACAAACCTGGCTTCAAAATAGTATATCATTCACAAAACACTCCACTTATTATACAGTGGGATAATGAAACGAAAGAAAATCTGGGAACTGACTTCAATGGTTTCGTTACATACAATGGTACTACACCTCGCAATGGATTAACTTCAATCAGAATATACGGAGATGCTATAGGAATAACAGAGTTTCATTCAAATCTAATAGAAATGAATGATGACTATACAACTCCAAGAGGAATTCCTCTTACAGGAGATTATGATTTCTCGAAATTTATAAACTTAAAAAAATTAGGTTTTACTTGCATAAATTCCGAAGATATCAATCTTTTAAATAATCCCAATTTAGAGGAATTAACATTGATATCAGAGGATTATGTATGGATTGGTTCAGAATATTTTACTTGGAATGGAGTAGAAGCATATTATGATTTTACAAAATTAACTAAATTAAAAAAACTCAATTTAGAAGGAATAACCAATACTGATTTTTCTGTAAATACAGAATTAGTAGAATTAAATCTTTCTTATCATAATTCAGAAAAATCCGGTTATATTTTTGATTTTTCCCAAAATAAAAAATTGGAAAGTTTAACTATATCAGGAGAAACTAAATGTACAAGATTTGATATATCACAAAATACTAAATTAAAAAACCTAGAACTATATCTTAATAACGAATTTGATAATCTAGATGTATCAAAAAATATTTTATTAACAAGATTGCGTGTATACTTGGATAATCCTTACCAATTAGATCTGTCTACCAATCGAACCTTAGAAGTGGTCGAATCTTTTGGACCCCTCAATAAACTAGTGCTCTCTACAGATAAAGAACAAAAATTAAAAACTCTAGGATTCTGGGGACCAAGTATCACTGAACTGAATGTATCCAATTCTACATATCTGGAGGAACTTAGTTTATGGTATTGTGCAAATCTGAAAGAAGTAGATGTGTCAAACAATAAATTCCTAAAAGTGATAAGTTCGTCGCCTTATGACGGTCATATTAATATAATCGGGTGGAATAAACCTACAACTAAATCGATGCCTGCTTTATCAGCAGAAAAATACTCAATACTCGAAGAGTATGCAACTAAGCATAATTTGAAAATAGCAAATTAAAAACAGATAATATTATAAATGAAGGGTTGGATCTTTAAAATTCAACCCTTTATTTTTCCTATATTTAAACAATTCGCTTTGCCTATTGTTCTAAGTAAAGAAGAATACTATTATCACTTTACTAATTACTTAAATCTTTATTTATGGAAGAGAATAAGAAAAGAATGACCACAAATCAAGGGATTCCAGTTGATAATGATCAGGCTTCGATAACTACTCAAAATCCCAATTTGACACTATTATCGGATACACACTTAGTTGAAAAGCTGGCACATTTTGACAGAGAGAGAATACCGGAACGTGTAGTGCATGCCAAAGGTTCAGGAGCACATGGTTATTTTGAAGTTACAAATGATCTGACAAAGTACACGTGTGCATCCTTTATGTCGCAGGTAGGCAAAAAGACAGAAATATTTGCACGTTTCTCCACTGTAGGCGGAGGTCGTGGATCTGCAGACACAGCAAGAGACCCGCGTGGATTTGCTGTTAAGTTTTATACAGAAGACGGCAACTATGATATGGTAGGAAACAACACTCCTGTATTCTTTATCCGTGATGCTATTAAATTCCCCGATTTTATTCATACACAAAAGAAAAATCCAACCTCAAATCTGGATGATGCAGATGCATTCTGGGATTTTATGTCATTAACACCCGAAAGTGTACATCAGGCTACAATATTATTTTCAGACAGGGGAACACCGTATTCATTCCGCCATATGCACGGATTTACCAGCCACACATATATGTGGTATAACGAAAAAGGTGAACATTACTGGATCAAGTTACACTTCAAAACAGACCAGGGTATAAAGAACCTGACAAAAGAAGAAGCAACAATGTTGGCAGGTACTGATCCAGATCATGCAACCCGGGATCTTTTTAATAGTATAAAAAGAGGTGAATTCCCATCATGGAGTGTATATGTACAGATCATGAAACCGGAGGAAGCACCAAATTATAAATTTGATGTCTTTGATGTTACAAAAGTATGGTCGCAGAAAGACTATCCATTAATCCCTATGGGCAAAATGGTACTGAACCGTAATCCTGAAAACTATTTTACAGAGGTAGAGCAGGCAGCTTTCTCCCCGGGTAATCTGGTTCCGGGTATTGCTGTCTCTCCCGATAAGATGCTTCAAGGACGTGTATTTAGTTATCCTGACACACATCGTCACCGTTTAGGTACAAACTTCGATATGATTCCTGTAAATGCCCCAAAAGCACAAATAAATACATATCAGCGTGATGGAGCAATGCATATGCATAGTTACACTGGCCCTAATTACTACCCTAATAGTTTTAATGGAGCAAAACCGGATAAAAAGTATGCAGTTCCGCCGATTGATGTTGCCGGAATGGCTGCCCGCCACGAATATGTACTCTCTGATATGGATTATGTTCAGGCAGGTGATTTGTATGGCAGGGTATTATCTGAGTATGACAAAACGAATCTGGTAGGTAATATAGTAGCGCATATAAAAAATGCAGCCAAGCGTATTCAGTTACGCCAGACTGCTATATTCTACAAAGCACACGAAGAGTATGGAACACGTGTAGCCCAGGGGTTAGGACTTGATATAAATGAAGTAAAAAGACTTGCAAACATGTCTAATGAAGAAAGAGTAAAAGCAACAGCTCAGTAATATGATTGAAAAAGAGGTGCTCTTGGCACCTCTTTTTATTTTAAGCTTTTCAATAAATATTTTGCAGTCAAAGAATTCTTCACTTTTATCAGTTCTTTAGGTGTACCTTCAAATAGTATCTCCCCTCCTCTTTTTCCACCATCTGGCCCCATATCGATTATCCAATCTGCCTGTTTGATAACATCGAGGTTATGTTCAATTACGATAACCGTATTACCATTACTTACCAAATGGTTCAGTAGATGCATAAGCACCGTTATATCTGCCATATGTAAGCCAGTTGTAGGTTCATCCATCACATAAATATTGCCTGTCTTTTTTAGTTCATTAGCCAGTTTTACCCGCTGAAGCTCCCCTCCCGAAAGTGTATCGAGCGATTGTCCCAGAGTCAGGTATCCAAGACCGACATTATCGAGTGATTTAAGTTTCGGTAAAAATCTCTCTTTAGAGAAGAAATCTAACGATTGTGTAATGGTCAGGGAGAGGACATCTGTAATGGACTTCCCTCTTAATTTATATTTTAAGACTTCCTGTTTATATTTTTTGCCCTGGCAGGTTTCACAAATAGTAGTTACAGTTTCCATAAATGCCATATCTGAAGTAATTACCCCTCTCCCATTACAAGATGGGCAAGCTCCTTCCGAATTAAAACTAAACATACCGGAAGTAACATTGTTTTTGGCAGCAAACATTTTACGGATATCATCCATTATACCAAGATAAGTGGCCGAATTGGAACGTGTACTTCCCCTTATAGCTTTTTGGCTTACCTCTATAGCTTCCGGATATTGTTCAACAAAGACATTCGAGATAAGGCTACTCTTACCCGAACCCGCAACACCCGTAATACAGGTCAATACCCCTTTAGGTATCTTTACAGATATATTTTTCAGATTATGTAAAGTCGCATTTTGTATTTCCAACCAGCTGTCCGGATGATTCACCGAGTCTTTGAGTGGTATTTCACGATTCATCATTTCGGCAGTTAACGTATCCGCTTTGTATAAGCCCTGAACATCACCCTGATAAACTACTTCTCCGCCATGCTCTCCGGCCATTGGTCCCATATCGATCAGAGTATCCGCATGGCTGATTATATCCTTATCATGCTCCACAATGAGTACACTATTGCCCTTATCCCGCAATGCAACAAACATATCCTTCAATAAGCCAATATCCCGGGGATGTAGACCTACACTGGGTTCATCGAATATATAGGTCATACCGGTAAGGCTACTTCCCAGATGTTTTACCATCTTTAAGCGTTGAGACTCACCACCCGACAATGTTGACGTCTCCCTACTCAGACTAAGATAGCCCAACCCTACTCCTTTTATGCGTTTCAGATTTTCAGTAATAGAGAGTGCGACCGGCGTACCTAATTTATCATCTATCTGGGTCAGGATAGGAATGAGATCAGAAATTTCCATATTTGAATAATCAGAAATGTTATATCCGTTTATTCTACTGCTTAACGCAGCCTTATTGAGACGTTCACCATGACAAACAGGACAGATCCCTTCTGAAACAAATTTACTCACCATACTTATTGTCCTATCCGAAATCTCACCTGCCGGACGATTCAGATAAATACGATTAAAACGATCAATGATTCCTTCATAATCCATCCGCTGAAATGTGGGAATACCTTTGCCCAAAGTAATAGGTACCTTTACATCTTTAATACCTTTTGCATACAAGAAAATATTCATTTCCTCTTCAGTATAATCTTTCAGAGGCTTATCGTTATCAAAAAATCCAGAATTGGCATACTTCTGCCAATGCCATGTTCCCGTACGGAAAGGAGGAAATAGTATCGCCCCATTATTAAGAGACTTATCCATATCAAATAATCTATCCATATCAAGTGCTATAGCCTTACCTAATCCCTGACAATGCGGACACATACCTGCCGGGTCATTGAATGAATACCGGTTAGATGTACCAGCACTGGGTATGCCAGCTCTGGAAAACAATAACCTCACCAGAGGCTGAATATCTGTTATTGTACCTACTGTGGAACGGATATTGCCGCCCATCTGTTTCTGGTCAATAACAATGGCCGGAGAAAGGTTACTGATGGACTTTACATCAGGCCTTTCATACTTGGGTAATCTATTACGGATAAAAGAAGAAAATGTATCATTTAATTGTCGTTGTGATTCTACGGCAACTGTATCGAATACAATCGAAGATTTACCTGATCCGGAAACTCCCGAAAAAACAACTACTTCATTTTTGGGTATCTTAAGCGATACATTTTTAAGATTATTCAGCCTTGCAGATTCTATAATAATATATTCTTTATCTCTGTTTTCCATCTATGATAAACTGTTTTTTGCAAAAGTAAATATGACGAATGACAACAGTATGTCAGCATTCATAAATAAAAAACACAGGCACTAATAATTACCTGTGTTTAAAATCATTAACTATAATCTTTTATAGAGGCTTAACCGGAATACAAATATCAACAATATGTTTCTTCTCAGGATGAAGCTCATAATAATTATGATATAGCTCATAAGTATTACCCTCTCCCTGCTGATAGCCGCTCTCAGTAAACCATAGGCACATGGTATTCCATGCCTGCTGAAATTCATGATTATTTAATTCGAAATGACCCACAGCATATTTACCACCGGGGATAATCATTTTACCTATTTCTCCCTCTACTTTAACATCCCCTTCAATCAGGATACAGGCACTTTGCCTGACCTTACCAAGATCGGTAATAGACGGATCGTCATGTGTAACAGAAATTGTTTTGGTCTTTTCTGGATCATACAAATTACGTGGGATAGCCCATTTAATAACTTTCTCATAGGCTTTGTAAATCTGATCGAATGCACCGATATGACGGCAATAAATTACATTCATGTCAGGCATTTCTTTAACTTCGATTCTTGTTTTCATAATGATTAATTTATTAATTTCTACATTACAAAATTCGGAATCTAATTCGAGCCGGGATTTCACATTCTTGCTGAGTAGTTGCCCGTTCTTGCTAAAAAGCAATCCATCTTTAGAAAATACTGCCTTTTCGGTTCTACTAAATTCACGGGCTGTTATTCCAAAATATTTTCTGAATGTCCTACTAAATAGGGATACACTACTAAAACCACAGATATATGCTATCTCGGTAACAGACAAACTCTGGTCATTCCATATAAGCATAGCCGCTTTTTCGATCCGTATACGCTGAATAAAATCAATAGGAGTCTCTCCTATGAGAAATGTAAATATACGATGAAAATGAAAGGGTGAAAAGTTTGCAATTTGTGCTATTGTATTAAGGTCTAATTGTTGGTCTATATTAGTCTCAATGTAATCCATTACCCTGTTGATTCTCGAAATGTATTCCTGCTGGCTCTTTTCTTTTGCAATCATGATTTAGTTATTTTCACAAATATAGAAACAAGAGTGGAGTATACATTTTACTATTCTTGCTAAATTATGTTTTTATACTATGCACCAGATTTTTCACTATATTTTTAAACTCCAACGGCTCTATAACCGTAGCCTGGTCTGCAAAGGATAGATACCATCGGGCAAGCCCTTCCAGTGAATGAGTTACATAATGCTGAATTACATAGTCATCAAAGTCTTCTTCATTCACCAATCCGAATATATATTTTGTCATTCCCATAAAACGTAGTGCCGGTTTTTCCACCCTTACTTTTACATTATATACGATATCACTAGCATATATTTTATCAAGAAGAGCTTTCAATGTTGGATGCTTATTTTCAAAACCATTTTCTAGAGAAATCAGGTTCTGAATACGGCTCAGGTTAAAAGTCCGATAATCTTTTCTCAGTTTACACCAGGCCATTACATACCAGTTGTTCACCATGAAATAAAATCCGAGTGGTTCGATATCGCGAGTGGTTATTTCCCTGTTGTAGTTTGCATTATAATCTATCCGGGCTACTTTTTTATCTATAATACAATGTAAAAGCGGCTGAAAAACATTTACAGGCTCGCTTAATGGCAGGGTATGGTTCTCTAAGGCTTGTATATGACTATCAAAATCTTCAAGAATATTTTTCTCAGCACTTCGTAACACTGCCCTTATCTTACCCATCCCGCTACGGTAAAACTTATAAGTATCCTTTTCGGTCTGACGGCTTATCAGTTTTTCGGCCATAAGGAACGCAATAGCCTCTTCCGTGGAAAACATGAGTGGAGGCAATTTATATCCGTCTACCAGAGAATACCCCAATCCGGCCTCTCCCGTGATGGGAATACCCGATTCTTCCAAAACACGTATATCCCGATAAACAGTACGCAAACTAACACCAAATTCATCCGCAATCTGACGGGCTGTAACCACAGAACGTGATTGCAGCCTGACAAGTATTGCTGATATTCGATCGAGTTTATTCAAAATGTGAATTTGATATGAAATGTAAAGTTAATCATAATACTCATTGAAAGAATTCTTTCAGGTCGGGATATAAGATATCCTGATCTATTATGTAACTACCATGATCATGTTCACGCATAATCTTTAGTCTGGCATCCGACAGTGTCTTTACTATATTCTGAAAAGTTTTTCTGTAATAAATATCATTCTGCGCAGCCACAACCAATGCCGGAACATGTATATTTGCTAATTCTTTTAATTCTATATCAGGCTGCTCCAACATCATTTTCACTAAAGGATCTTTATTCTTTTCATATTCGAATAGCAAATAGTCATAAACACTTTTCTTAAAATCAGAGGGTTTTAGGTTTACACCAAGCAGAGCCATCTTACTAAAGGTATTCTTATACTTAAGCTCTAACAGTATGCTGATAATAGCTCCATCACTAAATCCTATCACAGATACATTTTCCAAACTGAGTTTCCTGATGAACTGATAAATATCTTCAGCCATTGTTTCATAAGAATAGTCTTCAGTTTTTTGGCTTTCACCATGATTCCTGCTATCTATAGCATAGATAGTAAAATTCTGTTTTAGCTTAAAAATCAATTTATCAAATATATGATGATCTTCACCATTACCATGCAACAGAATTACGGGATTTCCCGTACCTTCCTTTATATAGTTAAGAACAGTGTTATTTATTTCTATTTTCATCTTAAAATTACATTAACATTGCTCTGATACCAACAGGTTTAAATCTGACAATACAAAATAAATCTCCTTCAGGTCCTTCCGGAAAATGGTGAATCATATGGTCCATCCACTTAGACTTTTTTGTTCCTGCGTCGGTTAGTACTTCTGCATTTCCTGTCAATATTACTTGTCCGTTCCCATCTGTATACATCAATTCACACAAAGGATTTTCACTGATATTCTTAACCTTCTGAGAATTTGATTCTGTTGCAAAATAAAATTCTTGCAGACTTTGTCCCGGCAAGTGGCTAAATCCTGAAACCCGTGCTCCTTTCTCTTTACAGCTTGTTCCAATAACAGCATGGTCACGGGCGGCAATAAACTCTTCTGCTATTTTTCTTTCCTCTGCTGACATACCTTCAGCCTCTCCTACATAAAACAATTTGAAATTCATAATCAATAATTTAGTGTTAATACTTAATTGCTTATCACAAAAGTAAGAGAGCAGAATGACAACTGTATGTCAGTAGGACGAAGTATTTTTAAATAAAAAAGCCATCAATAAATTGACGGCTTTTCTTTCTATTTATATAAGTTTATTTCTTCACTCCATTTCTTTCCAACAGTGCATTAACCGAAGGTTCCTGTCCCCTGAATTTGATATACAGGCTCATTGGTTCTTCTGTATTACCTTTCTCAAGTATATTTTCGCGGAACGAGCGCGCCGTTTCTTTATTAAAGATTCCTGTTTGTTTGAATAAAGCAAAGGCATCGGCATCAAGAACTTCTGCCCATTTGTAACCATAATATCCGGCAGCATATCCACCCGAAAATATATGACTGAATGAGGTAGACATGTTGGTACCATCCACAACCGGCAACAATGCTGTTTTGTCCATTGCCTTACGTTCAAAAGCAATTACATCCCCCGTATATGGCTGTTGTAATGTATGCCATGCCATATCCAGATATCCGAAAGATAGTTGACGATAGCATAGATAACCTGCATTATAGTTAGCAGCATCTACCAACTTCTTCACCAAGTCGGCAGGTATTTTTTCTCCTGTCTTATAGTGAACTGCAAACTTATCCAGATATTCTTTTTCAGTCAGCCAGTTTTCCATTATTTGCGAAGGAAGCTCCACAAAGTCATGCAAAACATTTGTCCCTGATAAGGTTTCATAAGTACATTTGGTAAGGATACCATGCAGAGCATGCCCAAATTCATGCAGGAATGTTTCTACTTCGTCGAATGTAAGTAAAGCCGGCTCTGTAGCTGTCGGACGTGTAAAATTCATCACGATAGATACAAACGGACGTGAATCTTTTCCTTTTTCTATATACTGACCTTTAAACTCTGTCATCCATGCTCCCTGGCGTTTCCCTTCACGTGGATGGAAGTCAGTATAAAGTACCGCAAGGAATTTTCCATTTTCGTCTAATACATCGAATGCTTCCACCTCCGAATGATATACAGGAATCTGGGTATTTTTTTTAAATGTAATACCGTATAGATCAGTAGCTAGTCCGAAAACTCCTTTCTTCACATTTTCCAATTCAAAATAAGGGCGAACAAGTTCATCACTTACACTATATTTCGCATCTTTTAGTTTTTCAGAATAGAAAGCCCAGTCCCAAGGTTGCAGGTCAATCGCTTTTCCTTCCATACCCACTGCAAAACCTTCTACCATCTTCACATCTTCACGGGCAGCCTGTGCATATGCACTGAACAAATCGTCAAGCAAACCATAAACATGTTCTTTATCCTTTGCCATCTTGTTACGTAAAACATACGTAGCATAGTCAGGATAACCTAACAAATTTGCTATTTGCATACGTGTTTTTGCAATCTGTTTTACATTTTCCTGATTATCAAATTCTCCGCCTGCAACACATTTGGTATTATATGCCATATAAAGTTTCTGACGAAGGTCGCGACGGGTAGAATACTTCATAAATGCAATATAGCTTGGCGCCGAAAGATCGAACATATAGCCATCTTTACCCTTACTTTTTGCTTTAGCTGCTGCCGCATCCTTCACCATCTGAGGCAGTCCTGCAAGATCACCTTCATCTGTTAAAATCATTTCAAATTTATTACCTTCCTTTAGTGCATTTTGACCAAAGGTCAGGGTAAGTTGACTTAGCTTCGTTGATAACTCCTTATATGTATTTCTGTCATTGCCAGTCAGGGTTGCACCACTATTTTCAAAACCTTGATAGGTTTTCTCTACCAGACGAATTTGCTCAGGTGTAAGATTAGACTCAAAACGTTTATCATAAACAGCTTTTACTTTCTGAAACAATCCTTCATTCAACATGATGGAATTCGAGTGTTCAGACAACTTAGGTTGTATACGCTGAGCAATCTCTAACATTTCGTCGTTACTTTCGGCACTCAGCATATTGAAAAATACTGATGTAACCTGGCTCAACAACTTGCCTGATTCTTCCAAGGGTAATATTGTATTCTCGAAAACCGGTACAGACCGCACCATTACAATCCGGTTTATCTCGGTTTGATGATCTATTATACCTTTTTCTATAGCAGGTTCGTAATGTTCGTTCCTTATCTTATTGAACGGTGGTGTATTGTAAGGCGTTTTATACGCCGAAAAAAACGGATTTTGTGCTTGAATTGTAGTCATAACTAACATTAAAAGTGAAACTAAAAAAAAGTTCTTCTTCATATAGTATATTATTAAAGTTATCAATTTCTTTCCTATTGATTATTTCCATTGTGTAATCTCATCCACAGAGAAACGAATAGAATCATTACGTGCTTCTGCTGCTTTACCAATCGATATAAGTATTATCGGAATATAGCGTTTGGCATCAAGATCCAATGCCTCAGTCAGTTCCTTACGCATAAATCCTCCTATCGGATTAGTGTCATATCCATATGCTTTGGCAGACAACATGAGCTGCATTGTAACAAATCCACAATCGATCAATACGGAATTCCTCAATCTTTCTTCTGTAAAACTGGTATGAAAGCCAGCTATCATTTCAGACATTTTGTCTTTATATTCAGGAGTTATCAGATTGTTTTCCACTCCTGCAGATAATATTGGGTCTGTGTATGAAGCACATTCCATATCACCATATACAGCAATTATAGCCGACGAAGTCTCCCACTGCTGTTGGTTAAACATCATAAAGGGTTTAATTGTTTCCTTACCTTCAGGTGTATCAAAAACAAAGAATCTCCACGGTTGCAAATTCAGGGAAGAAGGAGCTGTCATTGCATCTTGGAGTATGTTGGACATTTCATCCCGGCTTATTTTAACAGATGTATCATAATTTCGGATGGATGCACGTTCAAGCAAAGCCCGATTGGCCTTATTTGCAATATTTTTTATTTGCATAGCTTTTATATTTAAAGAGTAATGAGCAAAGGTATAAAAAAGTAATCCAAAATGTCTTATCTTTGCCGATTAAATAAAGAACTCAGAAAGATACAATACTTACAAAAAGTTCATATACAAAATATACTTTTTTTAATGTTTTTTCGTTATAAATTAACTAGTAAAATTACAAATCATTATGATTGACTATATAAGAGGGGAAGTTGCTGAATTGACTCCGGCTTCCGCTACGATCGAAACCGCAGGAATAGGTTATTTTATCAATATATCTTTAAATACATATGCAAGTCTTTCGGGACAAAAAAATGCTAAATTATTTATATATGAGGCTATAAGGGAAGACGCATATCAGTTATTCGGCTTTTTTGACAAGCAGGAACGTGAATTATTTATATTACTGATAAGCGTTTCGGGTATCGGAGCCAGTACAGCACGAATGATGCTTTCGTCTATGACAGTGCAAGAGTTAACTAATGTTATAGCTTCCGGAAATTCCGACATACTAAAAACAGTAAAAGGTATCGGGCTGAAAACAGCGCAGCGTGTTATTGTAGACCTGAAAGATAAAATAAAGATCAGTGGTGTAGAACAAGTTGAAATGTTTGCGGCAAACAACCCTGCAGGCGAAGAAGCTATCGCTGCTCTGGTCATGTTGGGATTTCCACAACAAGCATCACAAAAAGTAGTCGCTAAGATATTAAAAGATAAACCCGACAATACAGTAGAACAAGTTATAAAGACTGCATTAAAAATGCTCTAAGATTAAATTCTTTTATTTAACATCATCAGGTTGAAAAAACGTATAAAATATTTATTCTTTGTAACGCTTTTTATAAGCTCAATCAGTTTGTTTTCTGGTATATCCGGTAAAACAGATGTTGATCTTGTTACAACCGATGAGCCCTCATTCCAGCCGGAGGACACAATACCACGCTTTCCTGTAAAGAAAACCCAGATAGAAACATACAAAGACCTGAAAGACAATCCGCCACTAGACTTACAAGATCCTTCAAATATAAAAAAAACAATAGAATATGATCCGGTAAGTGGTCTTTATGTGTTTCGCACCAAAATAGGAGACCAGGAAGTAGCCACACCATTCTCGTTGAGCCCCGACGAGTATATGCAATATACCTTAAAGCAATCTATGGCTGATTACTTCCGGGATAAAAATACTGAAGCCTACAATAATAAGGATGAAAAAGATGAGTTCTCTCTGAAAGATATTAAGCTGGATATTGGTGCTGCTGAAAAATTATTTGGCCCCGGTGGTGTAAAGGTTAGAACCCAGGGATATGTGGAAGCTACAATGGGTATCAAACGGAATTCTACTGACAATCCTATCTTATCTGAGCAGACCAGAAGCCGTACTGCTTTTGAATTCAAAGAAGATATTCAGATGAATGTGACTGCCTCGGTAGGTGATAAGATAAATTTCGGGATGAACTATGATACCAAAGCATTGTTTGATTTCGATTCTAAAAAATTAAAGCTGGGATATGAAGGTAAAGAAGATGAAATAATAAAACGTATTGAGGCCGGAAATGTAAGTATGAGTACCACCAACTCCCTGATCAACGGGGGAACAGCCCTTTTTGGTATCAATACAGAACTGCAATTCGGAAAGCTACGTGTGAATGCTATTGTTTCGCAACAAGAGACTCAATCACAAACGTTGAACTCAAAAGGAGGAGTACAAACCAGCGAGTTTGAACTAAAGGCCGACCAATACGACGAAAACCGGCACTTTTTCCTGAGTCAGTATTTCAGGGATAATTATGACAGGTTTATGAGTCGGATTCCTTACTCGATGTCATCTATCAAAATTACAGATATAGAAGTATGGATAACAAATAAAAGAGGTGATTATACCCAATCACGAAACATTGTCGCATTTGCCGATATAGCAGAACACGACAAAATAAAGAACCCTAAATGGTTGCCGACAGGTACAGAGAAAGCCCCTCTCAACAATGGGAACAATTTACATTCGACTGTTATAAATACTCTTCCCGCAGCAAGAGATATTAACCAGGTAACAGGCTTGTTTAATGGGAATGGACTGGAAAGTGGCCTTGATTACGAGAAGGTTGAGAATGCCCGTTTACTTAATTCGTCAGAATATACATTCAATGCGGAGATAGGCTATATATCACTAAATTCTGCATTACAGGCTGATGAAGTATTAGCCGTAGCATATAAGTATACAATGGGAGGCAGCACCCAGCAAAAAAACTATCAGGTAGGTGAAATGTCTACTGATATTGTTGATAAATACGACTCATCAAATCCTAAATCAGGAGCATTGTTTGTAAAGCTATTAAAACCCGTATCATTGTCTCCACGCTCATATACATGGGACCTGATGATGAAAAATGTATATTATATCGGGGCAAACGGAATACAACAAGACCGATTCAGGCTGAATATTTCTTACCAGTCGGACACACTGGGAACTTATATAAACTACCTTCCCGAAGGTAATATCAAGAATCAGCTTTTGATAAAAGTAATGAATCTAGACCGGTTGGATTCAAGAAATAAAGAATTGCCAAACGGCGATGGTATTTTCGACTTTGTAGAAGGCTTTACAATTAATGCTCAGAACGGGCGTATATTTTTTCCTGTAGTTGAACCTTTCGGCTCTCACCTTAAAGCGAAGATAGGTAGTCCAACTATTGCTGAAAAATATGTATATCAGCAACTATATGATTCGACATTAACCGTTGCGAGACAAATTGCTGAAAAGAATAAATTTAAAATATACGGATCTTACCGGGGATCGATGACTGGAAATAACGCCGAAATAAACCTGAATGCAACAAATGTACCCCAGGGTTCGGTAAAGATCACCGCCAACGGTATGTTGCTAACCGAAGGAACGGATTATATTGTAGACTATACATCCGGTATTGCAACCATAATAAATCAAAGTATTCTGGATTCTGACGCCAATATACAAACCACACTCGAAGAAAGAGCGTTGGGCATGCAGCGAAAAACCTTATTAGGGTTGAATCTAAGCTATGATATAACCAAGAATTTCAATATAGGAGGTACAATCATGCATATGTATGAAAAGCCCCTGACCACGAAAACAATGATTGGCGATGAGTCTGTAAAGAATACACTCTGGGGATTGAATACAGCTTATAAGACCGAATCGATGTGGCTGACCAATCTTATTGATAAGATACCTTTCGTGAATGCATCACAACCATCTCAAATCAGTTTTTCGGCTGAATTTGCTCAGATGATAGCCGGACATTATACTAATGGAAATACCGGAGGCTACTCTTACCTTGACGATTTTGAATCGTCTCAGTCGAGCATAGACCTAAAGAGTCCGTATGCTTGGTCATTGGCAGCTACTCCATTAAGATCAGATATAAAAATGGCCCATCCGTTTACAATAGCCATGACAACAAAAGAAGATAGCATTACGTATGCAAAAAACAGGGCTATGCTATCGTGGTTTATTATCGACCCTATATTTACACGACAAGGGTCTTCTCTAAAGCCTAACCATATAAATAAGGACGACTTATCAGACCATCGTGTAAGAGAAATTGGGGTTGCAGAGATATATCCAAACAGGGATACAAAACAAATGGATGCACCTACAATACCTGTTTTAAATCTCTCATATTACCCAAACGAAAGAGGACCATATAACCTGGATGTAACGCAAATAGATTCGGATGGAAAGCTGCTTAGACCAGAAGAAAGGTGGGCAGGGATAACCCGTAAAATGGATGTCAGGGATTTTGAAGCTTCTAACATTGAGTATATAGAATTTTGGTTGATGGATCCGTTTATTAAATATCCGGATACTGATCCTAATGAAGGAGGTAGCTTGTATTTTAATTTAGGTGAAATATCAGAAGATATATTAAGAGACGGAAAAAAATTCTATGAGAACGGACTTCCCGTAAATGATGATCCAACAGCATACATAAACACCGTATGGGGTAAAGTCCCAACACGACAATCTACTGTATACGCCTTTGATGATAATCAGGGAGCTATTGCCCGTGAAAAACAGGATGTTGGGTATAATGGTTTAAGTTGGAGAGAAGAACAGGAGTACGATACATATATAAATTTCCTAAATCAATTAAGTTTAAAAGTTTCCCAAAATGTTCTGGATCAGATGGTAAATGATCCACATTCTCCAATAAATTCACCCGCAGGAGATTTATATCATTTTTATCGTGGATCCGATTATGACAGAGAAGAGAAAAACATTCTCGATCGTTATAAATATTACAACAATACTGAAGGAAACTCAAAAGCTACGGATCAGAGTACCGAAAGCTATTCTACTGCTGCCCGTACTGTCCCGGATGTAGAAGATATAGACCAAGATAATACATTAAATGAAAATGAATCTTATTTTGAATATAAGGTTGATCTCGATCCTAAAAAGATGGAGGTTGGAGAAAACTATATTGTAGAAAAACGGGAAGTACCGGTAACACTTAGAAATGGAACTAAAGAAACTGTCATATGGTATCAATTTAAAGTACCGATTCGTAGTGGTAAGAAAGACACTAAAGGAACTATACAAGATTTTAAAAGTATTCGCTTTATGCGTATGTTTCTTCACGGTTTCAAGCAGCCCACTTTCCTTCGGTTTGGCACACTTCAGCTAGTGCGTGGCGACTGGCGTGTGTATGAACAATCATTAGCCGAAGATAGCTCTATAGGCAAAGGAACCATTGATGTATCTACTGTAAATATTGAAGAAAACTCAGAACGTGAACCCGTAACTTATGTATTACCTCCGGGACTTACCCGCACATTAGACCCCGAACAGACACAATTAACGAAGGAAAATGAACAATCATTATCAATGCGTGTACTCGATCTGGAACCGGGACAGGCACGAGCTATCTATAAAAACACAACATACGACCTAAGGAGATATAAGCGTATTCAGCTATTTACTCATGCCGAGGACCTTATTAATGAAACTGACCTTAAAAAAGGAGACATAACAGTATTCATGCGCTTAGGTTCCGACTACAAGAATAACTACTATGAATATGAAATACCGTTAACAATAACTCCGGCGGGTAGCTATAGCACAAATAATCCGAACCATCAGTATGCAGTATGGCCTCAGGATAACATGTTCGATTTCCCTTTAGAACTACTTAAAAACGTGAAACTGAACCGTAACAGGGAAAAAAGGAAATCCGGGTCAACAATCTCTTACAATACTTTATATTCCGAGTACGATCCTGACAAGAAAGCAAACAGAGTAAGTGTTATCGGTAACCCGTCACTATCAGACGTATATGTGATCATGGTAGGAGTCCGTAACAACTCGAGATATGCAAAATCGGGAGAAGTATGGATAAATGAATTGCGACTAACCGACTTTGATGAAGAAGGGGGATGGGCTGCACAGGGGAACTTAAATGTCGCCCTTTCCGATTTAGGTACAGTGAGTATCTCCGGGAGAAAAGAAACTGTTGGTTTCGGTGCCATCGATCAGAGCCTGATGGAAAGACGCTCAGACGACTACTCTACATATAGTATTGCCGCCAATATAGAGTTGGGACGTTTCTTACCCGAAAAAGCGAAAGTAAGCCTACCACTATATTATTCATATTCTAATCAGACTTCCACACCTAAATATGATCCATTCGATCAAGATGTTACACTAAAAGAGTCACTTAGTTTGGTAGAGACCAAGTCTGAAAAAGATTCGATAAAAAGCCTGGCTCAGGAAAAGTCTACAACTAAAAGTATTAGTTTTAATAATGTAAAAGTAAATATTCAGAGTAAAACACCTATGCCATACGACCCGGCAAACTTTAGTTTCGGATACTCGTATAGCCAAACTGAGATAAAGAATCCGAGTACGGTATATGATCTGACTAAGAACTATAATGCTACCTTTAGTTATAATTATACACCATTGGCCAAAACATGGGAACCATTCAAAAAGATAAAGAGTAATTCCGGTGCCACCAAATATGCAAAATCATTAGGATTTAATTATTTACCAAGCAATATATCGTTCAATTCCAGAATCACACGTTATTATACAGAAACATTGCTACGCGATATCGAAAGTTATTCACTCGGAGGTGCTAATAATAATGAATTCCTATCATGGAGCCAGTCTTTCTTATGGGATAGGGATTTTAGCATCAACTGGGATTTTACAAAAAATCTGAGATTTTCATTCCAGTCCGGAACTCGTGCCGAAATTGAAGAACCATATCTTCAGGTTAATAAAAAATTGAACCGTGATGATTACGAAATATGGAAAGACTCTGTAATGCGCAGTCTGCGCAGTCTGGGGGATCCTCTCTCATACCGGCAAATTGCCAGAGTAACCTACCAGCTACCTTTCAAAAATATTCCTGTAATGGACTGGGTGACTTCCAATGCCAGCTATACCAGCGGATATCAATGGGACAGAGGAGCCTCTATTGAGGGAATAGAGATAGGGAATACTATAAGCAATAATATGACCCTTGATTTTACGAACAGATTGGATATGACCTCTTTGTATAATAAATGGGGATTCCTGAAAAAAGTGAATGACCGTTTCGATCCAAGGAGAAGACAATCACCAAGCCAGCGTCAACAGGAAAGGGAGAAACCTGAGAGAAGAAGATTCAGCCAGGAAATTACATTAAGAAAAGATACAACTTTCACATTAAAACATGGACTGAATACAAAAAAAATAGATGTTATTGCCAAAAAGGACGGAAAATCATATTCCATTAAGTTCAAAAAGAAAGACGATAACACTATACTGATAACAAATAAGGATAGTGCAAACGTACAAGTGAGTATAATAAGTAAGGAAGGCGAGTCCGGCACTTCCCAGATCCTGACTGATATAGCTGAATACTCAGCACGTGGATTAATGTCTTTGCGAACCATAAACTTCAATTATTCCAGACGCAACGAGACCCATCTTTCAGGATTCAGACCTGGTATAGGTGATATGTTCGGACAGAAAAATACAAATGAATATGGACTGGTTCCCGGACTTGGTTTTGCTTTTGGTTTGGAAGGCGGGGAAGATTTTATTCAAAAGTCTGTAGACAGGGACTGGATGGTTATAAATGACAGTATGAGCATAAGCCCGGCTGTATACAGCACAGCAGAAACATTTGATATGCGGGCTCAAATTGAACCATTCAAAAATTTCAGAATAGAACTGAATGCAAAATACCAGAACAACAAGAGGACGGAAATTAATTATATGTTCGAGGGTATGCCGCGCACACTCGGTGGAAGTTTCTCTATGACAACAATAGCCCTGAAAACAGCATTAAAGGGTAGTAATGCAAAGAATAATTACCAGTCTGACGCATTCGATAAATTCCTACAAAATAGAGAAGTAATAAGGAACAGATTACAAAATCAATATGCTAATGTGAGTTATCCGGGAATGTCAACCTCCACCGAAGCCGTTAACCCAAATTCCGGGGATGTCCTTATACCAGCCTTCCTGGCTGCTTATACAGGCCGTGATGCAGGTAAGATATCGTTAACTGCATTTCCGTCTTTACTATCTATACTGCCTAACTGGACTATTTCATATGACGGATTTATAAATATACCATTCATAAAAGAAAAATTCAGGTCTTTACGTCTGGATCATTCTTACAACTGTTTCTATCAGGTAGGTAGTTATACCTCTTTCCCCGACTGGGTACAGGCTAGCGGTGGAGGCGATGACCTTGGCTACATCCGTGATGCCTTGAATGAGAATAGTATAATTCCTTCTTCACCTTACAATATTTCTTCAGTAGGTATCACCGAACTATTTAAACCGTTGATAGGTGCCGAAGGTATACTAAATAATAATATGAGTATCAATGCTCAATATAATAATGCACGTACTCTCACATTAAATATGTCATCCTACCAGATAATAGAATACCTCGAAAGAGAATTTGTATTAGGATTCGGATACCGTATCAATGAGTTTAACCGTGTAGTAGGATTAACATCCAGAACCCCAAAGAATTTCAACAACGACTTAAATATAAAAGCGGACATATCTCACAAGACAACTGAAGCTTTACTCCGCAAGATCGAAGAAAACTTCACACAGGCCACAAATGGCGTAACTATTTTCACATTAAAGTTCTCTGCGGACTATACATTAAGCCGTGCATTAACTTTGAGATTATTCTATGACCGGATACTTAACAAGCCGTTAATATCATCTTCATCATATCCAACAACGAATAGTAACTTCGGATTAAGCTTAAAATTTACTCTCGTACAATAAAAAACATTTATAAGTTTGCATAAGAGAAAAATTTCTTTTAAGTTTATTTTTTCAAATGTTAAACAATATCTTATTCTCATTTGTTAAATATGTATTCGGAACCGAATTAGTTAATGTTTGGTAATTTATGGCATATTTAATTCGACTAAAGAAGACTGGGTTAAAATAAAAAATGAAAAAGTCAACAATTTGGATACTAGCAGCAATAATGGCTGTCGCATTCTTTGGTCTATTGTATTTACAAATAACCTATCTCCGAGATTCAATAAAATTAAGGAGTGATCAATTTAATGAAGCGGTAAACCGAAGTTTATCCCAAATTTCCAGAAATTTGGAACTCGACCAAACAAAAAAATATCTGGATGAAGCGTTCATTGAAACTCAAAAAAAAGATGCAGCAGCTTACAATCGTTCTCTGGCACTAAGAAATCAACCTCAGGAAGAAACGGTTACACATCAACAAAGAACTAAAATGACGGCACCGGATGGTACCGAAATTTATATGGAAAGTAATGTAACCACAGTGCAATCAAAATTGCCGAAACAAGTTTTCCAATCGCCTAAGGAGGGAACAAATGCCATTTCTAAAACGTTCTTTGATTTACAGGAAGAGCAGTTGAAGAGATACCTCTACGAAAAGGATATAATGAATGATGTACTCAACAGGATATTCAAATCGGCGAGCGATGTACCCCTGGAAGAAAGAATAAACTTCAAGGACTTAGAGACAAAGATCAAGAATGAGCTAAAGAATAATAATATTGAATTACCTTTTCAGTATGAAGTTGTAAACAAGAATGATAAGCCTGTATACAGACAGGTACGTTTCTCTGATCAGGATAAGAAGAATGTATACCAACAAGTATTGTTTCCTAACGATCCACCGAATAAAGTAACGTATCTGAAAGTTTATTTCCCGGATAAAGGTAACTATCTGTCTAGTGAAGTGTCATTTCTGTATCCGGCCATCATATTTACATTTATACTACTGGTTACATTTATTATAATGATTTATATCACATTCAGACAGAAGCGTCTATCAGAAATGAAGAGTGACTTTATGAATAATATGACTCATGAGCTAAAAACACCTGTATCAACTATATCTTTAGCTGCTCAGATGTTAAAAGACGGATCTATAACAAAATCACCGGAAGTATTCAAACATATATCAGGAGTGATAAATGATGAAACCGAACGATTAAGTTTTCAGGTAGAAAAAGTGCTTCAAATGTCACTGTTTGAAAAACAGAAAGCAACTTTAAAACTGAAAGAATTAGATGCTAATGACATAGTCGTAAGTGTAGCAAATACATTCCAGATCAAAGTAGAAAAATTCGGAGGAAATCTTGACATAGATTTAGAAGCTACGGATTCTTCTATAGAAGCCGATAAAATGCATTTTACAAATGTATTATTCAATCTGTTGGATAACGCTGTAAAGTACAGGAAGGAAGATGTACCATTGGAACTGATGATCCGTACATGGAATAACAATAATAAATTGTACATCTCGGTAGAAGACAATGGTATAGGTATCAAGAAAGAATATGTGAAGAAAATTTTTGAAAGATTTTATCGCGTATCTACCGGTAACAGACATGATGTTAAAGGCTTTGGACTAGGACTGGCATATGTGAGGAAGATCATAGAAGACCATAAGGGAACAATAAAAGCAGAAAGCGATTTAGGTAAAGGTACCAAATTTATTATTTGCCTGCCTATAATGAAGCCTAAAGACTAGATATTAAACAAAACAAATAAAAATAGATTGTAAATAAGTAAGTTATGGAAGAAAAATTGAAATTGTTTTTATGTGAAGATGACGAAAACCTTGGTATGTTACTAAGAGAATATCTTCAAGCTAAGGGTTATGATACAGACCTCTATACCGACGGTGAAGTTGGCTACAAAGGGTTTGTGAAAGAAAAGTATGATTTGTGTATTCTGGATGTAATGATGCCTAAAAAAGACGGTATTACACTAGTGAAAGAAATCAGAGCTATTAATACAGAAATACCTATTATATTTCTGACAGCTAAAAACATGAAAGATGACATTCTTGAAGGTTTTAAAGCCGGTGCTGATGATTATATCACTAAGCCATTCAGTATGGAAGAGTTGGTTCTTCGTATCGAAGCTATCTTCCGCCGTGTAAAAGGCAAGAGAAGCAAAGAACAGCAAATCTATCAGTTTGGTAATATGAACTTTGATACTCAAAAACAAATATTGACTATCAATGGAGAAAGTACTAAACTCACTACCAAAGAAGCTGAACTACTAGCTCTGCTTTGTGCTCATGCAAATGACATCCTAGAAAGAAATCATGCTTTGAAACAAATCTGGGTGGATGATAACTACTTTAATGCACGTAGTATGGACGTTTATATCACTAAGTTGCGTAAGCTATTGAAACCTGATCCAAGTATTGAAATTATCAATATCCATGGAAAGGGTTACAAACTGATCGCACCTGTAAACGAAGAGGCTGAAGGAGCAGAATAATAAGTAAATTAATATATTGAATGAGCCGGTAGGATTTTTCCTATCGGCTTTTTTATAATTTATTCAGCATATCAGTTGTTACTGATTTCACTTCTTTATTCTTAGTTTTAATATCTATTTGCATCAAGACCTCTTTCAAACGCTCTGCTTGTTTCTCAGATATAAAATTATTACCATCATTATGATCATGAGCATAACGAAACCGTGCCAAGGTCAAATAATCTTTTTCCTTTTGTAATACTATATGGAATGCATCCCAGGCTCTTGAATCCTGAAAAAAGGCTAATAAACCTGCAACTCCACTTAATATTAAAGGTGATTTACTATCAACAAATCCTTCAACAAAAGACTGCACCTCTTTCTTATAAACTTCTGCATCTGGCAGAGAGGAATATTTTTGCTCCCACCCTGCACGAAGGAAACAACTCCAATACAGTGTATGTAAAAGCTCTCCTACTAGCGATTCATCAGCCTCTCTTTTGATTATATCAAATATTTCTCTTCTATTTTCTTTTTCAAGAAACCAATTACTTACAACAATTGATCTATGATCACCAACACCAAACCGGCTCCGATCCGACAGGTGCTTTACACCTTTTTTTCTAAAAATAATATCAGTTGACCGCAAATTAAGCAAAGCTTCATTTAATTTATATTCCAATTCTTCTTTTATTTTTTGCTTTTTGTCTGCCATAAAGGTGCTTTTGTTTGTTAAATCTGTGAATCTTGAATCAAACAAAGTTAAGTATTTTTTCACTATCTTATTTTTACCTATTTTTGTACTCAATAAATTATATTCATAATGAAACAATATCACGATCTGCTCAGACGCGTCCTTGATGAGGGCATACATAAAAGTGACCGTACCGGAACCGGTACTATCAGTATTTTCGGACATCAAAGCCGTTATAATCTGGCAGACGGATTCCCTGTACTTACAACAAAAAAATTACATCTAAAATCAATTATATACGAACTTCTTTGGTTTCTCGCAGGAGATACAAATGCCAAATACCTGCAGGATCATGGTGTACGTATCTGGAATGAATGGGCTGACGAAAATGGAGATTTAGGACATATCTATGGCTATCAATGGCGTTCATGGCCCGACTACAATGGAGGATTCATAGATCAGATAACAAATGCAGTAGATACCATTAAGAATAATCCTGATTCTCGCCGGATTATAGTCAGTGCATGGAATGTGGCTGATCTTCCCAATATGAATCTCCCACCCTGTCATGCATTTTTTCAATTTTATGTGGCCGATGAAAAATTAAGTTTACAGTTGTACCAACGCAGTGCTGATATTTTTCTTGGAGTACCGTTTAATATAGCCTCATATGCTCTGTTATTAAAAATGATGGCCCAGGTTACAGGCCTGCAGGAAGGTGATTTTGTACATACTCTAGGGGATGCCCACATATACACCAATCACCTGGATCAGGTAGAGTTGCAGCTTAGCCGCGACTTTCGCCCACTTCCCCAGATGGTAATAAATCCTGATGTAAAAAGTATTTTTGATTTTAAATATGAGGATTTTCAATTGGAGGGATACGACCCTCATCCGCATATTAAAGGAGAAGTAGCTGTATAACATCCAAATTATGATAATCAGAAAAGGCACGATTTCTGACTTAGATAAATTAGAAGACCTATACAATGATTTGAACGATTATCTGAATGATAATACAAATTATCCGGGATGGATAAAACACGTCTACCCTATAAGAAAAACTGCAGAAGAGGGAATTAATGAGGAAACCCTATTTGTATTAGAGGCAGACAATAACATTATGGGAAGCATTATTCTTAATCATAAACCAGAGGATGCATATCATCAGGCCAAATGGAAAGTCGATACAGACTATGAAAACATCATAGTTGTTCATACACTTGTCACCAACCCCAATTTTATGAAGCAAGGTATTGGATCCAGACTAATGGATTTTACCCGACAATATGCAATCAGCTTAAATATGAGATCGATACGATTAGATGTCTCTATAAATAACACGGCTGCGATCGCCCTATATGAAAAACACAACTATGAATATATTGGAACAGTTGATCTCGGACTCGGATACGAACATCTGAAATGGTTTCGACTTTATGAATATGTTTTATAAAATATACCAATCCTTTAATGCACATAGTTTATACACAAAAATATCTTATTATTTTTTGCTAATTCGCTGAAAAAGTGTAATTTTGCGAGCCGATTATTACGAATAAAAACGTAAAAAATTGATTTACAAATCATTATCGCTTATTATATCTTAGCTCGATAAGCGGATAAACGTTATGTGAGTCAACAAGTCATTAACCAAATTAATTTTTAATTAAGTGGATACTTTAAGTTATAAGACCATTTCAGCGAATAAAGCAACTGCACAGAAAGAATGGGTTGTGATTGACGCAACAGGCCAGACTCTAGGACGTATGGCTTCTAAAGTGGCAAAGCTTCTGAGAGGGAAGTACAAACCAAGTTATACTCCGCATGTAGACTGTGGCGACAACGTAATCATTATCAATGCTGATAAAGTTGTTCTTACAGGAAACAAATGGAACGATCGTGTTTATCTAAGATACACAGGTTATCCTGGAGGTCAGAGAGAAGCAACTCCTGCCGTTTTATTGGAAAAAGGAGCTGATCGCTTGATGCATAAAGTAGTAAAAGGAATGTTACCTAAAAACCGTTTGGGTGCTGCTCTTTTAAAAAACCTTTATGTATATGCAGGAACTGAGCACAAACATGAGGCTCAACAACCAAAAACAATAGATATTAACGCTCTTAAATAATAATTAATGGAAGTAGTAAATGCAATAGGAAGACGTAAAGCTGCTGTAGCTCGCGTGTTCGTAAGCGAAGGAACCGGAAAAATAGTGATCAACAAACGTGAACTAGATAATTACTTCCCTTCAACTATTCTTCAGTATGTTGTAAAACAACCGCTAAACAAATTAGCTGTTGCTGAAAAATACGACATCAAGATTAACCTGAACGGTGGTGGATATAAAGGACAAGCAGAAGCTGCACGTCTTGGTATCGCCCGTGCTTTGGTGAAAATGAACCCTGAAGATAAGGCTGCTCTTAGAGCTGAAGGATTTATGACTCGTGACCCACGCGTTGTAGAACGTAAAAAACCGGGACAACCAAAAGCAAGAAAAAGATTTCAATTCTCAAAACGTTAATTTGGATATTATTTTACCCAATTACGCTTTCACGGCTTATGCCGCTTAAAAGTTATAAGTTGGTTAATATATAATGATGAGTCGGCTCATCTCGAAATTACGTTTAGTATCTAAATTGCCGGGACTTCTAAAAATGAGCTACCCGACAATTCGCTAACAGAAAAAGAAAGTAAACGAAACAAAAAACTAAAAATGGCAAAATTAGAATTCGACCAATTATTAGAAGCAGGTGCACACTTCGGTCACTTGAAAAGAAAATGGAATCCGGCTATGGCTCCTTACATTTTCATGGAGCGCAATGGTATCCATATCATTGACCTTTATAAAACAATAGCTAAGACTGAGGAAGCTACTGCTGCATTGAAGCAAATAGCTAAATCAGGTAAAAAAATATTATTTGTAGCAACAAAGAAACAAGCAAAACAAGTTGTAGCAGATCTAGCCCTATCAGTAAATATGCCATACGTGGTAGAACGCTGGCCGGGAGGTATGTTGACTAACTTCCCTACTATCCGTAAGGCTGTTAAGAAAATGTCAACTATCGATAAAATGATAAAAGACGGTACTTTTGAGACTTTGTCGAAAAGAGAAAGACTTCAGGTAACACGTCAACGTGCCAAACTTGAAAAAACATTAGGTTCTATTCAGGATTTAACTCGTCTTCCATCTGCATTATTTGTAGTAGACGTAATGAAAGAACACATTGCGGTAAGAGAGGCTAACCGTTTGGGGATACCTGTATTTGCTATGGTAGATACAAACTCTAACCCGGATGATATCGACTTTGTAATCCCAGCTAATGATGACGCTGCAAAATCTATTGAGTTAATACTTGGTACACTTTGCGAAGGAATTAAAGAAGGTCTGGAAGAAAGAAAGATCGAAAAAGCTGACAGCGCTGCTGCTGAAGCTCAACAGGACGAAGATGGCGCTCCTAGAAGAGAACGCAAAGCAAAAGCAGGTGCTAAAAAAGCAGTAACTAAAGAAGATCAGGAAGCAATCAATGCGGCTGTAGCCAGCAAGTTTGCTAAAGAGGAAGAGTAATAGTACAAAGACTAAGAAAATAGCCTCTAAGACTCTTCTTAGGGACTATTTCTTAGTCTTTTTTCTTTGAAAATAATTATAAACAAAAATAAAAGGAGAAAAACATGGCAATTTCTATGGCAGACATCCAACACCTTCGCAAAATGACAGGCGCAGGTATGATGGATTGTAAAAATGCTTTAACCGAAGCAGAAGGAGATTTTGATAAAGCAATCGAAATAATTCGTAAAAAAGGACAAGCTTTTGCTGCAAAACGTGAAGACCGCGATGCAACAGAAGGTTGTGTGTTGGCTGCAACAAACGGCGATTTCGCTGCAATAGTAGCAGTAAACTGCGAAACTGACTTTGTGGCAATGAACGGCGATTTCGTAGGTATGACTAAGTCGATACTTGATGCTGCATTGTCTAACAAACCTGCTGATATAGATACACTGAAAGGTATTAAGGTAGGAGACCGTACAATCGCAGAACTTGTAACTGACAGAATGGGTGTTACAGGTGAAAAAATGGAATTGAACGTGTATAAGCAAATCACTGCTCCTACAGTAGTGGCATATGTTCACCCGGGTAATAAGCTGGCAGCTGTCGTTGGCTTCAACAAACCGAATGTTGATGAGCAGGTAGCTAAAGATATAGCTATGCAAATCGCTGCTATGAGTCCTGTTGCTCTGGTACCGGAAGAAGTTTCGGAAGAAATAAAAGAAAGAGAAGTTAAGATTGCCAGAGAAAAAGCTGTTGAAGCAGGCAAACCTGAAAACTTAATTGACAGGATCGCTGAAGGCGCATTGCAGAAATTCTACAAAGAATTTACACTTCTTCAACAGGAATTTGTGAAAAACCCTAAGCAAACAATAGCTCAGTATCTTGCGCAACATGATAAAGAGCTTGCTGTTACAGGTTTCCAACGTTTTACGTTGAATGCTGAGTAATAGGAGAAAATTCAGCTATATAAAAAATAAAAAAGGCTTCTTATGAAGCCTTTTTTATTGAAAAAGGCTTATCCGTTAAATTTATTAATCAAGAGGGTCTAAAAATGAAAACTATCCATTTATTGTTTTTACTATTGTTTTTATTGAAT
>JAITVV010000066.1 GCA_031285625.1 Prevotella sp.
TTTTGTTACTTCTAACAAAAATAGAGATTTGAAATGTACACGTAAAAAAAACGAATATTATTAATTGCATATCAAATAATTACATCGCTTGTTAATGTTTTTTAGTGGACACTAGTGTAGTTGATACGCCCCATATTCTCCACCAGTATTTCCAGTGTACTGTTAAACGGGATATCAATATCCATTGTGTATTTATTAAAGTAGCGGTTCAGCTCCCCGGCCTTTTCATCATTTGCATATACAGTGGCATAGTCACGCAGTCCCTTTATCTCTAATGTCCCGCTTATCGGCTGGTTAAAGTGTTTGCGGTATAAAACATATCCATACCCCTGGTTCAGTTGCTCAAAGGTCAGCGGGGTATTATTTTCTGTTGTCTTAAAGTCCATGCCTTCCAGGGTCGCTACCTTGTCAAGCCTTATAGACGGAATCTCTATCAGGTCAATAGCGGAAGGAGCCTCCGGTAAAGTGTAATCTACATATTTTTGGATAACATTACGCAGTGAATCGAACTTGGGGGTAACCCATCCGGCTTCACTGACTGGTGCATCATAATCATAACTGGTCAGGTCGGGTTGTATATCATGCTTCTTATCATAGTTGGCACCACTTGTAAATCCGAAGTTAGTACCGCCATGAACCATATAATAGTTGATAGATACGTCATTCTGAAGGTATTTTTCTGTCTGGCGGGCAACACTTGCCGCGCTTACCCGGGGATGGGGCTCCACCCAGTGTGCAAGCCAGCCCGGATAAAACTCGGCAACCATGTAGGGCCCTTGGCCTCCGTTGTACCGGTTCACCACTTTTTTCAGGTTATCGATATTACTTTCACCGTTTGCAGTAGGAAGAGCGCCCGGTACAGCCCCGCCTTCAAACAGCCAGCTGCCGTCGGATGTAAAAGAAGGGATATCAAAGCCTGCTGTTTTCAGTTGCTGTACAATCTTCGCGTTATAACGGCGGTGTTCTTCAAGGGGAATATCTTTCCGCTGGGAGACATAGGAACCGAATTCATTCTCGGCCTGTACCATAATAACAGGGCCGCCTTTGGTTATTTGTAAGTTGCCTATCTCCTGATACAATCTGTTTATATATAGTTGAGTATATTTCAGGAATTGCTCATTGTCGCGCCGCAGTTCCATTCCTTCTATATTCTGGAGCCACCATGGATATCCTCCGAATTCCCATTCGGCACATACATAAGGCCCGGGGCGCAGGATAACCATAAGGCCTTCTTCACCGGCAATCTTAATATATTCTGCCAGGTTTTTATCTCCTGTAAAATCCCATTTGCCCAGTTCGGGTTCGTGGGCATTCCAGAATACATAGGTGGCTACCGCGTTCAGTCCCATTGCTTTCAGCATTTGCATACGGTGACGCCAGTACTGGTGAGGGATACGCGGATAATGCATTTCTCCCGATATAATGCGGACAGGCTTTCCATCGTAGACAAAATCCCCGCCTTTAATTTCAAAGGTATGCTTGTCCTGGGATTGGACGGCTACAGGAGATAATAAAAACAATAGTAATAACAGTAAATAGTTTCTCTTGGTCATAATGGTATTTTGATATAAGTTTGAATTTAAAAGAGATTATCACCTGAATTAAATAGAAGATAATCCCTTATGTGATGCTGGAATGTGGATAAATGGAATCTGGTTAAGGATCAATCGGTAAGCAGGGTAAAAAAGAGTAACAGGTCGATTCGGGAATAACCGGATAACCTTATTCTACTTTATTTTTCATAAATTCAAATAGCTCTTTTCATAAAGTTAGACGTTTTTTCTGAGTTACAAACATTTTCAGTCCGCTTTTTTTATTTAAATATATACCATTTACTCAAAAGAATTCCTCGAAACTCGCTGGGGTTGTTCATTAATACCCTACTTTATTTTACCGTTAGCGTTTATCCTGTACCGTAACCTGCCTGTAAAATTAATCCGGATAGAGAGGTAGCCGGTATACCCTGTGAAATCCTCCAGCATTCTCCAGTTCGAGACGGAAGACCACTTCATTGGAGGCCGGGTCTATTTCGAGGATGCAAGAACCGCTTTTTCCGTTGCTCAGGGTAGCTCCTTCCGAAGAACCAAACAAGATGTGTCTCGTTTGCGGCAGATAGCCGGCATTGGAACGAGACGAGGCATAATACTCGGGCATGTCCTTGCCGTAATCCCACACTTGGCGGACAGTCATGTTCGCTTCATCTATTTCGTAGATCACAGCACGACTGTAAGGTATCTGCAGATTGTTACGGATAAAGTTACGCGCCAATCCATTGTCAAACACCAAAATGCGATGCAGCATGCCGTTGCTGCCTTCGTCCGGCAGTACTATCGGAGCATGCGGCCCCCATGCCCAGTCGAAATCATCGAGGTGTACCGCACCTTCTACTACGGCGGGATCGGTAATCACGTTACCATCACCATCCAGTGGAGTAAGCAAATACGGTTGATATTGCTCACGCCAGCCCCTGTGGGGAGCGAGTATCCACATCAATTCGCCGGACGGCTTAAACTTAAAGATACCTTGGTAGCGTGAACAGGATATATAGTTTTCCCCCCAATCGGCGATGGCATTGTTGTGTGCCCAGTTGGAGGGAGACATTGCCGCCGGATTCACTCCCAGCACCTTAGCACCGAAACGAGCAGAATCCAACATATTTGCCAAATCCCACTCATGCACGATGGCACCAGTTTCAGGATTCCATTCCACTATTTGGTCACGGATGCGACGGGTTCCGTTAATACGCTGAGCATCCTGTTGGGTCATACAACTTATCAGATTGCCATTTCCCATTTCTCTGGTTTCGTGATGAAATTTGTAGCCATCGGTAGTTAGAAAGTCATAAGTCTGCATCACTTCCCCCAAGATATTGACCGTGCGGATGAAACCTCTATTATTATCTCCAATAAGCCAGTTGCCGTCTTTCATGCGTGAGAAAGCGGCGTTCATAATGGTGTGCATCATTTCTTCCGAATTTCGCCAGTTGAGCAGGTAGCGGATTTCGCCATCGGCATCTACCATATAGGGCATGGAAGTGTCATTGTCGCCATTGGGAGTGTAGAGCATCAAATCCATACCCGGCTCCATGCGGGATACATCAGCCTTGAGTACACGGCGGACCTGAGGCACATAAGGGATATTGAGCGGACCTACCTGTATCTCTATTAGCGTGTCGCCTTGTTCAATACCCTGCTCGTCAAGGAATGCCAATTTCACCTGGTTGGTATAGTCGGAATATAGTCCTAACACGTCTATGAACTGTGCTGGTTCGGCGCTGTATGGAAAGAGGTGTTCCTGTGCCGGGGTTATGGCATTAGGTTTCGGCAAAACGGTGGCACGTATGGACATACCGCCCGAAGTATTGACCCGAATCCGTGCTGCCAGTGGGCAGAATCCGCTCGGGTCGACGGTAACGGAGGCAACAGCGGCAGTGAGGGCGGGAGTACCGGTTTGCGGCGTCGGGAGTGTAGGGATATCATCGTCGCTGCAAGCGACAACGGTAAGGAAACTCACCAACAACAGAATAAAGCTATACAAGCATTGTTTAAAAATCAGTTTTTTCATCGTAAGATTGTACTTAATAATGAAAGGTGGGCAGGTTCACCTGCCCACTGTCTATTGTAAAAAAATTATTGCCATTCAGGTTTTTGGTCCAATTCTACGTTCGCGTCTACTTCAGCTTGCGGAATAGGCAGGAAGCGATGCTTAGGCTGGTAGTTGGCCGGACTTTGACCGGCATCCTTAGTTTCTACGAGATAGTTTTTAAGGGCGCTGTCGTCATACCAGCGGATAAGATCGTACCAGCGCAAATTCTCGGCACAGAATTCCAGTAACTTTTGCTTGCGCAGTTCGGTCCAGGCGGCATCCACATCTAAAATCTCTTTGCCTGGCAATCCAGCACGCACACGGATACGGTTGATGTCCGCCATGGCGCCACCTACATTATTCGTTTGCAAACAGGCCTCGGCATGAAGGAAAAGAATTTCGGCAAAGCGCATCACGCGCAGGTTGTTGTCGCGCGCCTGCTCATTGCCTCCGTACATAGTACATCCGGCAGTAGACCACCAGGCAGCGAATTTCTTGAAGATAAACCGTCCGGGTACACCACCAATAGGTTCCCACTGCGGAGCAGGGTTTACTTTCGTACCGGCAGCTCCCCACATGGTATCAAAATCGACATCGTTGTACCATGTTTCGTCAGGCTTCACATCGCCATAGTCGCTGTACTTGAAGTAGCAGGTGGTGTAGAGGCGTTTGTCCCATTTGGTATCGCTACCGGCCGACCGGGGTTCGGATACAAATTCGCTGACAAGGTGAGCCGAAGGTTGCATCTTGTACCATCCGCCACCGCTAGGCAATTGCGGACCAAAGAAGTTGGCAAGATTATTTCCCATAAAACCGTTGACACCTGTCTGGTTACCCCATGTACTGTTTGGGTCGCCAAAGAAACCATAGTCAATTTCGTAAATGGATTCACGGTTAAACTCGGTGGTATTCTTGAAGTTGTCTTCGTAGTTCTCTGTAAGGTTATAAGTATAGGGAGAAGTCATAATCAACTCGAACTGGGTTTTGGCTTCGGCATACTTGCCTTGCCACAGGTAAGTCTTACCCAACATGGCGATGGCGGCACCCTTGGTGATACGCCCGTTTTCAGCAGCAGGACGTTCAACAGGTAAAGCTTCGATAGCTGCATTAAAATCGCTTTCGCATTGTGCCAGTACATCGGCTTGGCTGCTCCAGCCATGTTGTTCAGAGTCGGCCTTTTGCGGCAGGGTACGTATTACAGCGCCACCGTAGTTCTGTTGCAACAGGAAGTACTGGAATCCGCGCATGAAATAAGCTTCGCCCATCATTTGCTTCAGGGTGGCAGCATCCATATCTACATTGGGAGCCGAATACATAAACTCATTAGCTAGCTGTACACCCATGTACAGTTTTGCCCATGGGTCGTCAAGTGTTTCGGGGGTGTTGGTGTAAGTCAGTACCTCCCAGGCAAACCTTTCTTCGTTCCGGGTAGGAAACAGGTCGTCAGCGCGCATGGAGTTGTTCCATATCCCGCTGTATGCTCCGTAATAACCGTACATTTCATCGCGGATAGGGTTGTACACAGCCACCAATCCCCGCATTACGTTCTCTTCATTAGTCCAGAAAGTACCATCGGTTTCTTTACTGGGATCGTTGCCCTCGTCTAAAAAACTTTCACTACATGATGTCGTTAATATCAGGGCAAGCACGAATGCTGTCATATATTTCTTTATATCCATATTGCTTAGTATTTGATTATTGAAATTAGAATGTTACTTGCAAGCCGAAGGTAATGGTACGCGCCAGCGGATAGCGTCCCATGTCGCAACCACGGCTCATTACTATGTCAGAGCCATCCATTCCGGCGTTAATACCCAAATCTGGAGTGTAACCAGTGTAGCTTGTCAGCGTAAACAGGTTTTCTATAGCGGTATAGATGCGTACGTTCTGCAGCCGGGCTTTCTGCATCCATATCTGTGGCAGGGTATAACCCAATTCCAGTGTTTTCAGTCTCAAGAAATTACCACTTTCGAGCCAGCGATCGGTGTAGGCCCACTCAGTACCGTTGTTATCGGTATTGGTAGAGGGATCGCCGGTGGTACCTATGAATCGTGGAATGTCAGTACCGGTATTGTCGGGACGCCACGAATCTGCTACATCGGTGAAGAAATTTACCACACCTTCTTGTTTAGCATTGGAGTACGGCAGAGCATTGAAGATCTTGTTTCCGAATTGCCCATCGAAGAACACGTGTAGGTCGAGGCCTTTCCATGCAGCACTCAGGTTGATGCCGAGGCTGGTTTTAGGCAGAGCCGTACCGGCATATTGACGGTCGGTACCGTCAATCTTGCCATCGCCATTGGCATCAATATACTTCAGGTCGCCGGGAACAGCGTTAGGCTGAATCAGTCCGCCGTCCTTATTCTTATAAGCGTCAATCTCTGCCTGGTTTTGGAAGATGCCTTCGCTCTTAATCAACCAGAAACTTCCGATAGGATATCCCAACTTGGCATAAGTAACTGCTCCTCCGGCGTTTGGATTAAAACCCTCCCACTCAGTGCGTTCGCCGATAGTAACTTTGGTTAATTCGTTGCTCAGGAAAGTGGCGTTGACACCAACGTTGTAGCTGAAATCGCCCACATCGTCACGCCAGTTCAATGATAGTTCCAGACCCTTATTGGTTACGTCTCCGGCGTTAAGGGTCGGCATTCCGCTCAGACCGAAGCTGGTAGGTTGCGGAATAGCAAGCAACATGTCGGTAGTCTTCTGAATAAAGTAGTCGGCAGTCAAGGTAAACTTGTTGTTCCACATTCCGTAGTCGATACCTATATTCAGTGTTTTGGATTTTTCCCAAGTAGTATTCTGCGGGCTTACCCAACTGACACCGGTGATAGAACCGTTGACCCAAGTATTTCCAAATACGCCATTGTATCCCAGCATCGGAGCCGACTGTGTAGCGTAGCGGCCGATACCATTCAGGTTACCCAGTACACCGTAGCCCACGCGTAGCTTGAGTTGATTGATTGTTTTGTTCATTGAGTCGAAAAACTCTTCGTTGGCTATATTCCAACCTATCGAGGCAGATGGGAAACTACCCCATTTGTGTCCATCGGCAAATTTGGACGAACCATCGCGGCGAATAGATACACTTGCCAGATAACGATCGCCGTAAGAGTACATGGCGCGTGCAAACATGGACAGCAAAGATTCTTTCCATGCTCCACCACCTGCTATCATTCGGCTGGCGTCACCCACACCTATCACATGCAGGCCGTCGGGCATATCTCTGGCTCCGGCACTGAAGTTACGAAAGTTGGTACGTTGAGCCGAATAACCGGCTAATACATTAATGGAGTTCAGTCCAAAGGTGTTGTCGTAATTCAGGGTATTTTCTATAAGCCAGTCGTCTTGCCAAGCTGTATTTTCATCGAGTTGCGAAGTAAGATTTTGGGATTGCGAACTGACGTAATAAGGTACAATATCGCTGTAATTGCGATAGGTATAACGATTGACCCCGACATTGAACTTGTATTTCAATCCCTTGAGGAACAGATCCGCTTCGACCCACGCGTTTAGCATCAGGTCTACATTGTGGCGTTTATTGTCGTGCGCCTCCAATTCGGCTACAGGATTGGTCGCAGTTTTCGCCCATGCGGGAGTCATACCCCAATGTCCCGGAAAATCGGGATGATTGTAGTCATATACCGACTGCATAGGTACTATATTAGGCAGTGCGGAAGTTCCATAGTTATCATAGTCGGTACGGCTCATTCGGATAGCGAACGTGTTACCCAGCCTCACGTGATTGTCGAAGAAAGAGAACGTATTTTTGGTACGCAAATTCCATCCTTCGTATCCTGATGTCTTCATAATACCGTCCTGCTTGGTGTAGCTGCCCGATACATTGAAAGTGGCCGTTTTACTGCCTCCCAATACGTTAAGGTTAATTTTGCTGATAAATGCTTGGTTAAACACTTCATCCTGCCAGTCAGTACCTTTACCGTTCCAGCCGGTCAATTCGCTAGCGTCTTGCGCTATGTTGTACTGTTTGGCAAAGTCGCGAAACTGGTTTCCGTCCATTAGGCTCAACCTCTTGGCTACGTTCTGCACGCCGGCGTAGGCATCTACCGTAACGCGGGTAGGCGATTCCCTTAGTCCTCCCTTGGTGGTGATAAGGATAACGCCATTAGCTGCGCGCGAACCGTAGATAGCAGCAGCCGAAGCGTCTTTCAGCACCTCTATGGATTGAATGTCGGATGGGTCTACCATGTTGATGTCGCCATATACACCGTCAATTACATAGAGCGGAGTAGTAGAACTCAAAGAGTTGATACCACGTATATTGATGCTCATGCTTTGTCCCGGCTGGCCGGTAGTGCTTGACACTGTAACACCGGCTACCCGTCCTTGAAGCGCTGATGCCGCGCTACGTGCCACGTTGGCCTGCAAATCTTTGCCGGAAATAGAAGCGACAGCACCTGTGAGATGGCTCTTTTTTGCCGTACCATAACCGATAACGACTATCTCGTCCAAAAGCATTTCATCCTCAATCAGTGTTATGTCCAGTGTTGTATCATCTCCTAACAGTATTTCTTGCGAAACAAAGCCCATGTATGAAATGACCAGTGTGGAACCGGGCGAAACATCAATGGAAAAATCCCCGTCTATATCGGTCACGGTACCTATGGCCGTATTGCCTTTTACCGTAATACTCGCGCCTATAATAGGTTCTCCTTTGTTGTCAATGACCACGCCTGTGTAATTCCTCAAAGGAACTTGCCGGGGTACTGTTATAATTATAATCCGGTTGCCTTCGATCCTGTAGGTTGCACCTGTACCGTTGAGTAGGAGTTCCATGGCTTCAGGCAGAAGTTTGTCCATTATATTAATATCGACGGCTTGTTTCGTATTGATGACCGATTCATTATAAGCGACTGTCATCTTTGTCTGTTTTTCTATTTCCTCAAAAGCCGATAATATGGTTGTCCGGCCCGGAGGTAATGTAATTTTTTGGCTCTGTGCATTCAGGTTCAGTGAGCCCAAGAGTAAAATAAAAAGAAAAATGCTTCTTAATAAATTAACCCACTGTTTACTTAATGAATGATTCGATATTTTCATATTTTGCATAAAATTTTTTCGGTGAATATTCGTTTGAATTCTCAATTGGTTTAGTTAAAAGGTTCATCGATTTCAAACCGGAGGAGGTTTGCTTGCCGGCACTTTCCGGTTCTTTTTCATAGCGGTGATTCATTTAAGGTTTAACAAAATTAATATATATATTATCATTTTCTATTTTATATTTCAGATAGGATACGGGATATGTCAACGCGACCATAAAATCGGCAGCACACTTTTACTATCGTTCCGTTTTCTAATTTCCACTACTTCATTTACCGGACCATATTGCCCTCGATCCAGACGATAATATTCTTTATTTTATCTTATTCCAGATTCATATAAAAATGAAAGTATCCTTTCAAGTACCGGTAGCCTTGATACGGGCTACCGGCCTTTTATTGATAAAAGTATTTTACGACCTATTGTACTGATCCTACAAATGTTACAACACTTTTTGCCGGAATATCCAATATATACTGGCCATTTTCCGGTGTGACAGTTGTTTCAGCCCAGGTATTATCAGCATCGGTAAGTACTCTCCTCAGGCTTGTTACACCCTGTACGCCGTTAACATTAAGAGGGGTAAGCACATTTTCATCGGTTTTATTTACCATAACAATAACCATTCCATTACCTTTTTTGTATGATGAGATATGGAAATCGGTAGGAAGCCCATTCCCTCTGTCGATAGTAACTCTGCGGCTATCAGATTCGATATACCTTGAGAAGTTTCCGAATGCTTCGTAGCGTTTTGTCAGAGTATAACTTTCACGGTCGCTCATATTCATGAAAATCAAGCCTTCGTCGTTATCTCCCGGTACTGCGCCTAGCCAGTAGATTAAAGCACTGGCGCTGGCATCCGACAAGTATCTGTGAAAATCGGCAGCCCAGTCCAGAGCATTAGCCATGTCGGTATGAGGGCCGTCGATACTACTTGTTTCGGTGAGCCATACAGGAATATTCATATCCATCGCTTTAGAAAACGGAATGATTGATGTCTTTTGTCCCGTTACAGGGTCTTTATAACCATGACCTGCAGCTATCGTATTGCAATCAGCAAGGGCAGGATTAAAATTCAGAACATCAGCCACAAAATTGCTGGAACCGAAGATGAATCCTAAAATAGGGCCCCATTGTGCATTTTCGCCAAAGATGATTTTGGTTGACAATCCTTCGCTGCGGAATGCAGGGCTAAGGTCGTTAACGATGAACGGAGCTAAAGTCATAGAACCCGGTATCCATGTACAAGAAGTCCATTCGGCTGCGTATTCAGGTTCGTTAGCCGGAGAAACAGCATAGATAGGATAACCGTTGTTCTGAAATTCCTTAACAAAACGGGTTATATAGTTTGCGTAATTCTTATATTGAGATAAGTTCAAACTACCTTGTACCGTACTGCCGTTAGTCTTCATGTAAGCAGGAGGGCTCCAGGCTGAAAATATAACCTTTTCAACATTGTGCATTTGTTTGGCTTCCCTCAATACCCAATGTTGAGCTCTGATATAGAGTTCATTGTAGTTAGAGTCGCTGCCCTTATCCAAAACGCCGAAAAGCGGGTCGCTGTAAGGAATATCTATATCCCTGTCGAATCCGAAATCATAGACATTTTCAGCAGGAGAGAAAAATGGGGAAAGTTCTCCCCTGAGAATATTCAATCTCAAACCTTGTTCTCCATACAACCGGTTCATAATTTCCGAACGTTTGTGATGTGCATAAAGATCGTCGGCGTGTCCCTGGCAAACTCCAAAACCATCGATGTTTTGTTGTTCCTGTGCCCATTGTACCGTTACACCGGATGAAGTCACAGTTGTAGCCGCTTTCAAGTTCTTTCCCTCAGGTATTTCTATCTGCTCCATATCGGAACATGAGAAAAATAAACCGGAGATAAATATCATTCCTAAAAAAAATCGTGTTTTCATAAACAATACTTTTTAGTAAAAAATAGAGTAATAACATTCGAGGCAAAAATGAAATTGCCTGCATCGCGCAAAAGCAGATATTAGTGACACTGAATGTCCGAGTATGGTTTTGAAGCCTCTCGATTCAGGCAAATCTATAGCTTTAAAACAGACGTTTCCATTTGTGATTCAAAGTTTTAAATAAAATTACTAAACACTTCCCCATTAAGGGAAATATACATAGAAGAGTATCTGCAGATACGGAGCCTTTATGGGTGTACATCATAGTAGAGCGGAAACCTCAAGATTCCTTCCTAAATCACCGATGTTCAACTTACTAATTAATACAAGCCCATACTTACATTTTTCTAATTTTATTTTTAGAATAAATTTACATTTATTATCTTATTTAAAGTTTTCATAGACTCGGCTGAGCAATATCCGTCGGGAGCCGTGTTTATACAATAATCCAGTAACCGGTCGATAGAAGATGTGGCAACATGCATTCGCGTATCGGATGAAGCGTAATATATGTATATCGTACAATCATTATCTGTAATCCATCCATTCGAAAATAATACATTATACACATCTCCCACACGTTCCTTTTCCATGGGAGCCATGAAATATCCGGCAGGCTCGGTAATTAATTTATTGGGATGCTGCAAATCTGTAAGGTACAAATAAAGTATATAGCGCAATCCTGCGGCGCAATTGCGTACGCCATGGGCCAGATGTAGCCAACCTTTCGGAGTCTTTACAGGATGAGGACCTTCCCCATTCTTAACCTCTTTTACCGTATGATAGTGACGGTAGTTTATTATTTCTTCTTTATCTATTTCCGCCTTTGTCATATCATCGATAAGCGCCCAGCCGATTCCGCCTCCGCTTCCCGCATCTATGAATCCATCCTGGGGACGTGTATATAGCGCATATTTACCGTTCACAAACTCGGGATGCAATACGACATTGTGCTGCTGGCTTTTCGATTTGAGGTCGGATAAACGTTCCCAACTTATCAAATCCTTTGTCCTTACAATCCCGGCAGAGGCTACCGCCGAAGACAGGTCTCCTGCCGGTGCTTCGGGGTCTTTTCGTTCGGCACAGAATATGCCGTAAATCCATCCGTCTTCGTGGGCGGTCAGGCGCATATCGTACACATTCGTCTCCTTGTCGCCGGTTTGTGGAAGGGTGACAGGATACTCACGGAAACGGAAATTATCGACCCCGTTAGGGCTTTCCGCTATTGCAAAAAAAGATTTCCGGTCATATCCCTCGACACGGGCTATTAAAAGATATTTGTCCTGCCACTTTATAGCTCCTGCATTAAAAACTGCATTAATACCGAAGCGTTCCATAAAATATGGGTTCGTTTCAGGGTTCAAATCATAACGCCAAAATAACGGAGTATGGTCTGCCGTTAATACAGGATTTTTATATCGTTCAAATATGCCATTTCCGGTTAAAATCCTCTCATTTTTACGCGCTAAAGTTTGTTCATGGGCTTTACTAATAATGTTCAGCCTCTCATTATAAATATCATTCATATTGGATTTCCTTTATTTTATATTACAGATACAAAGAACATGGAAGAAAAGCCAAATCTATCTTTAAATATGGGTTTGATTACTTTAACAATGTATTGTTAAGCACTAATATTCAATACAATACATTTAGTTTTTTGTTACGTACTTAGGTCTTACTGCCTATTTCCTCAGGGGATTGGTATGTTTATCCGGCCCGGAAACAATGTAACTTTCCGGTTTTGTGCATTCAGATTTAGCGGGCCTATAAGCAGCATATAAAGAATAGTATATTTTCTTTATAAATTAACCTGCTATTTATTTGATTAATAAATATTTTCATACATTTGCATAAATATTTCGGTGAATAGTCGTTTTAATTCTCAGATGGTATAGTTAAAAGGTTCATCGATTTCAAACCGGAGGGATATGCTTGCCGGCGTCCTCCGGTTCTTTTCATTTCTGGTATTTTAGGTTTAACAATATTTAATATATAAATATATTATCATTTTCAATTTTATATTTCAGAGAGGGTATGAGATATTTCAATACGGTCATGAAGTCGGCAACGCCCTCTTCAGGCATGATTCTCATCGTTATCCGTTCATCCCGGTATTTGTCCGGATCGAAATATACTTTTACGGCATATTTCCGCTCAATGATTTTTATTACTTCATTTACCGGCATGGACTGAATGACCATATTGCCGTTGATCCAGGCTATGACGTTTTCTATTTTCACAGTCTTTTTCTTGATTAATCCCGTTTTTTTACCGTATGTTACCTGTTCGTTAGGAAGCAGAAGCACAGATTCCTTATCCGTATTTTTGAATGTCACGTTTACTTTCCCGCTTTCAAGCGAGGCAGACAGGTTTTCACTGTCTGTATAAGCAGAGACATTGAATATGGTACCCAAAGCTTCAACATCCATACTGCTCGTTTTTACGATAAAAGGCTTTGTTTCGTCTTTAGCCACGGTAAAATAAGCTTCTCCATTCAGAAATATGTCCCGGGTACCGGTAAAGTGCCGGGGATAAATAAGGATACTACCGGAATTTACTTTTACTACAGAAGAATCAGGGAGGGTGATTGTCCGGATTTCGCCATCGGGTACAATACATTCAATGAATGCAAGGCTGTTATCAGCCATATTAGAGTTTTTTACGGCCCAATAGGTAATCCCCGCGGATATAAGCGGGAGTACCAGTATAGCCGCGATCCTTAATAATTTCCGTATGGATAATCTTTTTTTAGAATCGGGGATAGATGTTGCTTGTATCTTTGCTTGTAAGATTTCATAGGATTTTTCAGCAGACTGGCCGGCTATAATATCCAGTTCGTCCCAGATACTTCTGAAAGCTGCATCTTTTTCAGCTTTGTCATCAGTATCTTTTATCCATGATATGAATTCCTTTTGCAGGCGGTCCGGATAATTATTATTAAAGTACTGTCTTATTATTTCATGTATTCTTGTCGGCATATCTTTCCCGTTTATATATTTATGACAGGAAAGATATCGCTTTCTCCCGACCAAGGGCGATTTTTTCAGTAAAAAAATACAATTGCCAGATACAGAACCTTCCGGATATCGTTTAGGGCAAGGCTTAACTGGTTTTCCACGGTTTTTTTTGCCAGCCCTAATTTTTCAGATATCGTTTCTTTTTCAAGATTATAGACCCGGCTCATTATAAATATTTTACGTCTTTGGATAGGCATCCGGCTTACTGCCAACCGCACTAAAAAGAGTAATTCTTCTGCATTTAGTTTTTCTTCCGGATTTGTTTCCGCAGGCTGGTTGTAATCGGTTATGTATGATTTTTCGACAAATTTATGCTCCAGATAGTTTAATGCCTTATTTTTAGCTGTTCTATACATATAAGCATTGAAAGAACGGATATTAAGAATATTTTCCCTGTTTTCCCATATTCTTAAAAAAATATCCTGAGATAACTCTTCTGCAATGGTTTCAGACTTTATTATATGTGTGATGAAATATTTTATTTTGGGGTAATATTTCAAAAAGATTGAACGAAAGGCCTCATGGTTTCCCAGAGCTATCTTCTTAAGGTCGTTTATTTCTTCATATGGTACCATTGGTGAGCGATTTTACATCCAATAAATACAAAATTAAGATTTATTATCATATAATATACCGAACTCATTTAAATTTTTTTCTTTTTAAGAATTTCTTCAGACCAATGACAATAAAAGCCAGATAATTGAATCCTTTCCAGCTAGATACAGTAGTATCAAACCTGTTAAGGAGGCTTCTGAACCCATCGAGCCATGCATTTGTTCGTTCAATGGAATAACGCTCCCGATAAAGCAATTAATCAAAATAATTGTCGTTTTGACAGTCCCCGTTACGCGGATTTTCAGCAAAATTTGCAATAATGCCTTTCTCTGAGCAGAGTTGCCTGAACTGTTGCGAGTCAAAACCGGCATCTGCATTCACAAACAATCCGTCCAGGGATATGCCTGCCTGCTCCAATGGGTTCACCAGTTCATTGAAATGAGTTTCAATTTCGAACAGGTCATGGTGATTCCCACTTGCGGGTTCACTCATCGATAATGGCAAACCTTGACGGTCAGTGAAATACAGAGAATTGGTGGTTTTACGTTTTTTCCGTTTTTGATAACCTGTCTGTTTTCCTCCCTTTATCGCTCCGGTATGACTGCCGTCCAGGTCGCTGCTTGATAAATCCAACAAGTATCTGTATTTGTGCAGAATTTGTATCCAGCTTTGGCTCCATACACCAGCCTTGCACCATTTGCGGTAATGATAGTAAACTGACTGCCAACTGAGAACCAAATCTGAAAAAAGAAATCCTACCGGAAGTAAATACCACTGCACGCCTGTTTTTAACTTATAGAGTATCGCATTAACGATCTCTTCAAGAGGTGCTTGGGGTGAAAAGCCTCTTTTGTTGGATGGAATATGGCAGATTATTTCCATTTCTATTATATCTTTGTCAAGTACTTTGTACATAGGGGGAAGCGATTAGGTTTTAGTTTACA
>JAITVV010000008.1 GCA_031285625.1 Prevotella sp.
AACTTGGAAAGGTCTACCTGAGGGTTCTCCAGTACAGTATATTCAGGTTTCATAGTCTCAGTTGTTGTTTTTGTTGAATCTGAATCAGTTCCTTTAGTATCGGCGCTTTTTCCACCACCGCAAGCTATAAATGCTCCTGCGATCATACAGCAACTCAAGCTGTAAATAATTTTTTTCATCTTTATTTGGTTTTAGTTTTAATTAAATAATTAATTACGGCATATCCGGCAATTTCCAGCCTTGACGATAAGTATGCTTGATCAATTCCTGAGCATATGCTTGCGCATTTACCGGATCTGTCCATGTTTTATCAAATGTCGGGTGACCATCTTTAATCTGGAATCCATCTTTGATGACAGTTCTTATCGTTGCATTTGGATCAATATTTGTAAACTTCATATTTACTCCATCCCAGTGTAGTTCCTGGTTAAGAGCTTGTAGTCTTACTGCAAGTACACCCATTACCACCATTTCGTTAAATGGTCCGGCCTCGCTAAATGGAGAAGCAGTTTCTACACGGTTTGAGGCAGATTCTTTACATGCACGTACCCAATCCATTTCATGAGATTCTTTTACTTCTCTCATTACTTTCGGAGCATTTGGTGTACGCCCTGATAATAACCAAGGTCTTACTCCGTAACATCCACAGATAAGCGTATCTTTTGTTCCGTGGAAAATTACACCACCACCTTCGTCATTCATGTCTTTATTAGCAGGGAAGCCTGCAGGACGCATCGGTTTCAACCCTCCATCATACCATGTGACCTTAACCTCAGGCATAGCCACCTTCGGCATATTGTCACGGGCAGGAAATGTAAGTTCTACCATTTGTGCATTCGGAGCACAATCTGTTAATAGTAGAGTAGAACTACCTTGTACTTTTGTAGGATAGCCTAGTCTCAAACCTTTGAATACAGGATGAAGAATATGGCATGCCATATCACCAAGGGCTCCTGTACCGAAATCCCACCATCCACGCCAATTCCAAGGAGTATAAATAACATTGTAATCGCGGTATTTAGCAGGTCCTATAAACAGATCCCAGTTAAGGGTGCTTGCCGGTTTTTCTGCTTTTTCAGGGCGGTTAAGTCCTTGTGGCCAGATAGGGCGATCTGTGAAAGCTTCTACTTTTGTTATTTCACCAATCTCACCATTCCATATCCATTCGCACACTTTACGTACGCCTTCACCTGAAGAACCCTGGTTACCCATCTGTGTAGCTACTTTATATTTTGCAGCTAACTTGGTTAGCAAACGGGATTCGTAAACTGTGTGAGTAAGTGGCTTTTCACAATAAACGTGTTTACCCATAGTCATTGCATCTGCTGCAACGATAGCGTGTGTATGGTCAGCAGTTGCAACCATTACTGCATCAGCAGATTTTCCTAATTCATCAAACATTTTTCTATAATCATAGAATGTTTTTGCATTAGGATAACGTTTGAACGTATTTGCACTATATTTCCAGTCTACATCGGCTAACCCGATGATATTCTGACTTTCTAATCCTTTTAATACTCCGGATCCGCGTCCTCCTACACCAACACCCAGTATATTTAGCTTATCGCTAGGCGCTACGTGTCCAAAGTTTGATCCTAAAACCGTACTTGGAATAATCGTTAATCCAATGGCGGCTTTGGCTCCTGTTGAAAGAAATTTTCTTCTCGAAATGTCTGATGCCATAATTTAAAATTTAGATTTATTTATAACTAATTATATTTGTTGTAACAAACCATATCCGTCTTTCATGGTTTTTCTTCTATAGAGTATCTTTTCAAGTGTTTTAGTTTCACCAATTATAGGTAAATCCTTATTTTTGGCGTCTTCAAGAAATTCCCAGGCATACTCGGAAGAGATAGCTGAATCACGTAGTATAGGCAAATCCGGATGTCTTATACCCGACTCTATAGAATCTGCAAACAGATTACATAGTATATCAATATTTTTACCTCCGAAAGGTCTTTCTTCACGTATAGTTTGTGTTATACCATGTAGTTCTACCACAGCCGTTTTGAAATCGTGCGTCATACGTGCAATCCCCTCAGTTCCTATTATATCGATATAAGAATTGTGCGTTTGTGTTTCTGATAACTGCCCATATACATGACCTTGCGTAATATCGAACACAACTCCGTTTTCGAATGTACCATGACATTGAAGCCACCAAGGATCTTTATAATTCCACATTCTAACAGCCTGTGCATTCCATGTTTTGAAGTTGCAGCTGGTATACCAGCGCGCAATATCTACATAATGCATACCACAATCATGAAATGACGGACCTTCATATTCGTGTCCTTCTCCAGGAGCCAACCCCGGCGTAAGATGACAAATACGTATAATGGCCAATTCACCGATTTCTCCCTGCTGTATAAAGTCTTTAATTAATTTGTGATACCAGGCATTACGTAAATAGAGGTTGACTGTCGAAAATAGAGTTGTACTTTCTGCTGCTTTTACAGCACCCCATTCACGAACAACCGTATCGGCAATGGGTTTCTCTGATATTACATGCTTTCCATGCCGGAATGCCTTTTCGATTTGTTCTTTTCTGGAGTTGGCAAGAGCAAATAATCCTACCACCTGAACGGTCTTATCTTCAAATATTTCCTGCTCATTTTCTATAATTCTTGATTCGGGGGAAAGTCTTCTGGCTATTTCTCGTGACTTGGGGCTAACATCACATATATAAGCTATATCCCATCTCCCACTTTTCTGCATTTCCTGAAGATAAAACCTCCCCATTCTTCCAAAGCCGATAAGTCCAACTTTAATTTTATTATCCATGATATTTACGATTAAGATTTTCTATGGTAAAAGAGGATCACTAATATTATAAAAGCATCATTTTTAATGATGCAAAATCAATGTAAAATCCTTGTAGAACAAAACTAAAGGTAAATAATATGTGTTCTGAAAAGTAAATGCTATTTTGTAGAATGTTAAAAAAACATACTATTGACAATCAATAGAGTACCGTTACTTAGTAATAAAAAAATGTAGATGAAATAAAATAGTTTTCTACTAAATATAAAGTATGAAACTATGATATACAGATAGAAGTGGATAATAATTCAGAAAGGAATAAATAGTTTAATTTTTCTTTGAATTTATTGTACCAATTTTCATCACGAGTTGTTCAAAATCATCTCGATTTGTCCCTGCCCGATTCCTCATTTTAGTACGGTAATTATATATGGTACTCATTGAACATCGTAGAAAACCAGAAATTTTCACATTATCATTAATTCCAAGCCTCAACAAGGCAAAAATACGAAGTTCTCTATTCATTAAATCTTCAGATTTGAGAGTTATTTGCTCATCATCTGCAAGCAAAGCGTTAAAATCGTCCACAAAAGTAGGATATAAGCTCAAAAAGACCATATCAAAATGCCTGTATAAATCCTCCAGTTCACTTTCAACAGCCGAATTGGATTTTAACCGTTTCATCAGATCATCAAATTGCCTGTTGATACCAAGTTTATAGAGGTTTTTCCTATAATCTTCCATTTTGTCTATATAGGCAGAACAGAGATTGAAGAACTGTGCAATATATTGCTCCTTAATATGGTTGGATTCCCATAATTCAGTATTTCTTTCATTCAGCAAAGCATTTGTTCCTTTAATCTTTTCATTCAGCCCGATCAACTTTTCATTCGTTCCAGATAATTCTTCCTTAACCCTGGATAGCTTTTTCATCTGTTTATAGACATATATAACTAATAAAATAAGGAATAGTGAAAGTATACTTATCAATACAAGGTATGTCTTTAACTGACTATTTGTCTTTGCTTCCGTTACTTGATATGACGCATTAATAATGGAGTAAAATTCAGACATTTCGGCTGTTCTAAACTGTACACCCGAAAATACAGCATCTTCAATGGCAGATTGGGTATATTTGAAAGCCTTTGAAATATCGCCATCTTCATAATATATTAGTGCCAGTTGCTGAAAAGATGCATTTTCTTTAATGGAATTTTTAATATCTGCGATGGCAGACATCGTATAATATTTTTTTTCAAGTTCGGAATTGCCTTTCATGCCATATATCGACCCCAGATAATGAGTAATTAAGGCATATTCGGGACTGTCAATACTTTCTGTTTCGAGCAAATCATTAAGTATTTCTGTAGCTTTTTCCGTATTACGTTGCGTTATATATTTGTGTGCAATATTAATCTTATACTGAAAGGAAGAGGGTTCCAATACACTTAATAAAGAGTCGCGATAAATTTCAACCTGCTGATAATATTTATTTTGATTGCTTACCGCTGCGTAATGTTCATAAAAGCGAGAGAATGTCTCATAATATTGAGGTAACAGCTCTTTAGGTATATCTTTTGAATTGAGAGTATTCAGTATTTTTTGTGATTCAAGAAATTTACCTGAATAAGAATAAGCACTGGCAAGATTAATCTGTGAATTATATTTAAGAACTTCATTTTCTTGTATTTCGGCTATCTGCATGTTTCTTTCTGCATAATGTATTGCAGAATCAAGCTTAAACTTCTTATATTCATTATATAATTTAAGGTTTATCTCATACTCATATTCTAAAGAAGAACCTTTCTTTTCCAGCAAATTCTTTAAGCTGGTAATTTCTCTCCCTTTTTGCTCAGCAAATTGTTCTTTATTGTCGATTATATGATTTAAATAATCAGACATGGATTTTAAATCATCTTTCCCGTTAAGTGAAACAGAAAAAACGAAAAAAATAAAAGAAATAATATAGTACTTCTGATAATTGGTTATTTTGCTTTTCATCATTAACTCTTTTTTAAGTAGGTATCTTCTGATGTAATGCAAATATAGATAATTAGACACAGAACGAAAATGACATTCGTCAATTTCTATTGATTCATTGACTTAAATCAGAGTTATAAAAAACCATCACTTTTTGACAGAAACCTTTTTCTTAACCACTCTCTTACTGGTAAATCATAAAACCTCATAGACAAATAAGCCACAATAATGGCTATAATAGCGCATAATATGCCCACATGCCAGCTTTGTTCCAATGTCAGATTATTATTGGTAACCCATGCCATATAAATATATATTATTGGGAAATGTGTTATGTAAATGGGATATGATATATCACCCAGAAACTTACATAACCTGGATGCTCTTTTACCTTTTACTTTTCCACCAGCTCCCAACCAAACAATTAATGGAAATATAATCATCAGACAAAAACATTCATATAAGCCATTTATCCATAGATTATCTATACCACCGATATGTGGCACTGATAAGATAAGAACTAACAAGAGGCTTGCTGTAAGAAATGCATTTCTTGTAAATTTTAGTTTAGCTGTTTGAGCCAAAATCATACCGGCAAGAAATGGAAATGCCAGACGGGTAAAACCAATTCTTAGTTGATGTGGTTCTAGCGACCACCCGCCAATAAGATTTCCGTTGGCATTAGTCAATGTATAATGTATTGTGATGCCCGCTGCAATCACAACAAGTAAAGCAAGAATTACTTTGGTAACCCGTCGCAAGAAAAGAGCATAAACAATGTTTGCAATATATTCATAAAATAAAGACCAGGCTGGACCATTCAATGGATGCATCTCCTCCCACCCACGGATATCCAACCCTTTACCTACCGGGATTAATGTAAACCCTATTACCATTACCACAAGCATTTTCCACACCGGAACCTCATGTATACCACCCCAACCCAAACCAGCTGAGTCCTGAAAATAAAATAAAACAGCGCCAATAATCATACCGATAATAATCATGGGATGAAGGCGAATAATTCTCCTCTTAAAAAAATCTTTTAATGTCATTCTCTCCCAACGGTCATCATAGGCATATGAAATAACAAAACCCGAAAGCATAAAGAAAAAATCAACTGCCAGATAACCGTGATTTATGATTTGTTTCGAATGGTCTCCATGTGAATGAACTTCAAAGATGTGAAAAAGGACTACCAGAAGTGCCGCAACGCCACGCAAACCGTCCAAAATTTCGTAATGAGGCTTGGAGGTCATTAAATCAGAAGATTGTTTCATTTTATATCAGTATATACCGCTTTATAAATATATATATGTATGGATTTATTGGATACAAAAGTAACAGTAATAATATAATCCACGTTGTTCTATTTTTATATTCTTTTGTCCTATATTTGCAAAATATACTTTTGATTATAAAAAAATGTTTAATAATATAAAATATAGTCATAATCCAAGGGCAAAAGACAGGTCTTTTCTATTTGACCATGTTCACATCTACTGGAACGAACAGATAACAATGCATCAACAAAATACATGGGAATTATCTTACGTTATATCCGGAAAAGGGATGCGGGTTATAGGTGATAATATCGAACCATTCCATGCCGGTGAAATCATTCTCATTCCCCCTAATATTCCACATTATTGGTCTTTCGAAGAATCGACATGTGACAAGGATGGCAAAATTGAAAATATCACTCTTGTTTTCCAGACAGAGCTTCTAGAGGGTTTGAAAAACGTATTCTCAGAATTAGACGATCTTATCACTTCAATACTTAGTTATCAAAACGCTATATCATTGGGAGGCAATACTTTACTAAAAGTAAAAAACATTTTGATACAAATGAAAGATTGTGGTGAAATTGACAGAATATCTTTACTAATCAAAATGCTGGCATATATTTCTTCGCCAGAAATAGCCAATACAGTGGGCTGTCCTGTAACCGAAGACAAAAAGAATAAGAGATTACATAAAATATACCTCTATATAATGGATCATTACCAGTATCCCATTTCTTTAAAAGAAATAGCAAGTCATGTGAATATGGAAAAAACCGCCTTCTGTATATTTTTCAAAAAAATGACAGGCAAAACTTTTGTTGATTTTATGCTCGATTACAGGATAAATGTCGCCTGTGAATTATTGGCTAAAACAGACAAAAATATTGCAGAAATATGTCTGGCTTCAGGCTTTCGGGATGTTCCATATTTTAACCGCGTTTTTAAACGGCTTAAAAACACAACACCAGGTAAATTCAGAGAACAAGTTGCATAATCCCTTTTTGACCTTTATATTTATACCAATGAAAACTATTCCTACCCGAAAAAGCTCGGAACACTTTCCAGGAGCAGTTGCACGGATGCGGTATTTCTCCGAAGAAAATCCACATCAGACACCTCCTGATCTTCATGCCCACAGAGACGAATACTATATCTTCCTATTAATTGAAGAAGGTGGCGGAAAGCTGGTGATTGATTTCGAGGAACGGGAGATAACAGGGAAAAGTATTCTTTGTATTCTACCGGGGCAGGTTCATCTTCCAGAAAATGATATCCGTGGAAGTGGATGGTTTCTGGCGGTTGACAGCATGGTAGTAAGGGATGAATATAAAAAGATATTTGAGAAGTCCGTTCCTGCCGGAAATAGCATAAAACCGGAAAAAGCTATAATGAACGATTTAAGATCCTGTGCTTCTATTATTTATAATCGGCTTAAATCGGACAATGAAAATACCCGACAGTATATTCTTCAGGATTTACTCTCGTCCTATATTGGGATGATTGCCGAAACCTATCAGGAAAAGTTTCCTACGACAATAAGCAACCGGCTAACTGTTATTACACATGAATTCAAGTCTTTATTGGCAGCTAATTATCGTTCCATGAAGCGACCCGCACAGTATGCTGCGGCAATGAATATTTCTCCGGTGTATTTGTATGAGGTGATTAAGCAAGCTACCGGACAAAGTGTGGGGGATTATATCCGTAATGAAATTGTTATACAGGCTAAACGTTTATTATTCTATACCCACATGAGCATAAAAGAGATCGCCTTAGAATTGGGATATGAGGACTGGGCATATTTTACCCGCTTGTTTACCAAGGTTTCCAAACTATCGCCTACACAATTCAGAAACAAATACCTTAAATAATCCAAGCCTCACCTCTTTTTCTCCATTTCAGGTATCTGTTCTTTAGGCTTACTTTGCATCAGATATTAATTATTAAAAATTGAAAAGGATGGAAGTATCACAAAGAAAATCATTCAGCCGGCGAAAGTTTGTATCTGTCAGTCTCTTTCTCGCATTGGCAATATTGGTGATCACAGGAATATTAATTCAGATATTTGAAAATTTTGAGGAGGGGTTCTCTATCCATTTCTTCACGGCTGTGCATGTCTTGACTGGGTTGGTTTTTGCCGTTTTATCCATTCTCCATACCACAACAAACTGGAAGTCGCTGAAATCGTATCTAAATATAAAAGGAGCTGGTATAAGCAGTGAAGCCATCTGGGCTTTTGGGATTACTACAATTCTTATCAGTATAGGAGGACTCCTTGCCTATACTTTTTTTTAGGTATTATCATTGCAAAGGCTCAAGAAAATAAATCCATTACTAGATAAATACGCTTGACTCACGAGGAATAATTAATCCGGGCAGATTTGCCATTATCGGTATTGCTTTCCTGTCTTTGAGCCTCCTCATCATTAGGTCGATGCTAACACTTGTTATATCCACACAAGGCTGCTCAAATGATGTTAGTGAACATTTAAGATGAGTGGAATATTTCATATTGTCGTACCCGCATATTAATATATCCGACGAAATCTTTACTCCTATAGCGTCTAAAGTCGACATTAAGACAGCTGCTGTCGAATCATTAGCACAAACAATTCCTGTTTTCCCTTTTACAAACTTAATTTTTTTTACAAATTCTATATTTGAAGGATCTCCGCAATAGATATTGGAATTGTCGAATATAAGATTATTCTCTAATACAACATTTCTAACTCCAGAAATACGCATATCTACAGACCATGCAGAATCAGGCCTATAGAAAAAAATGATTTTCTCGCACCCTGCATCTATCATATGCTGTCCCATTATACTGCCTGCATTGAAGTTGTCGATACCAACAACATCATATTCGCTTCTTTCTGGTGCTTTTATAATGTCCCGGTCAATTAAAACCAAAGGGATATTTGCATCTGTTATTTTTTTACATATCTCAATATTAATTTCGTTAGCACGAGGTACCCTTTCCAGTGGAGCAAAAAATATTCCATCCACATTATTTTTTATGTAATTATCACAACAAGTCTCAATCCTGTTTCTTCTGATATCGGCATCACTGGCAGTAGCGCCTTCCCATAAGCAGTTAAACTCTCCTTCTTCTGATTTTTTTTGAAATTGATCATTAATAATGGCAAATATTTCCGATTCGCCAGCGCCAGGTAATAATAGCCCAAAAGTATAAATCTTATTATTTGCTTTATAAGTTACGATAGTACCCAACCCTTTTTTCTTAACCAGGTATCCCTCATGTTGAAGTTGATTATAAACTTTAGCTATGGTAGGTCGTGATACTGAATATTTATCTGCAAGACTTTGTTCAGTAGGTAACATCGAACCATTCGGAAAGACTTCTTTTTGAATGTCTTGTTTGATAATATCATAAATGGATTTATAATTGGCTTTTATTTCCATTGCTCTATAAACTTTTCGTTTGTACAAATGTAATAATTTTTATCGAATTATGCTTATGTCTCTATTATCAAGTTTACATATATGTAATATTTTTATTTATAAACTGCATTAATGTAAATTTCCATTATCTCTTACATAACAATTATAAAAACTCTTACAGCAAGGATTACAAACTATAAATAAATCATTATTACTATTACAAAAAGAATGCATATGTAAACAATATGATAATAATAGAAATAAAATAATATTACATTTATATAAATATATATTTGCATATATAAAAATAAACATTACATTTGCAATAGATATGTAATATTACAAAACTCTTATCTAATTGGTAAGTAAGTGATCATGAGCCTCATTCTTATTTTATTAAGAATAATCTTCTCCAGTATATTCATCTAATTTATTGATCTGTATAATAAATATAAATATGAAAAACATTAGAAACGGTTAAAACAGTTCATCCAACCTTAATTAAAAATCTCAACCATCAAAAATTGAGAATTGCACAAAACAGATAACCTTAAGTTTAATAATCAATTTAAAAAGCCCATGAATCAAAAAAGAATTAAAATGAAGAAGGCTGTATTCTTTCTACTAGCCTTTATTTTCTTTGCGGTCTTTCCAGCACACATTTTTGGAACAACAAGCTTAGATAATACATTCTCCGTTACACAAAACAATAAGAACATTACTGGTAAGGTCATAGACCAAACGGGAGAATCGCTACCTGGAGTTTCTGTAATTGAAAAAGGAACTACCAATGGAACCATGACTGATGCAGATGGAAATTTTTTATTAAATGTAAAAAATGAAAGTACCATTATATTCAGTTATATAGGATATAAATCTCAAGAAATTGCAGTTTCTGACATCAATGGTAGTTCAATAGTATTAATTGAAGATGCACTCAATCTCGATGAAGTTATCGTTACCGGATACACTACCCAGAAAAAAGCCGATTTGACAGGTTCAGTATCCGTTGTAAAGGTAGATCAACTAAGAGCAAGTACTTCGGGGAATGCAATGAGAGCAGCACAGGGAAAAGTAGCAGGTATGTCTGTTTCAGGAAATGGGTCGCCTAACTCGGATGCAAAGATCCGTATACGTGGAGAAGGATCGGTGAAAAGTAGTAACGATCCATTGTATATTATAGATGGTACACCGACTACCCGTTCGATGAATGAGTTGGCTACGCTGGATATCGAATCTATGCAAGTGTTGAAGGATGCTTCGTCAGCATCTATCTATGGTTCACGTGCAGCAAATGGTGTTATCATTATTACCACACGTAGAGGTAAGAAAGGGACAACAGTCGATTTTACAGCATCAAATACTTTTGTAAGCAATAAGAAACCCTATGACCTGATGAATACTGAACAACGTGGAATTGCACAATACTGGGCAATTAAAAACGACAATCCGAATGCCGATCCAAACAAGGTAGGCCTAGGTTGGGTAGATGGTTATGGAGGTATATACCAGTATCAAGATCATAAAGACTCAAATGGAAATTTTGTTTTAGATAATGTTTCGTGGAGGGAATTTTTAGATCCGGAACCGGGTAGGCAAACCATGAGGACATCTGACACCGACTGGCAAAAAGAAGTACTACGGACAGGTTATATACAACAATACAATGTTACACTTTCTACCGGAAGTGATACTGGAAATGCACTTTTTGCTCTTGACTATTATAACAATAAGGGTACGGTAAAAGGAAGCTTTTTCAATCGTATCAATGCCCGTATCAACAGTGATTATTCATGGCTGAACGGAAAGGTGAAAGTAGGTGAAAATTTTACTGTATCAAAATGGAGAAGAAACATCAATAACTTTACTACCGGCTCTGATGATGAAATATTCAATCGGGCTAAAGGACTCATGTCGGCAGTCCCTGTTCATACCGAAGATGGAGGCTGGGGCGGACCAACAGGAGGAATGAGTGACAGGCAGAATCCGGTCAGATTGATAGAAGATAATAAGGATAATTATGAAGATAACCTTCGCCTGTTTGGTAATGCATATGTCAGTGTAGAGGTTCTGAAAGGGCTTACCTTCCGTTCTTCATTTGGTCTTGACCTCACTGGTACCTGGCGCCGTTTAATGGAACTGAAATTTCAATCGGGAAGCGTAAGTTCGGACAGAAATAAGTTAACCCAAAAATCGGGATATGATCTGAACTGGAATAACAGTAATATCATACAATATGTATTCGACGTCGACAAGCATAATATTGATGCAATGTTGGGGCAGGAAACCATCCAACGTAACTATGCGGAGATGGGGGCAAGCCGTATGGATTATGGTTTTGAAACACCCGACTATATGATATTGGATTCGGGAGAGAGAGAACCCAATAATAGTGGATACAACAGTAATCATACAATGATTTCCTGGTTCGGAAAGATAAACTATAATTATGATAGCCGTTATCTGGCATCATTTACGCTACGTCGCGACGCATCTTCCGTATTTGGAGATAATAACCCATGGGCTACATTTCCAGCATTTTCATTGGGATGGGTATTGAGCAACGAAAAATTCTTTGGCGGTTTATCCAACGTATTTTCGCAACTGAAGCTTCGATATGGATGGGGAAAAAATGGTAATGCCAGTATAGATGACTACGCAGCTTCCGAATTATATCAGGCACTTTATGACCAAGGAGTACTAGACGGTTGGAACTGGGGTACGGCATATGATATAGTCGGAAATGAGAAGCAATTAATGTCGGGTTATCGCAGGAGACAACCCAAAAGCCCTGATCTAAAATGGGAAACAACTGCACAGCATAATTTCGGACTCGATTTTGGAGTACTTAACTCTAAGCTTGGCGGATCTTTTGACTATTATCGTAAAACCACAAGCGACTTGATTATGCAACCGGGAAGTGTAGCCACTGTTGGTGAAGGTGGAAATCTGTGGCGCAATGCCGGCGAATTTACCAATAATGGTTTTGAACTCACATTATTTTATAGAGATAATATTGGTAATGTCGGATTCGATGTAAGTGGAGTATTTTCTCATAACAAACAGACTGTTAAATATGTACCGGATTATGCTATTAATGATTTTGCAGGAAATAACAGAGACCAAACTATTATAGGAAGACCTCGCTATTCTTTGTTTGGCTATGTAGCCGATGGGCTTTTTCAAACTCAGGAAGAAATAGACGCAGCACCTAAACAGGTTGGAGCTACACCGGGTCACATCCGTTTCAAAGACCTGAATGGCGATAAAATAATAGATGATAAAGACCGGACTTGGATAGGTAATGAAAATCCTGACTTGGAATATGGAATCACATTAGGACTCACATGGAAGAATTTTGATTTCAATATTTTCTTCAACGGTGTATTGGGTAAAGACTTAAATGTTCGGGGATGGAAAGGATGGTCTGACCTTTATTCATTGGGTACAACCGGAGAAAATTATGGGACACGTATGCTTGGTGCCTGGACACCGACTAACACCAACAGTACAATACCGGCAATGAGCCTCACCGATAAGAATGATGATGGGCGTTTCTCAACTTATTTCGTTGAGAGCGGGGCATATATGAAGATAAGAAATGCAGAGATAGGCTATACTTTACCTCAGAATATGCTAACCCGAATGCTCATTAAGAGAGCTCGCGTATCCCTACGTGCAGACAACATTGCTACTTTCAAGAAGGGCTGGGGTGACAACCAATATACTGGTTTAGATCCTGAAACACCGGGAAATGGCTATCCTTTACCTTTCTCTATGACAATGGGAATAAACGTAACTTTTTAATCAACATTAAACCTAAAACAGATGAAAATAATAAAAATAACTGTTGTATCCCTTATAGTAATTCTTCTCGCTTCGTGTAATTCTATGCTTGATGAAGAACCACAAGGATATGTAGATGGCGACGTTTTAGTTACGCCAACAAAAGTTGAACAAATGGTAATTTCAGCCTACTCATTTCTTGGTCAAAATCATATTAATAAGCAATTTGGCCTACCTTACGAAGAAGGCTCAGTAAGAGCAGGTGAGGCATATAAAGGTGGTGGAGGACCAGGTGATAATGAGGACAGAGGATTCTGGGAAACCTTTACTTATATGAATCCCGATAATTCAAAAAGCTATAGTTTGGACGAACTGTGGTGGGTGCACTACGTTGCAGCATGGCGTATAAACGATGCAATGATAAGAGCTAAAAATCTGACGGATGAAGAATACCCGCTACGTTCCAGACGCATTGCTGAACTACGCTTTTTGAGAGGGCATGTATATATGTATATGAAACAGAACTTCAAATTTTTCCCATATATAGATGAAAATACTCCTTATGATGATTATGATAAAATAAGTAACAGAGAGTTTACCGACCAGGAACTTTGGGGAAAACTGATAGATGATTTTCGTGCTGCCGAAGCTGTTTTGCCTGAAACTCATCTGGAAAGTGGAGTGGAAATAGTGGGAAGACCAACTAAATACGCTGCTAAAGCCTATCTGGCTAAAGCCTTGTTATTTGCAGCTTATGAACAGGATGATCAACATAATGTGGTAAATATCAATAAAGAAAAATTAATAGAAGTAGAAAAATTATGCACTGAAGTTATAAATGAATCCGGAAAATCATTATTCTCTGATTTTGCCTATAACTTCCTGTGGGAAAACGAGAACGGACAAGAATCAATCTGGGCTATACAATACTCCGCCAATACTGACAATTCCCCTATAGGACGCAACAATTCATGGTTAATATATCCTACAAATTCAGAATACGGTTGTTGTGGTTTCTTAAGACCATCACTCAGCTTGATGAATCGTTATAAAACCATAAAGGGGATTCCTGATTTCGATAATTTCAACAAAGGAGAAATGCTTGATAATAAAACTGCCTTTGCTAAAACGCCAATGGATCCACGTTTGTTTCATACAGCATGCGTACCCGAAATGCCTTGGAAATATGATCCGGCTTACATTATGCAGCCACACTGGTCTCGAGCTCCTGAAATATATGGCTATTCTATGAGTCAAAAAATGATAGTTCTTCCATCATGCCCTTGTTTTAGAAAAACATATCCGTTTATGGGTAGTGGTTTAAACTGGGACGTGCTCCGGATGGATGAAGTTATCTTGTGGAAAGCTGAAGCATTGATACAACTCAATCGCGAAACAGAAGCATTACCTTTAATTAACAGTATACGTACTCGTGCTGCAAATAGTACAAGTTTTCTGAAATTTGCAGACGGAACACCTACCGGAAAATTTGATGTAGCAGAATACAAGCCCGGCACAAACTGTCCGGCTTGGAATAAAGACTTTGCAATGAAAGCTTTGCAGTGGGAACGTCAACTAGAGTTTGCTACAGAAGGAAAATGGTTTTTTGATTTAGTTCGCTGGGGTATTGCTGCAGAATATATGAACAATTATTTTACCATAGAGAAAACCAGAAGAAGCCATCTTGAAGAAGCGAAATTCACTAAAAACCGTGATGAATACTTCCCTATTCCACAAGTTCAAATCAACTTTGTGAAAGAAGGAATATATAAGCAAAACTATGGATGGTAATTAATAACTATTATATCTATTTGAGTAGAGATAAATGTGAATTATCTATCTTTACTCAAATAGATTAATCAATACATTTATACTTTTTAACCCGTATATTAAAACCTAATAAAAAAAATGAAAAAGATCCTGATATCGATATTAATTACCTTTGTGAGCTCAGTAGTCTGTGGGCAAGTAGCCAAAGACTACAATCCAACCATTCAAAGAACAACAAATATGCAGTATTTTAAACCTGTAGAATCTCACTTGTTCTCAGGTGATTGCATGCCTTTTTCTCACAACGGTACACTTTATCTTTATTGGCTTCTGGATGAAGGAAACCATTCGGGACTAGGCGGACTAGGCGGACATCAGTGGGCATTGAGTACGACAACAGACCTTATCAACTGGAAGCATTATCCCGTGGCATTAGGAATAGACGAAGATTGGGAGAAATCCATTTGTACAGGTTCAGTTATTGCAGATGGGGACAAATTTTATGCATTTTATTCTACTCGTGTTAAAGATGAGAAAGGTATACATGAGCAATTGAGCTATGCGATGAGTACAGATAAAGGGATTTCTTTCAAAAAACAAAAACCTAATCCATTTTATTATGCACCCGAAGAATGTGTTAGCCGCGATTTTAGAGACCCGCGTGCATTTAAAGATAAAGATGGAGTATTTCATCTATTCATATCAGGATATGAGAAAAATCCAAGCATTGGTGGACAAGGAGGATATCTGGTTCACTTGACATCTAAAGATCTGAAAGACTGGAGAGAAACCACATCTCCTTTAAAAGGACAAAACGGTACACCCGAATGCCCCGACTATTTTAAATGGAATGATTGGTACTATTTGTTATATAGCATCCATGGTGATACATATTATGTAAAATCAAAAAATCCATATGGCCCATGGGAGTATCCCCGCACTCAGCCTATGGTGGACAAATGGGCAAACGTAGCTAAAACAGCCGAACTTAATGGTCGTCGTATTGTTGCGTTCTATACAAATGTAAAAAAGAACAATTTAGATTCTGAAGGACAGATATGGGGTGGGTGTATCCTTTTACGTGAATTGTTTCAACAAAAGGATGGAACTTTATCTGTAGGATATTTACCGGAAGTAGCTCCGCCGATGTCGCTTATTTCTACTCCTGATATTATTATTCCTAATATCTCAGATAATAATGGTACATATAAAAATGGTGTCTTGGATATTATTGCTCCTAATGGTATAAGTACAGGCTCAATGAAAGACCTCCCTCGTCAATATCGTATAACAATGACAATAGAACCCCAAGGCAATTATGACGAATTAGGTTTGTATATGCGAGCAACGGATAAAGACAAAAAAGGATACAAACTTACGTTGAATGCAAATAAACAAACAGTTTCTTTACATGAATCAAAAATTGAAGGTGTACAAGGCTTAAGAGATAATATAGAGCTGAATATCACAGTGATGGATGATATAATAGATGTATATATCAATAATGAACGATGTATTATTAATCGCTTGGGAGAGCAAAAAGGTGAAAATATATTTTTCTTTGTGAAGAATGGAGAAGCAATAATCAAGGATATCAAATTGTATAAGATAGACTAACAAATAATAGATCATGAATAAACCATATAAAATAGTTTTTTTATTTTTAATAATAATTTGTACCTGCAGTTTATCAGCACAAGATGCCGCAAAAATAGATTTGCTGAGCCACTGGTGGAAGTTTACTCCCACTACTACGGCAACAAGTGCTATAGGGCAAGGAACTAATAAAGTAGAGTTTTATACAAAAGACCCTATGCAAGGATTTACCCTCAGGTTCAATATAGATCTGAAAAAGGCAGAAGGGCAACAAAATATACTGGATATACCAGGTGTATTATCCGTTTATATGCGTCGTACCAGCCCTGATGTACGCGATAGACAAAATTACCCTACACACAAGATGGCCGACGGATCTGTACCTGTGCTTGAAGCAAGCCTTAAACTATTTCGCACAGAACCTGAAGCGGAAGGCAAGGATATGATAATTGGGTATCCACTTGCCATGTTGAAAAACAGTTATGGAAAACATGAAGTAATTTTGAATTTTACCGAAGCTCAATGGACTATGTATGTTGATGGAGAACTTGTAGATAATGATTTCCCGATAGGTTACCCCAAATGGAATACTAAAACAGCATGGTCTGTTAATTCGCAATATGTGACAAGTGCTGAAATATTCATGCCAATGATACAACCTGTAAGAGACTTATCCAAAAATACAGAAAGACCCCAAGTGCAATATTGGACACCTGTGGGACATAATTCGTGGGTAGGTGATGTCGCAACTCTATTTCATAATGGTCGCTTTCATCTGTTTTATTTATATGATCGTCGCCACCATTCAAGTAAATTTGGAGTGGGAGGGCATTATTTTGAACACTTGTCAACAACAGACTTCAAAACATGGACAGAGCATGAAGCGGCTACTCCGATCGAGGAACAATGGGAGACATTCGGGACAGGAACTCCATTTGTATGGGATGGAAAACTGTGTGTGTCATACGGACTACATACCTCCCGAATTTATCCGGATGTGAAAACAATGTATCCGGCCCTGAAAGTACACTATGAGAATTATGGAAAAACAGGACACTTTGATTATAAATCTTTTCCGACTGTACCTTCAGGCGCAACTTATTCTGTTAGTCAGGATGGGGTTACTAATTTCAAAAAAAGCAAAAAAATAATACATTATAGCGAGAATCCAACTATCTATACCGATGCAAACGGAAAGTTGACAATGATAGCAAGCTTCCGGTCGAAGGGTATGTGGCAATCCGATTCTTTAGATGGAGGCTGGTATTGTGTCAACAAAGACTTCCCTCCGGGTGGAGATTGTACATTTTATTTCCGTTGGGGCAAGTTCGATTATATCATCGGCGGCTTCACAGACCTATGGTCGAAATCTGTTAGTGCAGAGAATAATGAATATAAAAGTGTAGTGGAACGAGGTAAAGATTTCTATAACGGATTTAATGTGCCTGCCATAACAGAAATTACTGACGAACGGTTTATTATGTCGGGATGGTTGCCTGTACGCGGATGGGGAGGTCCTCTTCTAATACATGAGATGATACAATATCCTGATGGTCGCATAGGTACAAAGTGGATGAAGGAATTGATTCCGGATACAGGAGTTTCAAAAAATATTATCAAGCAATTGGACAAAACAGTATTTAGTGATGTTTCAGCCCAGTCATTTATGCTTTCATTCGATGTGATTCCTTCAAAAGAAAAAGATGATAAATTTTCGGTATCTTTTCTGCCTGCGGAAGGTACAGATAAAGGCTGTGAATTCCAGATGCGGTTAAAAGATTTAGTTGCTCAGTATGGAAATGCATCGTTTGCCGAATATGCCGTAGCCGAAAAAAGCGTACATGAAGGAGGTCAGCCTCAGGAAGCTCGCAATTATGCAATAGAAAAACTTATAGGAGTGGATAAACCTTTTACTGTTCGCATGGTTGTTAAGTACTCAGATAAGTTAGGAGGTGTGCTTATCGATTCTGAAATAGCAGGGCAACGCACAATGATAACATATCGCCCCGATTTGCTAGTAAAAAAGCTAATGTTCAGGTCAGATGGTGCTCAAGTAAGAAATGTTAGTATAGCACCTTTGTTATAATAAAATAGAACCCTGTAAAATTAACGTTTATAATATGAAAAAGGAAAATTTTATACCTAAGATAATACCTGTAATGATGGCTTTCTTTACGATGGGTTTTGTAGACCTTGTAGGAATAGCTACTAACTATGTAAAAAGCGATTTTGAGCTAACAGATACTATGGCCAACTCGTTTTCAATAATGGTTTTTGTCTGGTTTCTCGTATTCTCGGTTCCCACTAGTATACTGATGAATAAGATAGGTCGCAAAAGAACGGTTCTGCTTAGTTTGATAGTAACATTTATAGGACTTATCATCCCATATATTGAATATAGCAAAGTTTCGATGATTATATGTTTTTCCTTTTTAGGGATAGGAAATACTCTTATGCAAGTATCGCTAAATCCGTTATTGACAAACATAGTGAGCGGTGAAAAACTTCCAAGTTTCCTTACATTAGGGCAGTTCGTAAAGGCTATAGCTTCATTTGCAGCTCCCATCATTGCAGCACAGGCTCTTTTAAGGTATGGCAACTGGACCTTGCTTTTTCCAATATTCTCAATCGTGGCTCTTATAACTATCGTATATTTAGCCTTCACTGATATAAAGGAGCAAGCTATTGAGGGTAAACCTTCCACATTCAAAGAATGTATTAGCCTATTAGGCAACAAGGTCATTCTTCTTTTGTTCTTAGGTATACTTGTACATGTTGGTATCGATGTAGGGGCTAATATTACTGCACCAAAGTTGTTGATGGAAAGACAGGGAATGGTATTGGCAGATGCCGGATATGTGACAAGTCTTTATTTCTTGTTTCGCACAATAGGTTGCTTTTCAGGAACATTTCTACTGGCATTAGTCCCTGCCAGAAAATTCTTTATTATTAGTGTATATGTAATTTTGTTGGGAGTCGCAGGTTTATACTTTAGTCATACCACCATCATGATTTATATCTGTGTAGCTCTCATCGGACTGGGTAATTCTAATATATTCCCTATTATCTTTTCACGGGCATTGATGTATATGCCTACCCGCAACAATGAAATATCCGGATTGATGATAATGGGTATTTCAGGAGGAGCTGTCTTCCCCACATTAATGGGATTTGCTTCCGATAAGCTTAACGGACAAGTAGGTGCTGTCATTATCCTGACTGTGTGTGTTGCTTATTTGGTTCTGCTGGCAGCCAAGTTGAAAGGTATTGAGAGTAAACAGAATTAATTTATAATCATATACTAGAAAATATGTATTTTATAGGAATCGACATAGGAACAAGTTCCATTTGTGGTATTATTTATAATTTTGAAAATAAAGAAATAGAATCAATTACCAGAGAAAATAATGCTTCTATAGAAGCATTGCATATCTGGGAAAAGGCACAGGATGTTTCCATAATACATCAGGTCGTATTAAATATTATCAACGAATTCTCAATTAGATACTCTGATATAAGAGGTATAGGCTTTAGTGGGCAAATGCATGGAATGTTGTATGTAAACGTAGAAGGCAATGCTGTAAGTCCTCTTTATACATGGCAAGATGAGAGAGCAAATCAAACATATAAAGAAAATAAGACCTATGCTGAATACCTATCCGATGCTACAGGTTATTCGCTAGCAACAGGCTATGGATTAGTAACACACTTCTATAATATTGAAAACAATATTGTACCTGAAAGAGCATCAAGGCTTTGTACAATTATGGACTATATTGTAATGAAGTTATGTAAAAATACTCAGCCTTTGGTCGATTATTCAAATGCCGCAAGCTTAGGATTTTTTGATATCGAAAACCTTAAATTCGATACTGATGCATTAGATAAAATCGGAATAGACACTTCAGTTTTACCTGAGACAGTAGAATCACCCCAATTGGTAGGTCATTATAAAGAGATACCAGTATATTCGGCGATCGGTGATAATCAAGCGAGTTTTCTCGGCTCTGTCCAAAACATCGATAATTCTACTCATATTATGGTAGGAACTAGTAGCCAGATATCAGTTTATTCTCCCCACTATGTCCATATTAAATCACTTGACACACGACCTTTTCCCGGAGGTGGATTTTTACTTGTAGGAGCTGCATTGTGTGGAGGACAGTCAATTGATATTCTCAAAAAATTATTTGAGAATACCCTCAAGTTGTTTTCTATAGGAAATAATGATATCGATTATTATGAGAAAATGTCTACTCTGGATTATAAAAAATGTTCGAATAATTTACCTGTTGTAAGGACTCTTTTTGCTGGTACACGTTCCGAACCGGAAAACAGAGGCAGCATTTTGAATATATCCACTTCAAACCTGACCCCCGAAAACTTGATTCTGGCATTCACTAAAGGAGTGTGTGACGAATTACTTGAATTTTATAAAATAATTCCTGAACATATAACAAAAGAAAAAGTAATATTAATTGGTTCGGGTAATGGAATAAAAAAGAATGCACTTCTAAGGAAAGTTATAGAAGATGGGTTTAAACAAAAACTTATTTTATCTCCCTATCAGGAAGAATCAGCATTTGGAGCTTGTAAATGTACAATTGTAGGCGGTAATTATGTGAAGGGATATAAGGATTTCGGCTAAAAGTACAAGAAAAAAACAGGAAGCCTATCCCCTATTTTACATTTTTTACTTTACCAACATATAAAAGGTGAAATTCAATGAATTTCACCTTTTATTTTTATTGTAAAAAAATAGAATTATAACCTTTCAAGGTATAGATAAGATTAAAATAGTATCAATATCAATTAAATTGGCTGCATTATCTATAAAAATAATATAAATATATGCTAATATGATTAACATCGTATCTAAAGCAATTAATTGAGGCATCTTAAGAAATAATTCATTAAAGTATTTTTGTATACTCTAATTAGAGTAATATAACTCTATTCATGATGGGCGCTTATTAAAAAAAAATAAATAACACTAAAAAATAGAAAGGGGGACCTTATGATATAAATACATTAACTAAGTTATAAATAAGCAATAGATGACGCAAAGGCAAGCCAAAACAAGTAGAACTGTACCCTTATCAAGTAAAGCTCAGCATTTTTAAGAATCAACCCCAAGAATAATACTGAACTCTGAGTTGAGAAATATGGATTGTAAAGAAAAACAACCATAGCCGATACCTCAAAAGTGATAGCCCAATAACACCGCTCAATTCTGGATTTTTGTAACTACAAGTGCAAATCTAACCTTTGAGATGTCAACAATCTCACTAATGCCTAATGGATTATAATACTAATTCTATTTGTCATGCCCAATGATAATAATCTTCTCCCGATTTAGGAGTAATATTTCTCTCCCTGATTAGGATAATTCCTTTCAGCTAATTCATTTTATTGACACTAATCATTTTTCAACCTCAAATATGGCTAACGTTTCTATCGAAGGATCTACAACATCTTTGACGATTGTGTCTCCCGAAAACCGGTCTCCTGTGGCATTTAGTGGAAATATGGAAATCGGGCTTCAATCGATGGTCGTTATTATAGAAAAATAATCATTTCGGTGAACGAACCGAATAACTATATTTTTATAATTTATCTAATAGTACAAACAATGAGCGTGTTATACTAATTACAAGATTATGGTAATAAGTAAAAAGTAACAGCTGGAAAATCCAGTGAGCGTTGCCCCCTCGTGCCAAATCTAAATTGACCCCTGAAAAAACTTTATGATTACCCCTAAATTATCCTGGTCGACGGGGTCATTTTTATTTTAGATTTA
>JAITVV010000030.1 GCA_031285625.1 Prevotella sp.
ATACACGTACAAGTTTTATGCATCCCGCATACAAGAGAGGACAACTGAGAATAATAAACAGTTAATTTATTGTTAAATCAAATAAAACATTAGGATATTAGCATAGAATACGTGGAACTCACCAAGTCCGCAATAGAGGTACTGGTATACCCGCAAACGAAACAAGGCAAGCCCACGCCTATATGGCATGAGCATTGCACAGTTTCCTCGTTTGCTATGAAAGTTACCAGTTTTCTATTGCGAGGTTTATGTGAACGCTAATGTTATATTTTTAAATATGCGACGCTTCGCTAATTATGTTTGTATAAAACAAAAGTAATTCTTTTATATTAGGAATAATTCTTTTTCTTCTTCTTTATTCCAAAAATTAGGATGTAAAACATTTCCTTTATTAGGTAAATAGCCTTTATATATAACTTCATTTATATCTGGGTATGTATGTTTAATTACAAATAACACAAAAGCTATTGGGCTCAATTCTTTTGAACAAGGAATTCTAAGGTTCCCATTCGGACCAATATGAATATGTGAATAGGAATGTATAAGTGGTTTATAGTTTTTTTCATCAATGTCATATCGTATAGAGTGAGCCTCAATATTGATACTTTGTTCATTTCGGTATTGCTCTAATTCGTCTTCTGAGATTGAATTCAATAACATATTATAATTAGTATCATCAAATTCAAGAAGTTCATTTTCTCCATATATATGACTTAATAAATCTTCCTTTGTTCCTATGATACATGGATTTTGAATAAACGAATATCTTGTTAGGCTAAATTGAAATATGGAATCATCTTTCAAAAGAATTTCGTAGTCATAGTTCTTAATGGCTGTGTTATAAATATCTAAATAGCAGGATTTTCGAGATATTTTTTTAAATTCATCGGAATGTTCTCCAATATTTTTAACACCAAGACCTTTATATAGATTAACTTTTGTTAAAAGATTCTTAATATCTTTCTCAATAGCAATCTTTAAACTTATTAGATTCATATCTATTTTTTAGCATTACTTTGATTTAACATTTTCATAACAGCATCAACAGATAATCCAGTTTTTCGACTAAGAGCCTCTATTTCTTTATTGATTTTATTCAAACTCATTTGACTTTCATCCATATTTACATGAATCGTTCTGGTGCTTTCTTCACTTGGTTGTATAAAATCAAACTTGAAATCTTTCTCTTTTAATTTCTCAACTTCTTTAACAAACAATGAAGCTGACTGCCCCATACCTGTTATTCTTGTCCATCCTTTAGTTCGTGTTATCGCTGTAAATAGCTTATTTCTATAAACAATATAGTCCTTATTATTTTCATTAAATGCAGCATCTACACCAACAATATAAACCATGCCAACCTCATTCCCTTTTGCTTTATTTATTGATGATAAGGTTACGTGATTTTCTATAGAAAAATATGTATTATTATTAGGTACATTTAATAAATTAAATGTTTTTATCCCCTTTTTATTTAATTTCGATTCAATAGAATTGAAATAGCCTCCCATAAATTTTTCATCTAAAGATATAACACAAATATCATCTGGGTTAAGATTTTCTTTTTGTATATCATTAACTATTTCGTTAGCAACAGATTGGCACTCTTCCTGCATGTCTGAATATGTCTTATACCTAATGGTTTTACTCTCAAAATATTTGTTTGTATCCATAGGACTATTTTCATCTGGTCTTGAGATTATCATATGAGAACCCTCTTTTGAATCTCCTATCTCTACGACAAAACCCAAGTCCTCCCAATGTTGATTGTTTCCTAATCTTTGTAAAATCTTATCGTTATATATGCCCAAACCTAATGAAAATGCAGCGACCAATGCTTTTTTTGGATTTCTATAACACTTATGGAGAACAATATCCTGTAGCTTATTCTGTTTTTTAGAAAAATCAACATAAAAAGTACCATCTTCTTTTTTTCCAAAAGTTTCTTTTTCATCTTGCATTTGAATATCAAAAATATTTTGGAAATCATCATATGCCCAAACAATCCTTTCGTTCTTCGTCAATTTATAACAGAGTTGATAAAATGATGATGGGAAATCTTGTCCTTCATCAATTAAGGTTAAATCATACTTTTGTTTAAGTTTATTCTTATTTAATTCTTGACATATGTATGCAAAAGGATTATTTGGAGAAGCACGTTTAGCTGCAGAAAATGGTATTGGTTCAATATTATTATCTAAACAAGCACCAGAATATACTCCTTCCAGTGCTTTTCCTCCCCATGCATGTAATATTTTTATTTTTGTCCAATCTGGCTCTTGGTTATCAGAAAAATCACGATAGTATTTTTCTATAAGATATTTTACTTGTCCAAAAAGTGCTTTTGTGAAGTATGTATATAATATAAGATCTTCTGGATTTTGCAGATGATACAGGGCTGCTTTCATTGTTAATATAATTGTTTTTCCAGAACCGGCTAATCCCCTTATTCTTTGAGGAGAGTCAATTATGTTCAATGCTGCTCTTTTCTGCTCTAAATCAAAAACAGTTTCTTCTTGTTGAATTAATGAAAGTATTTTTCCTTTCGTTAATTTATCAGAATCAGGATTAATATTTCTTTCTTTCTTTTGTCTTAAACGCTTTGTGCCTTCTATGGTAGCTATTAATGCTCGGAATTCACCCTCTGTTAAATCGTCCGTTTTATTATTTTCAATGGTGCCCTTTATTTCATTGTTAGTAATAATAGGAATTTCATTTTGTCTTCCTGCTTTTTCAGATATAATTATAGGTGTTACATTTATTTTAAGTTCTCTTCTTCCTTTCCTTAATTCTTCACATTTATTTAATTTCCCAAATAGATGGCTATCTAACTCATCTACCTTTTCTAATTCTGAATCTGTAATGTTAGATAGTGTAGAAAATACTCTGAACGCAATAACGCCGAAAATTCTCGATACATATAAAATATGAGCTTGGATAAGTTCTTCAACTGTTTCTCCTCTATAAAATGGAAAATTATAATATACTAATGCTTCGTCATCCAGTCTTAAATCTTTTATTTTTTCAATAACTAAAGAAGCACCCGTATCTTTCTTTAATTTAGACTCATCTGCTATTATATTCATTGGTTTCTTTTTATTTTATGGCTTAGTAATATTTAGAGGATAAATATAGTAAACTTAATCCAACAGCCCGCAACTAACCTTTGCAATTTCATCTTTTCCAAAAGATTGAAGATATATTTTGGTAGTTTCCACACTATCATGGTGTAAACTTGCACTAACTAAGTCGATTGACTTGGTTTTTGAATATAAGGTCATAGCAAAACTATGACGTGCAAAATACGACGTCATATCGTCTATTCCAATAGGAAATTCCATTATTTTAGCCATAGCTTTCAGATATTTATTGTATTTTCTTCGTTTGTCTGAAAGATATTGTTTTAATAAATTAGGGTTGATGTCTGGAGAGAAAATAATAGGCAACAAATAATCTTTAGCAGGCTTACCCAATGTTATATCACTCAAAATATCAATTTGTCGTTGAATATCATTATTAATTTGAATTTCTATAAATTCCCCTGTTTTAGACCGCTTGTAGGTAAAATATTTTATGGATTTACCATCTCTGGAAAATCCATGTTTAATATCTGAATGCTTAATTTGAGCCATATCAATATAATTTATCCCACCACAAAAGAATGAAAAGAAAAATAAGGCTTTAGTCCTTATGTGAGATATTGAAGAAAATTCATATTCATAAAACTTTCTCAAAAAATCTTCGGGAATAAATCTTTTTCGTGTTTTCTCCTTTGTAAGAGCCGTAATTTTGAAAATCTCTTTTCCTGTATATGTCCCATATTGAAAACTAAATGGATATGTCTCTGGGCTACCAACACCATCTTTTATCGCTCTATTCAGCAGAGACCTTAAAGCACTAAGATTAACTCTTATGCCATTATCTTTTCGCCCTAATTTTCTTTGTTCATCATAAAATTTAGTCACATACTTGTAATTGATATCAGCGAATAATATTTTGTTAAATTTAGAATCAAATCGTTTTATAGAAGAATGTAAGTCTTCAAAGGTTTGGCTTGTATTTGTTTCCCCTCTGGTTTTTAACTCTGAGATATGATTGATAAGATATTCTTCAACTGTTTTTGATTTGACATTAAGAAATAATTTTTCTTTTATCATTTCGTTAGTGAAAGGAACTCTCCGTTTCTCAAAATCGGTTACAATATTTCTGATTTCGACTATCTTATTGTCCAAGTAAATATTATTAATCTCTCTTTCTGGATGCAATAAATTCAAGTATGTCTTGCGATCAACAGTAGATAATTTCTTTTCCTTGATATAATCTTTAGCTTGTTCATCATTGATATATCGACCTCGTTTCTCATCCCATTGCTCGGGTTTAGCATAAAAAGGTAAGCTAATAATAGTTCTTTGCTTATTAAATCTTATAACTAAGGAGACTACATAACTTCCATCTATCCTCTTTTGATAGAGCTTAAAACTGAAACCTTTAGTTGTTGACTGTTTTGCCATAAAATATTTATATTTATACTTGAAAATCCGTGACGTTTCCGTGACGTTTTTGATTAGAATTTTATACCCGTGACGTTTTCGTGACGCATAAAATGCAACCAAATCAAACTAAATACAAAATGTATCTAATTGATTTACAGTATAAATATAAATGTTTCGGAGCGAATAAAATTACTTAAAAAAGTTAATTCGCCTACTTTGGGAGCAGGGGGTCCCAGGTTCGAATCCTGGTATCCCGACAAAGTCAAAAAAAAGAAATACAGGCAGTTACTTAAAATGTGGCTGCTTGTTTCTGTTTTATAGCACTTTACAACAAACTCTACACTATTTCAAGTGTTCGCAAGTATCCGCAATTATTCATAGTAGTTCACTTAATTTTCTACCGAATGTGAATTTGGTAGAATTTTTGGTAGAATAAATTATCTATATGGTATGAAATCTAAAAATGTAGAACTATGAATTTATTTAGTATTCGTATCGTATTTGACAGAAAGGGAGAAACCAAGAGCAACCCTAAGAAAGAAGCTTTAGTGCAAATTGAAGTTATTGACAAAACAACAAAGAGAAAGAAGTATATTACAACAGGGATAAAACTCTTTGTTAATCAGTATTCAGCCAATGGCGGTTTTTCGGTTAAGAATCATCCTAATGCAATTATTCTAAAATCTAAAGTTTTTGAGGTTTATAACAAAATTGAAGCATTTATACATTCCGATAAATGCACTTGTATAGATGATATTGATAATTGGAATTCGAGCAAAACTGCAAATATGACATTTATTGATTTTGTTGAACAGGAAATGTATAAGAAACCTATTAAAGCAGGAACATTGAAAACTCATAAAACTTTATTGTTAGGCTTGGTTCGTTTCGGTAAGATTAAGCACTTCAAAGATATTACCTATCCTAATATTGCCGATTTTGATGTTTTCCTTAGACAGACTTTAAAATCACAACCAATCTTATACAAAAGACATAACACATTGAGTAGTTATATTAATGAAGCCAAAAGACGAAAATTGATAACTGAAAATCCTTATGATGAATTTAGAATCAAGAAAGGTAAATCTAAAGACCCTGTTGTTTTAAATGAATTGGAAATCAAGAAAATCATAGATTATAAACCGACCTCTACTAAAATAGAAAAAGTAAGGGATATGTATTTATTCCAATGTATGACAGGATTAGCTTTTGTTGATATGCAGAATTTCAGTAAGGATAAAATCAATTATGTTGATAATGAGCATATAATAAATGCAAGCAGGGTGAAAACAGATGAATCTTATATAATTCCTTTGTTTAAAGAAGCAAAAGAAATATTGGAAAAATATGATTATTGTTTACCAAGAATATCCAATCAAAAATATAACGATTATATAAAAGTTTTAGCCGAGCATGTAGGCATAGATAAAAAGCTTACATCACATACAGCAAGGCATACATACGGCACTTATTTAATTAATAAGGGTGTTCCTGTGGCTGTTATCCAAAGAGCAATGGGACATGCTAAAATTACTCAAACATTGGGTTATGCCAAGCTATCAGCTAAGAGTGTTAAAAATGAGATTTTAGAAATAGGACAAGACAATAGATTTGTAAGTTAAATTAAAAAGGATATTAAAAAATCAGGGGTAGTTTTTCGCTACCCTTTTCTATTATATATTTCTAATTCTATTTTAATTTATCAATTTGCGCTTGTAATTCTTTCAGCTTTGTGTCTTTTTCAGATAATAATCTTTCATATAAAGATTTCACATCATCTAAAGGATAATAAGTGACTTTTTGCTCATTTATATTATTTTGTTCTTCAATGTTATTAGCCGAATTCACCCATTCGGAAGAGTTTTCAGCAGCAGTTATATGATTTGTATTTGTATTGTTGTAACTCCGAATTGCATCGTCCAAATCAAAATCTGTAAAGAAACTTACAGGAATATCCATTGCTTTAGCAATCCTTTCCAATAATACTTCATCTATTGTTTCCTGTTTTTCCAATGTGGAAATTTCAGTTTGATGTATACCAACTTTATCAGCCACATCACCCTGTGTCATCTTTTTCCATTTACGGGCTAAAATAAGATTATCCCCATGATGAGATTTCTTTTCTTTTCCTGATGTCATTTGTTCCTTTTCCATATTCAAATTATAATGATAGCGAAAATACGAATTTTTAATGTAAATATTGATGCTTAGTTAATAAATACATAATTGTAATTTATATTATAAATTTATATAGCTGATATATAGATATTTAAAATAAGAAATAGAAATTATTTTTTAAGGATTTACAAACAGATAATTTTGTGAGTATTAAAACTTATACTAATGGGAAGAGCAGCAAACACACATACAACTATTCAACCTGAACACACTGTAACCGACCAATATAACGGAATGCACTTTAAAGATTTTATTAAGACCTTCAAGGATTTTAAAGTGATGTATCCCTGCAAAGATGACAAGATGCAATTTTTAATAGAACTTCAACAGAAAAATTGCGTAATTACTTGTGAAATGGTAAACAATATTTGTGTAAATGGATATGTTTTTAAGAATAAATAAGCATGCTACCATGTAATTGTAAATAAGTAAGTAGGAACGCAATTAGCTATTTTGCGATTTGAATGCTCTCTATAATGGGGAGCATTCTTTTTTAAGGTGTGTTTTTCATGGTATAAACTGCAACAGCTTGTTACATAATTGAACAACTAAAAAGCCAACAGCCTGTTGTCCTATTAATAAAGTAAAAGTGAAACAAGTTGTTTCGTAATTTCCATAATTGATAATTAACTTAATCTCAATTCAAATAATCCTTTATTACATCAGGCGGGTAACCCTCAAATATAGCGAGGTCATAAATAGTTATCCTATGCTTATTACAGGCTTTTCTTATCGTTTTTAAACGTGTTTTTGCAGTAGTCATACTACATTCATAGTATTTAATCAAATCTTTTAGTGTAACAGTTGTAAACATAGTTATATTCTTTAGGGTTATTTTTAAGGTGTGTTTTTCATAGTATTAGTTTATGATAACGGCATTATATCAAACTTGATTTTCGCATAATGATTCTTATATATCTGTTCATTAAGGAAATCTCTTAACCAATACCAACTATCGGGAGGATTGAAGAATTTGCCGTTATCCTGTTTTTGACAGAGATATTCTATTGTACACCATTCACTATCTACTACAAAAGTTTTGATATGCTTTAATGCTTCTTTTATTGGTTTAAAATCATTTGTATTCTCATTAACGAATGTTTCAGCAGTAAACAATTCGCTTATATCATGGCTCGAGTGATAAGGCAGCTTGAAGAAAGAAATTGTATTCTTTGATACATATTTGGTAAGGTAGCAATTCAGAGCCTTTCTGTTATTGTTTACATGGCGCACATCGACACCGTTGTATTTTTTAATATCAAAGTTCACATTTATTTTTCCTTTATTCTTTTTACTTCTTATCTGGGTATTGATAGCCCTTGCCATAAAATAATTAACCTTTCTAATCTGCATAAATGTATTAGTCAGCATATGAAAATGTATTGTCCCATTCTTTTGTCGTTCAGCTACCCACAAATAAGACTTTAAACCGCACTTTTTTCTAAATCGTGTCTTTACCGTATTAAAACATTGATAGGCAAATTCATCTGGAAAACCCATCGGAAAGGAGATAGAATAAAAGGCTAAGAATTTCTTAGATTGTTTCAGCCCGAAGAAAGCGGAACATTTTTCCCGCACTTTCTTTTTGTTGAGTTTATATTCTGTCTTCTTTGGTCGTTTCTCTTTTTCGGGTTCGATGTGGTGTGCCTGTCCCGGGTGTAGTTCTCTCCCTAATGCTTCAATTAAAGAATCCGTATCCAGATATTGAGATATTTCCTCTTTGAAATCGGGATAGGTTTCTTCTTTGTCTTCGGATATTGGTATATTTGGTTTTAGCTTTACTTTCTTGTAGATTGTGTTTGTGCCTTGATTATACCGATACTTTGAAGACCCTAAGAATTTATCATGCCGTCTTTTGGTGTGGATAAGGTTGTTTTCTTTTAGTATGATTCCCATAGTAAAATAGTTGTTTTGTTTGTGGAAGTAGGTTATAAGAAAAAAGTTTGAAATATTATAGCTTAAATAAATCCATAAGGCGAAGCCCAACGGATGAAAATAGTTTAATGTTTATGTTTGCTTTTATGTAATTCGATAGTATTGGATTTGATGATAGATTGAATGTAACTATCAATGGCTTTTTCTAAGAACCACCTTTTATTACAATGTACAATAGTTTCCCCCATGCCGTTAAATGCACCCTCATGGATGATTTTGTAAAGGGTAGTCCTTTTCACTCCTAAAGCTTCGCAAGTCTGATGTAAGTTTAAATAGCCTTTCATGTTTTTGTGTTTAAATATTACTATAGTAATAGATAAATATTTTTGAACTTCATTAAACATGAATGGACACTTTTAAGTCAAGAGGATATAAAAATTAAACCAATAAGTCTCAAGTGCATATAATCACATAATTATCATAAAGATGTGAATTGATTTAACATTTATGTTCTTTTTTTACATACCTTTGAATAAGTAAAAAACTAGTCATAAATGAAGAATAACGAGATAAAAATAAAAGATAGCTTCATTCAAGAAATTAAACAGCTTATTTCAGAAACACGCCAGCGAATTGCATCATCAGTAAATACTGAAATATCAATATTATACTGGAATGTAGGGAAACGTATTAAAAATGAAGTATTAGGAAATCAACGTGCTGAATATGGCAAATCAATAATAAATAATCTATCAGAAACGCTTACTGCCGAATATGGTTCGGGATGGGGAGAGAAACAATTACAACATTGTCTACACGCTGTGGAGACTTTTCCTGATTCTGAAATTTTCTACACACTGTGTAGAGAATTGAGTTGGTCTCATATTCGAACCATTATGTATCAGGATGATCCATTGAAGAGGAATTTTTATATTGAAATGAGTAAACTTGAAAAATGGAGTGTCCGAACTTTACAAGAACGGATAAAGTCAATGTTATATGAAAGAACTGCTATAAGCAAGAAGCCAGAGCAGACCATTAAAGATGAACTAACAACACTCAAAGAAGAACAAAAATTAACTCCCGATTTAGTTTTTAGAGACCCTTATTTTTTAGATTTTCTTGGCTTACAAGATACTTATTCTGAAAAAGATTTGGAAACAGCTATTATTGTAGAACTGCAACGTTTCATTATAGAAATGGGAAGTGATTTTGCATTTATGGCACGTCAGAAAAGAATTACTATTGATGATCGAGATTATTACATTGATTTACTTTTCTATCATCGTCGTTTAAAATGCTTAGTTGCTATTGATTTAAAAATAGGAGAATTTGAAGCAGCTTATAAAGGGCAAATGGAATTATATCTCCGCTATTTAGAGAAAAATGAACAATTAGAAAACGAGAATACTCCAATTGGGCTTATTCTGTGTACAGGAAAGAATCAAGAACATATTGAGTTAATGCAATTAGATAAAAGTAATATCCGTGTGGCTGATTATTTGACTGCTTTACCATCTCAAAAGTTATTACAAGATAAATTACATAGGGCTATCGAGATAGCGAGAGAGAGAATAGGAGAAAAATAACTTCACATCATAAAAATTTGTGTATTATGAATATTTTAGATCATCTAAAAAAAAGAATAACAATAGAGAATAGTGATACAATAGAAAGTAAACTTTATAATTTAGCTAATGATATAACAAAAGATGCAGGAGATCATTTAAAAAGAGTAATTCAAGTTTTACCCGAATTTGATATGCATGATGCCTCGCATAGCATGAAAGTTGTTGAAAATATAGAACATATCATACAAAATAACGTAGAAAGTTTGTCTCATTATGAATTATTTTTAATTCAATGTTCTGCTTTTCTTCACGATTGTGCAATGGCTCCTTCTGAGATGGAAATTAAAACTTTAAGGTTAACCGAAGGGTCTGATAATATACAATTAAAAGATTCAATAAATAATGATTTGAAACCTCCATTTTCCTATTCAGAAGCTTTGTCTTGTATTTCTACAAAGACAAAACTTATATATAATAATGACTATGAAGAAATTAAGAAATCGTTATTCCCTTATCCCTCAGAGGATAAACTTAAAGAAGATTTAGCTATATTATTAAGAGAGTATCAAGAATTTAGAAATGGATATGCGGAAGAATTAAAGGGTATCAAAGATGTAGAAGAATATGAGAAACTTAATAATACTATTAGAACAGATTATATTAGAGTGAAGCATCACATAAGAATAGAATCGCTAATTAAAAATATGATAATCCGCTTTGAATCCGCATTAGGTCAAGCTTGGGGAAAGAAATTAGCAACAGATCTTGCAGTAGTATGTCGTGCTCATGGAGAGAATATTGACTACCTACAAGAATTAGATTCAGATGCTCATTATAAGGGGATAGAATCAGCAAATCTACAATTTGTTGCAATGATGCTTAGATTAGGAGACATTATTCATTTTAATGATGATCGAGCACCAGTAGTATTACGATCAACAAGAACTTTCATCTCAGAATATAGTTTTTTACAATGGGCAATGAAAGATAATGGTGTAAATTATACTATCAAAGAAGGAGAGATATCGTTTAAAGCATATTGTGATAAACCCTTATATTTTTTCAAATTACATGAATATATTGACTGGATTGACATTGAAATTCAAAATTATTTAAGATTATCCAATAAATGGGAAAAGCAATATATAGTAGATTTAAAAGAAGTCGTAAACCGTAAAGATATTAAAAATGATAATGAAATATTTGAGCCTAAAATGGGATTGCGATTTTCTTTGAATCAAAGGAGAATTATTGAATTATTAATGGGAGTTGGATTATATAAAAATAAATATGCATGTATTAGAGAGTTGTATCAAAATTCTTTAGATGCATGTAGATGTATGCTATCTAAACTTAATAAGGAGGGACGTTCAGGGAAAGGCAAAATAATCTTTGATATAGAAAAGCATGGAGATAATATATATTTAACTTGCTGTGATAATGGAATTGGAATGTCTAGATATGTAATTGAGAATTTCTTTTTAAAAGTTGGAACTTCTTACTATAAGTCTCCTCAGTTTTATCGAAAACAGGCAGAATGGGGAGGTTCTTTTACTCCGACATCTCAATTCGGAATAGGCGTTCTATCCTCTTTTATGATTGGCACAAAGTTGGAGATTACAACAAAAATGGATGGGGAAGATTATATTTCATGTGCTATTGAAGGTCCTCATGAATATTTCTATTATAAAAAAGTGAATGAATTAGATAAAGAAAAAATTAACAACTCTGGTACTCTTGTTAAAATACTATTGAATTCTGAAATTAAAGAAGAATTAACAAATTTACCTTTGGAAAAATTAGGACTTTGTTTATTAACAAAATACTTAGATATTGATGAATTAATTGATAGAGATGATAGTCAATTGGAAATACATTCCATATTAGAGCAATATAAAGAATCTTTTCGAATTTATAAAAATCATTTATACTCAAAGATTGAAGAAATGATTAAAATTATTCCTGAGAATATAAATGTTGAAATATTACAAAGTGACGGTTCAAAGAAACAACTATTTTCAAAGTCAATTATAATTGATTATAATGATCAAGATCGATTAAATTTTAATAGAGAGGATATTCCAGTTATAAACTATTTGAATAGGCATAATTTTATAGATAAGAATTTGAGTTATAGTGATATTCTTAATACTACAGAAACTTATGATATTTTTATAACGGGTGAAAAAGGAGTAACATTCAGAACATTACTAACTTTACCTAAAACCTCTTTTCTCATATCAGACTTTTATTTATTGAATGCATTATCTATTATTGACGATTCAGGAATATGTATTGATGGTATAATAGCATATATTGAAAAAGAGAGAGAATATGATTTAGAGTATGATTACTATGGACGAAGTTTAAGTTCTGTAGGTCTCTTAGACTTTACGGGCTCTGTTCGTCCTAAACTATCTGTTGACCGAACATCTATAGTTGATTATCCTGATAATATTTTTGAAATCACAAAACAAATTACTGAAAATCTAATTGTAAAACTTTTAGAAACAGCTATTAACCATATTGAAAAAAATAATTTAGAAATAAGTTCTTCTCAATATAATATTATCTGGAGTTATATTTTCCATAAATTTAGTTTTGCTATACTAACCTTTATAGCCGAGCTATCTAAAGAAAATTTTAAAAATATATATTGGAATGAATTAGATAATGTTTTGACAAAAAAAGATATTCCTATACAGCAATTAATTCTTTCAGATCATGTTTGCTTAAATAATCCTGATATAGGAAATATGCCTGAGTTTATTAAATCTTTATTATTAATCAAAATAGCTTATGCTAAAAAAATTGAGGTTAAAGATGATGTTATAGAAATTGATTCATTCCCTTATCAATCAAATAATTTTAGAAGTATAACTAATGTGGATTTTTATAATCCAATTGTGAAAGTAAATAATTGGAATGTTTCATATCCTCAATATGATTTAATTTCTAATCGATCAACTTTTATTCCTGAAAGATTATTTAATCTCATTCAGGATGAATTGGATGTTGCTATACAATCAGATTATATCAAACGCAGCTATACCTTAAGTGATTTAGCTGAACAAGACCCTACTTTTGTCCGACATTGTGATAATCTTTACGTTGAAAAAGGTTTGTATCATAAAGGGGACAGAATGGGAGTATTGGGATACAAAAGAGGAAGGATTAGATTTGATTTACTTCATGATTTTCAAAATAAATCTGCATATATTTTATATATTTTTATTTCTCCAAAGAATCTATCTGAAGACGAGATGGAGATATTAAAAAAATTCCAAAATGAGAAAGAATTTATCAAAGGAGTGAATGAAGGGTGGAGTATTTTAGTAACTGGTATGGATATAGATAATCTTATTATAGAACCAGGAATAGTAAATAGAGAAATTTTAGTATCTCAATTATCAGATTCTTTTTGGGAGAATTATTCAGATTGGAGTTTTAAATTTACCGATAACACCTTGCTTTCTAGAAAATAGATGTATCTTTGAAAAACCTATTAAAGAATAGGATAATTAATTAAAATATTGTTGAACAGAATTTTTATATCATTATAGAAATTTTATTCTACTATAATTCTACTGAAATAATTAAGTAACTGATAACCATAGCTATTTTGTATCTCTGGTATCCCGACGAAATGAGCTGATAATCGAATGATTATCAGCTTTTTAATTTTTAGATGCGCACAAATTAGCGCACCTTTACTTCATATATTGATTTTAGAAAATAATATATATGTTTTAGAAAATATCTTATCTAAATGTCAATTCTCAGATAGTAGTCTTTCTTTTCATGTTGGAATGTGTAGTTATATTGGTTTGAGAATAACCCTGCATTTTTCAGAAGTAATATTCCACACGAAAGACTGCGTTTCTCAAAGTTCATTCTTATAGCATGATAAAAGATTTGATTACCGACCACATTCATTTTTATTCGTACATCGACATTGATAACTCCACCCTCCTCGGGATAATGGTTAGCGGTTGTATCAAATGTTATTTCTTCACTTGGTTTCATAATTAAATTTCTTGATATGAGTTTTTCGGTACTTAATCGTTAAAATTCTTTTTTATCTCATTCATATAAAAGTTAGCTTTATCTTCATCTTCTGAAAGCATATCCAAAATTATCTGGTTAAACATTTGTGAAGATGTTGTAATATCCTTTTCTAAGACTTCCTGTTGTGCATCAAAATCTGGATTTGTTGGAATTTCGATATTTAGTATCCACCATTTCTCAATTTTAACTCTAAGTTTCAAGAGTTGTATAAACTTTTCTGGTAATTCTTCGGGTAATCCATCAAAAAGTAATTCCATTAATTCATGTGATAGTTTATTTCGATATTCTCTTAACTCATAAAAGGTCTCTATGTCTTTATCATTAATAGTTCCAAAATCCCTTAACCAGAGAAAAGTTGCTCTTAATATGCTTTTATCTTTAGAAAGAACATCTGTTTTATAGCTTTCTGAAAAAGTGTATTTGCCATCAGAAAATCCTGTATTAAAAAAGAATTTAACTTCTTCTATAACGTAGTCTTTGAATGACTCAAATGTGGCTATATACAGAGAAGAAGAAATCAGCTTATCTTTAAGATTTTCTGGATTTAAAATTTCAACCATTTTTCTGTATTATCACTCTTCTTATTCATTATTATTTTACGTTTGGAAAGATTAGATTACACTAAGTAAGTTACTAACTCACAAATATATGAATTTAGTTAAAAAGATTTACTATATCTCCCATATAGCCGTTTTACGGCTGTGATGTCAAATATACAATTTCGGCGTGTCCTAAATCCATTTAATTGCTTCACTATATCAGCCCATTTTGAGCCGTTGTTACGCATCGAGAGAATTAGTGTTCCTGCTTTCTTGTTCCTATCGTCTGAATAGGCATTTTCTTTTCGTATTTGGCATCCTTTAGCAATGTTATGAGTAGTTAGTCCATTATTCTTTGGATTGCCTAATTTTATGCCTTGCTTCTTCTCTGCTAATGCCTGTTTAGTTCTTTGGCTGATTAACTGCGCTTCGTTCTCTGCTATTGCTGATATGATATGTATTGTTAAGCGGTTTGCAGTTGGCATATCGCAACAAATAAAATCAATATTGGCAGCTTGTAACGAGGTAACGAAATGTAAGTTTCTTGCGAGCCTATCGAGTTTAGCAACTATAAGGGTTGCATTATGCTCTTTACAACATTGCAACGCCTCATTCAATTTCGGGCGGTTTGCGCTCTTCCCTGTTTCCACTTCTGTATATTCTGCAATAATGTTATTGCAGTCTTTCAGATAGTTCTTTACAATGGTTTTTTGTGCATCCAGACCTAAACCAGATATAGCTTGTTTCTTTGTTGAAACTCTGTAATAAATAACGTATTTCATAATCTTTTATTTGGTTAAATGAGAAGTGGCATCTTATAATCGAACGTTATAATAATGCCAGCTTTGGAAATAAAAAGCAGACGATATTTTGCCTGCTTTCTGATTTTATTTTTCAATTTCGTTATGTTTTATTTCTTTACACGACTATAAGTAACAGAAAGGTATTCTAAAGTATCATCGTTAATAAATTTGATTTTATATGATTCCATTTTTCCGATACTATTATTCATATAGTCACAATAAAAACTCTTTTCCGTTTTGTTATACCAAACATACCCATTATAGGTGTTGTTATTATCTCCTCGATATGGTGTGCGAATTGTGTGAAGAGTATAGCTGGAAAATCCAGTGAGCGTTGCCCCCTCGTGCCAAATCTAAATTGACCCCTGAAAAAACTTTATGATTACCCCTAAATTATCCTGGTCGACGGGGTCATTTTTATTTTAGATTTAC
>JAITVV010000026.1 GCA_031285625.1 Prevotella sp.
TAGTGAATGATGCAAAAACAGTGGAACACCTGAACCTGCTGCGTGAAGACTTAATAAATAACAGGCCAAAAGAGGTACAGCACATTGAACCCGGGAGCAAGCCCAGGCAGGAAGAATCATCAGCCACAGATACAGATAACACCAAGAACACAGAAATAAAACCTGTTGAAGAGAAAAAGTCGAAGTATGTTGCCTTAACCAGTAGTGCTGCCCAGATGGTCCCTCCGGGATATCGTTACAGAAGGTGACAAACGAAAACATGTTCAAAAGTGTTACTTTTGTCACTTTTTATATAGACATCACCTTCAAAAAATAGTATACTATCAATCGAATGAAATTAATTTCGTATTTTTGACGGACTTTTTCGAAATATAAAAATAACGATATATGAATATTTCTTACAATTGGCTTAAAGATTATCTCGATTTTGATTTAACACCTGAAGAAACTTCAGCAGCCCTGACCTCTCTCGGACTTGAAACAGGAGGTGTAGAAGAAGTAGAAACAATTAAAGGAGGACTCGAAGGTCTTGTTATAGGTGAAGTGCTCACTTGTGTAGATCATCCGGACTCGGATCATTTACATATTACTACCGTAAATGTAGGTGAAGGTGAGCCCCTGCAGATTGTTTGTGGCGCGCCCAATGTTGCCGCAGGACAAAAAGTAGTAGTTGCCCTGGTAGGAACAAAACTATATTCAGGAGAAGAATCTTTTACCATCAAAAGATCAAAAATAAGAGGTACAGAATCTTTTGGTATGATATGTGCCGAAGATGAGATTGGAATAGGCACAAGCCATGCAGGGATTATAGTATTGCCTGCCGATGCTAAAGTAGGTATGCCTGCGAAAGAATATTACAATATAAAAAGTGAATATGTACTGGAAGTGGATATTACTCCCAACCGCATAGACGGCGCCTCACACTTTGGTGTAGCCAGGGACTTAGCTGCTTATCTGAAACAGAATAATCTGAAAGGGACTCTTACAAGCCCATCAGTAGAGAAATTCAAATTAGATGAAGCAAATGGTGGTGTAACTGTAAAGGTTGAGAATACGGAAGCTTGTCCACGATATGCAGGAGTAACCATCAAGGGGGTGACTGTAAAAGAAAGTCCCGAATGGTTAAAAAACAGGCTTACCCTGATTGGCTCCCGTCCGATCAACAACGTTGTGGATGCCACTAACTTTGTTTTACATGAACTAGGTCACCCTCTTCATGCATTTGACGTCGCTCATATTTCAGGAGGTGAGGTGATTGTAAAAACTTTACCGGAAGGTACAAAGTTTGTTACCCTCGACGAAGTAGAACGCACATTAAACGAGAGAGACCTTATGATATGCAATGATAAAGAAGGGATGTGTATCGGAGGTGTATTCGGCGGACTCAAATCAGGGGTCACCGAGAGTACAACTGATGTATTCCTCGAAAGTGCTTACTTTAATCCTACATGGATACGTAAAACTGCCCGTCGTCATGGGCTGAATACTGACGCATCATTTCATTTCGAACGTGGTTGTGATCCTAATGATACAATCTATGTATTAAAACGTGCTGCCCTGCTGATACAGGAACTTGCCGGAGGTAAGATAGTTGGGCCTATACAGGATGTATATCCGGTTGAGATACCTAAACCTGTTGTGGAATTATCATATGATAAAGTAAATACACTGGTTGGTAAAGTTATAGAAAAAGACACAGTAAGATCAATACTTAACAGTCTGGAGATTACTGTGGAAAAAGAAACTGATGAAACACTCACTTTAGCTGTTCCAACATACCGTGTAGATGTATTACGTGATGTGGATGTAATTGAGGATATCTTACGTGTATATGGTTATAACAATATAGAAATAGGTGATAATCTCAAGTCGAACCTATCTTACGAGACCCCTACAGATAAGAGTTATGATTTACAGAATCTTGTATCTGAACAACTGACAGGAGGAGGATTCAGTGAAATTATGAACAACTCTCTTACAAAAGAGTCTTATTATGCTGATTCACAATTATATCCAATTTCAAATTGTGTACATTTAATAAATCCATTGAGTACAGACCTGAGTGTAATGCGCCAGACCCTGCTATATGGAGGACTGGAAAGTATAGCATATAACCGTAATCATCAAAGTCCGAATACTAAATTTTATGAATTCGGAAATTGTTATTTCTATAATGCGGACAAAAAAACTGAAGGGGAAATCCTCAAAGAATACAATGAAGAATTCCATCTGGGTTTGTGGCTTAGCGGAAATAGTATCAATAACAGTTGGGCCGCCGTTGACGAAAAATCATCTGTATATCAGCTCAAGGCTTATGTTGAGAATATATTGAACCGTCTGGGAATACCAGCTAGTAGATATGATTATGTACAACTATCCAATGAGATGTTTAGTACAGCCATAGACATTCAGGCAAAGGGTAAAGGTAAATCGCTGGGTATATTAGGTATTGTAAACAAAAAACTTCTGAAAGTACAGGACATAAATGCAGAAGTATATTTTGCAGAATTAAACTGGGATGCTTTAATGAAGGAAATCAAGAAGCACAGCATTACATACACTGAAATATCTAAATTCCCTGCTGTTAAACGTGACCTGGCTTTACTTCTGGATAAGAACATACTGTTTGATCAGGTAGAGAGAATAGCATTCAAGGCAGAACGTAAATTATTGAAAGGTGTATCGCTCTTTGATGTATATGAAGGTAAAAACTTACCGGAAGGCAAGAAATCGTATGCTGTGAATTTTGTGTTGCAGGATGATGAAAAGACCCTTAATGATAAACAAATCGATGCAATAATGCAAAAGATACAGAAATCATTGGAAAGCGAATTAGGGGCACAATTGCGATAAGAAATCCAGATAATTATATAATAAAGGAGCGAACAACCGCTCCTTTATTTATCCTATATTAAGAGACTTAGTCTTTCGTTTATGCTTTTCCCTTTTCCACCATATGATAAATCCTGTTATGGGCAGGCTGGCAATAATAAGACTCGCAAAAAAGACTAATATCCGTCCAATGAGCCCGCCAATAGCGCCGACATGTATGTCATATGTCATACGGTAGAGCTTATCTGCATTTGACGATGATTCGTATCCAATGCCGTACATGCCTCCACCTTTCAGCTCCTTTAAATCGCTCTGGTCGAAAAAGCGGAAATGTCGTTTATAATAGGTTGTACCATCCGGGTTGAAACAGATTCTGTACGCATCTGATTTGGCAATAGGAAAGTCAAATATAAATGTGCCTGTTTTTCCTATTGGGTATTCCTTATTCGACTGGGCCCACAAAAGGTCATCTAAATTGGTAGCTAGAGGTATTAATGTAGTATCTGATTTAGCAGGTTCCCATAGATTAAGATCTTTTCCTCCTGAGATTATTTTGTAATATGAATTACTATACCAGGAAAAGCTCCATGTAAGTCCGGTACCGGCAATTATTAATGCAAATATTGCAGCATAGATTCCTAAGACCCGATGAAGATCATAGTTTCGCATAAACAGAGAGGTTTTCCATTTCATCTTAAAAGCTGCCTTTATCGTCTTTTTATTAATCCGTTTAGGGATCCATAGTACAATACCAGTAAGAATAACAATTACAAATATTAGTACTCCATACCCAACTATTTGATGTCCGATATTATATGGAAGCCAGAGATTACGATGCCCAGCCAAGATTACCCTGAAGAAGTCATCCTTTAGAGGTAGATCTTTGATAAAGTCGCCTGAATATGGGTTGAGCAATATAATCGTATAGCCGTTCTCATAATGATTATATGCTAACATCACAGCCTTATTAGCGGTAGAGTATGTCATTCCATAAATGACATTTGTAGAGTCAGCCGGAGCCTTATAAACGTAAGGCGTTGCCTTTTCTCTTAATTCATGAGGAGATAGAAATGCCTTGTCCTGCACTTCAACATATCTATATGGTTGGAATATACTTCTCAATTCGGGCTCGAAAGCATAGATACACCCAGTAACAGCAACAATAAAAACAATTATGCTTGAAGCTAATCCAAGCCAGAGATGAAGCCAGTGGCTTACTCTTCTAAATGATAGTTTTTTCATCGTTCTCTTAGAAAATTGGAAATAACCGCCAGCATAATTAATACAAGAATATTATATTCTTTATGATTTTTCCTCAAGCAATGTATATGTGAATTACAAATAAAATTGTATGCAAAGAAATAGTAATAACAATCAATTATCAATCACTAATTATAGCTATTTTGAGGACAAAAATAACCATTAATGATGATCAATTGTTAAAATAAAAGTCTGATAAAAAAGCGAACAACAGCCAAACGAGGACAACCGACTGGAAATGTGCGGATAAAGTCTTTTGTTTAGCTTCTAAACCTGACGGAACAGTTCCCCTGATGTGCAGGATTACGATAGACGGAGCTATCAGTCAATTCAGTTGTAAAATGAATGCCCGCCCAATCTTTGGGATACTAAAGCAGGCAGGCTGACAGGAAAAAGCACATTAGCCGTAAAAACCAACCTTGCATTGGATAAAATCCGTGTGGATATTAATCGCCACTATCAGGAAATAATGCAGACGGACGGTTTTGTTACGGCTGATAAGATAAAGAATGCCTATTTAGGCTTAGAGGTTAAGCAAGACACGTTTTTAACCCTGTTTGCTAAACATAACCAAGAGTTTTCCCGAAAGGTAGGATATAATAGGGCAAAAGGCACATATAACAGATACTGTCTTTTATATAAGCACATAGAAAGTTATATCAAGCATGAGTATAACCGAAATGATATTTTTATGAAGGAATTGAATCTTGCTTTTATCAATGGTTTTGAACATTATTTGAGAACGGAAAGGGAATGTTCAACCAATACGATATGGTCGTATATGATAGGTGTAAAACACATTGTTGCTATTGCTCGTAATTCGGGTCAGTTATCTATCAATCCGTTTGCAGGCTATTTGATAAGCCCCGAAGCGAAAGACAGGGGATTTCTCACAAAAGGCGAATTAAATTCGCTTGTCAATGCGAAAATGAAAAATGCCCAATATGAATTGGTAAGGGATTTATTTGTGTTTTCATGTTTTGCGGGTTAAGCTACTCGGATGTAAAAAATCTAACAACAGATAACCTTAAAACCTCGTTTGACGGTCATTTATGGATTATTACACGCCGACAGAAAACCAATACCGATTCAAGTATCCGACTGTTAGAAGTCCCAAAAACGGATAATAGAGAAATATAAAGGCTATACAAGGGATAACAGGATTTTTCCTATTCCGAGTAATGGTATTCTGAAAAAGATAGGCAAACAGTGTGATATTAAAACCCGCTTGACCTACCACGTAGCCAGGCACACAATGGTTACCACAATCACTCTCTCACAGGGAGTTCCGATAGAAACAGTCAGTAAAATGTTAGGGCATATCAATATTACAACGACACAGATTTACGCCAAGATAACAAAAGAGAAAATCTCGCAGGAGATGGAAGTCATAAATTGGCAGAACTGGAAAAGCAGATAGCAGAACGAATATAGATGAGGAAGTAAGATTTTCTTGGAAATAGGTAACAGTGGCAAAAAGTGAAAAGTGGCAGTGTGTGGCTTGTTTATGAGAATTCTCATATAAAAATGATGAAAATAAAGTAAATCTGTTATTCTTAATCTCTATTTATTGAAGAGTTTATTAAACAGAGTTAGCAGATTGATTCATTTTTACACTTATTAATATGACATATGAGATTACCTTTGCAAAAAACAATAAGTACATTAAAATGATACGATTACAAAATATAAACCTAACTCCACCTGAGGATATACAGCAATTAGCAAATAATCACGCTATCGCTGTAAACTTACGGGATACTTTTCCATATTCTTATAAAATTGAAGATGCTACTACATTTCTTGATTTAGCTACAAATGGATCATTAGGAAACGTTTTCGGGATATATGAGAATAACACATTCGTTGGTTGTTGCAGCCTAATACCACAGTATGACGTATATCGTATTAATGCAGAAATTGGATATTGGATTGGAGAACCTTATTGGGGCAAAGGATATGCCACCGAAGCGGTAAGGTTATTGATAAAATTTGCTTTTGAAGAACTTGACTTATTGAGGATTTATGCGAAAATTTACGAGTATAATACAGGCTCAATGAAAGTTTTGGAAAAAACAGGTTTTGAAAAGGAGGCCATTATTAAGTCCTCGGTTATAAAAGAGGGACAAATAGTTGATGAGCATTTATATAGCATTAGGAAAGAATGAAAAAAGATATAGGAAGTCATATCATCAATAAATTGGACTTACAGGATATAGTCAAGGTCTTATCCGAAGAGTTAAGCGGGTCAGAGTTAAACTCCGTACTCCTGGATGTGTTTAACAAGCGTGTCGGGCAAGAAACTCCCTCGTCTTTACTAAGTAAATATGAGGGTAACAAGTTTGTTAAGCCCGCCTTATTAGAAGATGTTTTAGATTATAAAGAAAATGAATTACGGTGCTATAAATTAATAGCAGGTAGAGGATTTGAACCCATAGAACTTTCCCCGGTCGCTCAGTTTGGGACAAGTAGTGTTGTGGCTACGGTAGACCAAAAGAAAGTCCTAACTGCAATAAGAAACACAGAAGTACAGGCAGACCCGACGAATGCAATAGCATTACATTACGCATCGTTAAAGAAAAAAGGAGAATT
>JAITVV010000036.1 GCA_031285625.1 Prevotella sp.
ATTCATAATTTTCTAGTTTAGTTAAGTATGTATGATTTAATATTTATAGTTTTATGGTTTGAAAAATGATTTTGAAAAAAATCAATGCCTTGAGGAACCTCCTTTACGATTTTCACAAATGGTTTGGAGATAAATACTAAAGACAACAAGCAGTATTTTTTTAAAACTCCATATTTTTCAAGACATTGAATTTGTATAATTGCATTAGGCAAAATAGAATAATTATATTGCCAATGTATAATATTTAAGCTTCCATGATAAGTAGGAGAAATAATCTCCGGCATTATTTGGGGAGTATTCGTGATACATTGTGAAAAGAACATAACAGAAAATGTTAGTTTTGTCTTCATAAATGGGGTGTATGGTTTGGAGCGTTGCATAAAAAATTCAATGCCTTGATGTTTCTCCTTACGATTTTCCCAAACAGTAGGAAAAATAATAATGAGGATGACAAATTCAAAGACAAATACCTATTCTCTCATTGTTTATTAAGGCATTGAATTTTTTATGCGATGTCTTTTAATTTAAAATACTTTACAAGTAGTTATTTTGTTATCTTAGCCCGTAGCCTTGTCTTCGTTGCTTGTTTTTGCAGCTCGTAGCTTGTATGTTGCTTGTTCGTTGCAATTACAAAGAAAATAATTGGACATTAAAAAAACATGTATAATCTGTAGGTAGTCATTTAATTTTTGTATTTATAGTTTACTTGAATGATATATGTTAAAACTCAATTTGAATCATATTTCTTATTGGTCGAACATTGTGTCATATTTAGTTGTTTTGTATTTATGAAAATGGATATAAATGCGATTATTTCATATTTTTCGATAAGTAAGAAAGGGGTAAAATCTTTTATCTTTAATCCGGGAATGAAAGCGATCCAAAAAATATTCTTTAGCATATATCAAGCTGCAAATAGAAATTCTGACCATAAATGTTTATATATGTATGGTATCCAGATATTTGTTCTTCATTCTTTTGTTAATAATCTTAACACTTTAAATAATTATACAATCCAATAATTTTATATGAAAAATTATAGTGAACTTGATTTCATTAACAAAATATTGGAAAGAATTCCTTCTGATATAAAGGCTGCTGATTATTTAGCAGAAACCTTAAATTTGGGTAAAGAATCTGTATATCGGCGTCTAAGGGGGATTATTCCTTTTACATTCGAAGAAGTATTGAGTTTATCTAAAATATTAGGGTTTTCGATGGATGAAATACTTAAAGGTAATAAAAGTGAATATGCATCATTTAATGTAATGAATGATAGGCTTATAGGTGCCGAAGATGGCTTTCTTAAAATGTATAGATTTCATCGTGAAATTATGGAAGAAATCCATAAATCAGAGAATAATCATATGACAGTATCCAGTAACCGCATACTGGCCATTTTTGCAAGTCCCTTTGATCATCTTTTTAAGTTCTTTTATTACAAATGGTTGCATCAGTTTGGATATACCTCTTTAAATTTTAAGTTTTCGGATGTACTGGTTCCTGATGAACTGAATGATCTGCGAAGAAAAGTAATAAGCCATCCCGGCACTTTAAATATGCATTTTATAACAGATAGGAATGTATTATATAATACTATTAAAGAAATTAGATACTATATTGATAGAGGCCTGATGGATAAGGAAGGAATACAATTGATTAAAAACGACTTAAGAATGTTTATCGAGACATTTTTTTCATTCTCTGTAGACAATGTATCTGAAGAAGAACTAAAATCCGAGGTTTATATATCATCCCTCAATATAGAAGGTAACACCTCTTATATTGTTTATGATAATAAAGTATTATCATATTGCTGGACTTATTCAGATACGGGTATATATACTTCAGATACAGTCTTTTGTGCTCTTCAGAAAGATTGGCTCGATTCTTTGAAAAAATATACTATTCTTATTTCTAATTCGAACCAGAAAATGCAGGCGGAATTATATAATTTATTTATTAATCAACTAGAAACATTGACTCAAGAATAGGAATCCTGAAAAGAAAGGATAAGAAAACGATGGATAATAAATTAAAAGAAATTCTTATAAAAAAGATACTGGATAATATACCAACTAATGTAAAACCGGTTAATTATTTGACTGATATCTTAGACATGGGTAAAGAATCTGTTTACAGGCGTTTGAATGGACAGATCGGGTTTACTCTGGCTGAAATTGTAAAATTATCAACTGAGTTAAATTTCTCTTTAAATGAGATACATAGTGAATATGATAATAATTTAGCAGTATTTGAATTTTATAAAGACAGGTTAAATGGTCCTGAACAGAGTTTCTATACATTACTGCAGTCATTCTATGACAGGATGATTACTGTTTATGGCGCTGATCAAAGCCATACTGATATGGCTATAAATCGTTTGCTCGGATCACTAGCTTTACAGTATGATTATTTGTATAAGTTTGTGTATTATAAATGGATACATCAATTTGATAAGGTTCCTTTGAATTACTATTATCGCGATCTTGAACTTTCATCTGACATGATTAGTATGGTGAAGAAGGGTACCTATTATCAGCAACGGTTAAGTAAAACAATTATTCTGGATGAGAATACACTCTACAATACGATTCAGGAGATAAAATATTATAGGGACAGAGGGCTTATTGATGATGAAGAAGCGTTGCTGATCAAAGGGGATCTGATAAAGCTGCTAGGAAATCTTGAATTTGTATTAAATACTGGAAAGAACCATGTAGGCACGAGTTGGGAAATATACTTATGCTCAATAGATGTTTGTTCTAATGCTACCTGTCTAAACTACGATGGACAAGTATCTTCTTCATTCTGGTTACACTCTGATGGAGCCATAAATACATCTGATCATCAGATATACAATTTACAGATGGAATGGATAGATTCTTTAAAAAAATACTCCACCCTGATAACTAAGTCGAATCAGAAGATGCAAGCTGATTTCTTGAATAGGCAATATAAACTTTTAGAAGAGTTCTAGTTATATATTTTAATAAACGATCCTCCGTCGAAAAAGGAATTGCATAATACACCATGTTACCTGATAAAAATGAGTATTTTTATCAATTAATTTTTCGGATATGGATAATATTAAAAAGATAAAACGAACTGCGCAATTGGCTACAGTCCTAACAAAATATGGATTTGAAACGCTAGTTACACAAACTGATATAAAGAAGCTTATTCCGGATGCCTATATACAGCATAGCGAGAAACGGAAAGAAATTTTCTCTTTAAATATATATGAGCGTATCCGGATGGTTCTCGAAGAATTGGGGCCTGCCTATGTAAAGCTAGGACAATTATTGAGTAACCGAGATGATTTGTTGCCGGAGGAACTGACGGGTGAACTACAAAAGCTCCAAGATGATGTTTCTTATAAGGATATTGATATATGCACAACACTGAAAGAAGAACTGGGGATAGAACCGGATAAGCTATTTGAAGAAATAAATACTGTTCCTATTGCGGCAGCTTCATTATCGCAGGTATACACTGCCATATTGAGGGAGGGACAGCAAAAAATAATAATAAAAGTAAAACGAAAAGGTATTAGTGAAATCATTGAGGCTGATGTACTGATCATGAAAGATTTTGCACATTTGCTTGAAAAGTATTATGATGCAGCTAAAAAAGTAGGGCTTTATAATATTGTATGCACATTTGAGAATTCTATACTTTCCGAAATGTCATTTGTACAAGAATTAATCAATATAGAGCGGTTCAGAGTAAACTTCGAAGGTAACGATTCTATTTATATACCAAAGACATACAAGGAATTGTCGAATAGCAATATTCTCTGTATGGAATTTATTGATGGGATAAAGATATCAGACAGAGAGAAACTGATAGATAACGGACTGAATACTACAGATATTGCTTCTACGGTGGTTGACTTATACCTGAAACAAGTGATTGATTATGGTTTCTTTCATGCTGATCCTCATTCCGGTAATATATTTGTTCTGACTACTGGGCAGATTGCCTTTATAGACTATGGTTCGGTGGGAAAGATGCTCCCGAGGGATAAAGAGCACCTTGCTGATTTTGTTATTTATGCACTCCGAAAAGACACAAAACGTATGATCAGAGTGATAAAGAAAGTAGCAGTGAAGTATAGCATTTCCAATGAGACCCGTATGGAACGCGACCTTTATGAATTTCTTGATGTTATGGAGAGCAGTTCGATCAGGGAATTGGATTCGAAAGACATGATGAAGCGGTTGAGTAAACTATTGAATGAGAATCAGACTGTTTTGCCGGAATATGTTTATTTACTGGTAAGAGGTATCGTCCTGCTTGAAGGAATAGGACGGGAACTGGGGCTTGATATAAATATAATAGAAAGTGTAAAGCCTTATGGAATTAAGATGATGAAAAGACGTTTGAATCCACAATATCTGACAAACAAACTAATAGATAAATTATATAATCTGGGAGACCGCCTGGAAGAAATGCCTGAAGATGTTCACTCTTTAGTACAAAAGATTAATAATGATGAGCTAAAGGTTACTCACAGTATAAACGGATTAAGTGATATAAGAAACACAATCAATCGTTTGGTAATTGCCATAATCATATCTGCATCAGCAATTGGGTCTTCAATTCTTATATTAGCTAAAATGCCTCCTTTGCTGTGGAATGTCTCAGTATTAGGATTCCTTGGTTTTGTATTTTCTATGGTGATGACCATTATTTTAATACTTATTATTCTTCGGAATAAAATAGATAATTAGAATATAAAAGCCTGATAAGATTATCAGGCTTTTATTCATTTACTATATCTTTATTCAAGAATTATCAGAGGTTTGTCTGATATATCCGTGCTGGATGATTTCGATTTGGTTGTATCATTCTTCTTACATCTGATAGGAAGTTGTGCAGAATAAGTGATATTGGCAAATTTGCTACTATTGATAGTTCCATCAATATAACTGGCAAATCCCCAAAGATTCTCTAACACATTACCATTACTTGGAACCAGTTCATCTCTTGTTGTATCACTTGCCCAGAATATTCCAGCTTGATTTGCCAGAACTACTCTTTGGAGATATTCCGGATAAGTAGAGGGATCTGTTTTCCCTACATAGTCGTAATCTGGAGTCGGGTTTATGGTCCCACTATTTGTTACATAGCCTAATAGGTGAGCATTAAATCCTCCTTGTTCACGGCTTCTGCTGCGTGCATCCGCAGCTTCTTCTATAGCCATCATATTATAATCAATATTTGCATTGATTCTGCTATGTGCATACTGGCATGGATTCTGGTAAACAATATCTGCAAGCTCTGCCCATTCCGCCAGGGTAGGTACATGCCATCCATCAGGACAAATTCCTTGTATTCCGGTTGTCGGCTTGGCTGCCTTCATCTCGTCCCATGTTGTTCTTAATGCTGCCCATCCATTATAGATATAACCATATTCAGGATGACTGCTCATGAAATTTTTATCCAGTTTAGGATACCAAAACATAGGTTCGTAGTATCGGGAATTATATACAGGTCTATATTTTCCGGGCTCTTTAAATACACCATCCGATCCGTCAGGCCACTTTTCTGCTCTGAGGTTTTCAAGCATCCACCATCCGGCATTACCAAATTTACCTATTTGATATTGTTCTGTTTTGGAGGGGTTGCGTTTATCTATCAATATATCTGTTTCGCCAGGGAATATACCTTCTCCTAAAGGAATCCATTCTTTTCCATCCCAAACTTGTACCCCGGGATAAATGTCTTCACAAAGGTCTGTATTCAGATTGTATACCACCAGTCCGGTATGAAGAGCATCTTCTGTGTCCTTTTTTTGATCTGTGTTATTTTCATAATTGGTATCGCCCGTAAACATAGGGAAAAGGTTACTTTTGTCTGTCAGATTAACGCGGGGTAGTCCCAATCCTCCATTTGCATTTGCTCCTGCACTTGAATTTTCCTTTATATCAAGTAATCCACCGGCTATAGGGGCTTTATCAGAACCTATCGTTACCTGTCCTGATAAATTAGTACTTATTAAGACAGTAATGCTGAATAATAAGAATGTAAAATTTGTTTTCATAATTTGTAATTTCGTTGTCTTATGTTTGATTAAATAAGTGGAATTTATATTGTAGAAATGCTATCAATGCCCTCATATTTACTAACTACTAGTAGATAATAAAGAGGGAATAATATGAAGATAAAAACACTCCATTCTTCCGAGGCATTGATCCTGTTTTTGTCTGTTGTGCAAATGTATAGATCGTATGGAAGAAGGTATTCTTATTCTGGCAAATAAAGGTATGTCTGTCGCAAATAGGGAGTATGAATGCAGCAATGAATGGTGCTATATTTGCAACTGACTTATTATCAATGAGTGGAGCTGATTGTTACAAGATAAATTCTATGTTAGTTTTTTGTATTTTCTATGGATAAATCCCTCATTTCTTTAGGAGTTAAATTATATTTTTGCTTGAATAATCTATAGAAAGTACTTTTATTAAGAAATCCGGAATCTATATATACAACTTCGATTGATAATTCGGGTTGATTACATAGCAAATGCCGGGCATATTCCAATCTCAGATCATTTATATATTCCATAAATGTCATTTTTTTGCTTTCTTGAATGGCTTGTGTGAGATATTGTCTGTTTGTACCAAGTTCAAGAGCTAGCTTTTCTCTTGACAGATCTGGTTCCAGAAAACATAATGTATTTTGAAGATGAATTACCATTTTATCATATAGAGATTTCTCTTCCGGTATTTCAACATTATTTGATTTTGATGATAGGAGGCTACTTATCTGATTCTTGTATTTGTCCATCTCATTGTATTGTTCAAATAGCTTCCCATTCTTTTTCTTAAGTATGTTGAGATTTCTTTTTACGATGGCGACTACAATAAATAGTAGTATGCATATCACAACTAAGAAAATTATAAGTATTCTGGTGTTTTGTAGTTTAAGTTTTTCTTTTTCAATCTGATTTTCCAATTTGGATACATGGTATGTTGTACGCAATTCATTAATTTGCTTGCTCGTATTAGCTTTTTCTAACGAGTCGGAAAAATGGGTAATACTATTTTTTAAAAGGATAGCATTTTCAAAGTCATTTTTGGCAGAATATATGTCAATCTTTTTTGTGGTAGCAGAAATATAATTTATATTGTCTCCTATCTCCGAAAATCGTTTTATCGCTTGATCTATAGCTTCTAAAGCTTTATTGTATTCTCTGGTATACAGATAGTAGTCAGCATAGAGGCTTTGTATATAATAGTAATATTTTTCTGCTTTATCTGAGGTATGTTGTGCAGATAGAATATCTAATATTTGTTTTGCCTCTTTCCATCTTTTTAGTTTTATTAAAGAGGTCGCCCTGTTCAGATCTAGTAAAGTCGGTAATATCTGATAACTCCTGTTTTGAGGATTTTTATTGATGTAAAATTCTGCTGAATCGCAATATGATAGAGCTTCTTCATACTTACCTTCAGCATCAGCTATCTGTGATCCGCTAGAAAAAATAAAAGGCAGGCTCGATTCAATTCTGGAATTAATTTCAGGCCGGATGTCCATCATCTTTTGAAAAGTAGCGCTGGCTTCTGCAGGCCTTTCTAATATCATATATATATTAGAAAGTAACTCATATACTTCAAACTCTTGATATTTATCATGATTACTTTGTACATCTTCGAGTAACGATTTTGTCTTTTCCAAAGCTATATCGGCACTCTCATATTGCATCGTCCATTGAATAAGTACCAGATCTATACGGGAAGCATCATTTTTGGCCCCTTCTTTATTAAAATAGTATTTTGCTTGCTGGGCGAAGTAGGGGATACTGTCCTTTTGTTCCAGGTTCATATTGGTTAATAACATATATCTGTAAGCCAAAGCAATATAGTGATCCTCTTTTAATTGTTCTGCTATGTTTTTAAGTGTACGGGCATTTGATATGCCTTCTTTACCAAAAACAGAAGAAGAGCATATTTTGGCAAGAGAATCGAGCTTTTCTTTATTCCATTGTTCCTCACTAATATTTGCCGGAGATTCGGTACATGAATATAGGAAATGAAATATTCCTATTATTACCGATGTAATGAGTATAATTCGTTGTAGTTTGTTCATAAGTAAATATGTCCTATTTCTGAAGTACTGTTACCCTGTACTTTTTAAATAGAATATGAGATATTATTGATACTGTCTTTTGTCCGGTGCAAAAATATATGTTATATTTAATGTGAACAAGTTTTTAACTTTTTTAAGTTTGTTATGAATTAGACTCGGTTGAATCCAATTCATTTTTGACTGATATTGTTAAAACGTAGCTTTTTTTAGTAAAATGGGATTTTATGTAGTTAGATTATTCTTTTTTTTACTAATTTTGGAGGCGATATGAAGTCGGAACTTCTATTGTTAGTGGATAAATTGTAAAGACAGCAAGCAATATACTTACTCCTTATTTTTCAGGAAAATAAAAAAGCTTATCAGTATGATAAGCTTTTCGTATATAATATAGTAACTAATTTTATTCAGTCGGTGGCGTTGTCGGTTGTGCTGGTGTTGTTGATGCCGGTGCCGGAAGTGTTGTAGACATATCAGGTGCGCCTGCAGGAATTGTTTGAGTGCCTATTTCAGGTTTAGGTAAGCCTGTACCTGCTTTTGGTCTGATCATAACGCAAACAATACTCATAACCATTATAAAACCAGCTAGCCCCCATGTTGCTTTTTCTAGAAAATCGGTAGTTTTGCGAACTCCCATAATTGCATTTGATGATGAAAAACCAGATGAAAGTCCACCACCTTTTGAATTTTGAACAAGAACTATCAGTACTAAGGCTATAGCTGCAATTACAATTAATATAGTAATAAGTGCAATCATTTTTTATTTTTATATTTTGAATTTATAATCAATTTTTCGAGAAAACTCAATTGGTCTGCAAAGTAAATATTTTTTTTCGGATAATTCAAGCTTAAATGTTTAATAATTTTGTAAGCCTTTTCGTACTTCTTTTGTTTTATGTATATTTTGGCTAATGTTTCAGTGAAAAAGATATCTTCACTGAGTTCATCCTTATTCTCATTTTTTTCGTCGATCGTTACTCCTTCGTCTTTGTAAGGGTCATTGTCTTTCTCTATCTGAATATGTATATCGCCCTCTTCCGACTTGGAAATAAATGTATCGATAATGTCCTGATGTTTTAATTGTGAAGAATTGTCCGTTTTATCTAAACTTATATCTTGTGATTGTATATATGTGATATAGTCGGTAGTGGCCAGACTGGCATGTGAGATATTATATTCCAGTTCTATATCCATATCACTTCCTCCCCTTGATTCGAAGAATGCATTGAGTAGGATATTGGTCTTGTCCTCCGGAATTTCCTTTTTACCAGTTTCTGCAAAAAAACGGTCATATTCTTCACTAAAAATATGATAGAATAATGCACGCCTGTCTCTAATGTTTATACTTAAGCGTTCTAGCTCCGATTCATAGGTTTCAGGCAGATGGTTATATAATGCTTTCAGGTATGTGAATATTGCACCTTGAAAATAAGGGTATTTTAAGATTAAACCTTCGAGTTCTCCTATATCAGACTGGCTAGCTATATTCGTTTTATTTATTAATAAGTTGAAATTCCGGATATCCATAGATGCCTTTATTTTACCAGTTAGACATCGTAGCATTAAATACCTGATCTACTATCTCCTTTGTCAACTCATCAATAAGGCCATCTTGTACATCTGTAAGCATTAAGCTACTGGAGAAATCCCTATATGCAGAGATTGTTTCCTCTTTGTCTTCTTCGGGCCTCACATTGTTCCTGAAGCGGAATTTGACAGCCATGGTCAAACGAGTCTGGGAAGCCAGGTTGTTTTCTTGTACAGCCAGAGGGGTAAGGTCGTAACGTACAATCTCTCCTTCAATTTCCATCGAAGCGGCGATATTTGTAAGTTGCAACTTCGTTCCTCTGATAAAGACATCCTTCATCCGTTCATTAAAGACCTGTGTCAATGGTGGATATACCAATGGGGCTTGATTCTGGAAATCACGTATATCGAGTGTCGGTGTTTCTGAATAGTTAATGTTTGATCCATTGAATTTGTATGAAACCGTACAAGCTGTCATAATTATGGATAGTAAAACGAACATGACTATTTTTTTCATAGATTTTCCAGATTATATTCTTTTATTTTTCTGTACAGTGTACGTTCAGATATTTTTAAATCCTGCGCAGCATTTTTCCGTTTTCCGTTATGGCGTTCCAGGGCTTTGATAATCATATCTTTTTCAACATCCTGAAGCGATAGTGTCTCTTCTTCATAATCAGGAGCATCGATGATATCAGCATCTGTAATAGGTGTTGGTATAATTGCGTGTGGTTCTTCTTTTTTTATGGGTAGAGGGGTAAGCTTTTCGCTTGTATTCACTACCATTGGTGTAAGAGCTTTGTCACTCTTGTCTATAATCGGGGCGGTAACCACATCTGCAGCTTTGAGATTGCCTGCTACTATATCATGAACTATCTTCTTCAGTTCGTTCATGTCTTTTTTCATATCAAATAGTACCTGGTATAGGATTTCACGTTCGTTACTGAAATTCTTCTGGTCATTGTTTGCTGTTGCAACAGGTACTAACCCAACTTCATTTGCCGGAAGGTATAGCTTTAAAATTTCGGAGGTAATTTCTCGGGTTTGCTCAATGATAGAGATTTGTTCTGTAATATTCTTTAACTGACGAATGTTTCCCGGCCAATAATAATCTTTCAGCATTTGTCTGGCCCCATCAGTCAGGGAGATTGCAGGCATACTATATTTTTCAGCACAGTCACTTGCAAATTTTCTGAATAGTAGAGGTATATCATCTTTTCTTTCTCTCAGTGCAGGTATACGGATAGGTACTGTGTTTAACCTATAATACAAGTCTTCACGAAAGCGGCCGTTTCGGGTAGCTGTTATCATATCCAGATTAGTTGCTGCTACTACGCGAACGTCGGTTTTCTCTACTTTAGATGACCCTACCTTTATATATTCTCCTGTTTCGAGTACACGCAGTAGGCGGGCCTGGGTAGACAGGGGTAATTCGCCTACTTCATCCAGGAACAATGTTCCTCCGTTTGCATATTCAAAATAGCCTTTACGCTCACCGGTTGCTCCTGTAAAAGACCCTTTTTCGTGCCCAAACAGTTCGGAATCTATTGTGCCTTCCGGTATAGAACCGCAATTGACTGCGATGTATGTTCCATGTTTACGGTGACTGAATTGATGTATGATTTGTGGAAAATTTTCTTTACCTACACCACTTTCACCGGTTACCAGAACGGACATATCCGTTGGAGCTACCTGTAGTGCTATATCTATAGCCCGGTTGAGATCAGGACTATTTCCTATAATACCGAAGCGTTGTTTTACCTGTTGAATATCTGGTTTTGCCATTTTTTAATTAAATAGTTGAGGTCTCAGACCTATTATTACCTTGGTAAGTAGAACAGCAATCAGTTGTTATGATTCAGAAAATATCATTAACACTTGCTGCCTTTACAAGTCTCGAATAAACAAATTGTTTAATCGTAAAGTTTAACGAAACCTGACAAAATTACATATTTATTCCAGTTTTGTCAGTTTTTTTTAGTGAAGATTTCTAAAGAAGAAATTAATCTGTAGCTTTCGCTAAGGCATACGTTTTGGCCTTGAGAAACTCTCCGAATTCTTTTATATCCGAATACTGTGCAAGTTCTTCGGGAAGGAGAGGCTCACCAAAACGCAGGTGAATTGTCTTCCCTCTTTTGTTATAAACTTCATGTCCAAGTCTTAGGGAGCGAAGCCGCCAGTTCACAAGATCAAGAAAGTTAAAGAACCATGAGTTTTTTCCACTGAAGTACATGGGTATAACCGGGACTTTCGATTTCTTTATCAACTTCAAAACAGGCTCTTGCCATTCACGGTCTTCCACTTCCATTCTGAAGTTTCTTATTTTTGTTTTCGATACAGCCCCTGCGGGGAAGAAGCCCAGAGGGTGCCTATTCTTAAGGTGATCTATCGATTGTTTTATTCCCTCAAAACTTGACTTACTTGCTATCTTTCCACTTTGGAAAGGGTTAACAGCAATGAAATTCGGGGCCATGGTATCTATCATTCCGAGAATGAAATTTACCATCATTTTGTAATCGGGCCTGACAGAACCAACTGTCGCGATTGCCGATATACCATCAATATGTCCGTATGCATGGTTGGAGACGGTAACAAATGCTTGTCCCTCATATTGTTTCAGTACTTCTATATTTTCTACTACAATGTTTACTCCTACATCTTTCAATAAGTGTTTACAAAATTCCACACCTTCATATTGTTTCGATGCATCATATATCCGGTTCACCTTATTCATTCCGGTTAACCACATTGCAAACTTTATAAGAATGTTTCCAAATGGCCCTCTCAGAACAGGGCTCATTTTGCGTATATCATCGTAACTTAATAGTTTTTCTTTCATGTTTCTGTCTTATTACGAAATGCTAATTTCGTGAAAATCGGAATAAGTGACAAATAATTTATAAGTTAGTCGTTAAGCTCAATTACTTCCAGATCGGAAATATTTCCTGATTCCAAGTTGAAACGGACTAATGTTCTAACCTTATGGAATCCGTATTTTCCTGCGGCTCCCGGATTGATAAACAAGCCATTTATTTTTTTATCAAACATTACCTTTAATATATGTGAATGTCCTGTAATAAACAGTTTGGGCGGGTTCATTAATAAGATAGACTGTACTTTTCGCTCATATTTTCCAGGATATCCACCAATGTGGATCATGAATACATCCACCCCCTCAAGGGTAAATCGTAAAGTTTCAGGATAAGCAGCGCGTACTTTACTATCGTCTATATTTCCATACACTGCGCGAAATGGCTTTCCCAGCGCTTCAAATTTAAGAGCCAGTTCTATAGTGCCGATATCTCCGGCATGCCATATTTCGTCACAGTCGGCAAAATACTGTTGAAATTTGTCGTCCCACCAGTTGTGTGTATCTGATAATAATCCTATTTTTTTCATTATAAATTGATGCAGATTGAGAAACAAACAGATAAAACGAATGTTCCCATCGAAGTGTATTTTAGATACGGATCGAGAAGTCGATTTTCTTTTATCTTAAAGATATTAATTAGTAATTTGATAAATATTATAAAACAAAGCAGGTATATATACTGATACCAATACGTGCAATATATAACTGAATATACAATAAAACAAGCGAAGGCACCGAAAGTAAGGATGGCGTGATATATTTTAGCATTCTTTAAGCCGATCCGTACAGGAATCGTAATCTTTCCCGATTTCCGGTCGTTTTCCACATCACGCATATTATTCAGGTTGAGGACTGCTACCGTAAGTAAGCCCAAGCCTATTGCCGGTAACCATGGCATAAAGTCTACAACATGTGTATGCAGAAAATATGTACCAACTACCGATACAAGTCCAAAGAAAGTAAATGAAAATACATCTCCCAGTCCTTTGTATCCATATGGATTGCTTCCGGCTGTGTATTTTATCGCAGCGCCTATGCAAGCCAACCCAAGCCCTAAAAAGAGAAGGATATATTTCAATTCCATGAATTGCAGTGCAACATAGATAAGCAGCACCCCTACAATAGCAGCCATCCCTATAGCTATTATGATGGCCCTTTTCATTTGAGTGGGAGTAATGGCGCCACTTTGTACCGTACGCTGAGGCCCTATTCTTTCACCTGTAATATCTGTTCCATGCTGATAATCTCCAAGATCATTTGCCATATTGGACAAAAGTTGAAGAATGGTTGCAATAGCTATAGTTAATATGAATACTAACAGGCTGAATTTACCTGTACTGTATGCTATACCACTTCCGCTCAGTGCTGTAGCCACAGCAAGGAAAAGGGTTCGTGGGCGTAAAGCCGATATCCAGGATTTAAAAGATGCCATAAAAATATTTTCACAAAGGTAGATATTTTTATGCAAACCAAATAATTTTCATTGATTAGCTGTTTTTTGTTAAAAGGTGACAAAAGTAACAGGTTTTTGCCTGTTTTTTATCTGTAACTTTTTCTTCTTTGTCGTCCTGAGGCACGATGGATCTCTTAGCTTTTATCCTTGACAAATGTGTCGAAATTTTTCACTCCGTTCAAAATGACAAAGAGAATTATTTATTCATAACTTCCTCCGTCAGCATGACAAGTATAATAAGATAATTTTATTCAATCATCCTCTTTATATTATCCAGATCAAACAATACCCGTATTCCAAAATCCTGATATTTGGCTTTCTTAAACGATACGAATGCTCCTACATTCAATAGCTTAGTAAAGTTGAGTGAGTACCCGGCCTCGGTATATAGTTTCATGTCGGGTGTGTAGAGATTTTTTAAGTGTAGAGTTTCATTGAACATTTTACCTTGCAGGAATGGGAGCCGTTTAAGTAAAATATACTTACTTTCATAATTGATATTTGTTCTTAGCCAGTACCTGTTTGTAGAAGCTATGTAATTATCCAGTAACATAAAAGAAGTGAAAGGTGATTTCATGTTAACTGTAACATTCGATGTGTTGAAGTGTTGATAATCGGCAAAATGTATTTTATCCCGATTGCCTATAAATTTACCTCCTTCGAATTGGTAATCCAGATTCGAAAATTCGCTCAGTTTAATATTCTGATATAGTCCTCCCCATAATTTATGATATTTGGAATTATTTGTCTGCCACGATGAAAAACCTTGATCATACTTGATATAAAAGGTAGGGGAGGTTTGTCTTACGTATGTTTTTGCACCGTCCCTTATCATATAATATGAATAAGGCGTATAGTCCAGACCTATATGTATAGCTGTTTTGTCAAATCTCTCATCAGGGAAGATATTCGGTTTAATTTCCTTTTTCTTGCCCCATGTATAATCTGTGCTGTTTGAGAGCCCGCACCGTCTTGCTATTTCGACACCTGTGGTTAGCTTCAGTCCATTTGCCAGATCGATATGGTTAAATGCTGATATATAATCCTTCTGATAGAAGTAGTTGTAGTTCCTGCCATAGATCAGTGAACTAGAGAAGTTATTGAATCTGTGTATTCCATCAGGATTAAAATCTTCGCTTACAGATCCGGCAGATATTTTTAAGTTTCCTAATCTCAATGGTGCATATTTAAAATCAACATCTGCGCCACCCAGCAGCCGTTTTCGCGAGAGTACATAATATAAATGTGGCGAAAATACCAGCCTGTTATGTTTCCCGATCTTATTTTCTATTTGAAATCTTTGGCCAAGCCACCAGCCATCAACAAAGTTGAATTCTTTGAGAGCTCCATTTAGTAAACCCTCATACCTGATGATAACTTTACTTGAATCTGTACCTATTTTTCCTCCATTCAAAATACTTTCGAATGAGAATCCCAGATTATGATGCGCATTTCGTGCCGAATCCAGATGTTGCTGGATAGAATCTTTTATTATGAAAGTTCTGATTTCCCTTTCATCCAGAGGGACTACCCTTATATTTGCCCAATAGGTTGAGTCACGTTTTGTGGCCAGGCTGTCGGAGATAATAGTATAAAGTGAGTCTCTTCTTTGTATCTCAAATTCCCGCTTTTTCGTTTTTTTCTTTTCAGTTAGTTCCTGTACAATTTCATCGTTTACCTTAATGTCGGTGTATGTTAGTGATGAATAATAATTCATGGTTGCTTTTATTCCCAGAATACTGATGTCTGCCGCGATCAGGTATGTAATAGGTAAATATGTATTGGTCGCCAGTTCCTGGAATGTAACTGTGTAGGCCTGCCTTGTGCCATATGCATTCGTATTAAGTTCAGCTGAATAGATATGCCATGTGTTGTCTGCAATGTATATATAACCCTCAAAAAGAATAGGGTCATTCATTTTCGGCTCTACTTTTATTTTATTTATAGTTATCCCATTTTCCTCAAGGAATCCTTCATAGCGGAATTTATAATACGAAAATGCTTTCGGGTTCAGAGGCGATACATACATATTTACTTTAGGCATATACAGTGATGTACTCAGCATGCCCATAGCATCTGTTGAACTCATATTATCAGGAATGCTACTCGAAAATGCTTTTACAGTTTGCTTATACTTATCAGGTGTGGTAAATTGTATCTCGTTAAAAGATTCTTGTGTAAAGAGGCGGTCTTTAAAATCAGAAAGTTTAACCCCTTCTTCTTTTTTTGCCATTTTATCTATCAACGAAGATACCTTGAGTAGCTCAGCATTCACCTTTATATACACATCAGCTGTATATTCCTTTGCAGCGCCTGCATATAGAGGGGCTCTTTCTATCGCTTTTCGCATAATAGGGTAGGCGGGATCTTCCTGGTTAGATACGGTAATCTCTTTAAGGGTAAAAGGATTCTCGGTAAGAGTTATATCAACGGTGGTGATTTTATTCTGCTCTATCTGTATCTTTCTTTCTTCCCCTTTAAATCCAAGACATTTGTATTCAATATTATAGTTTCCTGTGGTAAGAGTGGTCTGATAATATCCGTCTTCGTTACATACCAGTCCTTGATTTATTTCCTTTATATATATAGTGCTTCCGTATAACGCCTCTCCGTCTTTATCTGTAATTCTTCCTTTAAAATTTTGGCCGTGACTTTGTATTGATGTTAAGATGCAGATAATAAGAATGATAACGTGTAGCTTCATAATGCCTTAATTCGTTAATTAACTTTTAACTTTCGCTGGCAAATATATCATAATTATTATTTCAATTCCTAAGGGAGTTTCGTTTTTTATCAAATTTTATTACTAAAAAGTTACATTATTACATATTCCCCTATAAAATGAGATTATTTTATTATTTTTGCTTCGAATAAATAGAAGAAAGTATTTAATAATATATTTTAAGCTATAACAATCTTTGAATGTTATACTTATCAAATCAAAAAAAGGTCGAAGGCCTTAAATTTCAAATTATTAAAAGTCGAAATGCTAACAGTAGAGAAGATTGGCGGAACATCCATGTCCCAGTTTAAAGAAGTGCTGGAAAATGTAATAATAGGACATCGTACTCCTGATGAAATGTATAACCGGGTATTTGTGGTATCTGCTTATAACAATGTGACCAACTGGCTGTTGGAGCATAAGAAAACAGGAGAGCCGGGTGTTTATGTCCAATTTCTGGAAAATGAAGATTATAGCATAGGTCTCGATAGCTTATGTCAGCGGCTTTTACTGATTAATAAGGGTTTTGAGGAAATTGGTCTCAACCTGTTGGAAGCCCGGGAATTTATAACTTTCCGTATCAAGCAGGCAAAAACAATGCTTCATAGTCTGAGTAAGGTATTAGCATCAGGATATGTAAATGCAGAAGATATTTGTCTGGCTGCCCGTGAAATATTAGCTTCGATAGGAGAGGCTCACTCTGCCTGGAATACAGTAAATATTCTTAACAATAACGGCCTGTCTGCCAGATTTATCGATCTCTGCGGTTTCAACGATTCATTACCTCTGACAATAGACGAACGTATTCACAGAGCATTCAAAGGGATAGACTTTAGCAAAGATATGTGTATCGCTACAGGATATACAAAAGGAACAGAAGGGATTATGCGGGCATTCGACCGTGGATATACAGAAGTAACCTTTAGCAAGATAGCTGTAGAAATAAAAGCCAATGAAGCGATCATACATAAGGAATATCATTTGTCCAGTGCCGATCCGAATATAGTAGGGGTAGATAAAGTAGTACCGGTAGGGCGTACCAATTTTATTGTTGCCGACCAGTTAGCTGATATAGGAATGGAAGCTATTCACCCTAAGGCATCTAAGCCACTGGAGTTGGCAGATATTAATATCCGAATAAAAAATACATTCGAGCCCGATCATCCGGGTACTCTGATTACAAAAAAATATGTGTCTGAAACTCCTAAAATAGAGATAGTTTCGGGTACTGACAAAGTATTAGCTGTAGAAATTCATGATCCCATGATGGTGGGCGAGGTTGGTTTTGACCTCCGGATAATGCAGATTTTTGCTAAATTTAATGTCAGTTATATACTTAAGTCAACTAATGCAAACTCAATCACAATGGTGGTGTGGGATAATTATAAGTCTCGTGAACTGATTTCAGATCTGGAAAATGCATTTTATCAGGTAATTGTAGAACGTGTGGCTCTTGTCTGCGTAATGGGTACCAATATTGCACTTCCGGGTTTCTTGTTCCGTGCCTCTAAAGCTTTGTTTAATAAAGATATAAATGTAGAAAGTTTTGCACAATCGCTTCGTCAGGTTAATATGCAATTTGTGATTAAAAGAGAGTCATATAAAGATGCTGTTATTGCCCTGAATGATGAATTATGTGTAGAGAAATAGAATAATAAGGTTTTTTTTATTTTTTTTTATTGCAAGGTATAATATTTAATTCTATTTTTGTTAGCTGAAATAAAAGAGATTATTTAATACCTTGTGGACACTTAAGATAGAAAAACTCCACACTTACAGATATATAGACCTTTGAATTTACAAGGATACTTTTTAGTACAAAAGTTATTATTATTGGAAAATAAAAATCTCATTCTAACGTTTAGTTTGATTGGAGGCGCGTACCAGAGTGCAATTTTAGGAACAAAATATAGATGAAACCAAAATAATACTATATTTGCATCCTAGATATTGTCACTAGGGATTTTTATGATTAATTAAATGAAGATTAATTTAAATACGAACGATATAAAATTTAAAAATTGATTCACTAAACTTAAATTATTTATTATCATTATGGAAACTAAAAAACAACAACCAAAACAAAAACCAAGATCAAAAGGCGTTTCAGCGTTTATAGTTGTTATTGGATGTGCGATCGTAGCTCATCTATTCTTCTATCTTGTTGCTGGAAATCCGGCTAATTTCGATGAGAAAGGTCACCCAATTAACGGTAATGTATTAGGAACATTATTCCAAGGAGGATTCGTAATTCCTATCGTAATCACATTATTACTTACAGTATTGGTTCTTTCAGTTGAAAGATTCTTTGCATTAAACAGAGCTAGCGGTAAAGGAAGTACTTCTAAATTTGTGATGAATGCAAAAGCTAAATTAGAAGCTGGTGATATTGCTGGTGCATCTAAGCTTTGTGATGATCAAAAAGGTTCAGTAGCTAACATCCTTAAAGCAGGTTTGATCAGATATTCAGATGTTGAAAAATTAACTGACATCCATAATGATGAAAAAGCTGCAATGATTCAAAAAGAGTTGGAAGAAGCTACTACTCTTGAATTACCATATCTACAACAAAACTTATCAGTTATCGCTACCATCTCTACACTAGGTACGTTGATGGGACTATTCGGAACGGTACTAGGTATGATCAAATCGTTTAGCGCGATGGGACAAGAAGGTGCTCCGGATTCAACTGCTCTTGCGATTGGTATCTCTGAGGCACTTATGAATACAGCGATGGGTATCGGTACTGGTGCTGTAGCTATCATTTCTTATGCTTATTTCTCTGGAAAAGTTGAAGATATTACTAACGCTGTTGACGAAGTAGGTTTCGCTATTGGCCAAACTTATACAACTCTTCACGGAGGTTTATCTAAATAATTAACAATTTTTTTTAGACGAATTTGTGGAATTCATATGAAATTCCACTCTAATAAGTAAAAGTAAGAAAATGGGAAAGACAAAAGTAAAAAAACAAAGTACATTCATCGACATGACGGCGATGAGTGACGTTACTGTACTCTTGCTCACATTCTTCATGCTTACAGCAACTTTCTTACCTAAAGAGCCGGTGCAGGTAATGACACCGCAATCGGTATCGGAGGTGAAAGTGCCAGACTATAATGTGTTGAATATATTGATAGACCCGAATGGAAAGGTGTTCTTAAATATAGACAGACCAGAAAATAAGAAAGCAGTGTTGGAGCTGATGGGCCAGGACTACGGCATCACATTTACAGATAAGCAGATCAGAGCATTCATAGAACAATCACACATTGGTGTGCCTATGAACAGAATGGCTGCATTCTTAGATATGCCGTTGAGCAGCCAGGATAGTGAGATAAAAAATTGGGGTGTGCCTTCCGATAGTGTGAACGATCAGTTCTCACGTTGGGTAAAGCATGCGCGTGAAATAGGAGGTGAAAGTATGGGAATCGCCATCAAAGCAGACCAGACTACAGCTTACCCGCTAGTGGATAAGATTATGAAAAGTCTGGTGAAGATGAAAGAGAACCGCTATAGCCTCGTTACATCTCTAAGGGGAATGCCGGAAGGCGTATAAAAATCATGATTTAAACGTTTAAAAGAAAGAAAAATTATGGCAGAAGTACAACAGTCCGGTGGTGGAGAAGAGAAAAAAGGTAAACCCAAGAAACAGACCCTAAGGGTAGACTTTACTCCGATGGTGGATATGAACATGCTCTTGATAACATTCTTCATGTTCTGTACAACATTGAGTAAACCGCAAATCATGGATATTGCGATGCCTACCGACGCTAAATTGAACGAAGAGGATGAAGTAAAAGTAAAGGAATCCAAAGCTATTACATTGATTTTAGGTGAGGATAACAAAGTATACTACTATGCAGGTATGCCTGATTATGCAGATTATACTTCCTTGAAAGAAACGAATTATTCCCCTGACGGTCTTCGCAAAATATTGTTGGAACGTAATGCTCCTATCGCTGAAAAGATGAAAGAGCTGAGACATGAAAAATTTGTAACCAACAAGAAGATGTCGGAAGAAGAATTTAAAACAAGATCGAAAGAAATAAAGGATGACAAAGATGGACAGGTTGTAGTAATCAAACCTACATCTGAATCAAACTATAAAAATCTTGTTGATGCTCTGGATGAAATGCAGATTTGCAGTATTGCTAAATATGCAATTGTGGATATGACAGACGGAGATCAGTTTTTGATCGAAAATCTGAAATCAAAAGGGGCGTATGGGGCTAGTGCCGCACCACCGAAGAATTAATCACATTACAAGAAAAGGAGTAAATTATGTCAAAAGATATCAAACTAAATTCCTCTGAATGGTGTGATGTAGTTTTTGAAGGTAAGAATAAAAATTATGGTGCTTACAAGCTACGTCAATCATCATCAAAGAGACATATTGTCGCATTCCTTGTAGTCCTTGTTTTTGCAGCATTTGTGTCAGCTTTGCCAGGCTTGGTTAGTGTGGTGAAGAACTTGACTCAAAGCCAATCAGGACCGATGGAGGAAACATTTGAACTTTCTAATATTCCGGTAGAACAAGAAATTCCGGAAGAGAATAAGATCAAGCAGGAAACTGCACCTCCGCCTCCACCGTTGAAAACAACTGTGAAGTTCGTTCCTCCTAAGATTGCAAAGGACGAAGATGTACGTGACGATCAGGAAATGAAAGCTCAGGATGAGGTTTTAGAAACTAAAATTCAGATTTCTGTAGCCGATGTAAAAGGAACAAGCGATAAAGGTGTTGACATTGCAGAGTTGAGAGAACACAAAGTAATTGTGGAAGAAAAACCTGTAGAAGAAAAACCTTTCGTTACTGTAGAACAGATGCCTACCTTCCCTGGTGGGGAAATGGAAATGCAGAAATATATCGCTAACAACCTGAAATATCCGGTAGTTGCTCAGGAGTCAGGCATACAAGGACGTGTTACAGTACGTTTCGTTGTATCCAAGACCGGAGCTATCGAGAATGTTACAGTTATCCGCGGTATCGACCCTTCTTGCGACAAAGAAGCTATAAGGGTAGTAAAATCGATGCCTAAATGGGTTCCTGGAAAACAGAACGGGTTGAATGTACCAGTGTACTTTACTCTTCCGATCGTATTCCGTTTGAAACAGTAAATACACTTCTTTGAGATTTTTGTTATAAAAATTGCAAATAAGATTTTAGTAAAAGAAGAGAAGTTGGACCATAAAAATCATCTTCTCTTCTTTTTCCAATAATATAGGATAAGTATGAAAGAAGGAAAAAAGTTTTCGCCGAAAACAGCGTTTGGTATTTTTATGGTATTGTTTTACCTGTGTTTAGCCATAATGATGGTATTTACACCTATATTTGAAGGTATAAATTGGATACTGCGTGTCATCATGGGAATATTACTGTTTCTATATGGCATATTTAGAGGTTATCGTGCCTGGAGGGAACTTTAATAGAGAATTATCCTAAAAAATGTACATTATGAAAAATCTAAGTCTTATTTTATGCATATCTCTTCTTTTTGTCACATTTTCGTGCGACAGAAAAAGAGTTACACGAACAGATACACCCACAAGTGGTATTGCTGAGATAGCAGTGGATGAATGCTTTGCTCCCATTATACAAGAGCAAGTCGATGTATTTAGTGCAATGAATAATGAAGCATTGATTATTCCGATATTTACAAGCGAAAATGAAGCTTTCGATCTATTTATGAAAGATAGCTTACGGGTAATTGTAGCTTCACGGGAATTGACACCAAATGAAAAGCAAATAATAAAAGAACGTGATCAGGTGCCTCGTACTCAAAAGATAGCTATCGATGGAATAGCTCTCATTGTGAATAAAGCGAATATGGATACTCTGATAACGGTATCAGATATAAAAAACATAATGACAGGCAAGATACGGAATTGGAAAGAGATTAATCCTAAATCCAATCTTGGAGAAATTGCAGTGACTTTTGATAGTCCCAATTCAAGCACTGTCAGATTTATTAGAGATTCAATATGCGGAGGTGCATCCCTGGGTGATCATCTTAAAGCCCGGGCAGCCGACAGTACCAAAACTATAGATTTGGCAGACCGCACACCAAATCAACAGGTGATAGATTATGTTGCCGCTACCCCTAATGCATTAGGCGTAATTGGTGTAAATTGGATCAGTAATCCGTCGGACCCCAAAAACTTAAGTTTTATTAACAGTATAAATGTTATGTCGGTAAGTGCTGCCGAAAAGGCTACAGAAGAGGATAGTTTTAAACCTTTTGCCGCATATCTGGTCTTAAAAAAGTATCCGTTAACAAGAGATATTTTTATAATTATTACAGATGTAAAAGGTGGATTACCTTCAGGTTTTGTTAACTTTGCAGCTGGGGAAAAGGGACAACGAATAATTCTTAAGGCTGGTCTTTATCCTGCAAATGTTCCTACCAGGCTGGTGAGAGCAAATCCTACTCTCTAGGAGCAACTATATAAAAAATAATTATTAATGTAAATATAGTAGAAATGAAAATGAAGTATTTTATAGGCGCATTACTGAGCTTCGCAATCAGCGTATCAGCATTTGCGCAAAATAGTCCGGGGGCTGATTACCTGAGCCTAGGCGAAACAAAACTAGCGAAAGAGTATTTTACAAAAAATGTTGGACAATCTCCTGAGGAATCTCATTTTTATTTGGGTGAAATTGCATTTCAGGAAGGCAATATGGCTGAGGCTAAATCTCAGTATGGTCAAAGCGCATCTGCTAATCCGGAATTAGGACTTGGCGCAGTAGGTCTGGCTAAGTTAGAATTGAAATCAAATCCGAAAGTGGGTGAAGATCAACTCAAAGAAGTGCAAAAGAAGAATAAAAAGAATGTAACCGTTCTTTTGGCTATCGCAAAAGCTTATTCTGATAACGGAATGAAAGATAAAGCCTTGAATGTTATCGCTGAGGCTAAGAAAGCAGATAAAAAGAATCCTTATATTTATATACTCGAAGGAGATATGTTAGCGAAAGAAAATAACCCTGGCGGAGCTGCCGGACAATATGATCAAGCTATCAATTTCGATCCAAACTGTGTATTAGCGTATATGAAAGGTGCTAAAGTTTACGAATACATAAATCGTAATACAGCTGCTGATATGTTGAAAAAAGCAATAGCAATCAAACCTGAGTATAAAATAGCAAATAAAGACCTTGCTGATCTGTATTACAGAGATGGTTTCTATCCGGAAGCTATTGCTGCATACAAAGAGTTTTTTGCAGGTGGTGACTATACTATCGATGATATTACCCGTTATGCTGCTTCCGAATATTTTACAAAAGGATATGCCGAAGCTAAAAAAGTAATGGCACAAGGCCTTAGCCGCGAACCAAACAATTTTGTATTGAACCGTTTGTTGATGTATACCGAAAATGATACTAAGAATTATGAAGCAGGATTAGCTGCAGGTGAAAAGTTCTTCTCTTTACCATTGCCGTCGGATACAGCAAAATATCTGGTTTCGGATTACATGTCATATGCAAATATCTTATCTGAAACAGGTAATAAAGAAAAAGCTATTGATCAATATAAGAAAGCTATCGAACTAGATCCAAGCAAAGTTAGCCTGTTTAAAGATATGGCTACAACTTATGCCAAAGATGGTCAGTATGTTGAAGCTGCAGAGATTTATAAAAAATATCTGGAAACTTTAGGCGAAAAAGCTGATGCTACAGATTATTACCAGTTAGGAGGTTATTACCTGTCAGCTGGTGCTAATGTAGATTCAGATACGACTCTAAGCAAAGAAGAAGTAAAAGCAAAAGCTGCGCCATTCTATAAGGAAGCCGATGCTGCATATGCTATCGTTGCCGAACGTAAACCTGAAAGCTATCTCGGATATTATCAAAGAGCGCGTACTAACTATCAGTTAGATCCGGATTCGGAGCTTGGCTTAGCTAAACCTTTCTATGAGCAAACTATTACTGCTCTTTTAGCTGATCCGGAACCTAATAACAAGATTTTGATAGAAGCTTATAGCTATTTAAGCTACTATTATTATCTGCAGTTCGAAAAGAGTAAAAAAGCAGATGATAAATCCAGTGTGAAACTTTATGCAGAAAAGATTCTTGAACTGGATCCGGAAAATGCAAACGGAAAAGCATTATTTGAATTTGCTAGCGGTAAATAATTGACCTTACATAATGAGAATAACCCATATCAAATTGATATGGGTTATTTTTTTGTATATAACGATTTTAAAATGCAGAAAAAGATGTATCTTTGCATCCAATTAAGTGGATAGATTTGTATTGATTGCAACCACATGAAAAAATGCTAAACCATTTTCTACACTGCTGCATAATACATCTCTTCCTGTTTGTTTTACAGTAAAAATAATTATATAATGAGTTATTTATTTACATCTGAATCTGTTTCAGAAGGACATCCTGATAAAGTAGCTGACCAGATATCAGACTCTTTATTGGATGAATTTTTGGCTTATGATGCCAATTCGAAAGTGGCATGCGAAACATTGGTTACTACTGGTCAGGTAGTACTGGCTGGAGAAGTAAAATCGAAGGCGTATATCGATATTCCGGAAACAGCACGCAAGGTCATCGAAAATATTGGTTATACCAAGAGTGAATACCAGTTTGAAGCTCAGTCTTGCGGCGTCTTTTCTGCAATACATGAGCAATCGGATGATATCAACAGGGGAGTTGACGGTAAAATAGATCCGATGGATCAGGGAGCCGGAGATCAGGGTATGATGTTTGGATATGCAACTAATGAGACTGATAACTATATGCCTTTAGCATTAGACCTGTCGCATGCATTATTGCAGGAGTTGGCTGCTATTCGTAAGAATGAATTGTCTTTAATGCCATATCTTCGCCCAGATGCTAAATCCCAGGTAACTATCGAATACGATGATAATGGTACCCCGTTACGTATTGATACAATTGTTATTTCTACACAGCACGATGATTTTGCTGATGATGCAACCATGCAATCCCGCATTAAGAAAGATGTGATTGAAATTCTGATTCCCCGCGTGAAGAATAAGTATAAATTCAGAGAAGATATCACAAAATTGTTTACAAGTGATATCACATATCATGTAAATCCTACAGGACGCTTTGTTATCGGTGGACCTCATGGTGATACTGGTCTTACAGGCCGTAAGATTATAGTAGATACTTATGGTGGTAAGGGTGCCCATGGGGGAGGTGCTTTCTCTGGAAAAGACCCTTCAAAGGTTGACCGCTCTGCAGCTTATGCTGCACGTCACATAGCAAAAAACCTAGTAGCAGCAGGTGTTTCACCTGAAATACTGGTACAGGTGTCGTATGCTATCGGAGTTGCCAAACCAATGAATATATACGTGAATACATATGGTAAAAGCAATGTAAATATGTCGGATGGAGAAGTAGCCAAAAAAGTTGAAAAGATCTTTGATATGAGACCGAAGGCTATCGAAGAACGTCTGAAACTAAGAAATCCTATCTATGCAGAAACAGCTGCATACGGACATATGGGACGTAATCCGGAAGTAGTGAAAAAGCATTTCAAATCACGCTATAATCCTGAAGGAATCACCCGTGAGGTAGAATTGTTTACATGGGAAAAGCTGGATTATGTGGATACTCTTAAAAAAGAATTCAATCTGTAATATATAATGATACATATCCGGTGTAATGCCGGATATGTATTTCTCTAAAGAATGGTTATTTTGATTAAAGACTCCATATCATCTGTTAGTATTGTTGTAAAGGATACTATCCAACAGGATTCTCTACAACAAGCTTTTCCTTTCGATCCAATCGAAGGTGAACTGGTTGATGTGGCACGTCAGCATATGTTGGATACATCCACAAGTAAGGATGAATCTGACTTATTGAGATATCAGGGAAACCCCCTTCCATTCAATCTGGAGCAAACTGATGGTATATTTTGTCTGCTTTTGATCTGTGTGCTCTTCTTTGCCTATATATATAGGGGTGGAATATCATTTCTGAAAGAAAATCTGACATTTTTGTTTTCTCCTCAGAAAGCATCCCGTACATATGGTTTGGCCACAGTAAAGGAAATGGTATATAGCTATTTTCTTGTTTTCCAATTTGTTGTGTTGGTGTCCGTATGCGTCTATGATGTGATTATAGAATACGAAACTCCCGGGTATAGCAATGGCAGGCCTTTGACTACTATTTTGTCTTATATAGTTCTTATAGCACTTTTCTTAGGGGTAAAGGATATGATATATAAAATTATTGGCTATATATTCGACTTTCAAAAAACAATCAGCCTGTGGCGTAGAACGTATATGGTATCTGTGGAGATTTTGGGTATCTTGTACTTTATTCCTACACTATTGCTTATATACTCAAGTTATTACCATACCCAGATATTAGTATTTATGCTGATATTATTTCTTTTGGTTCAAATAATACTTTTTTACCAAATAATAGTCTTTTTTATCAATCAAAAATTTAACTTTTTGTATTTGATTGCCTACCTTTGCACCTTTGAAATATTACCATATATATTTTTATCAACAGGATTGATTTATTTATATAGAACTGACGTTTTTAACATACTATTATGGCCTTGAAAGTAAAAAAGATTTTGATTTCGCAGCCTGCTCCGTCAACGGAGAAATCGCCCTATTTTGATATTGCAGAAAAATATCATTTGCATATGGATTTTCGTCCTTTTATTAGGGTAGAAGGGCTTGATGCTAAAGAATTCAGACAACAACGGATTAATATACAAGACTATACAGCCATTGTATTTACAGCAAAAGTGGCTATCGATCACTTTTTCTCATTATGCGAAGAGCTTAGGATAACAATGCCTGAAACAATGAAATATTTCTGTATTTCAGAAGCTGTGGCTTTATATCTTCAAAAATATATTGTATACAGAAAACGTAAAATATTTTTCAGTATCACAGGCAAGATGGATGGACTGTCTACAGCACTGACTAAACATAATAAAGAAAAATTTATTGTTCCTGTATCTGATGTGCATACAGAAGATCTTACAGCTGTGTTGGACGAGAAAAAAGTAGACTATACAAAATCTGTTATGTACAGAACTGTGAGTAATGATATAACCGAGGCTGAGATTTTATCATATGATATGCTTATATTTTTCAGTCCTTCAGGAATTGTTTCACTGTTTAAGAACGCACCTAATTTCGAGCAAGGTGACCATGTAATAGGTTGTTTTGGTGCTTCCACAGCTAAAGCTGTTCGTGATGCAGGTCTTAGACTGGATTGCGAAGCTCCGTTGCCGGGTGTGCCTTCAATGACGGCGGCATTGGAAGCTTTTATAAAAGAGAATCATAAAGCTAAATAACTACTTAGATATTGATGGAAAAGCTTAACATACATGTTAAGCTTTTTTTATAGGGTAAAAAATGGTAATCAACGATAAAGATCTGGGTGAAATAAGGCTTGTAGAGAATAAACGGGCCAGGCGTATTATTGTAAGGCGGAAAGATGATCATCTTCAGCTTACATACCCGCCATCAGTTACTATGTCATATATAGAGAAGACTATTGCAGAAATGAAGCCCAGACTGAAATCTCTTATTGAAAAGAAACCTGGTCGTATTACATTCTCCCCTGAATCTGAATTTTCTACATTTAGTTTCCGGTTACAGATAACGACAAGTATATCTGCATCAAATTTCTACATGAATCTGAAAGACGGAAAGTTAAGCATTTCATGTCCTGCCGATACTGTTTTTGGGGATGTGTCTGTTCAGACATTAATACGTAACTGTATAGAAAAGGCTCTTCGCTACGAAGCCAACCGGATTTTTCCGTCCAAAGTAAAAGATTTTGCTCAAGAATATGGCTTTAAATATACAGGAGTAAAAATAAATAAAAGTCGTACCCGTTGGGGTAGTTGCTCTTCAAAGAAGAGTATAAACCTTTCATATTATTGCATGCTCCTCCCGGAGTATTTAGCGGACTTTGTTATTCTTCACGAATTATGCCACACAGTGGAAATGAATCATGGAGAAAAATTCTGGCAGTTGTTGGATAATATTTCAGGAGGTAAATCTAAAGAATTAACCAGCGAACTAAAATCATTTAAGACTGTACTATAACTAGTCAAACAGAGAGTCTTTACCAAATCCTACAGGTAGTAAAGACTTAGCACATTCTAATTCGTAAATTTTACTTTCACCATATAATATTACCTTCATTGGTCGGTTATATCTGTTTTCTGCTTCCAGCAACACTTGCCTGCATCCACCACATGGGCTGCAAGGGTTTATTGTAAACTCTCCATCATGACAAGCTGCAATGGCTAGAGCCTCTACTGCTACATCCGGATACTGGGCATTTGCGTGAAAAACGGTAACCCTTTCGGCACACAATCCGGAGGGATAGGCGGCATTTTCCTGATTGCTTCCTGTTATAATTTCTCCGTTTGCCAGTAATACAGCAGCACCTACATAAAAGTTAGAATAAGGGGCATATGCGCTTTGCGTAGCAATTTTAGCCTCATTTATAAGTTTTTTTATGTTTTCTGTAGCCTCTTCAAAAGAGTAAACAAGTATCTTTGTTGTTAAATTAAGACTTTCCATATTAATGGCTGTTAATAAATAATTTATTTTTAAATATATGAAAAAAGGAAATAGCACAGACGTATCTGCCAGATTAATTATACTTTCTCTCCTGATTTTCTTATCTACTACAGCCTATTCTCAAGCAAAACGCTACAAAGTATATGACGACTATATCGATACTTACAAAAGTATAGCTATTGATCATATGAAAAAATATAAAATACCGGCAAGTATAACATTAGCTCAGGGATTGTTGGAGTCCGGTGCCGGTAAAAGTGCACTAACCAAGAGTTCCAATAATCATTTTGGGATAAAATGTCACAATGATTGGAAAGGGCAGAAGGTTTATCATGCAGATGATAATCCTAACGATTGCTTTAGGAAGTATAAGAAAGCAGAAGATTCGTATGATGACCATTCCCGTTTTTTAGCAGAAAAACCCAGGTATAAGAACCTGTTTTCCCTCAAAATAACAGACTATAGAGGTTGGGCCAGAGGTTTGCAACAAGCAGGATATGCTACAGATAAGGCTTACGCAAACAAATTAATCAAGCTAATAGAAGACTATGAACTATATCAGCATGATAAAAGAGGCCTGTCAAAAGAGAAGATAAAAGAGGAAGAAATACGCAAAGAAATAATAAGAGAATATCGTCATACCCCATTCAAGACCCATAATTTGGTTTATGTAATAGCCGAAGATGGTGATACATACGAAAATATTGCAGCCGAGTTTGACTTCAAAGTAAAAAACTTATATAAATTCAATGAAGTTCCAGAAGGATTCCCGCTTAAGCAAGGTGATCTGGTATATTTCGAGAAGAAAAAATCTAAAGCAGACAAACCATACTATGAGCATGAGGTTCAGGTAGGTGAGTCTATGTATAGCATCTCTCAGCTTTATGGAATCAAAGTAAAGAATTTATATAAAATGAACAAAAAAGACTTTGAATATGTTCCTGTAGAGGGTGATATCTTAAAATTAAGATAAGCCGAAACATAATATACAAAACAAAAAAATAATGATGAAACATTTACTGATTACACTTATCATTGCGAGCTCTTTTTTATCTGTCTTTGCTCAAGATGATGATAAGGACAAATTGGAAGACGGAAAATGGAATTTAAAAGGCGTTACAGGTTTTAATCTTTCACAAACTTCACTTAGCAACTGGTCGGCCGGAGGTGAAAGTGCTTTTGCCGGAAATATCTTTTTGAATGGAAGCCTTACCCGGAAGAGTGGAAACTGGCTATGGTCGAATGCGCTGGCTATAGATTACGGACTAACCAGAACAGAATCGCTTGGTACTCAAAAAGTGAGTGATAAACTTGATTTTACTACCCAATTGGGGTATTCCACCAATAATAAATGGTATTATACCATAATGGGAGATTTTAAATCCCAGTTTTATAAAGGATACAATTATCCGGATAAAGAACATTATATTTCAAAGTTTTTTGCTCCGGCTTACTCTAATATCTCATTAGGTATGGAATATCGTCCGAATGAGAACTATTCTGTATATTTTTCACCTGTAGCAGGCAAATTGACATTTGTTCAGGATGATTACCTGTCAGAACAGGGAGCCTTTGGTGTTGATCCGGGAGATAAATTCAGGGCAGAATTAGGTATGTACCTTAAGGCCCGTGCCCAAAGGAAGATTATGGAAAATGTCGAATTTATTTCTACAGTTGATTTCTTTACTGCATACGATAAGAAATTTGGAAATATCGATGTAAACTGGGATCTGCTTATCAGTATGAAGATCAATAAATTCTTGTCAGCTTCTATTAATACCACCCTTAAATATGATGATGACATCAAGAATGTAAAGACTGTGGATGATGTAGAAGTGAAAAGCGGTCCGAAAGTACAATTTAAAGAAATGCTAGGTATTGGAGTTGCATATAACTTCTGATTAAAATAGTTAATGTATATGAAATGGTATTGATCTTTGATCAGTACCATTTTTTATTTGATATATGTTATTGTCCGATTCTTAAAATTATACTACTTTTATAGTAGATAAGTAAACGGTAATAATTAATGTCACATTCTAAAATTATAATTACTGATCAGTGTTATACATGGATGGACAATAAATAGGTCTGAGACCTTATAATTGAAATACATATGGAAAAGTATCTCTTATTTACTTTATTTACGCTTGTTTCACTAATAATTAGTGCACAAGATAACTCGAAATACCTCAAAGGTGCAGTGCCGGAAGTAAATGGTAAAGTGGTTTTCTCAAAATCAATACCAGTAAAAAATTCTATATCTGACGAGCAACTTTATTCTTTGATGGCTAAGTGGGCCAAAGATAGATATACAGAAAAAGGTGACTTGAAAAATAGGGTTTTATTAAGTGACCCTGACACCAAGAGTATAGCTTGTGGGGGAGAGGAATATCTCGAATTTAAGAGGAGCGCCCTGGTACTGGATAGAGCCAAAATGATTTATCAGCTGATTCTTGAAATAAAGAGTGGGGCATGTGATGTAACTATGAGGGGAATAAGATATGATTATTCTGATAGTAAAAAAATGTTGCCAGCCGAAGAAATGATTACAGATGAATATGCGCTGAATAAAAAAGGAGATAAGCTTAACCGCTATTATGACAAATTCAGAGAACATACAATCGATAGTGTATATAGTATTTTCAAATCGATAGATGTATACCTGAATGGTATAAACACGACAGGAGCAGCTACAGTGCAGTCGTTACCGGCAAAACAGCAACAGGAAGAAACAACTACATATGCTATGGAACCTGAAAGTGTTCCAGAAATTGCTGTAGCAAATTCAATGTCTGGTTTCAAAAAAGTGACAGCTGATAAAATACCGGCCAGCATACTGAATAAAGATGCCCTGATAGTGACAGGAACCATTGAGAAACCAGTTGCCTTTACTGCATCATGGGGTGGTACAACAACACTCCTTGATAAGCTGATGGGATTGACAACTGCTCAACAATCAGGCCAAACTATTGCCAATAGTCAGACATATACAATCTCTTTCTATACAGAAATGTATAGTGATGCTATCAAGGAATTGGCTGCAGCCAAAGGTGATGTAAAAGAGATGATGAAAAAAGCAGGACTTACTCCTGTCGCTACTCCATCGGGTGCTCCCGTATTGGGTGAGGCATGGATGATAATAGAGTGTAGGAAAGCCGGAGAAATGCCGTTATCGGGTGCGACGATAACCGATTTGGGTGAAATTCTTAATGTTTGGGCGAAATAAAATTAAAAAGTTATTGAATATGACGAAAAGAATAGCTTTAATTACCGGAGCAACTTCTGGCTTGGGGAGGGCAATTGCTCTTCGGCTGGCAAAAGACGGATACAATCTTATTATTACAGGCCGTCGCAAAGACCGTTTGGAAGAACTGGATAAAGAGATTGGGATAAAATATAATTCGACAGTAATTTCATTGTGTCTTGATGTAAGGAACTATGAAGAAGTTGAAAAAGCAATCAACAGCCTTTCCGAAGACTGGAAAAAAATAGATATTCTCGTTAATAATGCAGGCCTGGCTGTAGGTCTCGATCCTATCCATCAGGGAGTGGTAGACGATTGGGAACGTATGATAGATACTAATGTGAAAGGATTGCTGTATGTGACCCGTGTGGTTTCTCCGGGTATGGTAGACCGTAAATCGGGGCATATTATCAATATAGGTTCCATTGCAGGTAAAGGAGTATATCCGAACGGAGGTGTATATTGTGCCACCAAACATGCTGTTGACGCATTGAGCCAGGGAATGCGTATGGATTTTTTACCTTACAATATAAAGGTGACCCAGATTTGTCCGGGGGCTGTAGAAACGGAGTTTTCTCTGGTTCGCTTCAAGGGAAATCAAGGTCGTGCCGATCAGGTATATGCAGGATATGAAAATCTGGTAGCAGACGATATCGCCGAAGCTGTATATTATGCTGTGTCACAGCCTGCACACGTAGATATTCAGGATATGCTGATAATGCCTACAGCACAAGCTACAGGTAATATGTTTCATAAAGAAGAATAGTTTTTATTGATTAGTTGGTCAGTTGTGATAAAATAAAATGAGATTATTGCTAGTTCTAATTTTCTGTTTTGTAAGAGTACATTTTATATTCAGTCAAGAATATAGAGTATCAGATAATTTAAAGCTTGTAAAATTAACGGAAAATACTTTTTTGCATACGGGTCAAAGTAATAATGGCATTGTTTTTTCTAAAAAAGACGAAGCTATTATTGTATCTACTCCCGAATCGGAAGAAGAAACTCAAAATCTGATCGATTACGTAAATAAGGAACTTAAACTTAAAATAATAGGATACATTATAGATAGGTGGCATCCTGATGCTATGGGTGGTCTGAAAGCTGTGCATAGTGCAGGGATAAAAACATATGCGAATGAATTAACGCAGAATATTGCACGAGAAAAGGGCTTACCCGTGCCTCAAGTCGGTTTTAAAACTTTACTAAAGCTTCATGTTGGAGGTGAAGATATTATTGCGGACTATCTTGAGCCTGCTCATACTGAAGATGGTATTGTCGTGTGGATTCCAAAAGATAGAATCTTATTTGGCGGAAATGAAGTCAGAAATATGGGTGGATGGTATGGCAATATTGGCGATGCTAATCTCGAAGAATGGTCTGAAACGATCTTCAATGTGAAAGAAAAGTATGGTGATGCAAAGATTGTAATACCTGGACATGGTCAGTATGGTGGTGCAGACTTACTGGATTATACCCTGAATCTATACAGGAAGAATAAATGGGGAGCGATATTGAAAAAAGGCAATATAGAGGTAGCACCTGTCTTTAATGATTATGGTGATATTTTCGAAATAGCAAAATCTGATTCTATTGTCGAAAATAAAAGATACCTAAAAGATGCCATTGTGTTTGTGAATCATAGCCAGAAGTATTTGAAAATTACATCACCGGAAATAGTTCATGATGTAAATGGAAAAGAAGTATATTCGGATATTGGAAGACTTCAATTATACAATCATTCGAATGAGTTGATTGATGATTTATATTATAAAAAGCTATGGGTTAATTTAAGGAATGATGAAGTTGAATGGACAATAATTATAACAGAAGCCATAAGATAATGCTTTGTTTTTTATTGATATTTTATCTTATACTATAGTAAAATCATTCTACTTACTGAAAAAGTATATAAGTTAAACAAAAATACTTGTTACTTTTGTCACCTTCTTAGTTCTAACTTATAAATTATGCGTATAGATATCATAACCGTTTTGCCGGAAATGTTTACCGGTCTTGTTGATTGCTCTATTCTTAAAAGAGCACAAAATAAGAACTTAGTAGAGATTGTATTGCATAATTTGCGGGATTATACAACAAACAAACATCGTAATGTCGATGACTATCCATTTGGCGGAGAAGCCGGAATGGTATTACAGATAGAACCGATTGACAATGCTATTTCATCGTTGAAGCTTCAACGTGAGTATGATGAGATAATTTATACTTCACCCGATGGAGAGGTATTCAATCAGGGAATAGCAAATCAGATGTCCTCCTATCAGAATATCATTATACTTTGTGGGCATTATAAGGGAATTGATTATCGTATAAGGGAGCACCTTATCACACGTGAAATTTCCATTGGCGACTATGTGCTTACGGGAGGAGAATTAGCCGCAGCAGTAATGACAGATGCTATAGTACGTCTCATTCCCGGTGCTATAGGTGATGAGCAGTCTGCGTTATCTGATTCTTTTCAGGATAATTTGCTTGCTCCACCTGTTTATACACGTCCGGCAGAATATAAGGGCTGGCGTGTACCCGATATATTATTATCTGGGCATCAGGCCAAGATTGATGACTGGAAATTGCAGCAATCCATGGAACGCACAGAACGTTTGCGCCCCGATCTGTTAGATAAGAAAGATTAGAAGATAACTCTTACCGAAGCACGTTCTGTTCCGGGTATCCATTTAGGTCCCGATTGTATCAGGCGGATGGCTTCGTTGTCAGAAGTTCCACAAAGACTGTAAACTACTTCAAACAAGTATGGTTGCCCTTTTTCATCTACAGAGAATTCTACAGCTACCTTCCCCTTCCGGTCTTTACATGAATCATCAGTTGGACGGCGAAGAGAATTCTTTAAGTAAAGATTGTACTTTTCGTATCCACCTACCGGCTCAGGTTTCCCTTTTTTTATAGCATATGATACATTTGCTTCATCATTGAAGTTTTCAGGAGCATATACTTCCATAATTTCATCCGGTTTGTCTGATAACACATCCAGATCTTCTTCAATAAATGTATCTGCCTTAGTATCTACTCTAAATTTACTAATATTTGGTTTGTATGTTTTAGCTACTTCTGTATTATGCTTGGCTATTACTACGATGTTCTCCACATAATATTCTTCGGGAACATAAACGTTTACAATCGAATTAGCACCCATATCCTGGGCTCGGAGATCGTTTGAATTGTGATATCCAACTACCAGATACCCGGTTATAGCCAGTACCACAACAGCACAGGCAGCGATACTCTGCCATATAGGTTGATGTTTTTTGATCGTTTTTGATTTGGCATTTAGTCGTTTCTGTATTTCACTTATACGTTCTATATGATTATCGTCTATACTGTCGAAACCTTCAATAGCCTCATACATAAACGGATCTTTCATCGAATCTTTTTCTATCCGATGAGCATCAGAGCCTTTACGTTGTCCTTTTATGTAATCTAGAAAATTCATTCCTTTAGGTTTTTTTCGATACAAATTTTTAAATTTCGTTTTCCGTTTTGTATATAACTTTTTACACTCTTTAGATGAAATCCTGTTTCATCCACAATTTCTGCATACGATTTGTTATCGTAGAAGAATTTTTCCACCGATACACGCTGAGGTTCCGGAAGGTTTTCCAGACATTTATTCAGTGCGTTTTCTTTTTCTTCATCATTATTCTCACCTAATAGATCCAAAACAGTGTCAGATTCCATAAGTTGAGAGTCAAAATTTACAATAATTTCTCTTTTATTTTCTTTTAAAATGTGAAAACAATGATTTTTAACTACACTGTACAGCCAATTCTTGAAAATCTTAATTTCATAGCCGTGTATTTTCTGAGAAAGATTTTCAAATATATCAATTACAGCATCTTGCGATTCTTCAGGGTTTTGCAGATATTTGAGGCATAACCCATATATCAGGGGCATATACCGTTCGTAAAGCTGTTGGAAATGCTCAGCTTCACCTGTCTCTTTATACAATGACAAAAGCTCTTCGTCACTATACTCCTTCTTCTTATTTAAACTAAAAAAACGCAAGGTTAGATGAATTTTACACAAATCTACAAGAATTTGATTAAACTCCAAATAAAACCGGAATTTAACCGTTTTGTCATATATCTCTCCATTCGTTAAAAAATGTAATAAAAAATTGTTGGAGTTGGCTATTTTATGTATTTTTGTAATCGAAATAATAACGAGTTTTTAATTTTTTAATAAGCACCCATTATGAAAGAAAAAATTGGATCAAACGCAGGTATTATTTGGACTTATCTTGATGCAGATGGTAGTAAATCATTGAAAGAAATCAAGAAAGCATGCAAATTAACAGAGAAAGACATGTATGCCGCTCTCGGTTGGTTAGCAAGAGAAGGTAAAATTGCGTTTAATGAATTGAAAGACGATCTACAGGTCGTTTTGCTGTAACAAAGCCCAAAATTACAAGAGAGAGGTACTTATGTCAGTATAAGTGCCTCTTTTTCATTTTCATTTTCGCCCGGTAAAAATTATCTATGGAATTGTCTTATAGTAAGATCTTATGATATCAATAAATGGCAATAAAAAGTTCGGAGAGATTAAAAGGTTACATTTTATGTATTGGAAAGGTGTTACTTTTGTCACCTTTTGTAGTTGAAAAGTTAAATTCTGGGCAGGGTATTGTGAACGGTGATTTAAATCTATATATTTGCGGCGTTTAATATTTCTTAACATAATAAAAACTACATGAAACTTGAAAAGATTGGCCTGTTGTTGCTGATAGGCTCTATGTTAACTTTTATCGGATGCGGTGACGATGCGTTCAAAAGCTCTGAAAAACAGATTACAGAATTTTCTATTGATGGCGTTAATGGTTCTATAGATGAGAATTTTTTGACAATAGATTTGACAATGCCTTCCGGTACAGATATTACAAGCCTGAAACCATCCGTTAAGGTCTCCAGCAAGGCGACAGTGTCGCCTGCTAGTGGAGCAACTGTTGATTTTACCTCTCCTGTAGCATATGTTGTTACTGCAGAGGATGGTTCGAAAGTGGACTATGCAGTGAAGGTTGAGGTCGTTAAAAACACCGAAGCGCAAATACTGACATTTGAACTGGCCGGATTAGATCCGGTAATAACAGCCAGCGTAGATGAGGAAAAGAAAGTGATAACAGCTGCGGTACCTTTTGGTACAAATCTGAAAACACTGGTTCCCACTATTACCTTCAAAGGAAAAGAAATTAGTCCTGAATCAGGTGGAGCTGTTGATTTTACACATCCTGTGAATTATCGCGTAACAGCAGAAGATGGCAGAATACAAGGATATTATGTCACAATAAAAGAAACGAGATCATCTGATGCAGAATTGTTGACATTCGAATTTGCCGGACTGGATCCGAAAGTTGTAGCTAAAGTGGACGGATCTACTATAACAGCTGAGGTTCCATTTGGAACAAATGTAACAAAATTGGTTCCCACTATTACTTATAAAGGGAATAAAGTAGTGCCTGCATCGGGAGTAGCTGCAGACTTTTCCTCACCTGTAACATACAAAGTGATTGCACAGGATACAAGAGAAGTTGAGTATGAAGTAGTGGTGAATGTGATAGCCAGCTCAGAAGCCGAACTTACCGAGTTCTCATTTGATGGTTTAAATCCCCGCTGTGTAGGGGTGTTAAATCCAAATACTAAGATTGTGACGGTGGATGTGCCATTTGGTACAGATGTAACAAAGTTGAAGCCAACAATTAAATTCAAAGGGCATACTGTTAGCCCGGCATCGGGAGTAGTGCAGGATTTTAGTGTGGCTCAGGTATTTTACAATATTGTAGCACAAGACGGGAAAAAATATGGGTTTAGTGTGATGGTAAATGTCAACCCTTTCCAGCCTCAGATAACAAGTGTAAACAGAACTAAGTTTGCAAACGGGGATCAAATAACCATACAGGGACATTTTTCGGAGACTGGCAACGAAATCATGTTGAGAAATTCAACAAATGCTCCTGTTTATCCGACCATCACTAAAGAAACAAGTAAGTACATTATTGCTACTATTCCAAGTTTGGCAGGAGCAGGTGATTATAATATGACAGTGAGATCTTATGTCGGTACTCCTTCTCAAGGATCAGTGTTGTACGAAGCCTCAAAAATTACGATTGTAGGTCCAGCATCTCTGACGCCAAAAATTCTTTCAATAACGCCTGCATCGATAATAAAAGGTACGGAAGAGAAAGTGTACTTCAAGACTCAGAATAAAGTAGATCTGGCCGGGAAACATGCTACGGTACACTATTTGAAAGGCTCTGATGATAAAACTACAAATAGTATGACACGTGATGTTAACGATTATAATAGTTTCTATATAGAAGTTGGACGTAACTGGGCTTTAGGCACATATACGTTCTATTTGGAGCGTGATGGGTATAAGTCTAACGAGATATCATTCGAGTTGAAAGAAAATACATACCCTATTCCTACAATTACATCGGTGAGTACATACGAGCCTGTGGAAGGAGAGACTATTACGATTACAGGAACTAATTTCAGTAAAGTATCAAGTTATGATACATATATTAATGTTCGGAAGATCGTAAATTCTATGGGATATAACTACCCTTATAGTAATGTAAAAGCCACAGTTGTGGACAACAATACAATAACATTCAGCCTGCCATATGTGAAAGCTTCAGGACAAACACCAGGCGAACTGGACGGACATGTTGGTATAGAGGTTGTTGCTAACGGTCAAATGGCACACCATCATAATGACTTTATGGTGAAGAAAAAGTAAGAGAGTATTCTAAATAATTTGAAAGGCTTGGATATTATTTTATTCAAGCCTTTCTTATCTTACCAGGTCAGATATAGTCTGCTTTTTATGCCATGCTTTAAGTTTCAATAATCATAAATAAGTATAATGATGCCTTTTTAGACAATTAAGCCTGTCAATAATTTTGTTAATTCGTTGGTATTATTTATTTTTGTGTAGCATTTTGGCTGTTTTATGACAAAAAATGATGAAAAACTTCTAGCCGAATTCGAAATACGAATGAGGCAGTTAATGTATCTCTGTGATATACTTAAAGATGAGAATACACAGATGAGGCAACAGCTGGAGCAGAAGGAAGCTACAATAACAGCTTTATCATCAGAAGTAGAAGAGCTAAAGACCAAATATGACAATTTGAAATTTGTTAAATCATTTTCATCGGAGAATACTGATGAAAGAGAGCAGGCAAGAAAGCGGTTGTCGAAGTTAGTGCGGGATGTAGATAAATGTATCACCATGCTTAAAGTATAAAGTAGTGTAGTTATGGATGAGCATTTTATTATTAATCTACGAGTGGCCGATATGAGATATCCTTTGCGGATAAAACGCGAAGATGAGGAGATGTATCGTAGGGCTGCAGATGAAATAGATTATAAATTAGTACAATATAAAAATTATTTTACCGGAGATTCTCATCCGTTGCGTAATGATGACTACATGGCTATGACAGCAATACAGGCTGTCTCTGAGAAAGTCGGACATCAGTTGCGGGCAGAGGAATTTGAATCCAGGATCAGGCAATTAACTGAAGAGCTGGATCATTATTTGAAAGACCAAGTAAAGTAAAATTGTAATTGAGGAAATATCTAAAGCACTAATTTCAAGTGTGTGAGTATATATCACACCTTGAGTTAGTGCTTTTTAGTTTATTAATATTAGTTTTTATAAAGAAAAATAGAATATGGATATATTATTTTATGTAATAGCCTTTCTTGTCGGGGCGGTCTTGACTTGGGTGGCTTTGAATTTTATGGCAAATTCAAAGTTCAAACGCCAGGTGAAGGAAGCAGAACTAGAGGCTGAAGTAATCAAGAAAAATAAGTTGCTTGAAGTAAAAGAACAGGCTTTGCAAATGAAGTCTGAATTTGAAAAACAAGCCAATAGCCGCAATTCGAAGCTTCAGGCTGCTGAGAGTAAGATCAAACAGCGTGAATTGACTTTGAATCAAAAACAGGAAGAGCTTCAACGCAAGAAAAACGAAGCCGATACGATTAAAGCTAATCTGGAAACTCAACTTGAGGTAGTAGAAAAGAAAAAGCAAGATTTGGATAAGTTGCACAAGCAAGAGGTGGAAAGACTTGAAGCCTTATCGGGCTTGTCGGCTGATGAAGTTAAAGAAAAATTAGTAGAAGCCTTGAAGGATGAGGCGCAAACACATGCTCAGTCATATATCAATGATATAATGGAAGAGGCTAAAATGACTGCTAATAAAGAAGCTAAGAAGATCGTTATACAATCTATACAGCGTGTGGCAACAGAAACAGCTATCGAAAATGCAATTACTGTATTCCATATAGAGTCGGATGAAATAAAAGGACGTATTATTGGTCGTGAAGGCCGTAATATACGTGCTTTGGAGGCTGCTACAGGTATAGAAATTGTAGTTGATGATACCCCTGAGGCAATTGTTCTTTCAGGTTTTGATCCTGTAAGACGTGAAATCGCCCGTTTAGCACTGCATCAATTAGTTGCTGATGGACGTATCCATCCTGCACGTATTGAAGAAGTGGTATCTAAAGTGAAAAAGCAAATAGAAGAAGAGATAATAGAAACAGGAAAGCGTACCACTATCGACCTGGGTATACATGGTTTGCATCCTGAGCTGATCCGTCTGGTAGGTAAGATGAAATACCGTTCCTCTTATGGGCAAAACTTGCTGCAACATGCGCGTGAAACTGCTAACCTATGTGCTATAATGGCTGCAGAGTTAGGGTTGAATGTAAAGAAGGCAAAGAGAGCAGGTCTGCTGCATGATATTGGTAAAGTACCTGATGACGAACCGGAATTACCACATGCTTTGTTGGGTATGAAATTGGCAGAGAAATACAAAGAAAAACCTGATGTATGTAATGCTATTGGTGCCCACCATGACGAAGTAGAGATGACTAGTCTTTTAGCTCCTATAGTTCAGGTTTGTGACGCTATTTCAGGAGCCCGTCCGGGTGCCCGTCGCGAGATTGTAGAAGCATATATTAAGCGTTTGAATGACCTGGAACAATTGGCTCTGTCATATCCTGGTGTATTGAAAACATATGCAATACAAGCAGGTCGTGAGCTGAGGGTTATTGTAGGTGCAGACAAAATTGACGATATAGAAACAGAAAAGCTATCGGCAGATATCGCTAAGAAGATTCAGGATGAAATGACATATCCTGGTCAGGTGAAGATTACAGTTATCCGTGAAACACGTGCTGTAAGTTACGCTAAGTAAGAAAAAAACTGACATATTATTATAAATAAAGGGGGCTTTCGCAGCTCCCTTTATCATTTGTATGAAGTGGTGTGACTCTGATTACTCATTATTAACAGAGCTTTCAGAGTTTTCGTTAATTATGTTTTTGTGGATAATAATATCCTTTTTGATCTTCCTTTTTATAATTAGTCGCAGCTTTATCAGAAAAGTCACAGGCATTTGTGAAAAATAAATTAAATATGTCATTGTAAAACAAATAGCTTTCTTATAGTTTTGAGGATAAAAGTTATTTTAGTTACTTTTGCAATCAGGTAAATAAGAGTTAAAGCTAAAAATTACGGTTATGTCATATAAAATAGCGGTTTTCGATACAAAGCCATATGATCGGGCTACTTTCGACAAAGTGAATGAAAAATATGGTTATGAGTTGACATATCATAAAGAACATCTGGATATCAATAATGTTTTATTAGCAAGCGGTTCTGATGCAGTATGCATTTTTGTAAATGCAGTCGTAGATACAGCTGTTGTTGATAAACTTGCATCATACGGGGTGAAATTGATAGCGCTTCGTTGCGCCGGATTTAACAATGTAGATGTAAGAGCTGCTTCGCAGAAGGGTATAAGGGTTGTTCGTGTTCCGGATTACTCACCCCATGCTATTGCAGAACATACTTTAGCTTTAATGCTTTGTCTCAATCGTAAAGTACATCGTGCATTTCTGCGTACCCGTGACGGAAACTTCTCTTTGGTTGGATTCGAAGGCTTTGATATGTATGGTAAAACTATCGGAGTAATAGGAACCGGTAAAATCGGAAAAGTTGCTATCGGGTTGTTTAAAGGATTAGGTATGAATGTACTTGCCTATGATCTGTATCCCGATACAGCATATGCTGAGGCTATTGGTATGAAGTATGTTACCTTGGATGAGTTATATGCTAACTCTGATATAATTACATTACATTGCCCTTTAACAAAGGAGACAGAATATATTATCAGTGATAAGTCGATCAGTAAAATGAAAGATGGGGTGATGATAGTAAATACCGGTCGTGGTAAACTTATTCACACCAGGCATTTGATAGATGGCTTACTTAGCCGGAAGGTTGGATATGCAGGATTGGATGTATACGAAGAAGAGGGTGCCTACTTTTATGAAGATCACTCAGATGCTGTTATGACAGACGATGTTTTGGCTCGTTTGTTATCTTTCAACAATGTAATTGTAACATCTCATCAGGCTTTCTTTACACAAGAGGCAATGGGAAATATAGCTCACACAACTATGGATAATATCCTGGACTTCTTTGAAGGTCGTGAACTAAAAAATGAAGTCGTGTATAAGGCTTAACTTTATACATTATTAAACTCAGAATGAAAAGAGTCTTTAGTATTATTTTACTCTTGCTTTTTATTGTTAGCAACGCCAATGCAGCAGATTCCAAATTTGTTGTGGTGATTGATGCCGGACATGGTGGTAAAGATGCCGGGGCTGTAAGAGGTTCTTACAAAGAGAAAAATATTAATCTGGGGGTTGCTTTAGCTTTAGGACAATATATTGAGAATAATCATAAGGATGTAAAAGTTGTATATACACGCAAAACAGATGTATTTGTAGACTTGGATAAGAGGGCGGATATAGCCAATAAGGCAAAAGCTAATCTCTTTATATCTATCCATACTAATTCAACGGCGGCAAGAAACACATCCGTGTCTGGTGCTGATACCTATATTCTCGGTTTGGCCCGAAGTGAGGAGAATCTCGAAGTGGCAAAACGGGAGAACTCTGTTATTTTACTTGAGGATAATTATCGCACAAAATATGAAGGATTTGATCCTAATTCTCCCGAGTCATATATCATTTTTGAGTTTATGACGAATAAGTTTATGGAGCAGAGTTTGCAATTTGCATCATTTGTACAGGCAGATTTCAAAAGTGTAGCTAAACGTGCTGATAGAGGGGTTCGTCAGGCAGGTTTCTTAGTTTTAAGAAAAACCAGTGCTCCAAGTGTCCTAATTGAACTGGGTTTTATAAACAACCAGTCGGAGGCTAGTTTCCTTGTCACAGAAAGAGGGCAGCAAACGATGGCGTCAGCTATATATTCCGGATTTAAAAAATTTAAACGGGATTTTGACAAAAAACAAGGTAAGCTTATCGTAGAGTCTAACGATAAAGATGATCTGCTGGTAATGGGATCTAAAGAAATTGCAAGTACAGACTCTTCTACAAAAGTGAGTGTGGCGGAAGTGAAAGATAATATATCAACAAAACAGAATGGCCAAATAGAATACAGGATTCAGTTTTATACGTCAACGAAGAAATTACCTGATAACTCTTCTGTTTTTAAAGGTTTATCTCCTGTTTCATTCTATCAAGATGCCAATGGATATAAGTATACATACGGTTCAACTAATAGTCTGAATCAAATTGTCAAAATATTGAAAGAAGTCAGACCTAAATTTAAAGACGCTTTTGTTGTTAAATTTAAAGACGGAGAACGTATAAATTAATACACAGATAAAGATAAAAATTATACAATAGAACTATTATGAATAAAATATCGAAAGAAGTAAAGATCGGTTTAGCCTTTGTTATTGCAATTTTTATATTGTATTATGGAATCAGCTTCCTTAAAGGAATTAATATATTTAAGCCATCAAACTCGTTTATGGTCGTTTTTGACGATGTTGCCGGTTTGACACAAGCTACCCCTGTTACATTAAATGGTTTTCAGGTAGGTTTAGTATCTTCTATGGAATTAGATGCAAAACATAATAACAGGGTGATCACTTACCTGGATATGGATAAAGGTATAAAGATACCGAAAGGGAGTAAAATGATTTTGGATGTATCTGTTTTAGGATCGGCTACAATAATGATGGAAACAAATCCATATACTCAGGAGTATGTATCCAATACTGATACAATTGTAGGAATTCGGAATAAAGGAATGATAGACGCTGCTGGCAATATGTTGCCACAGGTTCAGAATCTTTTACCGAAGATCGACTCTATTCTTTCCGGTATTAATTTATTGGTCAATAGTCCGGCTTTGACGCAATCATTAGCTGATGTGAATCAGATAACAAATGATTTGGCAAAAACGACTAAACAGCTGAACTCTATGATGGCAACACTGAATAAAGATGTTCCTACCATCACAGGTAACCTTAGTCAGGTTTCTACAGACTTGACAGGTGTCTCTAAACAATTTAATCAAATAGATCTGGCGGCTACTTATAAATCTGTAGATGCTACTATGAAGAATATCGAAAGTCTTTCGGTGAAGATGAACTCCAAAGAGAGTTCTCTTGGTTTGTTATTAAATGACCGTCAGCTTTATGATAGCCTGAATGCCACAATCGGCAATGCATCGTTGTTACTCAAGGATGTTAAAGAAAATCCATCCCGTTATATTAATGTGAAGGTATTTTAAGGGCGTTATTTAGAATAATTCTAAATAGGTTAAATCGTTCATTTTTTATAAAGTTGTAGCACTAATCCTCTTGGGGGTATATTTCGAATTTGTTAAAATGTTGTTACATTTTAGAATCGGCTTATAAGTGTTTGATTCTGTTTGTCTTGCATGTTAATTAATGACTGATGATGAAAAAAATACCTAACTGGTTGACTTTAAATCAGATATTTCTTTAATTGGAAATGCAAATTTGCACCGACTTTTTTTTATTGAAATTAATTCGGAAATTTACATTCAGAAGCTATTAAGAAATATTCAAAAACATATTTTAGTATAAGTAAATGGAACAAACATCCACTCGGAAATTATGGACTAATTGTTTGCGCGTTTTTCAGGACAACGTTACTGAGGCCGCTTTTAAGACCTGGTTTCTGCCTATTGTACCTCTATCTTATGAGAATAAGGTGTTTACAATACAAGTTCCAAGTCAGTTCTTTTATGAGTATTTAGAAGATAAGTTTGTAGATTTGCTTAAAGCCACATTATACAGGGAGATTGGTAACGATACTATATTACAATATCGTGTGCTGATGGAAAACACAACTAATACTGTTGTTGATTATCGTGGCGATGTTAAATCTACATCCGATAAAGTCTTAAGTAAAAACGCGAATAAGATACCTAATCCATTTCAAAAAATTGTTGCCGATGATTTTGATTCGCAACTGAATAATAAGTATACATTCGATAATTTTTTTGAAGGTGACAGTAACAAGCTTGCCCGTACGGCCGGCGAGGCTATAACAAAGAATCCGGGTAAGACTGCATTCAATCCTCTGTTTGTTCATGGTACATCAGGTGTTGGTAAAACGCACTTATGCCATGCCGTGGGGAACAGAATAAAGGAATTGTTTCCTGAAAAGCGTGTCTTATATGTATCTGCCCATCTGTTCAAGGTACAATATGCTGAAGCAGGGCGCTACAATACAACAAATGATTTTATTAATTTTTATCAGGGAATTGATGTCTTGATTATAGATGATATCCATGAACTGGCTGGAATAGAAAAAACTCAAAATACTTTATTTCATATATTCAATCACTTACATCAGAATAATAAGCAATTAATTCTGACTTGTGATAAGTCTCCATCAGAATTGCAAGGAGTAGAAGAAAGATTATTAACCCGTTTCAGATGGGGATTAACAACTAAAGTTGATAATCCTGATAAAGGCTTAAGGCTTAAGATCCTTCAAAATAAGATTTTGCATGATGGATTGTCTATCCCCGAAGATGTAGTGGATTACATTGCCGAGAATGTAACAGATAACGCCCGTGATCTTGAAGGTATCATTGTTTCTATAATGGCACACTCGCTTGTTTATAACAAAGAGATAGATTTGCCTTTGGCCAGACGTGTTATAGGACAGGCTATAAAGAAAATAGAAGCTAAGAAAATTACAATAAATGCTATTGAATCTGTAGTTTGTGATTTTTATAATATTAAATGTGAATTGATACATACTGCTTCAAGAAAGCGACAGATTGTACAAGCCAGGCAGGTTACAATGTACTTGTCAAAGAATTATACAGAAATGTCTCTCGCACAGATTGGGTCACTAATAGGAAAGAAAAATCATGCAACTGTTCTTCATGCCTGTCGCACCGTAAAGGAGCAGATGGAAGTTGATAAAGTTTTCAGAGAAGAGATAGCTGAAATAGAAAAGAAATTAAAAGGTTGAAATTATTTTCAACCTTTTTTATTAGAGCTTCTTTAATACTAATTTTCGTTTTACCGCTGAATTTATTTCAGTAAAAAAAGTCTTGATTTCTTTATACTGGTTCTTATTATATCTCCCAGAAGAGATATCTATATTTTGTGTATAAACAACCTTATTCCCATCTACGACAGATTTTGTTGTCAATGTTCCAAATGGTGTTTGTATAGAAAGATCTTTGGGTAATGACTCGGTTGTATAGGATTCCGGTATAGTAAAAGTTATTATATCTGTTTCAGAATACCCATCACCTATTTCTATATCCTGTGTTCTAGATGTAGATGTGAATATATTATAGTTTCCCTTCTTTAAAGGGCATATAGGAGCAAATATGCGTGTACCTGTCTTGTTTGTAAAATCACTGGCTTCAAAATTTGCCGTTAATGTACAAGAAGGAAGTGCTGACCTATTTTCAGAAACCTGGATTTGTGATATCTGTATTTTAGGCATACTGATATTTGTATTTATATACTCCAATTCTTTTTCCCTGTCTTTAGAGGTCATTCTATATACATTATCTCCATATTGATGAAGATGTTCTGTCAAAACCATTTTTCCCTTCGTGCCTCCATCTTCTGATATATTGATCTCAAGTATGGATTCCTTCTTATTTTGCAAATCTTGATATTCAGGGAGGCGGCACATTTTACCTCCTTCATCTGATATGATGAGAGCATTATGGCCAGCTATATTATCATGAATATAGCCAAATGGTAATGTCTGGCTGGTGCATTCGAGCCATATGCTGTCATTTTGGATAGGAACGAGCAATATAACATGGTTAGCCTGATTGAAGTTTGGAAAGTCTGGCAGAAGATTAGGCTCATCCATACTTATAACACAATAATTGGATGGGATGCCTATTGCTTTTAGCATGGCTTTCATTAAGTTGGTCAGCCCTTTGCAGTCTCCAAAATTGTTCTTGACTACAGTTGTTGCATCAATAGGCTGGTAACCTCCAATACCTAACTGGATACTTACATATCTATAATTGTTTTGAAGGTATTTATATAATATTGCGGTTTTCTCTTTATCACTTTTTGCTTCCTTGGTTAGTTCTTCCAACTTGTTTGTGAAATCGATAGGTAGATTATCCTTTCCTTCCAATAGATTGTATACCCAGTCTCCGTAACTTTTCCAGTCAGCCATATTGCCACAGTGTGAATCATAGCAGAAGTCTGAAGGAGCAATCAATACTCGTGGACATATTTCTCTGAAAACCGGAGCCAGGGGTTCTCTGTCTATAGCCTTAAGCTTTTCAGTGCTGAATGTATATATATGTTTATTACCAGCTATTTCGTCTCTGATGCTGCATTCAAAATTGGAGTCATAACGTAACTTCATTTCTGTTGGTAATTCAATTACGTATTTAGCCTTTTCCACCGAGATCATAGAGCCGGGCATAGGGGCAAAAGCCGGATAGGATAATATTCCGTTTTTCCATTTCTCCTGATAATTATATTCTACTGTGTAAGGATAGTTTGGTTGCTTACATTCATAATAAATGGAGTAGTCGTCTGTGCTCTGATGCTCGGATAGTGAGGAGATAGTGAGGTCTTTCTTTCCTATTTTCTTTATCACCGCTCCTGATGCATTTTTAATTACTCCTGAAAAATTTTTCAGCTCTCTGAACTTGTCCCCATATGTAGAAAAGTGAGCATAATATTCACCTTGCTTATTTAATATCGTGATAACCTTAGTGACATTGAATGTACCGTTATTCAGATCTGTTTGTGTAAATACCGCTGAATAGTCTTGTACGATTGCACATGTCTTGTCCGGTCCTTGTTGAGCATAGAGTGTTGAAATTATAAAAAGAAGTACTCCCAGTAATAAATATTTGTTCATATCCTTTTATTTATCATCTACCTTTTTTAATACCACTTGTTCGGAATTTTTAGCTATTACCTTTGCAAAGAAGTTTTTCAGATGTTCATATTCATCCGGAAGGAATGTCAATTTCTTCAATTGATATTGGTAGAATAATTTTATTAAATTCTCGGTTTGTCCAATACGGTATGTAAGCGTTATGTCACCATCGTTTAAAACCATTTTGGCAGGTTGGGGCATCTCATCCACAACATATCCTGAAGGTATATTTATATCTACTACTTGCAAATAGTTTAACAAATAATCGAATTGAACAGGGAAAACCCTGTTTTCTTCTTTAAAAGGATTTTCTGTAAAGAGCTTATCTACCATTGGATTGATATATAAAAAATCGTCTCCTAAACTAGCATCTGTAGTTTGTGTAAATTCTATTTTTGCTGGAGCTGCAGATTCATCAAAGCCAGATGCATTAAAACTGTCGATTTCACAGTTTAATCTTTTAGCTAAAGATTCTATGTAATCTTCTTTACTTTTATGATTATAGTAATAGTTCTTTATATTATATGCCGAAGAGCCTTTTCTTATATCACTAACTTTTCCTCTGTATTTTGAATCAACAAATGAAAATTGTGCAGTTTTAAGTATGGTTCCATTTGTGGCTAATGACAGGTTTACCCATCTGCAGCCGTTTTGCTTTATGATACGTGCTTGAGGGACCATGCACTTTTCGGGTAAAAGATTCCAGTCTCCATATTTTGCCGATGCGTCGGTAAAATACATCAGAGTATCTATTCTCAGGCCTGTGATTACATAGTTGAATGCTGTAACGCTGGGGTGTGATATAGGCAATCTTCCATTGTCTCTTGTACTAAGGATAACCGGAAATGCGTCAAAACCACCAGCCTGAAGTGCATTGAGAAGCAGGAAGTTCATATCGGCAGTATTTCCAATTCCATTTTTGAGGATATCTTTGAGGTTTCCCGGACTGGCAGCTCTTTTGTCGTTCCATTTTACTTTTTGCTTAACGATATCTTGTATTTCTTTGGCTCTTTCTAGGGTGGTTTCCCCTTTTGCAATTACGTCTTTAAATAGATCTGCTTTTTTCATATTTCCTCCAAAAGAGCTGGATAATATATCATTATCTATATTTTCCCACGAATTGGACATGTTCTTGGTGAGGCTATATGGCATCTGTACAGATTTCAATTCGAAAGAGACTTTCGTGATATAATCATTCACTGTCCATAAGTATGCTTCCTTTTTTAGAGCAGGTATATCTTTTCCTTCACTCTTTATCATTTCTGCTGTACATCGTACTGTTCCTGTTTGCAAACGTCCGTCATCATCCTTGTACCGTATATGAAATGTTTCATTTGATGGCTCTCTTTCCGATTTTAAAGAGGCATAACCCTGATAGTTGATATTATATTTAAAATACTCAGGCAGCTTTGCTTCGAAGTATGTATATGCTACAGGAATGGATTCCTGAAAACTAAAGTCTCTCAGGTCATAATAGAAATCAGAAACCAGAGTGTATTTATATTCAACAACAGAACCTACTTTTGCAGCAGGCATCGTAAATTTCTTTACTTTTATTTTGTTGTCTATATCTTCGTCTGTAATAAATTCTTTCGAGAGTTTTGCTTTTACAATATTTCCGTTCTCAAGATTGTATGTTGTTCCCGAAAGGCCATTTATTTGTTCTTTCATAGAACGGCTCGATTCAGTATATACTATTTGTTGGTTACACCAATCTAATCCTTCCGTTTTTAGAATCTTTATTTTAACTTGTAATGAATATTCGAATTGAAATCCATAGAGGTCATTATATACAAAGCGTATGTCTCCTTTCTTTAATAATATTACAGCAGAGGCTGTCGTGTCTTGTGGATAAACTGTCATATTCAGTTCATCAGCAGTTGCATTGCCATATTTAGATTGTGCATAACTTGTTCCGGATACTATGCATAAACATAGCATAAGGGCTACCGTGATATATTTTTTCATACAGAATTAGATAGATTGTAAATTTATGTAAATGTATGAAAAATAATATTAATAAATATGGGTAAAGATATGTCTTAGAACATTTATTTCTTTTATGAATAAGGTTAGAATCCGCCTCTTTTTGTATTTATTTTTTCATCAATTTTTATTTTCCACTTGTCATTCTTATCAATAGTAAAATATACTTTGTGATAATATATACCTGAATAACGCCCCTTTGACGTGATCGGACTGTTCTTAAGTCTGCCATCCAGTATGAATTCAAAGGCTTGAGTATTGTTATCAGAAGTTCTTATGATAAATTGTTCTATTCCGGCATATTCCAGGCCAAGAGAATCTGTTTTATTTATTGCCTGCTGACAGATATCCGGAATTTTTGAAAAATCGTAATCATTTATTGAAGTGGGTTTTTGATAATCACTTTTAGTTTTAATAGTTTCTTCCTTTAATATTTTCCATGTGGACAGATCAATAGTGATATTTTTCTGCCCGCTATTTTCTGATGGGCTATAAGTAACGAATGCAGTTCCCATAATATTTAGTGAGCGGTCAGCAGATAGAAGTACTACTTCATCGATATGATTCTTATCTCCCAATAATTTGATCATCTCCTTATGGAATTTCTTAATATCAGCTTCGTCAGTGATACTTACCCCCAGCCAGCTATCACAGGATATAAAAATGAAAGTAAGTATAATGAGTCCTGTTTTTTTTAGGTTTTCCATTTTATCATCATTTGAGAAGTATAAAAGAAATAAAAATACTTTTCAAAAAGAAATACAGGGAGAACTCTTTTAAGAAATTATTAATTCTCATTTGTTAATTTCTTTTTATTTGCTCAAAATATTGATCTTTTTTTCGTCAAGTTATCAGAATGTAAACTTCACATGACAAAATGCTGTGTTTTGGCTTCTGATGCGATTTTTTATTAAGTTATTGATAAAATATATGAGTCATTTTGTTCTTTTTTGAGAAATAAAAAAAGTATCTTTGTGGACTGTAAAAACAAAGTATGTTAAAAACGAGGATATGAATTCAAATCTATATGATTTTATACCTATTCTGATGCAAATCGCCTTTTCGGTCGTGTTTGTGTTTGCAACGGTATTTGCATCAAAAATGTTGGGCCCGAGCCGGAAAAATGCACGCAAAGATGCTAATTTCGAATGTGGTCTCGATCCTATAGGCAACGCTCGTTCGCCTTTTTCTATCAAATATTTTTTAGTTGCTATTTTGTTTGTCCTTTTCGATATAGAAATCGTTTTTATGTACCCCTGGGCTGTAAATTTTAAAGCCATAGGGTGGGAAGGCCTTTTGAAGATGGGCGGTTTCATAGCAATGTTGCTTGTGGGTTATCTCTATATTGTAAAGCGCAAAGCTTTGGAATGGGAAAAATAAAGTTGGCAAGTGTTTATAAGTATTTAACTATATATTGTCAGATATAGCGATTGATAATTGTTATACTTATATAATAACTAGAAGGTCTGTGACCTTAAATATACAAAAGTTATGAGTAAATCAAATATAAATGTAGTGCCGGCTCCTGAAGGATATACAGGGCATGGGTTCTTTGCTACAAAATTCGATTATGTCATAGGATTGGCTCGTGCCAATTCCCTATGGCCTTTGCCTTTTGCTACATCATGTTGCGGTATCGAGTTTATGGCAACTATGGCAGCAACTTATGATATGGGGCGTTTTGGTGCAGAACGTAACAGTTTCTCGCCGCGTCAGGCTGATATGTTGCTGGTAATGGGTACTATTTCTAAAAAAATGGCACCTATCCTGCGTCATGTATATGAGCAGATGGCTGAGCCTAAATGGGTGATCGCCGTAGGTGCATGTGCTTCTTCGGGAGGTATTTTTGATACTTATTCTGTTTTGCAGGGCATAGACAAAGTTATCCCTGTAGATGTATATGTTCCCGGTTGCCCTCCTCGTCCTGAACAAATATTGGATGGTGTGATGCAACTACAGGAACTGGTAAAACATGAATCTATTCATCGCAGAGGCTCGGAGAGATATCAGGAGCTTCTTGAATCATATAAATTTGAATAATGGCTCTCGAAACCATAGTTATTGAAAATAAGATAAGCGAGAAATTCGGAGCGGAAGTAATGAATTTCAGAATGGAGCGTGATATTTTTACTTTTGAAGCTGCACCTAGTGTAATAAAAGAAGTAATCCGTTTCATGAAAGATGATGAAACCTTACGGTTTAATTTCCTGACAGACTTGTGCGGGGTGCATTATCCCGATAATGAAAAGAAGGCTCAGTTTGCAGTGGTTTATCTACTTCACAACTGGATAGATAATGTGCGTGTCAGGGTGAAAACGTTTTTGGATGGAGGTAAACCTGAGGTTGATTCTGTTGTGGAGGTTTTTGCTTCAGCTAACTGGATGGAACGTGAGACATATGATTTTTATGGAATAATATTTAAGGGGCATCCAAACCTGAAACGCATATTAAATGATGATGGTATGGTTTCCTTTCCTATGCGTAAAGATTATCCGCTGGAAGATCCGGGGCGTACAGATAAAGACGACCGCTTCTTTGGCAGGACTCCAAATAATTATGAACCAACAAAATAAAAGCAAAGTCAGGAAATGTCAGATCAACTAATAAATCCGGAACATCGCTTTGCGAAAATTGTAAGAGAACAAACCTTTGAAGATGGGAGGGAACTGTCCGTTCTTAATTTCGGGCCTACTCATCCTTCTACTCACGGTGTGTTTCAAAATATCCTGCTGATGGATGGTGAACGCATCTTAGATGCTGAAACTACTATCGGTTATATTCACCGTGCCTTTGAAAAAATTGCTGAACATAGGACTTTTTATCAGATAACCACTCTGACCGATCGTATGAACTACTGTTCTGCACCTTTGAATAATATGGCTTGGTGGATGACTGTGGAAAAGTCACTTGGTGTAGAAGTACCTAAGCGTGCACAATATATGCGTGTCATTGTAATGGAACTTGCACGTATCACCGACCACCTGATCTGTAACTCTATCTTGGGAGTTGACTTAGGTGCTTATACTCCTTTCCTATATGTGATGCAGTACAGAGAGTTGGCATACGAAATTTATGAAGAGATTTGTGGAGCGCGTATGACTACGAATATGGGACGTATCGGTGGTTTTGAAAGAGATTGGAGTGAAACTGCATGGCGTAAGCTGGATCAGTTTATCGAAGGCTTCCCTAAGGCATGGGATCAGTTAGAAAGATTGTTCGTTCGCAACCGCATATTTATGGATCGTATTGTTGGAGTAGGAGCCATATCTGCCGAAAAAGCTATTAATTATGGTTTTACAGGTCCTAACTTACGGGCTACCGGAGTTGATTATGATGTCCGTGTAGCTAGTCCATATAGTTCATACGAAGACTTTGATTTTGTTGTACCTGTGGGCTCTGCCGGTGATACATATGATCGCTGGTGTGTACGTGCAGCTGAAATAAAAGAAAGCTTGAAGATTATTCGTCAGGCCCGGGATAATATGCCTGATGGCAGCTTCCACGCCGATGTCCCCGATTATTACCTCCCTCCTAAAGAAGAGGTTTATACAAAGATGGAACAATTAATCCAGCATTTTAAGATTGTGATGGGTGAAATTCCTGTTCCGATAGCAGAAGTATATCATTCTGTAGAAGGTGCGAACGGGGAGTTGGGTATATATCTGATTACAGATGGTTCGCGTGCTCCGTTCAGGGTACACTTTCGCAGGCCATGTTTTATATATTATCAGGCGTTCCCTGAAATGATAAAAGGCGGTATGTTTTCGGATGCTGTCGCTACACTATCAAGTATTAATGTTATTGCCGGAGAATTAGATGCTTAATCATGTCAATGGAAACTAGAGAATATAAACAAGTAATAAATATGTCGGAAAGTTTAATGGCCCGCATCAACGAACTGTTAAGCCATTATCCTGCCGATAAAAAGAAGTCTGCTCTTTTACCTGTCCTTCATGCAGTACAAGATGCTCATGACAATTGGCTGAGCCTTGAACTGATGGATAAGGTAGCCGAAATATTAGAGATAACACCTATCGAGGTTTATGAAGTGGTGACATTTTATACAATGTTTAATCAGAAACCGATAGCAAAATATATGTTTGAGTTTTGCCGTACCGCATGCTGTGGCTTGCGTGGAGGTGAAAACCTGATGGATTATACCTGTCAGAAACTGGGTGTAAACCCCGGGGAGATAACTTCTGATGGCATGTTCAGCGTTGTAGGTGTAGAGTGTCTGGGAGCTTGTGGCTATGGGCCGATGCTCCAATTGGGAGATAATTATCATGAGAATCTTACCAAAGAAAAAATAGATACGCTGATTGAAGATTGTAAACAAGGAAAAGTAAACCTATATTAATTGCGATGGCTAGAAAAGTATTATTTGAGAAATTAGATATTCCGGGAATACAGGAATACGAGGTTTATCGCAAAAATGGCGGCTATTCATCTGTGGAGAAAGCACTGAAAAACATGACACCCGATGAGGTAGTGGAAGAAGTGAAAACTTCCGGTATGCGTGGACGCGGGGGAGCTGGTTTCCCTATGGGGATGAAATGGAGTTTTATTGATAAGAAATCGGGAAAACCCCGCCATCTGGTGGTAAATGCCGATGAGTCGGAGCCGGGTACGTTCAAAGACCGTTTCCTGATGCATCACATCCCTCATTTACTGATAGAAGGCGCTATTGTATCCAGTTATGCACTGGAAGCTAATTTATCATATATCTATATCCGCGGCGAATATATGTGGATATTCAAGATATTGGAGAAAGCAATAAAGGAAGCCTATGCCAACGGTTGGCTGGGTAAAAATATATTGGGTACAGGCTACGACCTCGACTTGTATGTGCACTGCGGAGCAGGAGCATATATCTGCGGGGAAGAGACTGCCCTTATCGAATCACTGGAAGGTAAGCGCGGTAATCCGCGTATTAAACCGCCATTTCCTGCTGTGAGCGGATTATGGGGAGAGCCAACGGTGGTAAATAATGTAGAGTCTATTTCTACTGTATCATGGATTGTAAATAACGGTGGTGCAGAATATGCTAAAATCGGGGTAGGCAAGTCAACAGGAACTAAGCTGATGTCAGCCTCTGGACATATTAAGAATCCGGGTGTATACGAAATAGAACTGGGGTTAACAGTGGACGAATTCTTTAATTCGGATGAATACTGCGGTGGTATGATGGATGACCGTCCTCTTAAGGCATGTATTCCGGGTGGATGCTCCGTGCCTATTTTACCTCCTCAATATATATTTAAAACGGCGAATGGCGAAGACCGTTTGATCACTTATGAATCATTGGCTGATGGAGGTTTTGTTACAGGTTCGTCATTAGGATCAGGAGGGTTTATCGTATACAATGATACAGCATGTATTGTACGCAATACATGGAACTTCTCACGTTTCTTCCATCACGAAAGTTGCGGACAATGCTCTCCTTGTCGTGAGGGTACAGGGTGGATGGATAAAATACTCCATCGTATCGAAACGGGTGAGGGCAGAGAAGAAGATATCGACTTGCTGTGGAGTATACAGAGTAAAATAGAAGGGAATACGATATGTCCTCTGGGAGATGCGGCATCGTGGCCGGTAGCTGCTGCAATACGCCATTTCCGCGAAGAGTTTGAATATCATGTCCGTTTCCCTGAAAAGATAAAAGACAGGAATCACTTTGTGAACGAACCAATGGAAAAAGTTCGTCACCTATTAGGATAAAGCAATATGAAAATTACAATAGATGGACATACTATAGAGGTTGACGCTGGAACTACTGTGTTGGAAGCTGCACGTATGATTGGCGGCGCAAGTGTTCCTCCTACTATGTGCTATTACTCAAAACTGAAGGACTGTGGTGGAAAATGCCGCTGCTGTCTGGTTGAAATAAGCAAAGGTAGCGAAAGAGATCCTCGTCCGATGCCAAAACTTCAACCGTCATGTGTAACAGCAGTTCAGGATGGTATGGAAGTAAAAAGCGCTACGTCCGAGAGAGCTTTGGAAGCAAGAAAGGCTGTAACGGAATTTCTGCTTATCAATCACCCGTTGGACTGTCCTGTGTGTGATCAGGCAGGGGAATGTGATTTGCAAAATCTGGCGTATGGAAATGAAAATTTCAAGTCTCGCTTTATTGAACAAAAAAGAACATTCGAACCTGAAGATATAGGACCATACATACAGTTGCATATGAACCGTTGCGTTCTTTGTTACCGTTGTGTGAAACTAGCTGATCAGCTTACTCCCGAACGTGTACACGGGGTAGTTGGCAGAGGCGATCATGCTCAAATATCTACGTATATCGAACGTGCTATAGATAATGATTTTTCGGGTAATGTAATCGATGTGTGTCCTGTGGGAGCACTTACTGATAAAACATTCCGTTTCAAATCGCGTGTATGGTTCAACAAACCGTTCAATGCGCACCGTCATTGTACAAAATGTTCTGGCAAAGTTACATTGTGGATGTTCGGCGACACGGTTCAACGTGTAACTGCACGCAAAGATCAATGGCATGAGGTGGAAGACTTTATCTGTAACGAATGCCGCTTCGAGCATAAAAATGCTGAAGATTGGGTGATTGAAGGCCCTCGTAAGTTTGAGAAACCGTCGGTTATCAATGTAAATAATTACACTGAGCCTATCCATAAGGTTAAGATAAATACAGATGATCTGGTACTGGAAGGACGTGAACAAGACCAGAAGAAAATAAGCATGGCAGCATCTCCTTATGATGCTGAAGAGCTTGAAGCAATTAAGAAAACAAAAGAAGAATAAATAAAATAATGGAAGTTGCACTTATTTTAGAGAAATTAATCCTTATTGTTCTTGTATTTGCAGTCACAATGCTTTTTGCATTATATGCTACATATGCAGAACGTAAAGTAGCCGGTTTTTTGCAAGACCGATTAGGCCCTAACCGTGCAGGTATTTTTGGTTTGTTACAACCTATCTGCGATGGAGCAAAGCTTTTTTCTAAAGAGGAATTTATGCCGAATACTCCCAACAAGATTCTGTTTGTGGTAGGGCCGGCTGTAGCTATGATTATCTCTTTGCTGGGGGTCGCATTGATTCCTTGGGGAGCAAAATTTGAAATTCCGGGCTACGGAGATTTCTTACCTTACATTGGAGATGTAAATGTTGCTATCCTTTATATAGTGGCAGTTTTATCTACCAGCGTATATGGTATTGTAATCGGAGGATGGGCTTCAAATAATAAATACTCCCTGATGGGTAGTATTCGTGCAGGAGCTCAGATGATCTCTTATGAAATAGCAATGGGGCTTTCTCTTATAGCATTGGTGATGATGACAGGCTCACTTAGTCTGCTTGATATAACTGAACAACAAAGTGGCTGGCATGGGATGGAGTGGAATGTGATTTATCAGCCATTGACATTTATTATTTTCCTCGTATGTTCCTTTGCAGAGTGTAACCGTACTCCGTTTGACCTTGCAGAATGTGAATCAGAATTGGTTAACGGTCACCATGTAGAATATTCTTCGTTAGGAATGGGATTCTTTATGTTCTCCGAATATGCAAGTATGTTTTTCTCATCTGCATTTATATCAGTCCTTTTCTTTGGTGGATATAATTATCCGGGAATAGACTGGGTAACAGAAAACTGGGGAATTAATATAGCTAGTGGATTAGGAGTTTTATCACTTCTTGCTAAAACAACATTCTTTATCTTCTTCTATATGTGGGTGCGCTGGACAATCCCAAGATTCCGCTACGACCAACTGATGAAACTAGGCTGGAAGATGTTATTTCCGTTAGCTATAGTAAATATCTTTTTGGTTGGAATTTGTATCCTGATTTTTAAATGAAAATAGTGAATTGAGATGTCAATAGAAAAAATATCATTATCAGGAAGGAAAACAGAGGTTGTTGATAAAACAATGACATTCTCTGAAAAGATCTACCTGCCTGCTGTGGTGAAAGGGCTTATAATTACAATTAAGCACTTTTTTAAAAAGAAGGCTACGATTCAGTATCCTGAACAACAACGCGAATTTAGTCCGGTATACCGGGGACAACATGTGTTGATGCGTGACGAACATGGTCGTGAACGTTGTACGGCCTGTGGCTTATGTGCTTTGTCTTGCCCTGCTGAAGCCATAACGATGGTAGCAGCCGAACGCAAAAAGGGCGAAGAAGATCTTTATCGTGAAGAAAAATATGCATCGGTATATGAGATAAATATGCTACGTTGTATATTTTGCGGCTTGTGTGAAGAGGCTTGTCCGAAGGAGGCTATTTTCCTTACTAAATCGAAGCTTTTGGTAAAACCAAAACTGGAACGCGAAGACTTTATTTATGGTAAAGACAAACTTGTGATTTCGGTAGAAGATGCCAAAGCCCGTAAATATGATTAAAAAGAGATACGAGATAACTAACATAATATGATTACAATAATTTTTTATATTCTGGCAGCCATTACACTCGGCACAGGGATTTTAACGGTACTCTCCAAAAATCCGATCCATAGCGCAGTGTATATGATTATCTGTTTTTTCTCCATATCAGGGCATTTCCTTTTGTTGAATGCTTTGTTTCTGGCAGTAATAAACATTGTGGTTTATGCCGGGGCTATTATGGTATTGTTGCTGTTCACACTGATGCTTATGAATCTGAGTGAAAAGCATGAGCCGAAGAAAAAAGTTATAAGCCGTGTTGCAGCTACTTTATCGGGATGCCTGATGGGAATCGTTTTGCTGGCTGCATTACTGAAATCTACTCCTGTGATAGAAACCTATAAGGCTGAAGGATTGGATTACCAATCGGTAAGTATTATCGGTCAGGTGCTATTGGATGAGTATTTAGTACCGTTTGAATTTGCATCTATCCTGTTGATAACAGCTATGATTGGTGCAGTACTGATTTCTAAAAGAGAAAAAAAAGCTTAAGCTATGCTGAATAATATATTAGAACAAGTAGGAATTGACAATTACATCTACCTCTGCATACTGTTGTTTTGTGTGGGTGCAATTGGATTATTGTATCGTCGCAGTACGATAGTCATGTTGATGTCGGTAGAACTAATGCTGGCTGCAGCCAATATGTTGTTGGCAGTTTTCTCTGTGTACCATCAGGATACCAGTGGACAGGTGTTTGTTATTTTTTCGTTGGCGGTAGCTGCTGCTGAGGTTGCTGTAGGATTAGCCATATTAGTTGCTATATACAGAAATATCGGCACCATAGATATTGATGAATTGAAAAACTTAAAAGGATAATTTTGGATGGAAACAATATTGGTATTAATACTTTTGCTTAGTCCGTTTATCGGTTTTTCAATCAACTTGCTGGTTGGTAAAAAATTAACGGGGCGTACACTACCCGGAATTATAGCTACTACTGCGGTAATAATCAGTTTTGTAATCTCTCTTTACTTTTTCATCCGCATTCTTTCTACAGGAGAGGTTATTCATGTAAGCCTGTTCCAATGGATTGCATTGGGCGAGTTTACTACTGACCTTGCTTTCACACTTGATCAATTATCATTGATCTGGCTACTGTTTGTAACAGGGATAGGTGCATTGATCCATATCTACTCGATGGGATATATGCATGACGATAAAGATATAGATCGTTATTTCTCTTACCTCAATCTGTTTATCTTCTTTATGGCAATATTGGTTGCCGGAAGCAATCTTCTGGTTATGTTTATAGGATGGGAGGGTGTTGGACTATGTTCTTATTTGCTGATCGGATTCTGGTCGAGAGATCACAAAAATAACGATGCTGCCAAGAAAGCTTTTATTATGAATCGTATTGGTGACTTGGGCTTCCTTATCGGTATCTTCACATTAGGCTATTTATTCAAGACTGTTGATTATGCTTCTTTGAAAGATGTTGTTACCAGTCCTGATCCGTTGTTAGGAGTAGCTACTTTAGCATTGTTTATAGGTGCAACAGGTAAGAGTGCTCAGATACCTTTATATACATGGTTGCCTGATGCGATGGCAGGGCCAACTCCGGTTTCGGCACTGATACATGCTGCAACGATGGTTACCGCAGGTATATTTATGGTTACCCGTTTGAATTTTGTATTCGATCTTACTCCGGATATTCAGACATTGATTGCTATAATAGGAGCTGTTACGGCTCTGTTTGCGGCTACAATTGCTCTGACCCAGACAGATATAAAGAAAGTTTTGGCATATTCTACTGTATCGCAACTAGGTTTGATGTTTCTTGCATTGGGCTTGGGAGCTTATCATGTAGCGGTATTCCATGTAATTACACATGCTTTCTTCAAGGCTTGTTTATTCCTTGGTTCGGGTTCGGTTATTCATGCTATGGGTGGCGAACAGGATATGCGCAAGATGGGTGGACTGAAAAGCAAGATGCCAGTAACATTCTGGACATTTGTTATTTCAACGGCATCCATTGCAGGTATTCCTCCACTGGCAGGTTTCTTCTCTAAGGATGAAATTATGTTGACTGCCTTCGAGCATAGTAAAGTATTGTGGATTATAGCAGCTTTAGCATCTTTACTAACAGCATTTTATATGTTCCGTCTGTTATACCTTACATTTTTCAAGGAATTCAGGGGAACAGAAGAGCAGAAGCATCATTTGCATGAGTCTCCAAAGAGCATGACATTGCCACTTGTTGTATTGGCTTTCCTTGCAGCTGTGGGTGGTCTTATCAGTATTCCATTTGGAAACCTTAGTTGGCTCAACGGTTATCTGGAACCAATAATTCAGGGCATTGCAGATCATCATCCTGCTACAGGGCAGATGATAACAACGATGGTAATATCTACTGTGATTGCCATAATCGGTATCGTATTCGCTTATTACAAATATATCAAGAAATCGGAAGTACCTGCCGAGGATGATAAAGTTACAGGATTTACAAAAGTGCTTTACAGTAAATATTATGTTGATGAAATATACAATACATTATTTGTAAAATCACTTTATGCACTGGCTGCATTTTTTGAAAATGTAGTTGAAAAACTTTTAAAGAATATATTGAGAAGTTTTGGACTTTTGGTGGAAGCTTTATCTGTTCCTGCCAGAAGGATGCAGAACGGAAGTCTCGGCTTTTACTTATTCTTCTTTGTATTGGGATTCAGTGCACTAATCATCTGTTTATTTCTTGTATAAAAATTATTAAAGGAACATGAATATCGCTATTATATTAATCATATTATTAGTAGGTGCAATTCTTACTTATTTTTCAGGAAATAGATTTGCTTCTAAAATTGCCATGCTATTTGGTGTAGCTGCTGCTATCTTCTCTGTTGCATTATGCCTGAAGTATGGTGCTGCCGGTGCAAGTTACAGTATCGATTGGATTAGTAATCCTAATATATCGTTCTCTTTGAAGGCAGACGGATTATCAATGGCAATGATATTGCTGACAACTATCCTCTTACCTATAATCATACTGGGAACACAATCGCGCGAGTTTAAGAATGAGAAACTCTTATATAGCCTGGTCATGTTTATGACATTTGCTATGACAGGCGCATTCCTGAGTAGTGACGCACTTCTCTACTATGTATTCTGGGAAATGTCGCTTATCCCTATTTACTTTATCATTGTACTATGGGGTAACGGCGAAATAGCTAAAAGACGTAAGGCTGCAATGACATTCTTCCTGTTTACATTTGCAGGGTCATTGTTTATGCTGGCTGCTATTATATATTTATACACAAAGACAGGAAGCTTCCAGCTCGAAGCATTCTATAATGCCGATCTGACTCAGACAGAGCAAATATGGATATTCCTGGCATTTTTTCTTGCTTATGCTATCAAGATTCCTATTTTCCCGTTCCATACATGGCAGGCGAATGTGTATCAGAAAGCTCCGGCAATCGGTACAATGCTGCTAGCTGGTATCATGTCCAAGATGGGAGCATATAGCGTTATTCGCTGGCAGTTGCCTGTAACACCATATGCATCGCAGGAATTGAGGACATTTGTTCTTATATTATGTTCGATTGGGGTAATTTATGGTGCTATTATGGCATTGCGCCAGAACGACCTGAAAAGGCTGTTGGCTTACGCTTCATTATCGCATGTCGGTTTTGTCGCGGCAGGAGCGTATGCTCTAACTTACGATGGATTGCAGGGTGCGGTTGTACTGATACTTGCTCACGGTTTTGGAATCGTGGCTATGTTCTATTCGGCAGATGTTATCCAGACACGTACAAAAACATTAACTATAAGTGAACTGGGAGGTATAAAGGAACATGCTCCTAAATTTTCGGTGGCATTCTTCCTGAGTATCCTTTCTTCAATCGGCATACCGTTGACATTTAACTTTATTGGGGAATTTACAATCATGTACGGATTGTATCAGGTAAGTCTCTGGTACGCACTTGCTGTGGGTACTTCATTATTCCTCGGGGCATTTTTTATGCTCAGAATGTATCAGCATGTAATGTTAGGAGAACCATCTAAAAAATCATTCCGAGACTTATCAAAAACAGAAGTTACTGTTTTTGCACTGATAGTAGGGGTATTGATATTCTTCGGAGTTTATGTAAAGCCTGTGACAGACCTGGTATCTACCAGCCTGACAGAAATAGTAATGTATATTAACAGATAACAACTAGTCAAAAATATATAATGAGTACATTGATAGCCATCTCAGCATTAGGTATAATTTGCCTTCTATTAGAGATATTCAATTTAAGAAAAATCCTTATACCGGTTACGCTTATCGGACTGATAGCCGTGTTGGGATTGACTGTTACGGAGTTTTACTTAGGACAATCTTTCCTTGGCACCGATAAATACAATATGGTGGTATCAACAGGATTTTCGCAAGGATTCTCAATTTTGTTTATTATTCTTGCCATCCTCATTATTGCGATGAGCCCTAAGTTTTATCAGGAGAATTTTGTTAAGATTGCAGACTATGTTGCTCTTAAAGTATTCTTACTGGCGGGTGCTGTTGCCATGGTATCATTCGGAAACTTTGCAATGTTCTTTATAGGATTGGAAGTATTGTCCATTGCGGGTTATGTTCTTGCAGCCAGTGAACCTAAAAAACTGAAAAGCAACGAAGCCGGAATGAAGTATTTTATTATGGGTGCTTTCGCATCAAGTTTTATTTTGTTTGGTATAGCTTTGATATATGGTGCAATTGGTTCGTTCGATAGTGCAACAATTGCTATCGCTTCGGCTGCTCAGGCAAGTTCTTTACCCATCTGGTTCAGTCTTGGTTTTGTTATGATCACAGTGGGTATGATGTTTAAGGCATCTATAGTGCCGTTCCATTTCTGGGCACCCGATGTATACGAAGGTTCGCCAACTCTTGTTACTGCACTGATGAGTACATTAGTGAAAGTCGCAGCAATAGGAGCATTGTATAAAGTAGTGACAATACTGGCTGTAGCGGTGACGCCTACATATCAGGTTGTGTTAATCGTATTGTCTATTTTGACAATGACTGTAGGTAATATAACCGCTCTGAAACAAAAGAATATCAAACGTATGATGGCCTATTCGGGTATATCCCATGCAGGTTTTATGATGATGACATTACTTGCATTAGGATCGTCGGCAAATACAGTATTGTATTATGCCGCTGCATACAGTTTGGCCGGGGTAGCTGCTTTTGCAATTATTATGGGAGTTTGCAGGGGAAAAGATAATGAAGATATAAACAATTTCTTTGGGCTTGTAAAACGTCAGCCTGTTCTTACGGCTATGCTTACTTGTGCATTCCTTTCGTTGAGTGGTATTCCTGTTTTTGCAGGGTTCTTTGCCAAATTCTTTGTATTCGATCAGATGTTACAGGCAGGACACTTGGTATTAGTTATATTTGGTATATTAAACTCGGTTGTAGCAGTATTCTACTATTTAGGAGTAGCAAATGTTATGATCACTAAAGAGCCTGAAACTACAGAACGCTTGCATGTACCTTTCGAATATAAAGCGGTAGCCTTTATTGCAATAGTATTGAACTTATTATTAGGAATCTTCCCTTCAGTAATAATGGGATTGAAATTGTAAATAACAAAAGATATATATATACAAAACAGGAGTAACCTTAAGTTACTCCTGTTTTGTTTTTAGGTATATATAATTAATAACTGATAATACTTCTCAGATTATCTGTAAGCAAATCATCTTTACCATTCTTTTTCAATTCATTTATCAATGGGCGTGAACGTTTGTCACTATAATCAAGATTATGTATTTCGTATTTCTTGAGATTTTTCATTTGCATCAGGATATTTGCAAAGGCTTTTCCTGATACTTTGTCGCTACTTACACAAACATGAAGGTATTCGATAGAAGAATCTATTAGCGATTCTATATCATTAGTTTTATGCAACCCGTACATAAATAGTAACTTTAATTGGGGTAATTGTGAGAAGTCAGGTAAAGCTGGTAGTGAAAATTCACTCAGTATAAGATATTCTAGATTCGGGGCTTTATGTATAAAATTCAGATCTTCAACTTTTCTTAATTCGGAGAGATTAAGCGACTTGGTGCTGCCCGATAATAATTCACTAAAATTTTCGTTTGCCAGGCAACTTCTGACAGATAGTTTTTCGATAGGTATACCTTCAGGATGTGAAAACTCTACATTTTTAAAATCTGCAATAGTAAGCTCTTTCAACTTTTTTAAATTTGAAATAGAAGTCGCTTCTGTGAATTTTTGCAGTAGCCAAAGCTTTTCAACGTTCGGGAACTTTTTGAGTAAATGCATATCCGTTTTTACATGTGCATATAGAGAAAGATCATTGATATATTCAAATATAGGATATTCCTCAAAGCCCTGTTTCTTGTCAATAGCTAGTTCCAGTTTGGTAATCGTATTACGTTCCGATAAAGCTTTGATAGCATCGAGTGTATAAGTGCTTGTCTTTTTCATATGTATTTTCTGTTGTTATTTAACTGTCAGGTAAACTATTCATTTCCTCTGGCTATAAATCTCACAATGCAATAAGCAATATAAATAAATACAAGATACATCACCCATCCGGCATGGTGCAGGTAAATGATGGCGAATGTAGCCAACAGTATACACGCTGTAAGCGATAATCCCTGCCATAAACGGGTAAGTATATCTGGTTTTTTACCCCAGACCTTCGGACGGAATACCCAGTTGACAGGTATTACAAAAGCATTGAGCAGTAGTATGGAGTATGACATATATTCATACTTTACATCATTGATAATGCAAACAATGGCCACAATTCCAATCATTGCCCCATAATACAGTTTTCCGTAATTGGTAGAGGCGCTGGTCGGCATATCCGTAGCCATAAAAATGGTTCCAAGGAGTAACCCTCCCAAAGAGAACTGTACTTTATAGTCTGTAAGATTAGAGAATATCAACAATAATATGGTGAATGCAACTAATAGGGCAAAAGGTATATGCCATGATATTCTGCGCCTGATTATAAGGAATAAACCGCCAAGGATTAAAAAGAAAATAGAATATTCTCCTATTGCTCCGGATGCTTTATAGAATAACTGGTTGATAAAGGTATCATTGAATATATTTATTTCACTGATATTAACAGCAGTCTTATCGTACCAAATGGTACGCGAAGCCATTACAGCCGGAAAGAAAACTGTCATAAACTCGCGCCCAACCAGAGCCGGGTTGAACATATTGCGTCCCAATCCACCCCATAAAAGCTTACCGAACAATACCGCCATACTTCCACCAAATGCAACCACGTAAAGAGGGGTAAATGGGGCGATAGTGAAAGCGAGCAGAATTCCCGAAATAATAGCCGAACCATCGGAAACAGATTCTGTGTTTCTTGAAAAGATTACAGAAAAGATAAATTCTGTGACCAATGCACTACCTACCGCTACCAGGATAACCATAACCGGAATAAAGCCGAATGCCAGATATGACATAACAATGCAAGGTAGCAGAGCTAATATAACATCAGCCATTACCTGACTGGTACTATTATTCTTTCTTATAAAGGGAGCGAATATCGTTTTATCGGATTGCATTGGCCAGTTCTTTTAATTTTAGTTTCCCTTCTTTTATGCTCTCGATGAGGGGAACATTACTCGGACATATATATTCACAGGCTGCACATTCGATGCAACTGCTGATACTATATTTTTACAGATTGAAATATTTACCTTTCCTGTAGTTTTCTTCAAATTTCATTGGCATCAGGTGCATAGGACATACATCTACACAGTATCCGCATGATATACAGTTACTACGTTTTATAGTTTCTTTTTTCAGGAATAGTACTCCGGCAGAACCCTTTGTGATTGGTACAGAAGGATCGTTAATCGCTTTTCCCATCATAGGGCCTCCCAGTACAACTCTGATATTATTGGAGTCCAGTCCGAGAGTTTTGGTAATATGTTCAATCGGTGTACCTATCTTTACTTCATAGTTTCCATAATGTGTAGCTTCCTCACCTGATATGGTAATGATACGACTTATCAGCGGTCTTCTGTTTTTGACAGCTTCGTAGATAGCATGTATTGTACCTATATTGCTGACGATTATCCCGGCTTCGCGGGGACGCTGAAATCTTTGTAATTCGATACCTGTCACAGATTTGATTAATTGCAATTCTCCCCCTTGTGGGTATTGATTAGGAAGAATAGCTATCCGTACGCTGCTGTATTCCAGTTGACTAAGGTAGGGTGCAAAGGCTTTCTGTAATTCTTTATTCTGTTCCTCTATGGAGATAATAATATTTTCAGCATTCAGAATCCGGTTCACAAAGCCTATACCTTCAACGAGTTCCTGAGTGCGTTCGGCCATTAGTGCATAGTCAGAAGTTAAATAGGGTTCACACTCTGTTCCATTCACAATGAATGTATCAATTTTATGTCCGTCGAGAGTATATTTTACTGCAGTTGGGAACTGAGCACCACCTTCGCCGACGATACCGTCCATACGTATGATATTCAAGAGTTGTTCCGGGCTTAATGTATCTGTATTGAAATAAGGCCGTTTCTCTGTTGTTTCCTGAAAGTCATTCTGGATAACAATACATGGGGTTGATGTCCCATCTGGAAACTCAACTTCCTTAATTTCCAGTACCTTCCCCGAAACTGGGGAGTGTACATTGGATGAAAGACCTTTCTCAGAAACTGCAATTTGCTGGTATTTGCAGACGGTATCCCCCGGTTTTACAGTCGGAGCAGGTATTTCACCCAAATATTGTGATATGGGAACGTAAAGAAAAGGGGCGTCTTCAATTGATTGAATGCTTTTCTTTTTAGTTTTTTCCTTCATGGAAAATATATGCATCATAGGCTTATTGTTTGATTTTGAAATCCTTTGTATATGTAATCCTATTTTCGCTATCTATTAAAAATCCTTTTATATTATAATCTTGTGACAACAATTCGACCTTTTCCAAAAATCTTTCAAGAGATTCATTAAATAATGCAGTAGATATAATATCACCTGTCATGCAATTATCACTAATTATCCCTACCTGCTTATTTATGGATGGAAATCCTGTAATAGGGTTTAATATATGACCGTATTCTTTCCCTTCTATATTTACATACGTTTTGGCTTGCGAAGAAGTGGAATAGGCTTGATTGGCAATATCCAATTTAAATAACAATTCCTCATTCCGGGGATGCCTTACCATGACCTGCCACGAAGGGTGTGATTCATTGTTAATTGCTCTGATTGTACTTCCTCCTGCATTGATTATTGCATCTGTTATCCCTAATTCATTCAACTTATCTACCAGCTTGTCTACAGCATATGCTTTTATAAATGAGCCTGTAATAATTTCCTGTCCTTTTCCTATTTTTACCTGATTTCCTTTTATCTCAATATTCTTATAGTTGACCAGCTTTCTGGTTTCTTCTATATCCTTATTTGATGGTATTTGTTTTTGCTCATCTTTATAAAAACCCCATAACCTGATAAGTGGCATAATGGTGATATCATAAGTTCCATCAAAAAAATCTGACAATCTGATTACTTCATTCAATAGATGGATAGTTTGATCATCAACCTTTACAAAGCCTCCGCTTCCTTGATTAATAAGATCGATATAAGATCCGGACTTATATGAGTTGTATTTTTTATCAATGTCTTCGAGCACCGCAAACAGTTCATCAAATATATCATCTTCATAGAAGGCTGATAATTTGATCTTTATATGCGCATGAAATAAAAATCTTGTTTGGGCCTTGTATATTAAGTCCATGACAACTATTTTTATTCGGTTCCTGAAGATTCTTCCGGTGTTGCTTTTTCTATCACGGTTTGTTTTTCTTCTACTTTTACCGGTTCCTCCGCAGGTTTACTTTCTGCTTTCTTTTCCACTACAGGCACAGGCGTTTTAGATGTCTCTGCCGGAGTTTTTGGTTTAGGCTGAGGTGCAGCCTTTTTGTTATTGGTAGATTTGGGTGGTACAACCTCTTTAGGCTCCACTTTTGAAGAATCTGCTTCTGTCGGATTCTCATTTATGGAAGGCGCGTTTACCGGTTGCTGTTCTATTTCTTTATTGTTGTTTTCTTTTTCTTCTTTGGCTTTTTCTTCAATGTTGGCTGCATTCACCTTATAGCCCCAAATAATTAACAAAATTCCAAATAAAAAAAGACCAACTTTCTTTAATACCTGAATAATATTATTCATATCTTTAATAGATTGTAACGAATACAAATGTAAAATATAAGTCTGATCTAATAAAAAAGATTAACTATTTATAGCATTTATCAGATTAGTCCTGATAAATAGAAAAAAATTGTACTTTTGTGACGCAAAAATTACGACTATGAGGAAAATTTTAATTTTAACAATTTTGTGTATTTGTGGTTTGACAGAGGCTTTTGCTATTTCACAGCCTAAGGATAACCCGAATAAATTGGTATTATCCGGCTTTTTATTGAAAGATACAAAAATCGGACACGTAACTTCGGATATAAGCAATTTTATATTTCGAAGAAAAAACGGATATTTATGGCCTGTAACTAAAGTCCTTTTTTCGAAAGATAAAGAAGCTTTAACTTTGGATATAACAGCAATAGACAATGAATGGAACAAGCTTCAGGAACCCGGCGAAAAAACATATGGTTATTTCATTATGAGTAATCGTATTTTTATTATTTCATCAAAAGAAAATGAGCAAATAGATTTTACTGAATATTTTGAACCCGTAGAAGATAGCGAACGTACTTTCGCTAGTTCTGAGTCAAAAAAAGTTATTAAAAACCCTAAGTGGATATATGTGATTGATGCAGAATGCACTTTCCCTAAGCAGCTAAAATCTACTAATATAGAAGTTCTGGGCCGATGATACTGTGCCTCTAAACCATACTTATTCTTCTTCTGTTTAACGAAATGGAAGAAGAATACTTTTTAACCCAAAATCTTAACCTTTATGTTCATGAAAACCAATTTCAGCTTCCTTTTTTTATTTTCTTTCCTTTTATTTTATGGATGTGCACAAGTTGATGCTCCGAAACCTTATGGTGTAATACCTTCTACAGATCAGGTAAACTGGCAGCAGATGGAATATTATATGTTTGTACACTTCGGTCCTAATACATTTACTAATGTGGAATGGGGAGATGGAAAGGAGGATCCGAAAGTATTTAATCCTACAGATGTGGATTGCCGTCAGTGGGCAGCTACAGCCAAGGCTGCGGGGATGAAGGGAATCATAATCACAGCAAAGCATCACGATGGTTTTTGTTTGTGGCCGAGCAAATACAGTACACATACTGTAAGGGAAAGCTTGTGGAAAGATGGCAAAGGAGATATACTTAAAGAATTGTCAGAAGCCTGTCGTGAATACGGATTGAAGTTTGGGGTCTATCTTTCCCCATGGGATCAGAACCATCCGCAATATGGAACTCCTGAATATAATCAGGTATTTTCAAATACATTAGATGAGGTACTTTCCGGATACGGAGAAGTATTTGAACAGTGGTTTGACGGAGCAAACGGAGAAGGTAAAGATGGTAAAAAGCAAGTTTATGATTGGGATTTGTTTCATAATACAGTATACAGGAATCAACCTCATGCTATAATCTTTAGTGATGTTGGCCCTGGTTGCCGATGGATGGGTAATGAGCGTGGTGTTGCCGGAGAAACAAACTGGTCGACACTAAATATAAAAGGTTTTGGCCCGGGACATGATGCCCCTCCGGTTGAGGTTTTAAATGCAGGTGTACAAGGTGGTGAGGCGTGGGTTCCTGCCGAAACGGATGTTTCTATCCGTCCGGGATGGTTTTACAGTCCTGCTACAGATGATAAAGTAAAGTCAGTGGATAAATTGATGGATATTTATTATACTTCTATTGGACGTAACTCAAATTTGTTATTGAATGTACCTCCTGACCGCAGAGGACGGATTCATCCAACTGATTCTACCCGCCTGATGGAATTCCGGAAAGCTGTTGATGAATCTTTTGCAAATGACCTGATTGATGGTGCAAACATAACTGCAAGCAATATAAGGGGCAATTCAACAAAATTCTCAGAAGCAAATTTACTGGATGATAATTACGATACATATTGGACAACAGAAGATAATGATTTAACTCCTTCTCTAGAAATAGATTTGAAACAGAAGCAGAATTTTAACAGATTGCTCTTACAGGAATATATTCCTCTGGGGCAACGAGTTTCTTCATTTGAAGTGAAATATTGGGATGATACCAAAAATGATTGGGCTGATCTGACAAAAGCAACAACTATAGGTTATAAGCGTATACTGCGCTTCCCAACAATATCTACACAGAAACTTAAAGTTAGCTTTACAGGATTAGCTTGTCCGGTAATCAGTAAAGTCAGTATTTATAATGCTCCGGAGCAATTCTCAGGGGTAGAAAGTGCAAATACAGACCTTAAATTCATAAATTCATCTAAGTGGAAACTTATTTCACCAACGGCGGATTTATCAAAGATTACAGATAATGATAATACTACATATCTGGAGATAGATAAAAATATACCGTTAGTGGTAGATATGGGAGAAGTGTTTAAGGTGAAAGGTTTTTCGTATGTTCCTCTTAACAAAGTGCAATCTTCAAACATCTTAAGATATAATATATATGTAAGTGAAAATGGTAAAGACTGGAAACAAGTGAAGAATAATGCAATATTTAATAATATCGCCAATAATCCGGTTGTGCAGGATATTACTTTATTTGCGGATAATCCCGAGAGCGTACGTTATTTAAAATTAGAACCGATAGAGATTGCCGATTCAGGAAACAAATATTTTGTAGCAGGAATAAAAGTCTTTTAATTATCTTTATAGCCCAAATAATTTAAAAATGAAGAAAATATTTTGTTCCTTACTCTTTATTTTATTTTTGGTAAGTTGTAGCAGCGACAGTGACGAGATCGATGATATCTTAACTGTAGTTACTGTAGATTTATCGGATTTTACAGTATATGCCGGCTCTGCCCATGGTGGAGTAGAGGTGCAGTTTAATGATTTGAAGCGTACAGAATTAGCACAACGTTTTTTTGGAAGCAGATATAATTATAATTTATACGGAGAAATTGAAATTCAGTTTAATGATAATATGCTGACTTTTGTAGATTCGACTGGAACGAGAAAAATTGTTTCTAATTTTGAGTTTAAGGGTGATTCGCTATTTATAAATAAATCTGACGGAACAAAAGTCTTTGTTGCTCTGGGTACTCTTGATAACCTTTACAGGCTGCAAGGATTGTCGCGTTATCGCCTTACTGAGGAAAAAGATACCATTCGGGTATTTAATGAGGTCCTTAGTCTGGACAAGATGCTTCAGGTAAGAGGACTTACCAGCCTGAAGGATATGACTGATCCTACTGATACAATTGTATGGTGTAATGCTACTTATTTATTCAAATAATATTTCTGAAATAAGATGAACTGTTTAAAATATATATTCTTTGTTACATTAGCTTTATTTGTATCTTGTAGCGATGACAATAAGATAGATAACATCCGGTATTATCAGTCTGAGGTCATCGATTTTAATGTCTATGCAGGATCTGCAACCGGAGCAAATAAGATCGTAACAAACAGATTTGATTCTACAACAGTTTTTATAAGCCTCTTTGAACTATATACTACAGATGCAACAATCCTGTTTGATGAGGGTACAGTTTTTATAAACCAGGGTATTATAAGAGAGCGTAGTGAATACAGATTTGTGGATAGCTTATTATATATTTCTACCGGAGGGGTAGAGCAATATTATGGACGGGGTAATGAGAAAAACCTGAGAGTAAGGCAGCATTATGTGGGCTATAAAAGTACAGGAAATACAATAACTTTATTTCAGGGGCCTGCAAAAGACCTTATTACTCTGGAAGATGCTATTAAAAGTGCACAAAAGACAAAGGTACCTGTAGGAGATACCATTATGTGGGTGACGAGGGTATCATACTTTCAGTAAATTATTAATACAAATATTTGAGGCTTGCTATATGCAAGCCTTTTCATTTTAAAGTGTTTTCAATAAAAATACGTACCTTTGCACAAAATTACAATACAATAAGTGAAAGGAAGTATTTAATGATATATTAATCAGAACTACTTGTTGTATTCAATCCTAACAAAGTAACAAACAGGTCTGAGACCTTATAATTAATTATGGGAAATTTAGTAGCTATAGTAGGACGCCCCAATGTGGGTAAGTCGACCCTGTTTAATCGATTGACTGAGAGTCGTCAGGCTATAGTCGATGAAACCTCGGGAACAACACGTGACCGCCAATATGGAAAGGTAGAATGGGGAGGGCAGGAGTTCTCTCTTGTAGATACAGGCGGATGGGTTGTTAATTCTGATGATGTTTTTGAAAGTGAAATAAATAAGCAAGTATCGATTGCTATTGAGGAAGCCGATGTTATCCTTTTCATGGTAGACGTGATGAATGGCCTTACCGATCTGGATTCATCCGTGGCAAATATGTTGCGCCGTTCGAAGAAACCGATTATCCTGGTTTCGAATAAGGCTGATAACTTCAATCTTCATGCGCAGTCTGCAGAATTTTATGCATTGGGCTTGAGCGACCCTATCAATATCTCCGCTATCAATGGTTCCGGAACGGGCGATTTGCTAGATCTTATTATATCCAAGTTTACAAAGAAAAGCGAAGATGAAGTATTGGAGGAGATTCCACGTATTGCTATTGTTGGTAGACCTAACGCCGGTAAATCCTCTATGGTAAACGCATTGATGGATGAGGAACGTAACATTGTAACTAATATAGCAGGTACTACCCGTGATTCTATTTACACTCGTTTTGATAAGTTCAATATGGATTTTTATCTGGTTGATACTGCCGGTATACGCAAGAAAGGTAAGGTTACTGAAGACTTGGAATATTATTCGGTGATTCGTTCTATAAAAGCTATCGAGAACTCGGATGTTTGTGTATTGATGCTTGATGCTACTCAGGGGATCGAGAGCCAGGATATGAATATTTTTTCATTGATCCAGAAAAATCGTAAAGGCCTTGTTGTATGCGTTAATAAATGGGATCTGGTAGAGAATAAAGAGCAAATTGTTATTAAAACATTTGAGAATGCTATTCGTCAGCGTTTAGCCCCATTTACTGATTTTCCGATCATCTTTGCTTCGGCAATGACAAAACAGCGTATTCTGAAAGTTTTGGAGACTGCTAAGGAAGTTTATGAGCGCAGAAAAACTAAAATACCGACTCATAAACTGAATGAAGTATTACTCCCAATAATAGAACATACTCCGCCTCCGGCTAATAAGGGAAAATATATTAAAATAAAGTATGTAACGCAGATACCTCATACCCAGGTACCGTCGTTTGTCTTTTTCTGTAACCTTCCTCAATGGATAAAAGATCCATATAAACGCTTCTTGGAAAATCGTATCCGTGATAACTGGGATTTATCGGGTACACCGATAAATATTATTGTTAGAGAAAAATAAGCAGTTTAAAATAACTAAAAAAGGATTCCATCTATTGGAATCCTTTTGTTTATAGAGTATATTTGATTTAGAATTCGATATCATCAGCAATATTGCCTCCTGATCCTTGGCATACTTTTCCGTATACTCCTTCATTTTCTTGTCCAGCAAATTACCCCATTTGGTCATTTCCTCAATGTTGTTTCCATCTTGTTCTGCATAATACATTGCAACTTTACTGATGGCTCCAACATTAATACCATATTTCTCAAGGGCTTGTTGAGCACCATCTATACCATACTCATATGCAGTATTCATTTCCGCCTGGATATCAATGAAAAACTCCCTGTCAGCTTTCATCTTTTCTATCATCGCATTTGCTTTTTCCGGAAGATCAGCCGGTTGCAGGCTTGCTCCAAGTGTGTTAGTTTTATAAGTGTATATCTGAAACAAATATATAAAAATAATGATATTTATGAATGTATAGATATCATATTTTTGTGTTTAAAGAACGTGTTTTTTAGAATATTGATAACAGTATAATATAATGAACCTAATATTTTAGTACTTTTGTTGGTTCGAATAAGATATATGTAGTTATGAATCAGTCAAGCATCAATATAAAAAACAAGCGGGCAAGTTTCGATTACGAGTTTATTGAAACATTTACGGCCGGAATTGTTCTTACCGGAACAGAAATAAAGTCTATTCGCCTAGGCAAAGCCAGCCTGGTGGATACTTTCTGTATATTCGAGAAGAATGAATTATGGGTACGTAATATGTATATTTCCGAATATTTTTATGGCTCATATAATAATCATGCCGCACGTCGTGACCGTAAGCTTCTGCTAAATAAGAAAGAACTAAAAAAAATGCAGCGCTTGGTTAAAGAAACTGGTTATACGATTGTTCCTACCCGTATCTTCTTGAATGAACGTGGATTGGCTAAAGTAAATATAGCTGTAGCACGGGGGAAAAAGCAATATGATAAGCGCCAGTCGCTGCGTGAAAAAGATGACAAACGTGCTATGGATCGTGCTTTGAAGCAATAATTTATTTTAGGATGTCGCAAATCAAAGAATTTATTTCACAGCAGAAATATATTATTCTGATCTCTATATTCCTATTTCTAGGTATATATGGACTGAATCATTATTTCCCCATTACCTTGGACGACTGGAGATACAGTACGCTGGCTGATGGTTCGAGGGTAAGTAATCTGTGGGAGATATTTGAATATCAGTACGATCATTATTTTACATGGGGAGGCCGTTCTATTGTACATGCCATTGCACAGATAATGCTGGCTGCGGGCATCTTTTGGGGAGATGTTATGAACAGTATCGGATATATAGCGCTGGTAGTTACCATTTATTATATTGCGAATAAAGGGAATAGTCGCAATATTCCTCTTTTTATAGGAATCAATCTTTTAATATGGTTTCTGATTCCTGCATTGATAGAAAATCTATTCTGGATCACAGGGAGTGCCAACTATATGTGGGGTACTTTACTTATTTTACTTTTCATCTCCTTCTATTGTTCTGCTTTCATATCAGGTCAGTCTAAAGACGGAGGAGTGAAAAGAGCAGGAGTGTTTTTACTTGGTATAATTGCCGGTTGGACGAATGAAAATATGGCTGTAGCTATGATATTCTTTGTAATATGCCTCATATTACTTATGAAGAAAGAAAAGCAAAAGCTTCCTCAATGGATGATTTTCGGACTGGTAGGGGCTATTATCGGCTGTGCTATTATGTTACTGGCTCCGGGAAATTATATACGCAACCAAAGCGAAATGGTGAACATGGCTGCTGAGGGAGCCGAACCTGTTTATATGTTCTACTTTTATCGATTTACCAGTATACTGAAGGTGGCATCGTGGTATGCACTTATTCCAACAGTTCTATATATTGTTTTTCTATTATTATATTTGAAGTTTAGAAAGAAGGGAAATAATAAAATCTTGTATCTGTCGCTTTTATTTGCAGTTACAGGCGGAGTGGCCACATTGATTATGGTTGCCGCACCTATTTTCCCTGAACGGGTATGGTTTGCCATACTTATATTTCTTTTTATAGGTATAGGGTTATTGTATGCCAATCTCGATTTCTCAGTTATTTATATAAAAATTGCTTTTTATGCTGTTATTGGGTTTGCAACATTAGTTTTCTTATATTCCTATTGGCTTAGTCTGAACGATTTTATGCGGATACATACTATCTGGGCTGAAAGAGACCGTATTGTGAATATGGAAAAACAAAAAGGAGTTAGAGATGTTGTTATGTATGGCCGTTTCAAAGCAGCAGACTCCTGGTTTGTGAGACCTAAAACAGGAGATATTCCTTTAGACTCTATGGCGTGGATGCAAAATGCCTACGGACATTATATGGGAATAAACTCAGTTAAGATTTTTGATTCGGAAGATAAATAAGGTTATTATAATAGTTATTTTAGATAGATGCAAAAGATACAAGATATATTAAAAGGGAGAATTCTTGTCCTGGATGGGGCAATGGGTAGTCTTATACAGCAATACAAACTGACCGAAGAGGGTTTCCGTGGTGAGCGGTTCCGCGATGTAACTATTTTACAGAAAGGGAATAATGAGATACTTAACCTTACGCGTCCGGATATTATAGAAGAAATTCATCGTAAATATCTGGATGCAGGTGCGGACATTATAGAAACAAATACCTTTAATGGCACAGCTATATCATTGGAAGATTATGATATGGCCGGTCTGGTGAAGGAAATAAACCGTGAGGCAGCCCGTATAGCAAAAAAGGCGGCAGAGGAATATACAAAGCAAAATCCTGATAAACCCCGTTTTGTTGCAGGCTCTATAGGACCGACAAATAAAACGGCATCGATGAGCCCCAAGGTAGAAAACCCGATCTATCGTGCTGTCACTTTTGATGATTTACATGCTGCCTATAAAGAGCAGATAGAAGGGCTTGTGGATGGAGGTGTTGACTTATTGCTGATTGAAACAATATTTGATACGCTGAACGCCAAAGCAGCCTTATTTGCTGCGGAGGAAGTCCGTAAGGAACGTAATATAGAATTGCCGATAATGATATCGGTAACCTTGTCGGATAAAGCCGGACGTACATTGTCAGGGCAAACGATTGGCGGTTTTCTGGCATCAGTAAACCATATCGATTATCTATCGGTAGGGCTTAATTGTTCTTTTGGCGCGTCGGATATGAAACCATTTTTGAAAGAGATTGCAAAAACGGCACCTGGCTTTATTTCAGCCCATCCGAATGCAGGTTTGCCTAATCAGTTTGGTGAATATGACCAGACACCTGAAATAATGGCAACACAAATAAAAGAATTTATTGATGAAGGACTGGTAAATATAGTTGGAGGATGCTGTGGTACAACTCCTGCTCATATTGCCAAATATGCAGATCTGGTAAAAGGAGCTACACCTCATAAACCGACAGGTAAACCTAAATATATGTGGCTCTCGGGATTGGAGTTATTGGAGGCCAAGCCGGAAATTAATTTTATCAATATAGGTGAACGGCTGAATGTTGCCGGTTCACGTAAGTTCCTTAGGCTGATTAAGGAAGAAAAGTATGAAGAAGCTCTTACTATTGCACATAAGCAGGTAGAAGACGGTGCGCAGGTATTGGATGTAAACATGGACGAGGGGCTACTGGATGGTGTCAAAGAAATGACTACTTTCCTTAACCTTATGGCCTCCGATCCTGATGTATCGCGTGTCCCTGTTATGATTGACTCATCCAAGTGGGAAGTACTCGAAGCCGGATTGAAGTGTGTACAAGGTAAACCTATTTTAAATTCGATTTCACTCAAAGGCGGAGAAGAAGAATTTCTGCGTCAGGCACGGCTTATACGTCAATATGGTGCTGCTGTCATCGTGATGGCTTTTGATGAAACGGGTCAGGCCGACACATTTAAGCGCAGAATAGAAATATGTGAAAGGGCTTATAAAATACTTGTAAATGACGGATTTAATCCTCTTGATATAATTTTCGATCCCAATGTGTTGGCTATTGCCACAGGTATCGAAGAACACCGTAATTATGCAGTCGACTTTCTGGAAACTATTTCCTGGATAAAAGAGAACCTTCCACACGCCAAAATCAGCGGGGGAATTAGTAATTTATCTTTTTCGTTTCGGGGTAATGATTATGTACGTGAAGCTATGCACGCCGTATTCCTGTATTATGCTATTCAGCGTGGTATGGATATGGGAATCGTAAATCCTGGACAGTCGGTAGTTTACGATGATATTCCTCTCGAATTGAGAAATCTGGTGGAAGATGTAATTTTTAACCGGAGGGCAGAGGCTACGGACGAACTGATAGAGTATGCCGAAAAAGTAAAGAATGAGAATTCAGGTCAAACAGAACAAAAGGTAGAAGAATGGCGTTCATTTCCACTTGATGAGCGGATACAATATGCTTTGATAAAAGGGATTAGCGACTATCTGGAGGTAGATCTGGAAGAGGCACTGAAAGTGTATCCCAAAGCTGTAGATATTATTGACAAACCATTGATGGATGGTATGAACAAGGTAGGCGACTTATTCGGTTCGGGTAAGATGTTCCTTCCTCAGGTAGTAAAGACCGCCCGTACTATGAAGCGTGCTGTAGCTATACTTCAACCAACACTGGAAGCTCAGAAAGCTTCATCTGCGGGAAGTAACAAAGCAGGTAAACTCGTAATAGCAACAGTAAAAGGTGACGTGCATGATATAGGTAAAAATATCGTGTCTATCATTCTTGCGTGTAATAACTACGAAGTTATAGACCTGGGAGTGATGACTCCGCCTGAAGTTATAATCCAGAAAGTAAAAGAAGAGCAACCTGATATACTCTGTCTGAGCGGATTGATTACTCCTTCATTGGAAGAAATGAGTATTGTAGCCCATGAAATGGAAAAAGCAGGTTTTTCTATTCCTTTGATGATTGGTGGTGCTACTACTTCTAAATTGCATACAGCTATTAAGATAGACCCCAAATACAATAATGGTTCGGTAGTGTATGTTAAAGATGCTTCGCAGGCTCCTGCAGCGGTAGGTAAGCTTATCAATCCTGCCACAAAAGATAACTATATAGAAGAGATCCGTAGCGAATATGCTTCGTTGCGTGATACTGTCGGAGATAAAAAATCCGATCTGTTGCCATTATCCGAAGTATTGGGTAAAGGAATGAAAATAGACTGGGCAGAATATAAAGCTCCTGAACCAAAGACTAAGGGGCGCCAGACTTTAAAGCATATCCCTGTTGAGGAGATAGTGCCTTATGTGGACTGGAAATTCTTTTTCCATTCGTGGAATTTATCAGCCAGATATGCATCTGTTCAGCATATAGACGACTGTTCGTCATGCCGTGCTACTTGGTTAAATTCATTTTCTGAGTCTGAACGGGAAAAGGCTTCGGAAGGTATGCAGTTGTACAGGGATGCAAAGGAACTATTAGATCAATTGATATTTGATAAAGCAGACTATATTAATGCTGTGTTTGGTGTTTTTGATGCCTATAGTGATAATGAATGTCTGTATATTAATGATATAAGCTTTCCAATGCTTCGTCAGCAGAAGAAAAATGATAAGGGGGAGTATCTGTCTCTTTGTGATTTCGTTGCTCCAAAATCTTCCGGAAAGAAGGATTATGTAGGAGGGTTTACGGTTACGGCAGGAGTAGGAGCTAATGAATTAATGAGTGAGTATGAACGTCAGGGTGATGAATACAAAGTCTTATTGCTTAAGTCTGTATTAGATCGCCTGGCAGAAGCTACAACAGAATGGCTGCATGCTAAGATTAGGAAAGAATACTGGGGTTTTGCTGCAGATGAGAATATATCTGTAAATGATATGTTTACCCTAAAATATCAGGGTATTCGTCCAGCTGTGGGTTATCCTTCTATTCCGGATCAGTCTATCAATTTCCTGTTGAATCACGATTTACTTCAATCTGAAGAAATCGGGGTAGAATTGACAGAAAACGGGGTTATGCTACCAAATGCTTCAGTGAGTGGCATTATTATTTCTCATCCTAAATCAAAATATTTCAATATAGGAAATATTCTGGATGACCAACTGGATTCATATATTGATAGACGGGGCGAGAATGCAGAATTGATACGTAAATTTTTGGGAGCTAATTTGGTTTGATAGTCATATATGATATAGAATATATTTTCAGTTCACCAGTTTTACTTATTTTTGTATAAAATAAGGTTTGCTTCAAATGTAGAGAGATTAAAAGACAGAATGTCCAATTTGGACAACGCAACATAAGGAAAACGATTATCGATGCTTCTTTGATAATCAGATATAATGAACGGAAATTAATCCGGCATGCTATGTCATAAAATTACTGGCATAGTTTGTTGTTGATTTAAAATTGATGCTCTAAAGGTAAGGTTGGAGTTATTAGAAAAACGTTATTTCGAAGTAGAAGTAATGTTATAGCAGCGCAGAATATATATAAAATGCCATTTTTTAGCATGCATGAATTGATGCAAGGTTTTCTCAGATCTATATTAAACAGAAGATCTATATTGATGATATTTATAGTTTCTCTTGTTTTTTGTATGATTTATATATTGAATGATATTTATCCTCTGTTTCTGGATGATTGGAACTATAGTTTTGTTGTCTCCGAAAACAGGAGGGTTGAATCCCTATCCGATGTATTTATCTCGCAATACCATCATTATTTCGAATGGGGCGGGCGGGCTGTAGTTCATATTATTTGTCAGGCATTGTTAATGCTCGATTTCTTTTGGCTCTGTGTATTAAACGCCGTTGCATATGTAACACTTTTATTTGTAATGTATTCAATCGCTAATAAGAACAATAAGGTGAACCCTTTTGTGTTCTTATTGTGTCATATATGTGTGTGGTTCCTTCAGCTGGCTTTTTGTCAAACTGTTTTATGGAAGACCGGAAGTGCCAATTACTTGTGGGGAATGCTCATAGTCTTACTATTTATCTATCCTTATTATCTGTATTTCCGTAATAGAGAATATTCTGATAGTATATTTAAAGCGATCTTATTTTTTATGATTGGTATTATTGCCGGTTGGACAAATGAAAATATTGGTATTGCACTAATCTTTTATATTCTGGCTTCTCTCTTCTTATATCGAAGAGAAAAAATGAGGTTGCCCAAATGGGCTATCTTTGGATTGGTTGGAGCTACCATGGGATGTGGCGCGATGCTTCTGGCTCCTGGCAATTACATCAGATTAACCTCAGTAGAACAGATGGTTGCCGAGCAGGGAAAAACAATGTCGGAAGAGTATTTTCTTAACCTGAAAAATTTATTGATATACTCTGTGCAAACCGTTTTACCTCTGATTGCAGCATATATAGCAGGAATTATTATTTATATTCGTCAGAAGGAAAAGAGTATTGAGAGAGACACTGTTTTAAAATCCTCATTACTTTTTATTATTACCGGATTCGTTGCACTTTTTGCACTAATGGCGTCTCCTACTTCCGAAAAGCGGGCTATGTTTGGAATCATCATATTATTTATTATTCCAGCTATTATGATATATGCGAATTTAGATCTCACAATAAAACCTCTGAATGTATTAAACATTGTGATGCTGATCGGCTTATTTTCATTATATGTTGTAGACTATACATGGAAATATCAGACAATAAGTATTGCATCTACAGCATGGAAAGAAAGGGAGCCCCTTATTGAAGAATATAAAGCGAAAGGAATAGACACTATAACATTTACAAATAGGTTTCATATTCATACAAAATATGGACTCCAGGATCTCAGCGATGATAAGGATCATTTAGTTAATCAGGTATGTGCACGATATTATGATTTTAAATGGATGAAAGCTGTTGATAAAGAAAGTAATTGATAAAAAATTATCTATATTAGAGTCTTTATTTTTGAAAAGGTAACAGATTTTATATAATTAAAATTAGTTCGAAAACTGTTACTTTTGTCACTTTTTTAATTAATCGGATATGAAAGATATTTTAATTTCACCATTCAGAACTGTAAATATATCACACAGAGTCTATTATTTTAGAGCGAAAGGTGATGATTTATTTGGTTGCTGTTCCAGAACAGGGATTGTAACATTATTGGATGCAGATTTTAATATAAAAAAAGTATATGATTGTTCGGAAGTAATAAAGAAGGAAAAAGGATCTGTAGAAGTTTTCAATCTTCATTATTTCGAAGATGCATTTTGTATAGGGAGTGATGATGAATTTCGGATATATGATCTGTCCGGTAAGATATTATGTTCGGTCAGTGAAAAAGTCGAAGGAGCATATTCTTCCCCTTATGGCAACGTGACATGGGTTGTGAAATATGTAGATAATGAACATAAAAAGATATGTCTCATTATAGACAATGTAGAGGTGGATACCATAATCCTTGAAGACGAACTATTTAAAAGTGCAGTTGAATTCTCCTCTTTACCAGAACCAAATAAAGTATGTATGATGTTTCTTGCCGGACAGGATGGCATGATGACATATTTTCTTACAAATGATAATGGCAAAATCATTTGTGAACAAAAGGATAATCTGGAAGATATAGCAGGGATTTCTTTCTCTGACGATAATTCAAAATTCCTTTCGGTATCTGCTTATGACCTGGATAGGATTATTCGCTATTCATATCCTGATATGGAAATATTGAATGAATATGAATTGGATGAGGAGCAAATGGAAGAGGAAGAATGCCAGCTAGGTTATGGCAGTTTCTTTATAGATAATAAATATGCTGTTGCAGAGATAGGTGAGAATCTTTACTATATACTCAACACTGACAATATGGAAATAGAAGGACGTCTTATAGTAGAAGGACATGAACCTAAGCCAATCCCTTATTACTGGCCAACCTTGAAAGACGATGAGGGGAATACTACCGATTTATCCTATTTCCACAAAACGAAGAACTACCTTATATCACCCTTCAAGGCCGCTCCTACAGATAAAGAGGATAACTCTTTAGTGGTATTAAGAATAAGTGATATAAAGGAACAAATAAAGAAGATATTGTAATATGGAGTTTTTTGATCTCTTATCCTATACTTTTTTTCAAAATGCATTATTAGGTAGCTTATTTGCGAGTATCGCATGTGGAATAATAGGCTCATATGTGGTTATTCGCCGGTTAGTATTTATCAGTGGGGGAATTACCCATGCTTCGTTAGGTGGGATTGGAATGGGTTTTTATTTCGGCTGGAATCCTATCCTTGCTGCAATGGTATTTTCCATCCTTTCGGCATTTGGCATCGAATGGCTTTCATCACGTCAGGGTGTAAGGGAAGATTCGGCTATCGGTTCATTCTGGTCGTTGGGTATGGCTGTAGGTATTATCTTTATTTATCTCAAACCGGGTTTTGCCCCTAATCTGTCTGATTATCTGTTTGGTAATATATTAACGATAACTAAACCGGATATCACCTATCTGGCTGTTTTATCATTAATCCTTATTATTGTTTTCCTTTTATATGGGCGTCAGATCCTTTTCGCAGCTTTCGATCCGGACTTTGCTAAGACACGGAACTTACCCGTCAACCTGATTAAGTATGCTATGATGATGGGAATAGCGATTACTATTGTGTTATCTATTCGTTTAGTAGGCATTGTATTGCTGATGTCTATCCTAACTGTTCCTCAAATGACTGCTAATCTGTTTACATCCAATTTTGTAAAAATGATCTTACTGTCCATCCTGATCGGATTCTTTGGGTGTATTGTAGGGCTATTCTTGTCTGCGGTATTGGATGTACCTTCAGGTGTATTCATTATATTCACACAAATAATAGTATTCCTTGTTGCTAGGGGAATAGTAAAAATGGGTCAGAAAAGGAAGCAGAGGTTAGGCTATGAGTTATAAGTCCTTTGTTGGCTGATTATCATCCTTTTCCTATAATATCCTTAAATGATATATTCTTTACACTCGATTTGCGGAAAAGTAAAGCGCTTATACATATCCCAATAGCTAATGTAAATAGAAGTGACATTGTCAACATCAGGTTGTGTGACATCTCTATTAATATATGTGGATTTTGTTCTACCGTAGGCAGGTCGGTTACCTTTATTCCTGCAAGCATGGTTTTGTAGGCGAACATACCTGGAATCATAGTGATACAAGCAGGCATTGTAAATACTACGGGTGGACTATCTACCTTGTGTGCTGCAAAGATACCAACTAGGCCTATCAGTACGGAGCCGGCTAATGTAGCAGTGATTAATCCGAAATCCAGTTGAACAAGGATAAAGCGAATGCAGTGTCCCATTCCACCGAGAAGCCCGGCAACCCATAACAGGCGTTTTGGTGAGCCAAATAGTATGGCCCAACAAAATCCGACAATAAAGGCAATCCCAAAATCTCGGAGTATATTTAATAGTGTAAGTTCTTCCATTTGCTTAGAAATTATTAATACCCATTAGTGTAATACATAAGGTCATTCCTGCTGCAATACATAGCAGTATAAACCCTCCGAATAGGGCACGGTTGATAGCTGAGGATAAATAACCCTCAATAAGATCGATAACGCAGTTTATAAGTGGAACACCCGGAATAAGGTAAAGCACGGCGGTAGCCATAGCCGCTTCGGGGTGTGATCCGATACCATACAGCCGCCCTAAACCTGTAATAAGCGTAGTTATAAAAGCAGCTATAGAAATACATATCATCGGATTAAATTTCTTCTTGGCAAACCCGACACGTACCATATAGCCGATAAAAGCAGCAAAGAAGGTGACAATTGCATTCATTGTATCTCCAAAAGAGAAAAGGCAAAGACCTGCACATGAGAATCCAACTGCAATAGCGACAAATATATCTTTGTAATTGGGCTTTGCTTTTATCAGGGCAAACTCCTTTTCCACTTCGGTTATCGACAGACGCTCTTCCTGTACTTTCCATGATAGATGGGATACTTCGGTTAGTACAGCCAGATGTACCTCATGTGGCGGGGAGGTTTTGAATCGTGTTATTGAATTATTAGGGTCGTTAAGATCTTTTACTGTAACTAATAAGCCCTTAAATGTAGGGCTCAAATTTACATCGAACTCCCACGTTGAGGCTAGCCGTCCCAGATTACTGTTCAGCCTCCCGCAATGTGCTCCGGACGCCAGCAGATATGTACCGATATCCAGAATAAGATCAGCAAAACGTTGTGCGGGTATTTTTATTTTTTCTGTATCTTTATACTCTTGCATTTTACTTGAATTCTGTGACAAAGATATTAAAAGAATATTCAATGTAATAAAATACGGGATTGTGATTATAAATGTAATCCTGATTTGTAATTAAAGTATATGCCCTTTTAATTAATAATTTAAACTTAAATAGAAAACCATGATTAGGAAATTTTGTTCAATCTTACTGGTATTATCGTTTGTTTTTTCATTGAATATGTCTGCCCAACAGGACCATACCTTCGAAATAAAAGGCGGGGATTTTGTCTATGACGGCAAACCTGTAAGAATTATTTCAGGAGAGATGCACTATCCCCGTATACCTCACCAGTACTGGCGACA